>NZ_JBITIY010000018.1:0-163647 GCF_044459385.1 Streptomyces sp. NPDC050287 | reverse complement strand
GCTACGAGAAGACCGCCACCATCTACCTGGCCGGACTCCACATCGCAGGCATCTTCCTCTGGTCCGCCCGATGATCCAAACGAAACCGCCTAGGTGTCGACTGGGGCGTGAAGGAGACCGCGACCACCACCTCCGACGCGCACGACCTGCCGCACGCCGGGCACGGCAGGAAGGCCCGGGCGAAGCTGACCCGGTACGACCGGATGATGGCCCGCCGCAGGCCGAAGAAGGGACAAGCGGCATCGAAGGGCTACCGCGAGGCGAAACACCTGCGGGCGAAGGCGCACAAGAAGGTCGCCAGGCAGCGGGAGGACACTGGCCGTAAGTGGGCCAAGAAGGTGGTCCGCGACCATGATGCCGTCGCGGTCGAGGACTTCCGGGCGAAGTTCCTGGCCAGGACCTCCATGGCCCGCAAGGCCGCTGACGCCGCCATCGGCGCCACCAAGGCCGCTCTGATCGAGATGGGCCGCAAGCACGGGCGGGACATCCGTCTGGTCCACCCCGCGCACACCACGATGGACTGCGCGCACTGCGATGCGAGAGCCAAGCATCGCCTGCCGCTGGGTGAGCGCACCTACACCTGCACCGCGTGCGGAGCCGTGTCCCCGCGGGACAAGAACTCCGCCCGCGTGATGCTCGTCCGGGCTGGTCTCGACCCGGCTGGTGCTGATGGCGGAAGACCTCCTGGAGCGCTGCTCCAGGAGGCGGCCTGAGCCAGGAATCCCCTCCCCTTCAGGGAGGGGAGGATTCAAGCGAGAGAGAAGGCCGGCCTCAGCCAGGACGAACTGGGCCAACGGCTGTTCCTGAGCGGGTCGTTCATCGGCCAGCTGGAGGCGGGGACACGGCGGATGCAGCCGGAGTACGCGCGCATGCTGGACGAGGTCCTGGAGACAGAGGACTCTTCCTACGGAACTGCAGGGCGGCGGCGAAGTCGAAGTATCCGGAGCACTTCGCGGAGGCGGCGGAGGCGGAGGAAGCCGCGACGGAGATCCGGCAGTACACGCCTCTCCTGATCCCCGGTCTGCTCCAGACTCCCGCGTATGCACGGGCGGTGTGCCGCGCCTACCAGCCGACGGCACCGGACGAGGTGATCGAGGAGCTGGTGATGGCCCGGATGGAGCGGGCGCGCATCCTCATCGATCCAACAGAGCCCTTGTTGTGGGCGGTGATCGACGAGGCCGCCTTGCGCAGGGTGACGGGTGGGCGTGAGGTGATGGCGGAGGCGCTGCGATACCTCGCCTCGGTGATCCACCGGAAGCGGGCGATCGTGCAGGTGCTGCCGTTCGATGCGGGGGCACATCCGGCGATGGAGGGGGCCATCAAGCTGATGGACTTCGAAGACGCACCACCGCTTGTCTACTTCGAAGGAGTCGGCACCGGAAGGCTGGAGGACGACCCGGCGACGGTCAGGTATCAGCGGTTGACCTACGGACTCCTCACCGCCCACGCGCTCTCGCCGGAGAACTCCCTGGCCGTGATCGAGGCGATGGCGCAGGATTACGGACATGAGGAGCAACCCTGAGTACGACCAGGACGCGGCGACCACCTGGCACAAGTCCAGCTACAGCGGCGGCAGCGGGGGCGACTGCCTGGAAGTGACCCACGACTTCCTCCCCACCCTCATCCCGGTCCGCGACTCCAAAACCCCCCGGGGCCCGAAGCTCGTGTTCCGGCCGGAGGCGTGGACGACATTCGTCGAGGCGGTCATTGAGGTCAGTATCTGACCTCAATGACTTCTAACGTGGCCCCATGACCGACACCACACACGCCATCCCCACCGACGAGCGCACCGACCTGCTGGAAATGCTGGCCCACAGCCGGCACTTCCTGCGCTTCACCACCCGCGACCTCACCGACGAACAGGCCGGGCAGCGGACCACCGTCAGCGAGCTGTGCCTGGGCGGCCTGATCAAACACGTCACGTCGGTGGAGCGGAACTGGGCGGACTTCATCCTCAACGGCCCGTCGGCGATGCCCGACTTCACCGCCATGACCGAGGCCGACTTCGCCCGGCGGGCCGACGAGTTCCGGATGCTGCCCGGCGAGACGCTGGCCGGTGTGCTGGCCGACTACGACGAGACGGCCCGCCGGACGGACGAACTCGTCACGGCCCTGCCCGACCTGAACGCCACCCACCCGTTGCCCAAGGCCCCGTGGAACAAGCCAGGGGCTCGATGGTCGGCCCGCAGGGTGCTGCTGCACATCGCCGCCGAGACCGCCCAGCACGCCGGCCACGCCGACATCATCCGGGAGTCCCTGGACGGCGCCAAGAGCATGGGCTGACCACCGACCGGCCCGGCCCGGCCCGAAGCTCAAGCCCCCAGCTCCGAGCCCTCTTTTCAAGGAATGGGTGGAAGGCCTCAACCCACCCACCCTCCCCGCGTGTTGACTTGACGCGTTCGGCTTGCCACGCACAGTCACAGTCGTCTAGCGTGCCCGGATAACGAACAGCCCCCGCCAGGTGCTAGCAACACCTGCGGGGGCCTGACCTACGAGATCGAAGGACAAGTTCGATCCCATGGCTGAAGCCAAGCTTAGTGCTGCCTTCCTGCCCGCGCACGCCTTCTCCCACCCGATGGCGAAGCCGGGGTACGGCAAGCGTTCCGTCCCCGACCAACACCCCCGTACCGCGCACGACTTCGCGCACCTCCCGCCCCGCGAAGCCGCCATCGCCGCGTACATCGACCGGCTCCCCGAGGGCGCCGACATTTCCGTAAAGACGCTGGCCAAGGCGCTGACGTACGGACAATGCGCCCTCCGCACCGCCCTCAACAACCTCCAACGGGCCGGGCACTTGCGCCGGGGGCGCGAACATCTGACCGCCGACTCCGGGTCCGCACACTGGATCACCCGATCGTGGTTCAGCCGTACCGCACGTGACGACGACTGGTGGGCGGCGTTCACCCGGGGCGACGTACCGAGGGAGCCACAACCGGTCCCCGACCGCCCGGCCCAGACCCGCTCCCGCGCCCACATCCTCCTCGCCGCCCTCGGCCGCGAGGCCCCCGCCCTGTCCCTCTCAGCCGCCGACTGCGCGGCCCTCGCCCCGTTGGTCACCGAGTGGTACGCCCGAGGCGCTACCGACACGGACGTCCTCCGCGCCCTGACCGCCGGCCTGCCCACCCCGGTCCACCACCCGGCGGCCCTGGTGCACCGGCGCCTCACCACCAAGCTCCCGCCGCAACCCGCACCCACCCCGCCCCCGCATCCGCCCCTGCGCATCCTGGAGTGCGCCAAGTGCGGCATCCCAGGCCGCCCGGAAGCATTGCCGGGCGGTGTATGCGCCACCTGCCGAGGTGATCACGGACCCAGGTACCGCACCGACGCTGTTCTCCCCGCCTCCGTGGTCCACGCTCGCGCCTCGGGGATTCGCGCCGCCATGTCAGGAAGGTGAGTCGGATGAGCGCATCGCACACACTCGCAGGTGTGTACAGTCTTTGCATGGAGACGTATCCGCTCGTGGAAGCCCGCAACCAACTGGGTCAGCTGGTTGGCCGGGTCCGGCACGGTCAGGAGCACATCCTGATCACGGAGTACGGCAGGCCCGCCGCCGCCCTCATCCCGATAAGCGAGTTGGAAGAGCTACAGCGGCTGCGTGACGAGGCGGACATCGCGGAGGCACGGGCCCGCGAGGTGGCTGCGTCCGGTCCTTCCCTGTCTCACGACGAGTTCATGGCCCAGCTCGAGGCCGAGGACCGACGGGAAGCCGCTTCGTGACGCATACGGTGGTCTGGGAGCACCCTGCCATGAACGAGTTCCGGCGACTGCGCGCCGTCGACCCTGTGGGAGCGAAGGCAGCAGCCGCAGCGGTAGGCGCACTCGCTGACGACCCCCGCCCGGAGGCAGCTCACGCCCTCGGTGCCTCCGGCTACTACCGGCTGCACATCGGAAGTTGGCGCGTGTTGTACCGCCCGGACGGCGACACCGTGACAGTCCATGTGCTGAAGGTCGGCCGCAGTACCTGACCGAGCCCCCCGCGACCGCAGGAGCCCCACCCCATGAACCACGCCCAGCTCACCGCCCTCGGCCGCGCGCTGCGTCTTCTCGGCGAGCATGGGGAAACGCTGACCGGGGACACGCCCGACGCCCGGCTGCACGAGGTCAAGGCCGATCTGAAGCGGGCCCTTGACCTGCTGGAGGACAGCGTCAGCGCCGCCGCGCCGACCACCCGGTGTCACGAGCATCCCAACGGGCCGGTCGACGAGAATGCGCACGACCTCTGTCTGCTGTGCGAGACCCGGCGTCGCGCGGCCCGCCGCTCCGAGATCAACGGCCCCGCACCCGCGTACTCCGCCGACCCCGCCCCCTCCCGCTACGGCGTCCGGGAGGACCGCCCGCAGCCCCAGCAGCGCTGGCTGCCGGAGCTGTGGAACGGCCAGGTGTGGCAGCTGTGCGGTACGCCCCGCCGGGACCGGCGGGAGGCCGAGCTGTATCTCGCGGCCCAGCGCCGCGGGCCCCACGCCGCCATGGCGTACCGGCTGGTGCACGAGTTCACCGACTACGAGGTGGTGCGGGTGTGGGGAACCCCGGTACGCGTCGACATCGAGCCGCTCGGCAACCTGTAGAGACCTCGGCCCAAGAGACCTCAGTCCAACAACGGCAGCGCCGCGAACTCGTACCCCTCCCACAGCCGCCTCGACTCCTCTGGGTACGCCCTGACCTGCGGCTCCGCGTCCAGCACCTGCACCAGCCGCGCCTCGGTGTCGTACGCCGGCCAGCCCGGGTCGCCGGTCCTCGCGAACGCCGTCCAGGACCGCCGGAAACGGGCCGACAGCGCCTCCGCCTCAGCCGTGACCTCCCCGGCGAACAGCAGCAGGCCGAGATCGGCGCCGAACGTGCCGAAGAGCAACGGGATGTCGAGGCCGTGGCAGACACCCATGGCGCCCGAGATGGCCGGCGCCGGCCAGGTCAGTTCGTAGACATGGGCCCGGCCGCCACCCGCGACCTGCGCCTCGGCCAGATGGAGACTCGGCATGGCGAACAGCCAGTCGGTCTGGACGCGTTCGTAGAGCTCGCCCGGCGAGGCGTCGGGGAACGCGGCACGGTACCTGTCCTCGCCCGACTGACTCGCCGCGTCCGACTGACCCGCCGCGCCGGGCGCGAACATTCGCAGCGCCCCCCGCTCCTGCTCCTCCGTGATCCTCCCCAGTTGCCTGCTCATCGCCAGAAACAGCCGGAACTCGTCCCGGTTGTGGCCGACGACCAGTTCCACGTCCCGGGCGGCCCCGGCCTTCAGCGCCGCCCAGGGCGTGACCGGCAGGACCTCGCCGTCGACCACCGGGGAGAACGGGGTCTGGGTGGGGGCGGCCCGGCCCCACCTGTCCACGTACTGGAGCATCTTCGCGCCCAGTGCCGCGCCCGCCGAGGTCAGCCGGTGCGGGTCGATCGTGGACAGGTCGGCGGCCGTCGGACGCAGGCCCGCCTCCGCGGCGATCGCCGTCGCGATGTCACGGGCCAGCGCCTCGGAGAAGTACGTGCCCGGCACGCTCTGTGCGATGGCCCGGCAGAACAGTCCGGACGCGCTCTCCATGGCGAGCAGGGCCGCCACCGATCCGGCGCCGGCCGACTCGCCGAAGACGGTCACCTGGCCGGGGTCGCCGCCGAACGCCGTGATGTTGTCCCGTACCCACTCCAGCGCGGCGACCTGGTCGAGCAGACCTCGGTTGGCGGGCGCCCCCTCGATGCGGGTGAAGCCCTCGATGCCGACGCGGTAGTTCAGGGTGACGACCACGACGTCGCCGTCCCGCGCGATGCGGTGGGCGTCGTAGCCGGGGCTGCCCGTGTGGCCGAGCTTGTAGGCGCCGCCGTAGATCCACACCATGACCGGGCGGCGGGCGGCCGGATCCGGGTCGGGTGTCCAGACGTTGACCGTCAGCCAGTCGTCACCCGGGGGCACCTCCGGTGCGACGCCACCGCCCAGACCCCCCGCGTCCTGCGGGGGCGGCGGGCCGAAGGCGTACGCGTCCCGGACGCCGTCCCACGCCTCGGCCGGGCGAGGCGCCTGGAAGCGTGCCTCGCCGACCGGTGGCGCGGCGAACGGGATACCGCGGAAGACGGTCAGCCCGTCCTCGGCGCGCCCGCGCACCGCACCCGACACGGTACGGACCTCCGGGTTTCGGGCCTCGGTCGTCGTCACGGTGGGCACTCCTCGCCGTCAGGTCGATGGTTGCTTGCCTGAATCATTGCTGTCACCCACGACGATGTCACCCAGGCCTCGCGCCGGAGTCGGGGATTCGGGTACTCAGCTGGGCATTCCAGACGGTATGTGCGCGCGCATCAACCGCCCTCCCGCCTCAACGACCCGGGCCTGCCCGGGCATTCCACCGGCCCCCGACAACCCCTGTGACCCCGAGCACGCCCGAGGGCGGCACCCCCCGTTTCCAGGGAGTGCCGCCCTCGGTACTGAAGGACGGTGATCGACCGGGGCCGATCAGAAGTCCATGTCACCGCCCGGCATGCCGCCGCCGGCCGGGGCAGCGCCCGCCTTCTCCGGCTTGTCGGCGATGACGGCCTCGGTGGTGAGGAAGAGCGCGGCGATGGAGGCGGCGTTCTGCAGGGCAGAGCGGGTCACCTTCGCCGGGTCGATGATGCCCTCGGCGATCATGTCGACGTACTCACCGGTCGCGGCGTTCAGGCCGTGGCCGACGGGCAGGTTGCGCACCTTCTCGACGATGACGCCGCCCTCGAGACCACCGTTGACGGCGATCTGCTTGAGCGGGGCCTCCAGGGCGAGCTTCACGGCGTTGGCGCCGGTCAGCTCGTCACCCTCCAGGTCCAGCTTCTCGAAGACGCTGGAGGCCTGGATGAGCGCCACGCCACCACCGGCGACGATGCCCTCCTCGACGGCCGCCTTCGCGTTGCGCACGGCGTCCTCGATGCGGTGCTTGCGCTCCTTGAGCTCCACCTCGGTGGCGGCACCGGCCTTGATGACCGCGACACCGCCGGCGAGCTTCGCCAGGCGCTCCTGCAGCTTCTCGCGGTCGTAGTCCGAGTCGCTGTTCTCGATCTCGGCGCGGATCTGGTTGACCCGGCCCTGGACCTGCTCGGAGGAGCCGGCACCGTCGACGATGGTGGTCTCGTCCTTGGTGATGACGACCTTGCGGGCCTTGCCCAGGAGGTCGATGGAGGTGTTCTCGAGCTTGAGACCGACCTCCTCGGAGATGACCTCGCCGCCCGTGAGGATGGCGATGTCGTTCAGCATCGCCTTGCGGCGGTCACCGAAGCCCGGGGCCTTGACCGCGACGGACTTGAAGGTGCCGCGGATCTTGTTGACGACCAGGGTCGACAGGGCCTCGCCCTCGACGTCCTCGGCGATGATCAGCAGCGGCTTGCCCGACTGCATGACCTTCTCCAGGAGCGGGAGCAGGTCCTTGACCGAGGAGATCTTGGAGTTGGCGATCAGGATGTACGGGTCGTCGAGCGACGCCTCCATACGCTCCATGTCGGTGGCGAAGTACGCCGAGATGTAGCCCTTGTCGAAGCGCATACCCTCGGTGAGCTCCAGCTCCAGACCGAAGGTCTGGGACTCCTCGACGGTGATGACGCCTTCCTTGCCGACCTTGTCCATCGCCTCGGCGATGAGCTCGCCGATCTGGGTGTCGGCGGCGGAGATGGAGGCCGTGGAGGCGATCTGCTCCTTGGTCTCGACGTCCTTGGCCTGCTCGAGCAGGGCACCGGAGACGGCCTCGACGGCCTTCTCGATACCGCGCTTGAGGGCCATCGGGTTGGCGCCGGCGGCTACGTTGCGCAGGCCCTCCTTGACCAGGGCCTGGGCGAGCACGGTCGCCGTGGTCGTACCGTCACCGGCGACGTCGTCCGTCTTCTTGGCGACTTCCTTGACCAGCTCGGCGCCGATCTTCTCGTACGGGTCCTCGAGCTCGATCTCCTTGGCGATGGAAACACCATCGTTGGTGATCGTGGGGGCGCCCCACTTCTTCTCGAGGACGACGTTGCGACCCTTGGGGCCCAGCGTCACCTTCACGGCGTCCGCGAGCTGGTTCATGCCGCGCTCGAGGCCGCGCCGTGCCTCCTCGTCGAACGCGATGATCTTGGCCATGTGAAGTGGTCCCTCCAGGACTGGGGGTGATTCCTTCGGACCGCGCCCGCGCCCGCGACGGACGGCTCGCACGCCTGTGGTTCCTTGCCCCACCCGGCCTGCGGGCCTCACCGACCCGGTCCTTCGTTGTCACTCTCACCTTCAGAGTGCTAACGCCAATGATTAGCACTCGCCCCCCGAGAGTGCAAGGCGCACTCGCGAAGCGAGTGCTCGTTGAGGGGTGGTGGTCGGGCGACGGGCGGGCGCAAGCGCCCTGGAGGGATCCGCAGGTGAACAGGGCCCCGCTGCAGCGCCCCGGCACCCCGGACACACCGAAGGGCCCGCACCCCGTGAGAGGTGCGAGCCCTTCGAAGAAGAACAGAAGAACGTCGCTGCAGTTACCCGGCGCGATTCAGCCGGTCGCCAGACGGACCATGTCCGCCTGCGGCCCCTTCTGACCCTGTGAGATCTCGAAATCGACCCGCTGCCCCTCTTCCAGGGTGCGGTACCCGTCCATCTGGATGGCGCTGTAGTGGACGAAAACATCCGCACCACCGTCGACCGCGATGAAGCCGTACCCCTTCTCCGCGTTGAACCACTTGACGGTGCCCTGAGCCATGCCTAACTCCCCTATTACTGGCCCTTGCACAGATCCACACTTCGTGGATCCGGGTCAGACCTCACCCCCCACATGATTGGGGGCGTGCGCCGGAACGCGTCGACCGCGGCCGAATGTATCTGCCCAACTGCCGTCTGCAACAGGTCAATCGGACGAGAATTCAGGACGCGCGCGATCCGGAATGTGGCGAGAATTCGCCTGAATTCAGGGCAAGTCGGGCCCCGCAAAGCTCACAAAAGCCGCGAAAGAGGCGCACACTTTGGCTACATCTTGTCGGGCACAAGGCAGAAACAAAGGCAGCCAACCTGCTGTGCGGCAGCGCCTTCCCCAACTGTACCGCGCTCAACCACACTGAATTGCCCCCTCCGCTTCTCTCACGGAGGGGGCAATTCGATGAACGCTCGGTAACTGATGTTACCGAAGGTAATGATCAGCCGCCGGCCACGGCCGGAATGATGGACACGCCGGCCCCGTCCGGAGTGGCCGTCTCCAGACCCTGCTCGAAGCGGACGTCGTCGTCGTTGACGTACACGTTGACGAACCGGCGCAGCTTGCCCTGATCGTCCAGGACACGCGCGGCGATACCCGTGTGGTTCTTCTCCAGGTCGCCGATGACCTCGCCGAGGGTGGCCCCTTCGGCGGTGACCTCGGCCTTGCCGCCGGTGTAGGTGCGCAGGATGGTGGGGATGCGGACGGTCACGCTCATGCGAGGCCAGCCTCTCGGAAGGAGTCGAGGTTCGGACGGATCGTGGCGGTCAGGCCGGTGTCGGCCACCGCGTCGAGGGTCTTGAGGCCGTCCCCCGTGTTCAGGACGACCGTGGTCTTCGTCGGGTCGAGGAGACCGTTCTCGATCAGCTTGCGGGTCACACCCACCGTCACACCACCGGCGGTCTCCGCGAAGATGCCCTCGGTCCGCGCGAGCAGCTTGATCGCGTCGACGATCTGCTCGTCGTCGACGTCCTCCACCGCACCCCCCGTACGGCGGGCGATGTCGAGGACGTACGGCCCGTCCGCCGGATTGCCGATGGCAAGGGACTTGGCGATGGTGTCCGGCTTCTGCGGGCGGACCACGTCGTGCCCGGCCTTGTAGGCGACGGACACCGGCGAGCAGCCCTCGGCCTGCGCACCGAAGATCTTGTACGGCTTGTCCTCGACGAGTCCGAGCTCGATGAGCTCCTTCAGACCCTTGTCGATCTTCGTGAGCTGGGAGCCGGAGGCGATCGGCACCACCAGCTGGTCCGGCAGCTGCCAGCCGAGCTGCTCGCAGATCTCGTAGGCCAGCGTCTTGGAGCCCTCGGCGTAGTACGGCCGCAGGTTGACGTTGACGAAGCCCCAGCCCTCGCCGGCCGGGTCGCCGATCAGCTCGGAGCAGAACCGGTTCACGTCGTCGTAGTTGCCCTCGATGCCGACGAGCTCGCCGCCGTAGATCGCGGCCATGACGACCTTGCCCTGCTCCAGGTCGTGCGGGATGAACACGCAGGAACGGAAGCCGGCCCGGGCGGCGGCGGCGCCGACGGCACCGGCCAGGTTGCCCGTGGAGGAGCAGGAGAGCGTCGTGAAGCCGAAGGCGCGGGCGGCCTCGATGGCCTGGGCGACGACGCGGTCCTTGAAGGAGTGCGTCGGGTTTCCGGAGTCGTCCTTCACATACAGTCCGCCGGTGACGCCGAGCTCGCGCGCGAGGTTGTCGGCCTTGACGAGCTTGGTCCAGCCGGGGTTGATGTTCGGCTTGGTGGCCACGTCGGCGGGGACGGGCAGCAGCGGCGCGTAACGCCAGATGTTCGAGGGTCCCGCTTCGATCCGCTTGCGGAGCTCCTCGGTGTCGTAGGCCGAGAAGTCGTACGCGATCTCGAGCGGGCCGAAACACTCCTCGCACGCGAAGACCGGGCCGAGGGGCACGCGGTGACCGCACTCGCGGCAGCTCAGCGCGGCGGCGGGGCCGAGGTCTACGGGGGAGCCGGCGGTACGGTCGGTGGTGTCGACCGTGCTGTCGGTGGTGCTTGCAACAGTCTGCGCAGCCATGTGAGGCGAGGCCCTTTCTCCTCATCTTCCTCACGACGCATCTCGCCGTGAGACGGATTTGGCACCTTCCCTAGCCGGGGAGCCTCGCGAAAACGATCGACGGTGATCGCTACGAGACCGGCTGGAGGGTTGCCGGGGCTTCATCGGGCCGTATCCCTCTGCCCCTCTGGATGAGCGGTATGAAGTTGTTGATCGTTGAAACGGAACGCCGACCCCGACATGCGATGGTCATCAGCGTTGTTCAAGACTGTAACCGAAGGCCAGGACAGTTGAGTGAGCCGTCCGAACCGCGAGATGGATCACATGGCCCGTCGGAGACCATGGATCGCAGCTCGCCGAGAGAACGCAGAGGAGCCGCGCACTGTGCTGAATGAAGTCGAGCGCTGGCTGAGCACCCGCTCCTGGTCGAAGACCGACCGCCCGCTCCACAAGATCCTGGCCGCGAAACGCGCCACGGGACAGTCGGTCAGCGTCGTGCTGCCCGCGCTGAACGAGGAGGAGACGGTCGGCGACATCGTCGCCGTGATCCGTCACGACCTCATGCAGCAGGTCCCGCTCGTCGACGAGATCGTCGTCGTCGACTCCGGATCGACCGACCGTACGTCCGAGGTGGCCGCCGCGGCCGGGGCGCGTGTCGTCCACCGCGACGACATCCTGCCCCGTATCCCGACCGTCCCCGGCAAGGGCGAGGTGCTGTGGCGCTCGCTGCTGGTCACGAGCGGGGACATCGTCTGCTTCATCGACGCCGACCTGAAGGAGTTCTCCTCCGACTTCGTCTCCGGGATCGTGGGGCCGCTGCTCACCGACCCGGGGGTGGACCTCGTCAAGGGCATGTACGACCGTCCCCTGGCCGGCGCGGCCGGGCAGGGCGGCCGGGTCACCGAGCTGATGGCCCGTCCGCTGCTGAACATGCACTGGCCGCAGCTGGCCGGTTTCGTGCAGCCGCTCGGCGGTGAGTACGCGGCCCGCCGCTCGCTCCTGGAACAGCTTCCCTTCCCGGTGGGATACGGGGTGGAGCTGGGCATGCTGATCGACGCCCTGCACCTGGTGGGCCTGGACGCCCTCGCCCAGGTCGACGTCGGCGTCCGCAAGCACCGCCACCAGGACGGCCAGGCGCTGGGCCGGATGTCCGCGGCGATCTACCGCACCGCCCAGCTCCGGCTGGCCCGCGGCCACCTGATCCGGCCGTCCCTCACCCAGTTCGAACGGGGACCGTCGGGCTTCGAGCCGCGTACCTACTCCGTGGACACCGAGGAACGGCCGCCGATGGCGGAGATCGCCGAGTACGCGGAGCGGAAGGTCGCCTGACGGACCGCACCGGCCCCCCGCGGAGGGGATCCGTACGTTTGAGCGTTTCCGGGCCGGGCTAGGTTGTGGCGTATGGCGTCAACCAACAGTGCTGCTCAGGTGCTGGTCGCGTCCAACCGCGGCCCGGTCTCGTACGACGTGCGCGAGGACGGCTCGCTCCACACCAAACGGGGTGGCGGCGGGCTGGTCTCGGGCCTGTCGGCGATCGGTTCGGACGCGGGCAGCCTGTGGGTGTGCTCCGCGCTGTCCGAGGGCGACCGGGAAGCGGTCCGGCGGGGCGTCGGCGAAACGGGCGTCCGCATGCTCGACATCCCGGCCGACGTGCACGCCGACGCGTACAACGGCATCGCCAACTCGGTGCTGTGGTTCGTTCACCACATGCTGTACCAGACGCCGCTGGAGCCGGTCTTCGACGCGGAGTTCCGGCGCCAGTGGGCGTCGTACGAGACGTACAACCGCGCGTTCGCCGAGGCGCTGGCGCAAGAGGCCGCGCAGGGTGCGGCCGTGGTCGTCCAGGACTATCACCTCACCCTGGTGCCGGGCATGCTCCGCGAGCTGCGCCCGGACCTCAGGATCGGTCACTTCTCGCACACGCCGTGGGCGCCGCCGGAGTACTTCCGGATGCTGCCGGACGACGTGGCGCGGCAGGTCCTCGGCGGCATGCTGGGCGCCGACCGGCTGGGTTTCCTGACCCACCGCTGGGCGGACGCGTTCACCGCGTGCGCGGAGCAGTTCGCCGACGGGCTCGGCGGTACCCGGGTCGGGGTGCACGGGCTGGGCGCGGACGCGGACTTCCTGCGCGAGCGGGCGCGCGAGGCGGACGTGGACGAGCGGATGGCGGCACTGCGGGAGGAGATCGGCACGGCGCCCGACGGCGGTGCGCGCAGGACGATCGTCCGCGTCGACCGCACCGAGCTGTCCAAGAACATCGTGCGCGGCCTGCTGGCGTACCGACAGCTGCTCGACGACCACCCCGAGTGGCGCGAACGCGTGGTCCACGTGGCGTTCGCCTACCCGTCCCGCCAGGACCTCGCCGTGTACCGCGACTACACGGCCGAGGTGCAGCGGGTCGCGAAGGAGATCAACGCGCGGTACGGCACACCGGGTTGGACCCCGGTCGTCCTGCACGTCAAGGACGACTTCGCGCGCTCCCTGGCCGCCTACCGCCTCGGCGACGTGGCACTGGTGAACCCCATCCGGGACGGCATGAACCTCGTCGCCAAGGAGGTGCCGGTGGTCTCCGACGAGGGGTGCGTGCTGGTGCTGTCGCGGGAGGCGGGGGCGTACGAGGAGCTGGGCGAGGAGGCGATCACCGTGAACCCGTACGACGTGATCGGCACGGCCCGCGCGCTCCACGAGGCGTTGTCGATGCCGGCGGGCGAACGCGCGGAACGCACGAAGCGACTGGCCGCGGCGGCGACGGCGCTCCCGCCGGCGCAGTGGTTCCTGGACCAGCTGAACGCGCTGTGAGGCGAGTCGGGCTTGTCGGAGGCGCTTGAGGTCAGGCGGTCAGGCGGTAGTCAGCCGGTCAGCCGGTAGTCGGCCGGTCAGCTCAGGCGGGCCGCCAGGCCTCGCAGCAGCCCTACGACCCCCTCCGGGCCGCTGACCACCAGATCCGCCCGTTCCCTCAGCTCGGTGACCTCGTCGCTGCCGCTGCAGACGAGCAGGCCCGGCGTGCCGTCGGAACGCAGCTTCTCCACGGCGGCGAAGGCCGGAAGGTCGCCCAGATCGTCGCCGGCGTAGAGGACGGACTCGGCGGAGATCTCGCGGGCGTATTCGAGGAGGGCGACGCCCTTGTCCATGCCGGGCGGACGCAGTTCGAGGACCATCCGCCCCGGCTCGACGATCAGTCCGTGCCGGGCGGCCAGGTCGGTGAGGGGCCCGCGCAGCGCCTCGAAGGCGGCCTGGGGATCGGTGGCCCGGCGGGTGTGCACGGCCACCGCGCGGCCCTTCTCCTCGATCCAGGTGCCGGTTCCGTCGAGGAGGCCGGGCAGTTCGGCGCGGGCGGCGGCGACTCCGGGATGCGGGGCGGGGGCGTCGACGGTACCGGTGACGGCGTCCCACCGCTCGGCGCCGTAGTGACCGAGCACGACAAGATGCTCCAGCCCGGGCACGCCCGCGAACCCGCCGTGACGCACCGCGACCCCGGCCGGCCGCCCCGTCACCACGGCGACGGCAGCCACCTTCGGCGCGAGCGCGGCGAGCACCGACACCGCCTCCGGATGCGCCCGCGCCTGCTCGGGATCAGCCACGATCGGCGCCAGCGTCCCGTCGAAGTCCAGCGCGATCACGGCACGCGAGGGCCGCCGGAGGAGGGCGTCGAGGCCGTCCCGGCCCGCCGCGGTCGCGGGGGTGGGGAGAGGGGTGGCTTCCGTGGAGTGCGTGTCATGGCTGCCCATGGACTGACCATATCCGCGACGGCCGCACCCATTCCCGACGAGCGTCAGCCTTTTCGGTCGTCCCCAGCCTTCCCCGTGTCAGCGTTCGCCGCGGCGGCTCTCCCGGATCCGTCGCAGGCGGTTCACCGTCACGGGGTCGTGGGCCAGCGCCCGCTCGTCGTCCAGCAGGGCGTTCAGCAGTTGGAAATAGCGGACCGGTGCCAGGCCCAGTTCCTCGCGTATCGCCCGCTCCTTCGCGCCGGGCCCGCTGAAGCCGCGCCGTTCCAGCGCGAGGATGTCCCGCTCGCGGCGGCCGAGCTGCTGCTCCTGGTTCATGTCCGGCACCGTATCCGCCCCCACTGACAGCGCTACTCCGCGGACTGGGCCGTGGTCGCCTTCGCCTGGAGCTGGTTCAGGACCGAGGTGGGGCTGCTGTTCGGGGCGACGGCCTGGCCGATCCGCTGCTTGATGTCCGCGCTGACCTGCGCCCAGGACGTCTGCCCGACGGGCGGCAGCTCGGACACGGGCAGTTCGTCCAGGAACGGCTTGAGGTCCGAGTCCCGCTTCGCCCCGCTCATGACCTGGGACGCGGACGTGGTCACCGGCAGCAGGTCGTACTCGCGCGAGAAGTCGAGGACGTTCTTCTTGTCGTACACGAAGTCGAGGAACTCGCCGATCTGGTCGGCGTGGCCGTTCTTGCGGAACGCGGCCATCCAGTCGGCGACGCCCATGGAGACCTCGCTGGGTCCGTCGGCGCCGGGCATCGGCACCATGCCGTACTTCACGCCCTTCTCGGCGGCCATCTTCATCAGCGAGGGATGCCCGTTGAGCATGCCGACGTCCCCGGCCGCGAACGCGGCGAACGCGGCGGCGCGGTTGAGCTTGCCGGGCGCGACCGGCCCGGTCAGGCCCTTGCCGACGAGGTCGTTCTTCAGCCAGGTGAACGTGTCGACGTTCTCCTGGGAGTCGATGGCGTAGCTGCCGCCCGCCGCGGTGTAGCCGCCCCCGCCGCTGAGCAGCCACTGCATCGTCTCGGCCTGCGCCTCCTCCGGCCCGAGGGGCAGCGCGTACGGGTACTTCACCCCGTCCGCCTTCAGCGCCTCGGCGTCGGCGGCGAGGTCGTTCCAGGTCTTCGGCGCGTCGAGGCCGGCCCGGCTGAAGAGGGTCTTGTTGTAGAAGAGCACGCGGGTGGAGGCGGCGAACGGGAGCCCGTACTGGACGCCCCTGACCTCTCCGGCCTGCGCGAGCTGGGAGACGAAGTCGGCCTGGGTGGGGATGGAGAGCAGGTCGTCGGCCGAGTAGAGGAGGTTCTTGGCCGCGTAGTCGGAGTACGCGCCGATCTGCGCCATGTCGGGCGGGTGGCCGGCGTCGACCATCTTCTTGACCTTGCTGTCGACGTCGTTCCACGAGTAGACGGTGACGTCGACCTTCACGCCCTCATGCTTCGACTCGTACTCCTCGGCGAGCTTGTCCCAGTACTTCTGGGAGCTGTTCTGCGCGCTGTTGCCGTAATCGGCGGCGACCAGCTTCAGGGTCACCTCGTCGGAGCTCCCGGTGAGGCCGCAGCCGCCCAGGACCGCCGTCATGCCCAGCGCGGACGCCACCGCGATCGTTCCCGTCCTACGCCGCTGCACTGCCAACCGCCCCAAGATCACTGTTCGAAACTCTCGAAAGGTCCTACATATTACCGAGCATAAGGTCTACACCACGTAAGTGGACTAGACCTCTCGCGGGTCCTCGGTCACACTGTCCCCTGTGAGACATGTCATCGCCCTCGACGTGGGCGGCACCGGGATGAAGGCCGCCCTGGCAGGGGCGGACGGCGAGCTCCTGCACCAGGCCCGCCGCGCCACCGGGCGCGAACGCGGGCCGGACGCGGTGGTCGAGGGCATCCTCGACTTCGCCGCCGAGCTCAGCGCGTACGGCGCCGAACACCTCGGCGAGCCCGCGGCGGCGGCCGGTGTCGCCGTCCCCGGCATCGTCGACGAGGAGCGCGGTGTCGCCTCGTACTCGGCCAACCTGGGCTGGCGGGACGTACCCCTGCGCGACCTGCTCGGCGCGCGGCTCGGCGGTGTCCCGGTCGCCCTCGGGCACGACGTGCGCACCGGCGGCCTCGCCGAGGGCCGGATCGGCGCGGGCCGGGGAGCCGACCGTTTCCTGTTCGTGCCGCTGGGCACCGGTATCGCGGGCGCCATCGGCATCGCCGGCCGGGTCGAGGCGGGTGCGCACGGCTTCGCGGGCGAGATCGGTCACATCGTCGTACGGCCCGGCGGGACCGACTGCCCGTGCGGGCAGCGCGGCTGTCTGGAGCGGTACGCGTCGGCCGCGGCGGTGAGCGAGGCGTGGGCGTCTGCCTGCGGGGACCCGGACGCGGACGCGGCCGACTGCGCGAAGGCCGTCGACTCCGGCGACCCGGACGCCGTACGGGTGTGGCGGGACGCCGTCGACGCGCTCGCCGACGGCCTGGTCACCGCGCTCACCCTGCTGGATCCCCGCACGCTGATCATCGGTGGCGGCCTCGCCGAAGCGGGGGAGACCTTGTTCACCCCCCTGCGGGACGCCGTCCGGCAACGGGTCACGTTCCAGAAGCTGCCGTCGATCGTCCCCGCGGCTCTGGGGGACACCGCGGGCTGCCTGGGTGCCGGGCTCCTGGCCTGGGATCTCCTCGACCACACCGACCGTACGGAGGTAACCCCCTGATGGCAGCCGACCCAGGGGCGCGGGACAGCGTCGACATGCGGCTCGGCCGCGACGGGGGTTCCCCCGCCCGGGCGAAGCCGGGAGTGGGCGAGCGACCGGCTACGACGATCCCGCACCCCGCGACCGGCAACGCGCCCCTCATCCTCTCCGGGGCCGACGTCGTCCTCCCCACCGGAATCGTCGAAGACGGCCAGGTGATCATCGACGGCACCCGTATCACCGGCACCACTCCGGAAAACGCCCACGTCGTCGACGTAACCGGCCACTGGCTGGTGCCCGGCTTCGTCGACATCCACAACCACGGCGGAGGCGGAGCCTCCTTCTCCGGCCCGGCCGAGGACGTGCAGAAAGCCATCCGCACGCACCGCCTGCACGGCACCACCACCCTCGTCGCCTCGACCGTCACCGACGACATGGACTTCCTGGTCCGGCAGGCCGGGCTGCTGTCCGAGCTGGCCGAGCAGGGCGAGATCGCCGGGATCCACTTCGAGGGGCCGTTCATCTCCCCGTGCCGCAAGGGCGCGCACTCCGAGGCACTGCTGCGCGACCCGGACCCGGCGGAGGTGCGCAAGCTGATCGACGCGGCGCGCGGCCAGGCGAAGATGGTCACGCTCGCCACCGAACTGCCCGGCGGCATCGACTCCGTACGGCTGCTGGCCGAGCACGGCGTGATCGCGGCGATCGGGCACACGGACGCGACGTACGAGCAGACGGTGGCGGCGATCGAGGCGGGCGCCACCGTGGCGACCCACCTCTTCAACGCCATGCCGACGCTCGGCCACCGCTCCCCCGGCCCCGTCGCCGCCCTCCTGGAGGACGAGCGCGTCACCGTGGAGCTGATCAACGACGGCACGCACCTGCACCCGGCCTCCCTCCAACTGGCGTTCCATCACGCGGGCGCGGGGCGGGTGGCGTTCATCACGGACGCGATGGACGCGGCCGGCTTCGGCGACGGGCGTTATGTGCTCGGTCCGCTGGAGGTCGAGGTCAGCGAAGGCGTGGCCCGCCTGGTGCAGGGCGGCTCGATCGCGGGCTCCACGCTCACCCTGGACCGCGCGTTCCAGCGGGCGGTGACGACCGACGGGCTCCCGGTGCGGGACGTGGTCGCGGCCCTGTCCGCCAACCCGGCCCGGGTGCTGGGGATGTACGACGCCATCGGCTCCCTGGAGCCCGGCAAGGACGCCGACCTGGTCCTGCTGGACGCCGACTTCGCCCTCAAGGGCGTGATGCGTCGCGGGGAATGGGTGGTCGATCCCCAACTGGGATGATCTGTCCCGCTGTTGAGGACGGCGGTTGTCCTGAGAAACTGGGACGGCCGCCGCCCGTTTGGCATGATCGACTATCCAGGCAGCCGGACGGCAGGCGCGCTCACCGCAGTTTCCTTCGGGGGAGGTCGGACCGGTGATCCTCACGGTCACGCTGAACACCGCTCTCGACATCACCTATCGCGTACGGTCCCTGCGCCCGCACGCCTCCCACCGGGTCACCGAGGTGACCGAACGGCCGGGCGGCAAGGGCGTGAACGTGGCCCGGGTGCTCACAGCCCTCGGACACGAGGTGACGGTCACCGGCTTCACCGGCGGCGGGACCGGACGCGCCGTGCAGGACCAACTCGCCGCCGCACCGCGGCTGGTGGACGCCCTGGTCCCGGTCGGCGGCCCGACCCGGCGCACGATCGCGGTGGTGGACGAGCAGACCGGCGACACCACCCAGCTCAACGAGCCCGGCCCGACGGTCACCCCGGGCGAGTGGTCCGCCTTCCAGGAGGCGTACGAGGATCTCGTACCGTCCGCCGCCGCGGTGGCCCTGTGCGGAAGCCTGCCACCGGGGGTGCCGGTGGGGGCGTACGCGGGTCTCATACGGACCGCCAGGGCGGCCGGCGTCCCGGTGCTCCTGGACACCAGCGGCGAACCCCTGCGCCGCGGGGTGGCCGCCCGCCCGGACATCGTCAAGCCGAACGCCGACGAACTGGCCGAACTGACCGGCTCCCACGAGCCGTCGCGCGCCACCCAGGACGCCCGCCGGCGCGGCGCCCACGCGGTCGTCGCCTCGCTCGGCCCGGAGGGTCTGCTCGCGGTGACCCCCGAAGGCCGCTGGCGTGCCACCCCCTCCGCCCGCGTCCACGGCAACCCCACGGGCGCCGGCGACTCGGCGGTCGCGGGCCTGCTGTCGGGGTTGGTGGAGCGGCTGCCGTGGCCGGACCGGCTGACCCGCGCGGTCGCCCTGTCGGCGGCGACGGTGCTGGCACCGGTGGCGGGCGAGTTCGACCGGGCGGCGTACGAGGAGCTGCTGGGAAGGGTGTCGGTGACCGGGGAGGTCAGCGCGGCCTGAGACCGAGGAGGCCAGGGAGGCCGGCGAGGTCGGTCGGCGCGGCCCGACCAGCCCTACTTGACCCAGCCCTTCACCAGCCACACCTGGTCGAGGAGGGCGTCGCACTGGTTGCCCTGCTCGCAGGAGATCTTGATCGTGTTGGTGCCCGGGTTGAGCTGGATCCAGTTGTAGGTCCTCGTCCAGCCCTTCTCGTAGTCGCCCTCGGCCGCGTTCGCGTAGTTGTCCATGCCGACCGGCGTGCTGGCGGCCGTGCCGTTGACCGTGAGGGTGGCGGTGGCGTCCTTGCCGGGGACGCTGTAGCCGACGTACATGGTGTACTTGCCCTTTTTCGGGATGCCGTCGACGTTCCAGGTGACGGCGGCGCCGACCTGGTTGAAGCCGGTGACGTAGGTTCCGCCGTCGGCCTTGGCGCCCTTGACATCCGTGGCGGTCGTCATACCGGGCGAGAGGTTGAGCACCTTGGCGTCGGCCTTCGGCAGGTCGTCCTCGCTCGCCGCGCTGTTGCTGCTCGAGGGGCTCGGCTCGGAGCTCTGGGAGGTCGTCGGCGTGCTGGACGCCTGGTTGCCGGCCTTGTCGTCGTCGTTGCCGTTGCCGTTCATCATCGCCACGCCGATGCCGATGACGACCGCGGCGACGACCGCGATCGCGCCGATCAGCAGGCCCTTGGTGTTGGGGCCGCGACGACCGCCACCGCCATCGCCGCCGCCGTACGGCGGCTGCTGGGTGGGGGGGCCGCCGGGGAACGTCTCGGGGGCCGCGTAGTGCGTGTTCGGCTGGCCGGGGGCCTGGGCCTGCTGCGGGACCTGGCCGTACGGCGCGGTCGCGGCGGCCTGGGCCGGCTGGCCGTACTGCCGCTGGCCGACCGCTCGCGCCCGGTTGATGGAGTTCGGGTAACCGTAGCCACCGCCGGACGGCGGCTGGGCGCCGTTGGCCTGCCCGTCGGCGTAGAGGTAGCCGAACGGGTCGTCGTCCTCGGGCGTGCTCGCGCCGTTGTTGCCGGCCGTCATCCCTAGGTCTCCTCAGCGGGTGCGGTGCGGATGCGTTCGTGGTGAGAAGGGCGAGCCTACCCGCTCCTGACGGCCCAAACGGGTGACTCGGATCGCATCAGCTCGCTGACCTGCGGATCATCCCGCGCGTCTGTGCTGTTTGGGACGGGATCGTTTCTCGACGTACATCCGCTCGTCAGCGGATTTCAACACTTCGTCCGCGGTCATCCCGCAGTGGGCCCAGCCGATGCCGAAGCTGGCGCCGACCCGCATGGCCCGTCCGTCGACCCGGATGGGCTGGATGATCTCGTTGCGCAGCCGTACGGCCAGGTCCTCGGCGTCGGCCCGGCCGAGGCCGTCGGCCAGCACCACGAACTCGTCACCGCCGAGCCGGGCCACGGTGTCGCCGTCGCGGACCCCCCGCGACAGCCGCCGGGCGACCTCGATGAGCACCGCGTCACCGGCGTTGTGCCCGAACCGGTCGTTGATCGACTTGAAGCCGTCGAGGTCGCAGAAGAGCACCGCGAGCCCCTTGGTGCCGTCGTCGAGGTCACCCTCGGGGGCGACGGTGTGCACATGGTGGTCGTAGGCGTCGAACGCCTCGGCGCCCGGCCGGTAGGTGTCGAAGCCGTTGGCGTCGAAGGCGGGGTGCCCGTAGGCCGCGTCGATCGACTCCAGCTCGCCGGCGTGCGTGGCGCGCCGGCACAGCCGCGAGGACAGCCGGGAACGCAGCTCGGCGGAGTTCGGCAGGCCGGTGAGGGAGTCGTGGGAGGCGCGGTGGGCGAGCTGGAGCTCGCGGCGCTTGCGCTCCTCGATGTCCTCGACGTGGGTGAGCAGGAAGCGGGGCCCGTCGGCGGCGTCGGCCACGACGGAGTTGCGCAGCGACACCCAGACGTAGGTGCCGTCGCGGCGCCCGAGGCGGAGTTCGGCGCGGCCGCCCTCCGCCGAGGTCCGCAGCAGGGTGCCGATGTCCTCGGGGTGCACGAGGTCGGAGAAGGAGTAGCGGCGCATCGCGGACGCGGGGCGGCCCAGCAGCCGGCACAGGGCGTCGTTGGTGCGCAGGATCCGGCCGTGCTGGTCGCCGCCCATCTCGGCGATGGCCATGCCGGAGGGGGCGTACTCGAAGGCCTGCCGGAAGCTTTCCTCACTGGCGCGCAGGGCCTGCTGCTCCCTTTCGAGCCTGACCAGTGCGCGCTGCATGTTGGCGCGCAGACGTGCGTTGCTGATCGCGATGGCGGCCTGGAACGCGTACATCTGAAGCGCTTCGCGTCCCCACGCGCCCGGCCTGCGGCCGTTGCGCGGCCGGTCCACGGAGAGCACGCCGATCAGTTCGCCGCAGGACCCGCCGCCCGGCGCGGCGGGCGTGTACATGGGAGCGAAGAGCCGGTCGGAGGGGTGCCACTCGTCCTCGAAGCGGGGCGCGGGACCGTCGGTGTACCACTGCGGTACGTCGTCGTCGTCGAGGACCCAGCCCTCGGTGTGGGGTATGAACACCAGGTCGCCCCAGTGCTCGCCCATGCTCAGCCGGCGCTCCCAGGAATCGCGCGAGCCGACCCGCCCGGTGATCAGCGCCTCGGCGGCGGAGTTGCCCGCGAAGGCGGCGACCACGAGGTCGCCGTCGGGGCGTACGAGATTGACGCACGCCAGCTCGTACCCGAGAGCCTGGACCACGCCCTCGGCGACCGTCTGCAGCGTGTCCGCAAGGCTGCGGGCCGTGTTCATGTCGGCCATGACCTGGTGCAGCTGTCGCAGAGACGCAAGACGGACGTAGGGTTCCGACTCGGCCTCCATGCTCGCCCTCCCCCCGAGACCTCGCAGCGAATCAAGGGTTGTTCTCGGCGCTTCTGGTCGGTGGTGCGCTTGCTGTTTCCCCTATAGGTTCCCCGCCACTGAATCACAGCGCGCTGCCCACTCGGTACACAGGGTCAACAATTACCGCCCCTTGTGACTCAAGTCACAGCTAAAGATGAACAATTGAGTGGGGTTTCTGTGTTTTCCCGGTGCGTTTACTGAACATAAATCTTGCCCGGATGTGGAGTCCGTGACCGGGAGACCGACGCGGAGGCCGGGGCGGGGAGATCCTGACCTGGCGACCGTACAGACAACTCCGCCATGAGTCCTAGGACCATGATCGGCCCAAGGCCCGATGCGCCGTGCGCGGCCCGGAGATTAGCGTTTCAGCCGTGCCGAACACTCCCCCCGCCCTCTCCGCCGCCGCCCCCCTGCTCGCCTCCGGGCATGCTGTGGGGGTGAGCAACGACGAGTTCCGCGCCGCCCTGTCCCGGCTGGCCGCCGGCGTGGTCCTGGTGACCGCGCAGGAGGCGTCCCTCGACCCGGACGACCCGCGGGCGCCCGTCGGCGAGGACGTCGGCATGACGGCGACCGCGTTCATGTCGGTCTCCCTCGACCCTCCCCTGGTCCTGGTCAGCCTGCGCGAGGGCTCCCGCATGGACGACCTGCTGGACGAGCAGCACCTGTGGGCGGTGTCGGTGCTCTCCGAGAGCCAGCGGCACATCGCGGGCCGCTTCGCCATGAAGGGCCGCATCAGCGACCGCCTCCTCTTCGAGGACGTCCCGTACGTCCGCGGCGAGGCGACCGGCGCTCCCCTGGTGGGCGGCGCCCTGGCCACCCTGGAGTGCCGCACGGAACAACGCGTGGAGGCCGGCGACCACACCCTGGTCATCGGCCGCGTCCTGACAGCGTCCCTGCCGAGCGCGGACGGCGGCCCGCTGCTGTATTTCCGGGGGCGGTACCGGCAGTTGGGGTGAGTGCCCGCAATCCCGTGGCGGCCGGTCGAACGTCCGGCTTACCGTCACCGGATGACATCGACGCCCACACTCGGACTCGAAGAGGTCACTTCCCGCAATGTCGAGGCCGCGATCGCCATACGGGTCCGCCCCGAGCAGGAACGCGCGGTCGCCCCGGTGGTGAAGTCGCTCGCGGAGGCGTACGTCCATCCCGGCGTCGCCTGGCCCCGGCTGATCGTGGACGGCGACCGTCCCGTGGGCTTCCTCATGGCTTTCTTCGGCATCGACTGGAAGGAGGACGGCACCCTGTTCCGCTCCGGACTGTGGCGGCTGAACATCGCGGCCGGGCAACAGGGCCGGGGCTACGGCCGGTTCGCCGTGGAATCCGTCGCCGCCGAGCTGCGCCGCCGGGGCGACAAGGAGATGTACGTCACCTGGCACCCGGGACCGGACGGCCCCGAGAACTTCTATCTGCGGCTCGGCTTCCGGCCGAACGGGGAGACAAGCGGAGGGCAGACCGTCGGAGTACTTGAGCTGTCCTGAGTCGGCACGGTGAGGGGGCCGGGTCTGGGGGGGGCCGGTCAGGGTCGCCGGTCTGGGTGACCGGTCAAGGCCGCCGGTCTGAGGGGCCGGTCAAGGCGCCCGGTCAGGGCGGGGACCGTCACCCCCAGTCGCGGCCCTGGCGTCCCCGCTTGGTGTCCGAGCGCTGCTTCTTCTCACGCAGGCGGCGTTCGTTGATGCCGCGGGGGATGCGGGTGGCCCGGCGCGGCTTGGGCGGCGGGGCCGTCGCCTCGGCCAGCAGCGACGCCAGGCGTACGGCGGCGGTCTCGCGGTTGCGCCACTGGGAGCGGTGCTCGGAGGCGCGGACGGTGACGACACCGTCGACCAGCCGCCCGGCCAGTTTGGCCAGCGCCCGCTGCTTCCACACCTCGGGAAGAGCCTCGGTGCGGGCGAGGTCGAAGCGAAGCTCGACCTGGGTGTCGCTGGTGTTGACGTGCTGCCCGCCCGGTCCCGACGACCGCGAGAAACGCCAGACGAGCTCGGCCTCGGGGAGCGAGACGGAGCCGCGGATGAGATAGGGACCGGACATGGTGTCCATGTTCCCGCCCCTGACCCGTCCACGTCACCCAAATATCTCTTGGTAAAGAAAGTAAAGAGACGGGGAACCTTGGCCACCCCCCGCCGCGTTCAAGGAGGTAGCTGTAGCTTCGTGCCCGTTACATAACGAGGGAAGGGACTCCCAACAATGGCTGTAAGCCTGTCCAAGGGTGGCAACGTCTCGCTCACCAAGGAGGCTCCGGGCCTGACCGCCGTCACCGTGGGCCTCGGCTGGGACGTCCGCACCACCACCGGCACGGACTTCGACCTCGACGCCTCCGCGATCGCGGTCAACACACAGGGCAAGGTCTACTCCGACGCCCACTTCGTCTTCTTCAACAACAAGCAGACCCCGGACCAGACCATCGTCCACACCGGTGACAACCGCACCGGCGAGGGCGCGGGCGACGACGAGGCGATCAACGTCAACCTCGCGGGCCTCCCCGCCGACGTCGACAAGATCGTCTTCCCGGTCTCGATCTACGACGCGGAGAACCGCTCGCAGAACTTCGGCCAGGTCCGCAACGCCTACATCCGCATCGTCAACCAGGCGGGCGGCGCCGAGATCGCGCGCTACGACCTCTCGGAGGACGCGGCCACCGAGACCGCGATGGTCTTCGGCGAGCTGTACCGCAACGGCGCCGAGTGGAAGTTCCGCGCGGTCGGCCAGGGGTACGCCTCGGGCCTGGTCGGCATCGCCCAGGACTTCGGCGTCAACGTCTGAGAACACCACGCCGTACACCACGGTGAACGTGAACCCCCGGCTCCGGCCGGGGGTTTCGGCGTCTTGGTAGGTTGCCCGCGTGCTCCTGACCTCTCTCGCGCTCACCCCGGACCACGACATCCCGGCCGCCCTCCTCACCGAACTCACCGCGCTCTACGCCGACAACCGCGAGTTCCAGGCCCTCAGCGGTGACTTCCCCGATCCGGACGACATCCGCCCGGAGCAGGTCGCGGCCGCGCTCGCGGAGGAGCTGGCGCACCCGGACGTGGAGGTACTGCTCGCCCGCAGCGAGGGCCGGCTGGTCGGCATCGCGATCACCCTGTCCCACCACCCCGACCCGGCCGACCCGGACCCGTGGATCGGCCTGCTGATGGTGGCGGCGGACGTCCACCGCCGGGGCCACGGCCGCCGGTTGGCGTCGCTCGTCGAAGACCGCTTCCGCTCCGCGGGCCGCACGGCCGTACGCCTCGCCGTCCTCGACGGCAACGAACGCGCCCTCGCCTTCTGGACAGGCCTCGGCTACCAGCCGATCACCCACCGCCAGGACCTGCGGAAGGGCCGCCCCTGCACGGTGCTGCGCAAACCGCTCCGCACCCCGCGCCGCGCGGCCCGGGTCGCCGTACTGGATCCGGACGGCGCGGTCTTCCTCTTCCGGTACGACAATGTCGAGACCGGCGTGCACTGGTTGCTGCCCGGTGGCGGCCTGGAGGCGGACGAGAGCCCGCGCGAGGGTGCCCTGCGCGAACTGAGTGAGGAAACCGGCTGGACGGACCTCGAACCGGGTCCCCTCCTGTGCACATGGGAACGTGACTTCACCTACGGCGACTCCCTCATCCACCAGCACGAGCACATCTACGTCGCCCACGGCCCCCACCGCGATCCGGCCGGCCCCGACGTGACCGCCGTCCACACCGACGAGGGCATCCTCGCCTGGCGTTGGTGGACCCGGCAGGAGCTGGCCGAGGCAGCCGAACCGGTGTTGCCGCCCGACCTGGCGCGGCTGCTGGACGAGTTGAAGTAGCCCCCCTCAGCCTCCGGGTCAACCGTGCGCCGGCCTCCCCTCCCCGTACAGCCAGTCCCTCCAGATCCCGGTGAAATCCTTGCCGGGTGCCTTCTTCTCGACGTACGCGGTGAAGTCCGCGGTGTCCGCGGTGCCGTGGCGGTGGGTGGCGGACCAGCCCTGGATGATGTCGTAGAAGGTGTCGTCGCCGACCGTCTGCCGGATCTTGTGCAGGACCATCGCGCCGCGCTGGTAGACCGGGCTGTCGGAGATGTGCGCGGCGCTCGCCGGCTTCGCGGGCGGGAAGGACCAGAGGTCGTCGTAACTGTCCTCGCCGTGGTCGTAGAGCGCGTCGAAGGTCTGCTGGGCGCTGTCGCCGTCGTGGTCCTCGTCCCACAGCCACTCCGCGTACGTGGCGAAGCCCTCGTTGAGCCACATGTCCCGCCAGGTCTTCGGGGTGACCGAGTCGCCGTACCACTGGTGGGCGAGTTCGTGGACGAGGGTCGCGGTGTCGGGCGGGCCGGGGAAGACCGGCCGGTTCTGGGTCTCCAGGGCGTATCCGGCGTCGTCGGCCCGGTCGACGACGGCTCCGGTGGACGAAAAGGGGTAGGGACCGAAGTTGTCCTCCGCCCACTCCATGATCTCGGGAAGCCTGGCGAGGACCTTCCGGCTCGCCCCGGCCTGCGTCGGGTCCACGGCCACGTACACCGGCAGGCCGGAGGGAGCGGTGGAGAGGGGGATGTCGTAGCGCGTGATGTCGTATCGGCCGACGGCGAGCGTGGCGACGTAGCTCGCCATGGGTTCGGGGGTGTGCCAGGTGTAGGTCGTACGGTTCCCGCTGGTCGTCTCGCCCGTCAGTTCCCCGTTGGAGACGGCCCGCAGGCCCTTGGGCACGGTCACGGTGAGGTCGTAGGACGCCTTGTCGGAGGGATGGTGGTTGCCGGGGAACCACGTCATGGATCCGGTGGGCTCGCCGAGGGCCAGCGCCCCGTCGGCCGTGCGCAGCCAGCCCTCCTGGGAGCCGTCCGGATCGGTGATCGTCTCGGGGGTGCCGGAGTAGCGGACGGCGACGCGGAACGTCTCGCCCTTGTCGAGGTCGTCGTGCGGGCGGACGGTGAGTTCCTGGCCGGTGCGGTGGAAGTGGGCGGGGCGGCCCTCGACGGTGACGCTCTCGACGTCCAGGCCCTTGAGGTCCAGGTCGAGGGCGGAGAGGTCCCGCGTGGCGCGGGCGGTGAGCACGGCCGTACCGGACAGGCGGTCCGAGTCCGGGTTCGCGTCCTGGTTCGAGTCCGCGTCCTGGTTCCGGTCCGCGTCCTGGTTCGCGTCCGCGTCCGAGTTCGAGTCCGCGTCCGGGTTCGAGTTCGGGTCGTAGGCGAGAGTGAGGTCGTAGTGCGTGACGTCGTAGCCGCCGTTGCCCGCCTTCGGGAAGTACGGGTCGCCGACACCGGAACCCCCGCGCTTGCCGTGTGCTCCCCCGCCGCACGCGGTCAGGGCCAGAGCGAGGGCGAGGAGGAGCGACGTACAGGCCGGGACACGGGCCGGGGCGAAGACCGGGACAACCGGTGCGGATCGGGACACGGCCGTGATCCTATGACTAGCCGCGTGACACCATCACGTATGTGCTCGACATCGGCTACGCCCTCTCCAACCGCTTCCCGGACCCCCCGCAGACCGACTACCGCCGCGCGGACGTCCACGCCTTGCGGCACGACCTGTTCTGCGGTGACGTCTACCTCGCCGACACCAAGGCCGACCGGGAGTTGTCCACAGCCTGGGGATGGGTTCCGGTGCTCGACTTCGCGTGGGCCCTGTGCGACATCGTCGAGCGCGTCGACCGCGACCCGGCCGGCTCCCGCGCCGCCCGCCCCCAGCGCGCGGAACTGGACTTCACCGAGTCCACCGACCGCATGCTCTTCGAGCGCCGCTTCGGCTGGGTCGACATCGAGGCCGACTGGATGCCGGTGGAAGAGCCCCCGCTGACCTTCTCCCACGCCGAGCTCCGCCGCGAGGCCCGCGACTTCCTCCACGACCTCATCGCCGACCTGACCGACCTCCACGACGACCTGGCCGACAACCCGGCGATCTGGACCCTGCAGGCCCGCTTTCCCCGGGTGTCCTGAGTCCGGGACGCTCTGAGTCCGGGATGTTCTGAGTCCGGGACGCTCTGAGTCCCGGCTGTCCCGAACCCCGACTGTCCCGAACCCCGACTGTCCCGAACCCCGACTGTCCCGAACCCCGGCTGTCCCGACTGCGGGGCGGCGACTTCTCCGGCCCAGGTCTGCGAAGACCCGTCCCCCGAAGGCCCGTCCCCTCGAAGGCCCGTCAGCCCTCCACCCGAATCCCCAGCGCCCCCGCCAACACCGGCGCCAGATCGAGCAGTTGGGCCGGGCTGATCACCGCCCCCGCCAGCCGGTCCACCCCGCGCGCGATCTCCAGCGAGGCGACGCCGCGCAGGTCGACGTCTGTCAGCGTCGCCGCGGCGAGGTCGACGCCCTTCAGCGCGCAGTCGACGAACTCCACCCGCTCCAGGCGGGCGCTGCCGAAGTCCGGCTCGACCAGGACGCAGCTCTCGAAGACGACGTCTCTGAGACGGGCCGAACGCAGGTTCAGGTAGTCGATCTTGCCGCCGCGGATCAGGACCCGCTCCAGCACTGCCCCGTGCAGCTGTACCCCGCCCATGCGGGCGTCGATCACCTCGACGTCCCGCAGGGTCGCCTCCGCGAGTTCGGTGCCGACGCCGCGCGGGCCGGTGAGGACCGAGTCCAGGACCCGTGCCCGCGTCAGCCGGGTCTCGTCCAGCGCGCACCCCGTCAGCGCGCAGTCCATGAAACGGGCGCCCCCACCGTCCTGCCCGACGAAGTCCACCTCCCGGAACTCCAGCCCGTCATAGTCCCCGTCCGGCTCCAACTCCCCACCGCCGTACGGCTCCAGCGGAGGCAGCCGCACCCCCGGCCGCCGCGCCGCCTTCACCCCGCCGGAGCCGGCAGCCTTGCCCGCACCACCTGACCACCCACTCCCGCCAGAACCACCGCTCCCGCCGGACCCACCCGTCCCGCCCACCGCTCTCCTCGCCATGCCCCCATGCTGCACCCCACCACTGACAACCGCCCTGACCTGCGAAGGGGCACATCCATGTCACATTCCGGCCGCCGCAAGAGTCGTACCGAGAGAAAGGTGAGAAAGCGACCCCGACCCCGAGGGAGACCACAGACATGCACCGCATCACCGTCATCGGCGGCGGCTTCGCCGGACTGACCGCGGCCATCACCGCAGCCGAGGCGGGCGCCAAGGTCACCGTGCACGAGGCCCATCACACCCTCGGCGGGCGGGCCCGGACCGCCGAGGGGCCGTACCGGACGAACGAGGGACCGCACGCCCTCTACAACGGCGGCCCGCACTGGGCCTGGCTCCGGCAGCGCGACCTGATCGGACCGCTCGCGCCCCTCCCCCCGCTGGAGGCGGCCCGGCTGCGGCTGCGCCACCAGGGCGTCCTGCGCCGCACCCCGCCCTTCGCGATGCTCAAGCTGCTGCGCCGCGGTGCCCGCGAGGCACCCGTCGACGTCGACTTCCTGACCTGGGCCACCGATCAGGCCGGCGAGGAGGGTGCCCGGGCCGCCGCCCACTACTGCGCCGTCGCCCTGTTCCACCACGACCCGGGCGCCCTGTCCGCCGCGTTCGTGCAGGAACGGCTGCGCCGCGCCACCAAGCTCCCGCCCGAGGCCCACTACCCGCGCGGCGGCTGGGGCGCACTCATCGACCGGATGGCCGCCCGGGCCTGGAACCTGGGCGTCCGGATGGAGACGCTGTCCCGCGTCGACACCCTCCCCACCGACACCCCCGTCGTCGTCGCCACCTCCCTCGACGCCGCCCGGCGACTCCTCGGCGACGAGTCACTGACCTGGCCGAGCGGCCGTACGACACTCCTCGACCTCGCCGTGCGCACCCGGCGCGGGGACGCCTTCGCCGTCTGTGACCTCGACTCCCCCGGCTGGATCGAACGGTTCACCGCCCAGGACCGGACCCTCGCCCCCACCGGCGAGCAGCTGATCCAGGGCCAGATCCCCATCGGCCCGGACGAGACCAAGGCCGACGGCGTCGCACGCGCCGAACAGCTCCTCGACCTCGCCTTCGACGGCTGGCGCGAGCGCGTCACCTGGCGGCGCGAAGCAGTAGCGAACGGCCGTACCGGCGCCGTCGACCTCCCGGGCACCAGCTGGCGCGACCGGCCCGCGATCGACCGCGGTGACGGCGTCTATCTCGCGGGCGACCAGGTCGCCGCCCCCGGCGTGCTGTCCGAGGTCTCCTTCAACAGCGCCCTGACCGCGGTCTCGCTCGCCCTCGGCCGGCACACCCTTGACCTCAAGCAAGCTTGAGGTTGAACAGTGGACGGTGACCTGCCCACCGAGAACACCACTTCCGAGGGGGACCCCCGATGCACGCCGTCCGCCTGCACACCTTCGGCCCGGCCGAGAACCTCACCTACGAACAGGCCGAGGACCCGGCACCGGGCCCCGGCCAGATCCGTATCGCCGTGCGAGCGGCCGGTGTCCACCTCCTGGACACCGCCCTGCGCGAGGGCATCCGGGGCCCCCTGCCCGAACCGCCCGCCCTGCCCACGATCCCCGGCCGGGAAGTCGCCGGCACGGTCGAGTCCCTCGGCGAGGGCGTCGCCGGCCTGTGGCTCGGCAAACGCGTGGTCGCCCACCTCGGATTCGCACCGGGAGGCTACGCCGAACTCGCCGTCACCGACGTCGACCGCGCCCACGAGATCCCGGACAACCTCGACTTCGCCGAAGCCGTCGCCATGATCGGAACAGGCCGTACGACCATGGGAATCCTGCAGTTCGCCGAGCCGGGGCCGGACACCGTGGCCGTGATCCCGGCCGCCGCCGGCGGCATCGGCACCCTGCTCGTGCAGTACGCGAAGAACGCCGGCGCCACCGTCATCGGCCTGGCGGGCGGCCCCGAAAAGGCGGCCCGCGTCGAGAAGAACGGCGCCGACCTCGCCGTCGACTACAAGGACCCGACCTGGCCGGACACGGTCCGCGCGTATCTGGACGGGCGTACCCCCACCGTCGTCTTCGACGGCGTCGGCGGTGACGTCGCCCGCGAGGCCGTCGCCCTGCTCGGACCCGGCGGCCGGCACATCGTGTTCGGCTGGTCGAGCCAGGGCCCGCACGACGGCACGCCCTACCTCGTCGACGGCCTCTCCGAACAGGTCCTCGGCCCCGTGATGATGCGGAAGGCGGCCGGCCCCAACCCCGTACGCACCCTCGAACTGCGCGCCCTCACCGAGGCCGCCGCCGGCCGCCTCACCCCCACCGTGCAGCGCTACCCACTCGCCGAGGCGGCCGCCGCACACCGAGCCCTGGAGACCCGCGCGACCACCGGAAAGGTGGTACTGGAGCCATGACCTCCCCGGCTCCCGCACCGCAGGCAGCCCGTCATCCACGTACCAGATGGAAAAACTAGCCCCTCCGAGCAGCAAACACCTCCCCCGGATCCCACGCTTCCCCCCGCCCCCGCGTCACCGGATGACACGCAAACCCGATCAACAACGCCACAAAATGCCCGACATCGGTGAACGTCCGCCCCACCACCAGCGGCACGCCGTACACAAGCAGCACCGCCACCACATACCCGTACCGCCACGGCCGCGCGATCCGGTACACCAGCACGCCGACCACCCCGGCCAGCGCGTAACTCACCCCGATGTCCAACGTGTCCGCCGTCGACGCCGGCGCCCGCCCGTCCCACATCGCCACCAGCACCGCACTCTCACTGACCAGCGACGCCAGCACATGCGCCGTCACACACACCACCAGCCAGCGCACCGTCCCCAGCCAGCGCTCCGCCGGCGCGTGAAAGACGCTGTAGAGGAAGACCTGCGGCAACCACCTCCCGCCGTCGATCAACAGCGCACTCGCGACCAGAGCCCGCGCCGGATTCTCCGACAGCCCCTGAATGTTCGTCGACCGCTCCAGCAGGAACTCCCGCTCGAAACCCGGGGACATGTGACGCACCGCGACCGTCGTCACGAACAGCAGCGCCAGCCAGACATACGTCCCCGGCGCACCACGGACATACCTCACCACCCGGTCCAGGCGCCCACCCATCCACATGAGCCGATTCACGCACGCAAGTATCGTCCCGTACGTGATCGACATCCCGGACGCACTGGCCGCAGCACAGGAGAAATACAACGGCACCACCGGACGCGCCTTCATCGCCCGCCTGCCCCACCTGGCGGCGGAATTCCTGGACCGCTGGGACCTGAAACTCGACGGACGCCCCATGCACGGCGTCTCCGCCCTCGTCCTCCCCGTCCTCCACCGCCCGGACCACACCCCCGCCGTCCTCAAACTCCAACTCCTCGACGACGAAAGCAGAGGCGAACCCATCGCCCTGCGCGCCTGGAACGGCGACGGAGCAGTACGCCTGCTCGACCACGACGAACCCACCGGCACCATGCTCCTGGAACGCCTCGACCCCACCCGCATGCTGTCCCAGCACCCCGACACCCACGAAGCCGCCGCCGTCATCGCCCGGCTCCTCGCCCACCTCACCACCACCCCCGCACCACCCGGCCTGCGCCGCCTCGGCGACATCACCCAGGCCATGCTCGACGACACCCCCCAGGCCCTCACCCACGTCCCCGACCCCGAAGCCCGCCGCCTCCTCGCCGACTGCGCCGCCGCCGTACGCGAAGTCGCCACCGAACCCGGCGACCGCCTCCTGCACTGGGACCTCCACTACGAGAACGTCCTCGCCGCCGACCGCGCCCCCTGGCTCGCCATCGACCCCAAACCCCTCGCCGGCGACCCCGCCTTCGAACTCCTCCCCGCCCTCTACAACCGCTTCGACCCCACCGACATCCGCCACCGCTTCGACACCATGACCGACATCCTCACCCTCGACCCCGCCCGGGCCCGCGCCTGGACCCTCGGACGGGTCCTCCAGAACTGCCTCTGGGAAATCGAGGACGGCCGCCCCCTGGAACCCGAACAACTCGAAATCGCCAGACGCCTGCGCGACACCGGCCGTTAAGACCCGCCCCACCGAAGGAAGCGGGTCTCATGTCACTTCCGCCAGAACAGGTGATGCGTCACACCGCTCGGGCTGGGCACGACCTCCAGATGGAACCGGTCGAGCAACTCATCGGGCGACTCCCACAGCCGCAGACCGGACCCCAGCTTCACCGGCGAAACCGCCACATGCAGGGTGTCGACAAGATCCGCGTCCAGGAACTCCCGGATCGTGGTGACCCCTCCGCCGAGCCGGACGTCCTTGCCCCGCGCCGCCTCACGCGCCTGCTCGAGGACCGCGGCCGGATCGCCGTCGACGAAGTGGAACGTGGTGTCGGAAAGCGTGAACGAAGGACGCTCATGATGGGTCATGACGAACACCGGCGTGTGGAACGGAGGCTCCTCCCCCCACCAACCCCGCCACTCCAGGTCCCGCCAGGGCCCCCGCTGCGGCCCGAACTTGTTGCGACCCATGATCTCCGCGCCGATGTTGTGCGCGAAGTCCCGGGTGAAGTAGTCGTCCAGACCCCGGCTCCCTCCCGGTTCCGTGCGATTGGGCCAACTCGCCGTCGCCCCGGCCCAGGCGAACAGCCTCCCCGGGTCGACATGACCGAACGGCCTCTCCAGGCTCTGGTCCTCACCGGCACCGATGCCGTCGCTGGAGACGACGAAGTTCTGCACTCTCAATAGCTGAGCCACGTACTCCTCCTCCTGAGTTGCCGACAACGATGATGAGACTCCCCCGGCCCCGAAAACTCATCGCCGCGCCGACACGGCCGACGCCGCATGGCCCACACCGCACGGGCCGGCCTCGCGGGCGCGCTCGTCCTGACCGCGTGCACGGCGCCGCCGCCGACTGACCACCGTCGTCCCCGGCAACCTCCGCGCTCACCGCACTAGCGTTGCCCCATGATCCGACCCGCCACCCCCGCAGACATCCCCGCCCTCCACACCCTGATCCGCGAACTCGCCGACTACGAAAGAGCCTTGGACGAAGCCAAGGCAACCCCCGACCAACTCCACGACGCCCTCTTCGGCCCCCACCCCACAGCCCACGCCCACATCGCCACCGACGACACCACAGACGAACCCGTCGGCTACGCCATCTGGTTCCTGAACTTCTCCACCTGGCGCGGAGTCCACGGCATCCACCTCGAAGACCTCTACGTCCGCCCCACCGCCCGAGGCACCGGCCACGGCAAAGCCCTCCTCACCGAACTGGCCCGCATCTGCGTCGAACGCGGCTACGCCCGCCTCGAATGGGCCGTACTCAACTGGAACACCCCCACGATCGCCTTCTACGAATCCATCGGCGCCCGCCCGCAGACCGAATGGACGACCTACCGCCTCACAGACAAAGCCCTCACCACCCTCGGAACCGGCACACCAGCGACGGGGAAATAACCTCCCATGACCTTCATCCAGGGCCTGGAACTCTCCCGCCGCTTCTACACCGAAGCCGTCCGCCCCTTACTGGAGGACACCGCTCGCGGCCTCCCCCACTCCGCCGCCCGCATCGGCAGCGGCTCAGAAGTCCTCGGCTTCGACACCCCCCGCTCCGCCGACCACGAATGGGGCCCACGCCTTCAGCTCTTTCTCCGCCCCGAGGACGCACCCCACCACGCCGAGCGACTCTCCGCGTACCTCTCCGAACACCTCCCGAAAACCTTCCTCGGCTACCCCACCCACTTCGCCCCCACCGAGGAACCCCACGTCCGCGTCATGCGACGGACCGACGGCCCCGTCCACCACCGCATCGACATCGCCGACGTACCGACGTGGTTCACCCACCACCTGGGCTTCGACCCGACGACCGGCATACCCCCGGAAACCTGGCTCTCCACCCCCACCCAGCTCCTCGCCGAAGCCACCGAGGGCGCCGTCTTCCACGACGGCCTCGGCACCCTGACCCCCGTCCGCGCGTCCCTGGCCTGGTACCCCCACGACATCTGGCTCCGGACCCTGGCCGACCACTGGCGGCACCTCGCCGAGGAGGAAGCCTTCGTCGGCCGCTGCGGCGAGGTCGGCGACGAACTCGGCTCCGCGATCGTCGCCGCCCGCCAGACCCGCCACCTGATGCGCCTGTGCCTCCTCATGCACCACCGCTACCCGCCGTACAGCAAATGGCTCGGCTCCGCCTTCACCCGCACCCCGACAGGCGCCCGCCTCACCCCGGTCCTCACGGCAGCCCTCGCGGCAACGGACTGGCGGACCCGGGAGGAACGCCTGTGCCAGGCGTACGAGACTGTCGCGGGCCTGCACAACAAACTCGGCCTGACGGATCCGGTCGACCAGAGCGTGCGGCCGTATCACAGCAGGCCATTCCGGGTGCTGGGGGCGGAGAGGTTCGCTGCGGCGTTAGAGGGCCGGGGCAGGGAGAAGCCCAGGCCAGAAGGGCTTTGACCTGGGCTTTTCTCGCTGAGCCCCCTGTCGGATTCGAACCGACGACCTGCTGTTTACAAGACAGCCGCTCGTTCCAGCTGAGCTAAGGAGGCAGCGCGTGCAACGCCGCACGCGAAGGCGCCACCACTGTACACAGAGACCGTTTCCCCAAGCCATGAAGTTCCCCCCTCAAGCGACCGGAAAAACCCTGCGTAACCATCCGCGCACCCGTTCGTTGATCGATCTGACGTGCCGTTCCGAAGATCGGATCGTCAGGGAGGGGTCCATGGGGAAGACTGCGGAGAAACCGAAACCGACAGCGGTGAAGGGCGAGGAGGCCCAGCGCGTCAAGCGCGAGGTCCTCGGCATCGGTGACCGCCGTAAGCACCACACGCGCGAGGCGACTCGGCTGCAGTCCCACGCGAAGGAGCCGGACACACACCACCGCCTGTACCGGTTCCGCTTCTATCCGACCAAGGAGCAGGCCGAGCAGCTGGAGCGGACGTTCGGTGCCTGCCGATGGGTCTACAACGAGGGGCTGGCGCTGCGGTCCGGGGCGTGGGAGCGGCATCGGGTGAATGTGGGGTTCGCGGAGACGTGTCGGGCGCTGACGGGTTGGAAGCGGGCCGAGGAGACGGCGTGGTTGAAGGAGGTGTCGTCGACGGTCCTTCAGCAGTCGTTGCGGCATCTGGATCAGGCGTACGGCCGCTTCTTCAAGGGGGAGGCGAAGTATCCGAAGCGGAAGAAGAAGGGGCGGTCGCGGGATGCGGCGACGTATGTGCGTACGGGCTTCAAGTGGGTGGAGGATCCGGATCGGCCCGGTACGGGGTTGATCACGCTGGCCAAGCAGTCGCAGCCGTTGGACGTCCGGTGGTCGAGGGCGCTGCCCGCCGGTGTGGTTCCGGTGCGGTTGTCGGTGACGCGGGATCGGGCGGGCCGGTATTTCGTGTCGACGTTGGTGGAGGAGCGCATAGCTCCGTTGCCGCCGGTGTTCGTGCCGGGTACTCGGGAGCCGAAGGCGGTCGGGGTGGACGTGGGGCTGGCGTCTCTCGTCACGTTGGACGACGGGACGAAACTTGATCATCCGCGGTTGTTGAAGCGGTACGCGGAGAAGCTGGCGCGGTTGCAGCGGGAGCTGCACAGGAAGGTGAAGGGGTCGAAGAACCGGGGGAAGGTCAGGCAGAAGATCGCGCGCCTCTATGCGCTCATCGGTGACGTACGCAGGGACATGCTGGACCAGCTCACCACCCGCCTCGTGCGCGAGAACCAAGTGCTCGTGGTGGAGGACCTGTCTGTCGTGACCTTGATGCGTGCGAGGCGCGGCAAGGGGAGGCAGCGCAAGGCGAAGCTGAACCAGGCGATCGTCGATGCCTCATGGGGTGAGTTGCTGCGGCAGCTGCGGTACAAGTGCGAGTGGTACGGCCGGAAGCTCGTGGTTGTCGACCGTTTCTTTCCCTCTACGCGGCGATGCTCGGCATGCCATGTCATGGGGCCGAAGCTGGACGTCTCGGTTCGGCAGTGGACCTGCGCCGAGTGCGGTGTGCTCCATGACCGAGATGTGAATGCGGCCGTGAATCTCCGCGATGAGGGGATGCGGTTGCTGGCCGCGTAGGTGCGGCCGGTGCGGTACGGACCGACGGGCCGTCGGCCGGAATGCCTGTGGAGCCCACGTAAGACCCGTCGGGCACAGCTCACCAGGGCCGTGCGCGGCAGGCAGTGGGCGGTGAAGCAGGAAACTTGAAGCGAGGTCAAAAAGCCGGTGCTTTGCCCCTGCCCAAGCATGGCCAAAAGTGAGTTGCTCTTCCCCGTTCGAAAATTTCCGCGAAGTTCACATGTCCCGGAGTACTGACAGCCGGGCGAACGCCAGGTACCGTCCTGACCCAGTTCACGCGTGTGGACTACACCACCCTGGGCATGCCCGGGGCGGCTCACCACCTTCCTACAACGGATCGTCCGGCACGTTCCTGCCGGTAGAAGGGGGCCCTTCACCATGGCCACTGTCTCGTTCGACAAGGCGACCCGGATCTACCCGGGTTCCACGAAGCCCGCCGTCGACGCTCTTGAGATCGACATCGAGGACGGCGAGTTCCTCGTCCTCGTCGGTCCGTCGGGTTGCGGCAAGTCCACCTCGCTCCGGATGCTCGCGGGGCTCGAGGACGTGAACGCCGGTTCCATCCGTATCGGTGACCGTGACGTCACGCATCTGCCGCCGAAGGACCGGGACATCGCCATGGTGTTCCAGAACTACGCGCTGTACCCGCACATGACCGTCGCCGACAACATGGGCTTCGCGCTCAAGATCGCCGGCGTCAACAAGGCGGAGATCCGGCAGAAGGTCGAGGAGGCCGCGAAGATCCTCGACCTGACGGAGTACCTGGACCGCAAGCCGAAGGCGCTCTCCGGCGGTCAGCGTCAGCGTGTCGCCATGGGTCGCGCGATCGTGCGTGAGCCGCAGGTGTTCCTCATGGACGAGCCGCTGTCCAACCTGGACGCCAAGCTCCGTGTGTCGACGCGTACGCAGATCGCGTCGCTGCAGCGCCGTCTGGGCATCACCACCGTCTACGTCACCCACGACCAGGTCGAGGCCATGACGATGGGTGACCGGGTGGCCGTGCTGAAGGACGGTCTGCTGCAGCAGGTCGACTCGCCGCGCAACATGTACGACCGGCCCGCGAACCTCTTCGTCGCCGGCTTCATCGGCTCGCCCGCGATGAACCTGGTCGAGGTCCCGATCACCGACGGCGGCGTGAAGTTCGGCAACTCGGTCGTCCCGATCAACCGTGACGCCCTGAAGGCCGCCTCCGACAAGGGTGACACGACCGTCACCGTCGGTGTCCGTCCGGAGCACTTCGACATCGTGGAGCACAACGGCGCCGCCGCCTCCGCCCTGTCGAAGGACACCGAGGACGCTCCGGCCGGTCTCGCGGTCTCCGTGAACGTCGTCGAGGAGCTCGGCGCCGACGGCTATGTCTACGGCAGCGCCAAGGTCGGCGACGACCTCAAGGACCTGGTCGTCCGCGTCAGCGGCCGCGCGGTCCCGGAGAAGGGCGCCACGCTGCACGTCGTGCCGCGGCCGGGCGAGACCCACGTGTTCTCGACCTCCACGGGCGAGCGCCTCTCCGACTGAGTACGGGTGGCGCGATCCCGGGTGATTCACCCACGTTGACGAAGAGGGGCCCCGCAGGCTGCTGCGGGGCCCTTCTCGTTGGGTCCTTACTCGTTGGACCCCTACTCGTTGGGCCCGTACTCGTTGAGTGCTTCTCGTTGTCGACAAATACCCCGGCAGACCGGTCATTTCGAGCAGTGTGCGTCAACCTGCTACCCAAGAAGTGGCGCAACCCGTCCCTCGAACCGGTGACTCAATGTCGCCAAATCATCACCCCACGCTACCCTCACACGCGTGAAGTACTCCACTAACCAACAGACGCGACGCGGCCGGGGCCCCGCCCGCCGGATCGGCCGCTCCCTCGCCCTCGTCCTGCCCGTCGTCCTGGTGCTCTCCGGGACCCTCGCGGTCACCCGGGTCAACTGGTCGGGGGATCCCTCGAACTCGGTGCTCACGGCATCGGACGCCACACTGTCGGACGCCAAGCCCGCCGCGCCCCGCGCCCCCCAGGACGTGCTGCGCGACCAGCTCCTGACCGAACTCCAGGAGAAGAACCCGGGCGTCGCGCTCACGCACCTCCAGGAGGCCGTCAACGGCCATCCGAAGCTGGCCGGGCACTGCGCGTCCATCGCCAGGGCGCTGGGCCGTGCCGCGGTCCGTGTGTACGGGCCCACGCGCGCGCAGTCGTACGCCCGCCCGGTCTGCGACACGTCCTTCGCGTCGGGCGTCGCGGCGGCGCACAGCTGAGCGCGCCCCCTCCCTTCCCGCGGGATCTCCCGGCGTCCCGCCGAAAGGAGGTAACGGCTGATTAAGGAAAGGTTGCCGGAACCAGCACCGGGCGGGACGCACCGTACAGTTCGATTCATGACCGATCCGAACGCCGCGTCCCGCCCCGTTCAAGCCGTCGTCCTGGCCGGGGGCCAGGGTTCCCGACTGCGCCCCTACACCGACGACCGGCCCAAGCCGATGGTCGAGATCCCCGGAACGGGGACTCCTATCATCGGCCATCAGCTCGTCTGGCTCGCGGAAGAGGGCGTGACGGACGTGGTGATCAGCTGCGGCCATCTCGCCGACGTCCTGCAGAAGTGGCTGGAGTCCGCGGATCTGCCGGTGAACGTCACGACGGTCGTCGAGACGGAACCGCTGGGCCGTGGCGGCGGCCTCAAGTACGCCGCCGCGCACCTGCCCCACCCGGACCGCCCGTGGTACGCCACCAACGGCGACATCTGGACCCGTTTCTCGCTGCGCGACATGGCGGACTTCCACACCGAGCGTGACGCGCTCGCGACCCTCGCGCTGGCGCGCCCGCGGATTCCGTGGGGGGCGGTGAAGACGGACGGCTTCGGGCACATCACCGACTTCATCGAGGCACCGCCGTCGACGTTCGAGATCAACGCGGGTGTCTACGTCTTCTCGCCGGGCTTCGTGGAGTTGCTGCCCGAGCGTGGGGATCATGAGCGGACGACGTTTCCGCATCTTGCGCGGGAGCGGCAGCTGGCCGGTTTCCCGATTCCGCAGGGTGCGTACTGGCGGGCCATCGACACGGCGAAGGATCTGACGGAGGCGGCGAAGGAGCTGGCCGCGATGGGGCGGTAGCCGGCCGGTAGCTGTTTCTACGTCCGCAGGTATTACGTCGATGGGGTCCCGCACTGTTGAGTGCGGGACCCCATCGACGTTTGGGCCAAGAGGTGGTTCAGCCGGCAGGCGTGCCCAGGATTCCGCCCACCGGCGGGGTTACCCCAACAGGCCGCCCACCAGGCCCGGCTGGGAGGTGGAGTCTCCGCTGCCGGTGCCGCCTGTCGAGCCGCTGGAGGCGCTGCCGCCAGAGGTGGGGCCGGAACTGGTGCTGGGGGCCTGCTGGGCCGGGGAGGTGTGCTGGGGCGGGACCTGGCCGCCGGTGCCCTGGGTCTGGCTGGGGGTGCCGCCGCCGGTCGCGGTGCCGGTGTCGCGGGTGGCGCCCGGGGTGGTGGTGCCGGCGGTCGGGCCGGCGGTTCCGGCGGTGGTGCTCCGGGTGGGCGGGACGGAGGCCGACGGGGTTGTCCTGTGGCGCTTGGCGGGGTCCCGTGGGAGCGGGGAGCCGGGGAGTTCGTTGCGTGGGGGTTCGCCGGGCCCGGGGACGACCACCCGGTCGGCGTCGCGCACGGCGCCGCCGAGCAGTGAGCCGATCAGCAGGGTGATGCCGGTGGCGACGGCGGTGATGAGGGCGCCGCGGCGCAGGACGTGGCGGCGCAGGTCCCAGATGTCGGCGCGGGGGCCGAGGCGGCGCCAGGCGCCGCCGGCGAGGCGGCCGTCGACGGAGTAGACGGGGGCGCCGGCGATGATCAGCGGTGACCAGGCGGCGAGGTAGATGATGTCGGGGGTGTCGTAGGCGGGGACGCTCTTCCAGCTGACGGTGACGAGGAGAGCGGCGGACAGGCCGGCACCGACGACCGCGGCGACCCGCTGCCAGCAGCCCAGGATCGTGAGGACGCCCACGATGACCTGGAGGAAGGCGATGACGAGGCCGGCGCCGATGGGGTGCTGGAGGGCGAACTGGCGCAGTGGCTCGGCGACTTCCCAGGGGTGCAGGGTGTTGAGCCACTTGACCATGGAGCCGCGTTCGCCGCCGTCGAAGTAGACGGGGTCGCAGAGTTTGCCCATGCCGGCGTAGATGGAGATGAAGCCGAGGAAGATGCGCAGGGGGAGGAGGACGACGCCGAGGTTCATGCGGCGGCCGGGGTAGTAGGCGTGCCGTGAGGGGTCGTCGCCGTGCGGCCTGCCGGGCCGGTCCCCGGCGGAGTCGGGGTCGGAGTCGGAGCCGGCACCCGCGGCGCGGTGGTCGTACTCCTCGCACTCCTCGTATTCCTCGTACTCCTCGCCGGTGTAGGCGGGTTCGTCGTAGGCACTGCCCACGGTCCGCATGTTCGGCAGGAGGCGGGTGCCGTCGGAGCGGTGGCTGCCGTGGGTGCGCTGGGCGCCGACGACCGGGGTTTCGACGGTCTGGGCGAGGTCGCCATAACCGTCGTCGTAGCCGTCGTTGGAGTATCCGTCGTTGGCGTAGCCGTCGTTGGAGTATCCGTCGTTGCCGTAGCCGCCGTTGCCGTAGCCGCCGTTGCCGTAGCCGCCGTCGGCGTAACTCTGGTCGCTGTAGTCGCCGTTGACGTCGACGCGGGGGATGACCTGGGTGGCTCCGGCGTCGGCGGTCGGGGCGGGGGCGGAGTCTTCGCCGTGGCCGACGCTGCCGCCCCGCACGGCCTGGAGCAGGCGGTGGGCGCCGGTGTCGTCGGGGGCGGACTTGCCGCTCCACACGACGGGCCGGCGGCGGGCGGCGGCGTTGCCGCCCGGTCTGCCGGCCACGCCGGCGGCGGGCATGCGCGCGGTGTCCACGGCGGCACTCAAGTGCCGTGCGATCCGCGGGGATTGGATGCGTCGGGTCGACGCGCCCAACTGCACGCGGAAGCTCACATGATTGACGATGACCTGCGCCGGATCGCTCGGCACCTTCACCATGCTCAGCGCGGGAGCGTCGTCGAATCCCGACGGGCCGTCCCCCGTGGGTGTGCGGGGTGTTCTGGTGTCCACACTCATCTAACCGAGTGACGTGTGGTTAGGACACTGCTTTGACCGGGGCGGATCTGTCCGGTCTCCGTCAAGGTTGCCCTGGACGCCAGGAATACCCCGTGTGGGTGACTAGGTCGAAGACCCGTTCACGCCCGTCGTCGCGCCGCCTCGTAGAGCACGATCCCCGCCGCCACACCGGCGTTGAGCGACTCGGCCCCGCCCGGCATCGGAATCCGCACCCGGTGGTCGCAGGTCTCGCTCACGAGGCGGGACAGGCCCTTGCCCTCGCTGCCGACGACGATGACGACCGGGCCGTCCAGTGCGGCCAGTTCGCCGACCTCGGCCTCGCCGTCGGCGGCCAGGCCGACGACCACGATGCCGGCCTTCTTGTAGCCCTCCAGGGCGCGCGTCAGGTTGGTGGCGCGGGCGACGGGGGTACGGGCGGCCGTACCGGCGGACGTCTTCCAGGCGCCGGCGGTCATGCCGGCCGCGCGCCGCTCGGGGACGACGACACCGTGGCCGCCGAAGGCGGAGACGGAGCGGACGACGGCGCCGAGGTTGCGCGGGTCGGTGACGCCGTCGAGGGCGACGATGAGGGGGTCCTGGCCGTCGTCGTAGGCGGCGCCTGCGAGGTCCTCGGGGTGGGCGTACTCGTACGGCGGGACCTGGAGGACGAGGCCCTGGTGGTTGAGGCCGTTGGTCATGCGGTCGAGTTCGGGGCGGGGGGCCTCCATGAGGTTGATCCCGCCGCGTTCGGCCGCGAGCTGGAGCGCCTCGCGGACCCGCTCGTCGTTGTCGATGAACTGCTGGACGTACAACGTGGAGGCGGGCACGCCCTCACGCAGCGCCTCGACGACCGGGTTGCGGCCGACGACCAGCTCGGACGCCGACTTGCCGCCACGGCCCCGGGGTGCGGGCCGGCGTACCGTCTGCTTGGCCTTGGCGCCCGCGACGCGGTTCTTCTTGTGACCCTTGCGCATCTCGGCGGGCGGGGTCGGGCCCTTGCCTTCGAGGCCCCTGCGTCGCTGGCCGCCGCTGCCGACCTGCGCGCCCTTCTTGCCGGACATGCGGCGGTTGTTGGCTGCCATGACCTACCTGTCTGTGAAAAGCGGTGAAGTACGTACGTCTATGCAGTGTGCCGCCCGGATGGCCGAGCGGCACAATCGATCAAGGAATCGATCAAGAGGGGTCAGCGCGGGCCGAGGCTCCAGCGCGGTCCCTGCGGGCTGTCCTCGATGACGAGTCCGGACTGGTTGAGCTGGTCGCGGATGGCGTCCGCGGTGGTCCAGTCCTTGCGGGCGCGGGCCGCCTCGCGCTGGTCGAGGACCAGGCGTACGAGGCTGTCGACGACGCCGTGCAGATCGTCCCCGCGGTCGGCCTCGCCGGCCCAGTGCGGGTCGAGCGGGTCCAGGCCGAGGACGCCGAGCATGGCGCGGACCTCGGCGAGGCGGGCCACGGCGGCTTCCTTGTCGTCGGCGGCGAGCGCGCTGTTGCCCTGCCGGACGGTGGTGTGCACGACGGCGAGGGCCTGCGGGACACCCAGGTCGTCGTCCATCGCCTCGGCGAAGGCGGGCGGCACGTCGGCGGCGGGCTCGACGGCTCCCCCGGCCTTCTCCACCACGCGCTGCACGAAGCCCTCGATCCGCGCGAACGCCGACTCGGCCTCGCGCAGGGCCTCCTCGCTGTACTCGATCATCGAGCGGTAGTGGGGGGTGCCGAGGTAGTAGCGCAGCACGATCGGGCGCCATGTCTTGACCATCTCGGACACGAGGACCGAGTTGCCGAGCGACTTGGACATCTTCTCGCCGCTCATGGTGACCCAGGCGTTGTGCACCCAGTACCGGGCGAACTCGTCGCCGTAGGCCTTGGCCTGGGCGATCTCGTTCTCGTGGTGCGGGAAGATCAGGTCCAGGCCGCCGCCGTGGATGTCGAAGACGGAGCCGAGGTACTTGTGCGCCATCGCCGAGCACTCCAGGTGCCAGCCGGGCCGGCCGCGGCCCCACGGCGTCTCCCAGCTCGGCTCCCCCGGCTTGGCCGCCTTCCAGAGGGCGAAGTCGCGGGCGTCCCGCTTGCCGGTCTCGCCCTCTCCTGAGGGCTGCAGCAGGTTGTCGAGTTCCTGGTTGGACAGGCTCAGGTACTCCGGGAACGACTTGACGTCGAAGTAGACGTTGCCGTCGGACTCGTAGGCGTGGCCCCGCTCGATGAGGCCGCGCATCATCTCGACCATCTCGGTGATGTGGCCGGTGGCGCGCGGTTCGTACGTCGGCGGGAGGCAGCCGAGCGCGGTGTAGCCGTCGTCGAAGGCGCGCTCGTTGTCGTAGCCGATCGACCACCAGGGGCGGCCTTGGTCGGCCGACTTCGCGATGATCTTGTCGTCGATGTCGGTGACGTTGCGGATGAACGTGACCTCGTAGCCGCGGTACTCGAACCAGCGGCGCATGATGTCGAAGTTCAGGCCCGAGCGGATGTGCCCGATGTGCGGTGCGGCCTGCACGGTGGCGCCACACAGGTAGATCGAGACACAGCCCGGCTGGAGCGGGGCGAAGTCACGGATCTGCCGGGCGCTGGTGTCGTACAGGCGAATCGTCACGAGTCCAGGGTAGTAGGCGTAGGGCGGTGTCTTGCGCCCGTTGCCGCCAAGGGCACAGATTCGTGACGTCGGCCGGTCTCGCCGGCCGGTTTCATCGGCCGGTCTCGTCAGCCGGTCCGCACCACCAGCGCCGTCGCCACCGCCATCAGGCCCTCGCCGCGTCCGGGGAAGCCGAGCCCGTCGGTGGTCGCGCCGGACACCGACACGGGGGCCCCGGCGGCGTCCGACAGGATCTTCTGCGCCTCGTCCCGGCGCTTGCCGATCTTCGGACGCGGTCCTACGACCTGTACGGCGATGTTGCCGATGGTGAAGCCCGCCTCGCGGACGATCCTCGCGGCCTCCGTGAGCAGGGTGACGCCGGAGGCACCGGACCATTCGGGACGTCCGGTGCCGAAGTGCTGTCCGAGGTCGCCGAGGCCGGCGGCGGAGAAGAGGGCGTTGCAGGCGGCGTGGGCGACGACGTCCGCGTCGGAGTGACCGGCCAGGCCGGTGCCCTCGCCCTCCCACTTCAGTCCGGCGCACCACAGCTCGCGGCCTTCTTCGAAGGCGTGGATGTCGGTGCCGATGCCGACCTGGGGCAGCGGGTAGGCCGTCTCAGAAGCCATCGTTGAGCCTCCTGCGGGCCAGGACCGCCTCCGCGAGGACCAGGTCGAGGGGGCGGGTGACCTTGAAGGCCTCCTCGTGACCGGGCACGGCCACGACGGTCTCGCCGAGCTGCTCGATCATGCTCGCGTCGTCGGTGACGTTGTCGGTGACCGTCCCGTGGGCGCGGATCAGGGTGGCGCGGTCGAAGCCCTGGGGGGTCTGGACGGCTCGGAGGCGGGCCCGCTCGGGGGTGGCCACCACCGGCTCCGGGTCGCCCGGGGTCGTGGCCGGCTCCACTTCCTTCACGGTGTCCGCGAGCGGCAGCGCCGGGACGACGGCCACGGCGCCTTCCCGTACGGCCTCGATGACGGCGTCGACGGTGTCGACCGGGACGAGGGGGCGGGCGGCGTCGTGGACGAGGACGATGTCGTACTCGGGCGGCAGCGCGTCCAGGCCGAGTTTCACGGACTCCTGCCGGCTCTCGCCGCCCGGGACGACCAGGAAGTCCGTCCGCTCGGGCAGCGCGTGCAGGTCGAGCAGCGACTTCACCTCGGCGGCGCCGTCGGGCGGTGCCACGACGACCACGAGGGAAACGGCGCGGGACGCCGCCAGCGCGCGGACCGCGTGGATCAGCATGGGCGTGCCGTTCAGCGTCCGCAGCGCCTTGGGAGCGCCCGGACCAAGGCGTACGCCCCGGCCGGCGGCCGGGATCACGGCGGCGGTGCGAGGAGTCGTACGGCCCTCTGCGGGCGAGGGGCGCGAAACGTCAGACATCGGTTCCTGTCAGGTCAGGTTTGTGTGCTCGGCCTTGGTGGGTATGGCCTCAAGCGTGCCCGGTACGACAGCTTGACCGGAACCCTTCCGTGACCCTGGTCGAGCCTGCTGCCCGGGCCCGGCACGCACAGTATCGGGGGAGCTTTCCCGAGATGACCATGGGTACGTGAGCAGGACCATGGGTACATGCCCGGGACCAGGACCATGGGTACATGACCATGAGTACGGCGTGGGAACGCGAACATGCCGCAGCGCCCGGCGACTTCCTACGTCATCGGGCACCGCGGCATTCAATGTGCTGAGCTGGGCGGGCTGCTTGCTGCGGCCAGCGTCGGCGTCAGGACGCGAGGACCTCGTCGAGCAGGGCCTCGGCCTTGTCCTCGTTCGTGTTCTCCGCGAGCGCGAGCTCGCTCACCAGAATCTGGCGGGCCTTGGCGAGCATGCGCTTCTCACCGGCGGAGAGTCCGCGCTCGCGCTCACGACGCCACAGGTCACGCACGACTTCCGCGACCTTGATGACATCGCCGGAGGCGAGCTTCTCCAGGTTTGCCTTGTAACGACGCGACCAGTTCGTGGGCTCCTCGGCATACGGCGCGCGCAGCACCTCGAAGACCCGGTCCAGTCCGTCCTGACCGACCACATCACGTACGCCGACGAACTCCGCATTGTCCGCTGGCACACGTACCGTCAGATCACCCTGGGCGACCTTCAGCACCAAGTAGGTCTTGTCCACGCCTTTGATCTGGCGAGTTTCGATGGCCTCGATCAGCGCGGCCCCGTGATGGGGATAGACCACGGTGTCGCCAACCTTGAACGTCATGTGACAGGTACCCCTTCCGTGGCTATCCAGAGTAACACGGAAACCGCGTGTTCTGAATGGCGTTTTCGCAGGTCAGGGCGCATCTCGGGGCTTGACAACTGCGACAGGAACGTGCTTCGTCCGGCGAGCGGAAGAAGGTATTCGCAGGTGGGAGCGGCTGTCCGGGGGAGGTGAAACGCGTACGTTACACGCATCCGGAGGCCTCCCCGAGCGGCCGAACGTCCCCATATGTCCGCTTCCAAGTGTGCGACTTACGTTACTCCGTTCGGCGGCCGGAGTCGGGTCCGGGACCAATCCGGAATTGATCAAGCGGGCCCTCGGCCATGCCGAGGGTGATCAATTCCCGGCTTCATGGATTCCTCCACGGAAAATCCTCGGGGCCGTACCGGGGAGACTTATGTGAATGCCTGACGATCACCCGGCTCTATGTGACTCAGGAGTCACTTGTGACGGCAGTGGCTGGACCGTACTTGCGCCGTACTCGCGGCGTACTTGCGCCGTACTGAGGGACGCGGAGCCGCAGGGGGAGGGTCGGGTGCGGCGCGGTGGGAACGGCTCGATAGCCTGAGGTCGCTGACAGACACTTAGCGCGGCTTTACGGCCGCCTCGCTCGAGTCAAGGAGTTGCCGCCGCCGTGAGCAGCAGCCTTCGACGCGGTGCCCTCGCCGCCGCCGCCATCGCGTTCTCGATCGCCTCGCTCGCCGCGTGCGGCGCCGGCAACGACGCCCAGACCCTGCAGATCAAGCCGGACAACGCCGCCACGACCGTGGGCCCCATCAAGCTCCAGAACATCGTGGTCATCACCCAGCCCAACTCCCCGGCCAAGGGTCCGGCGGTGATCTCCGGCACCGTGTTCAACAACGGCGACACCCCCCAGACGCTGGACTCCGTCAGCGTCGCCGGAGGCGGGGCCGCCAAGATCACGCCCGCCAAGGGCAAGGGCAGGCTGACCGTCCCGGCCGGCGGCTCCGTCATCCTCGGCGGCAAGGGCAACCCCTCCGCCGCAATCAACGACCTCGGCCGGTCCGTCAAGGACGGCAACGCCCAGAAGGTCACCTTCACCTTCAGCGAGACCGGCGAGGTGAGCCTGAGCGCCTTCGTCGTCCCGGCCGACCACTACTTCACCAAGTGGGGCCCGAGCGCGGTCCCGTCGACGAAGCCGAGCACCAGCCGGTCGCCGGGCGCCGGCGAGAGCACGTCGGGCTCCCCCAGCCCGTCCACCTCCAACTCCCCCGCCGGTTCGACCACCCCCACCGACGCCTCCTCCGCGAGCGTCACGGGGTCACCGGCGGCGGGCCACTGAGCGGTCGTACGGCAGACGTGACAAGGCAGTAGGGCGGGGCCTCTCGATGAGGCCCCGCCCTACTGCCTTGTCCGTCCCTGCTTGTCCTGCGTCCCTGCCTGTCGTACGTCCCTGCCGTACGCCGTACGCCGTACGCGAGGTGCGAGGTCGGTTTACGGCTCGAACTTGTAGCCGAGGCCGCGGACCGTCACCAGGTAGCGCGGAGCTCCCGGGTCAGGCTCGATCTTGGCGCGCAGGCGCTTGACGTGGACGTCGAGGGTCTTGGTGTCGCCGACGTAGTCGGCGCCCCAGACCCGGTCGATGAGCTGCATACGGGTCAGGACGCGGCCGGCGTTGCGCAGCAGCATCTCCAGGAGGTCGAACTCCTTGAGCGGGAGGTCGACCTTGGAGCCGGAGACCGTGACCACATGGCGGTCGACGTCCATGCGGACCGGGCCCGCCTCCAGGGCGGCCGGCGTGACCTCCTCCGGCTCACCGCGGCGGCGCAGGACCGCGCGGATGCGGGCGACCAGTTCGCGGGAGGAGAACGGCTTGGTCACATAGTCGTCGGCTCCTATTTCCAGGCCGACGACCTTGTCGATCTCGCTGTCCTTGGCGGTCACCATGATGACGGGAACGTTGGAGCGACCGCGCAGCTGACGGCACACCTCGGTGCCCGGCAGGCCGGGCAGCATCAGGTCGAGGAGGACGAGGTCGGCGCCGTTGCGCTCGAACTCGTCGAGTCCGTCGGGTCCGGTGGTCGCGACAGCGACCTCGAAGCCCTCTTTACGGAGCATGTACGACAGGGCGTCGGAGAAGGACTCCTCGTCCTCGACGACGAGCACACGGGTCACGGAAGGACCTCCGGGGCGGTAAGCGGTTCGTAAGAGGATGAGTGGGGGGACGAGGGGGAGGTGGATCGGCCGGTCTCGTCGTCGAGGCCGCCGGGACGGTCGGCACCGTCGGCGCCGTCGAGGTCCGGGTGCTGGTGGGCGCGGTCGCGGGCGGCACCCGCCTCCGGCAGCCGCAGGGTGAAGGTGGAGCCCTGTCCCTCGGCGCTCCACACGGTGACCTCCCCGCCGTGCGAGGCGGCCACGTGTTTGACGATGGCGAGGCCGAGGCCCGTGCCGCCGGTGGCACGGGAGCGGGCCGGGTCGACGCGGTAGAAGCGCTCGAAGATGCGCTCCTTGTCCTTGTCGGTGATCCCGATGCCCTGGTCGGTGACGGCGACCTCGATCATGTCACCGCCGGGCGCGTTCACCCGTCGGGCGGCTATACCGACGCGGGTGCGGGCGGGCGAGTAGTTGACGGCGTTCTCGACGAGGTTGCCGAGGGCGGCCGCGAGCTGGCCGCGGTTGCCCCAGACATGCAGGTCGGCGTTGCCGCCCGCGTGGCGTGTCGCACCTGCCTGATCGGCTCCAGCGGACACCCCCACACTCGCCGCCATCGTGATCTGCTTGGTGCCGGCCTGGTGCCGGCAGCGGTCGATGGCCTCGGCGACCAGTTCGTCGACGCGGACCGGTTCGGCGTCCTCCAGGGGATCGTCGTTCTGCACCCTCGAGAGGTCTATGAGCTCCTGCACCAGGTTCGTCAGCCGGGTCGCCTCGATCTGCATCCGGCCGGCGAAGCGTTCCACCGCCTCCGGGTCGTCGGAGGCGTCCATGACCGCCTCGGACAGGAGGGAGAGCGCGCCGACGGGAGTCTTCAGCTCATGGCTGACGTTCGCGACGAAGTCGCGTCGTACCGCCTCGATGCGCCGGGCCTCGGTGAGGTCCTCCACGAGGAGCAGCACCAGCCGGGAGCCGAGCGGGGCGACCCGCGCGGAGACGGCGAGGGCTTCCCCGCGCCCGGTCCCGCGCCTCGGCAGGTCCAGTTCGACCTGCCGTATCTCCCCGTCCCGGCGGGTGTCCCGGGCCATCTGGAGCATGGGCTCCACGGAGAGCCGGCCGCCGCGGACCAGCCCGAGGGCGTACGCGGCGGAGCTGGCCTTGACGACGGCGTCGGCCTCGTCGAGGACGACGGCGGAGGAACGGAGTACGGACAGGACGGTGTCCACGCCCGGCGGAAGCACCGGGTCGGTGTGCAGGGATGTGCGGGTGGGGCGCTTCTGCTCCCGCTCGCTCCAGCGGAACGCCAGCATGGCGATGACACCGGTGAGTACACCGGCGATCGCTGCCGCTGCGGCGACCGCCGCGTTCACGTCCATGCACCCAGGTTAGGCATGACGGAGCCGCTGGCCACAGCCGTCCGAGTGCGACCTCGAACACTCGTCGCCCAGAGTTCACCTTGGAGCCAGGATTGGTTCATTTGGGGTGCCGGAAACGGACGCGTACGGGCCGGAACGTGGGAGCGTGGGGTGCGAGCACCGGTTTTGCACGCGACAGTCGCGCCGGGCCCCGGCCCCGGTGCCCCCCGAAGATCACGTACGAGAGGGAACCCCTGATGCGGGACGCGTACCACGAGGAACTGGATTCGATCGGCGACGGACTGGTGGAGATGGCCCGGCTGGTCGGCTCGGCGATCGGGCGCGCCACGACGGCGATCCTCGACTCCGACCTGAAACTCGCCGAGAGCGTGATCGAGGCCGACCAGAAGGTCGACGAGCTCCAGCACGACCTGGAAGCCCGCGCGATAGCCCTGCTGGCCCGCCAGCAGCCGGTGGCGACGGACCTGAGGATCGTCGTCACCTCGCTGCGGATGTCGGCGGACCTGGAGCGCTCGGGCGACCTGGCCCAGCACGTGGCCAAGCTGGCCCGGCTGCGCTTCCCGGACCGCGCGGTCCCGCACGACCTGCACGCCACGATCCTGGAGATGGGGCAGCTCGCGCAGCGCCTGATGGCCAAGGCGGCCGAGGTGATCATCACGAAGGACGTCGACCTGGCGCTCCAGCTGGAGCAGGACGACGACGAGATGGACCTCCTGCACCGCCACCTCTTCCAGCACCTCATCGACGACCGCTGGAAGCACGGCATCGAGACGGCCGTCGACGTGACCCTGCTGGGCCGCTACTACGAGCGGTTCGCCGACCACGCGGTGTCGGTGGCCAAGCGCGTGGTGTTCCTGGTGACGGGCGAGCACGCGGACGAGCTGCAGGGGGATGTGCAGCCGGACATCCAGGCGGCGCCGGGGGTGGAGGGGGTCTGATTCCTCCGGGGTGATTCTGTCCGGGGCACGGGCGAGCCACAGTGCGCCGTTGATGCGCCCAGGGGAACGGCCGTCCAATGGGCGCAGGCACCAGCCTTGAGGAGGGAACATGACCCAATTCCCCAGCACTCCCACCCCCGACCCCACGCAGGAACGCCCGACCGAGCAGCCCGCAGAGATCAGAAGCCTCCCGCTCTTCGGCGCGTGCGGCTGCGGCTCGGGCTGCGGCTGCGGCTGCCAGTCGGGCAACGCGTGCAAGTGCGGCTGACGGTGCGTTGAATTTCGTACGACGGTACGGGCCCCGGTGCGAGCCGGGGCCCTTCGTCTGTCCCTGTCGCCGGAGTCGGCGCACGGGCGCACCATGAAAGGAAGAGGGACAGGTACAGGAACAAGGAGGTGCGAGGCCATGGCTCAGTTCATGGATGTCCACCACGGGTTCGAGGGCATCACGCCCGACCAGCTGAGGCAGGCGCACGACGCCGACCTCTCGATGGAGAAGGACGAAGGCGTGCACTTCGAACGTTCCTGGGCGGACCCGAACTCCGGCACGATCTACTGCCTCTCCGAGGCACCGTCGGCCGACGCGGTCCAACGCGTCCACGAACGCGCGGGCCACAGGGCCGACGAGATCCACGAGGTCCCGCTGGTGGTCTGACGCCGCCGGACGGCGAGCGCCCCCGCGCCGCCGGGGGACGCCCGCCCTCGCGGGGTACGGCTGTCTACACTCTCGACAGGGCGGCCCACTCCATCGCCCCGGGAAGCGGACGACGGCATCGTTGTGCATCGAGCCCAACGAATCCCCAAGGTTGGGGCAGCCCCGTCCGGAAGGAAACCCCCGATGAAGCAGCTCGTCCCCTCAAAGCCGGACACCACGACGGCCGCTCCAACCGAGGCCCCGACCGATCCCCCGACCGAGAGCAACCTGGCCCCGCTGCTCACGGCCTGGGACCTGGCCCACCCCACCGCCGTGGACCCCGACTGGCGCCATCTTCTGGACGAGCTCGCCCACCCCGACACCACGCAGGCGTTCCACCGCCTCGCCGGGGCCCCGGCACAGGGACCCGCCGGACACGTCAGCCGATACGAGCCCCCGCGCCACTGACCCGGACCCGCGGGTCACCCGCGCGCAGTGTCACCGTGAGCTCGCCGGGGCGGCCTAGGTCCTCGCCCTGGTACAGGGTGAGGACGGCGTCCTCGGGAACCAGGCCGAGCTCGCGGGCGTACGCCCCGAACGCGGCGGCCGCGGCACCGGTCGCCGGGTCCTCGACGACGCCGCCGACGGGGAACGGGTCACGGACATGGAAGACGGTGGACGACTCCCGCCACACCAGCTGAACGGTGGTCAGGTCCAGGCGGTGCATGAGGGCTTCGAGGCCGGCGAAGTCGTACGCGAGATCCGCGAGGCGGGCCCGCGTCGCCGCCGCGAGAACAAGATGACGGGCCCCCGCGAAGGCGATACGGGGCGGAAAGGCCGGGTCGAGATCGGCGACCGGCCAGCCGAGCGCGCCGAGCGCCTCCGCGAGGTCGGCATCGGCGACCTCCTCGACGTGCGGCTCCACACTCGTGAGCGTGGCCCGCAGCACCCCGCCCTCCTCGGCCACCTCCACCGGCACGGTCCCGGCCCGCGTCGCGAACACCAACTCCCCGGGTCCCGTCCGCTCGGCAAGCGCCACTGCGGTCGCCACGGTGGCATGCCCGCAGAACGACACCTCGGCCTTCGGACTGAAGAAACGGATGGTGTAAGCCCGCCCGTCGAGACCCTCGGGGGGCGCGGTCAGAAACGCGGACTCCGAATACCCGAGCTCGGCGGCGATGGCCAGCATGTCGGCGTCGTCGAGGTCACCGGCGTCCAGAACGACGCCGGCAAGGTTCCCACCGTCGGGATCGGTGGAGAAGGCGGTGTATCGGAGTACGTCGGGCCGCGGCGCGTTGGTCGTCATGTGGGGGCAACGTGGAGAGGGACGGGGGGTGTTCCCGGATGCGGGGACGTGGGGTGTTCCCGGATGCGGGGACGTGGGGTGTTCCCGCCGGCATTGATGTCCGACATCAGCGAGTCGGTGATCCATCAACCACTGTCCGGGCGCACGGCGCCCTGTTCACCGACTGCTCGACCCGGGGGCTCAGTCGGTGAATTCGTTGACGCCGAGGGCGAAGTCCCAGTGGCCGACCCCGTTGCCGGCGAGGCCCACCGTGACCAGGCCCATTCCTTCCAGCCAGTGCGCCATTTTCAGGCCGCCGACGTCCAGCGGGCGCAGCCCGAGGCTCTCGATGAATGCCTCCACGCCCGCCTTGGCCTCAGCATTGTCGCCGGCGATGAAGACGTTGGGCCGGCCCTTCTCCAGGACATTACGGAAGATGGTGTTGAAAGCCTTCACCACGCTGGCGCCGGCCGGGGCCACCTTGGCGACTTCCTGCGCGATCGACGTCTCCTCGCTGTGGGCCAGTCCGTCGAACGTGGCGTTGAAGGGGTTGCTGATGTCGACGATGACCTTGTCCGCGAGGGCGTCTCCGTACTCGGCGACGACCGGAACGACACCGTCGTACAACAGGGCCGTGATGACGATGTCCCCGGCCGGGACGGCGCCCCACGTGCCCGTCGTCGCGCCGCCGCCCAGAGCCTTGGCCAGGTCATCGGCCTTGGACTGATCGCGTCCCATGACCTCGACGGTGTTGCCGCCCGCCACCGCGAGCGTGCCGATGGTACGGGCCATGTTCCCCGTACCGATGAGGGTGATGCTGCTCATGAGGTGTGCTCTCTTCCCGTTCTCGAGGTGTCGCTCTGTCTCGTTCGTGCCGGTTCAGGCGCAAGGCGTCGGCCGCGACGCATCTGGGCCGACTGCCGAGCCTTTCCCGGCAATTCGTTGTGGCGACTGGGTTGTTGTGGGGTGTGCCCACGGCATTCCTGGTGTGGTTCAGATGGCGGTGGTGCCGCCGTCGGCGACCAGTTCCAGGCCGTTGACGTAGCTGGAGTCGTCGGAGGCGAGGAACAGGGCGACGGTGGCGATTTCTTCGGGGCGGCCCATCTTTCCGCGGGGGATGAGGGACTCGAATGCGTCCTTGGTCGCCTCGTCGAACAGTTCTTCCTGTTTGGCGGTGGCGACCTGGCCCGGGGTCAGGACGTTGACCCGGATCTTGCGGTCGCGCAGTTCGTTGAGCCAGACGCGGGCCCAGGCCTGCTGGACGGCCTTGCTTCCCGCGTAGAGGCTCCAGCCGGGGAAGGCGCCGAGGGAGGCGTTGGATCCGGTCATGAAGATCGAGCCGTTGTCGTTGATCAGCGGCAGCGCCTTCTGCACGGTGAACAGGGTGCCGCGCGCGTTGAGCCAGAAGGCGCGCTGGAACTGTTCCTCGGTGATCTCGCCGAGGACGGCGGGTTCGCCCATCCCGGCGCTGGCCCACAGCACGTCGATCGAGCCCTTTTCCCGCTTGACGGTGTCGTACAAGCGGTCCAGGTCGTCCAGTTCGGCCGCGTCACCCTGGACGGCGGTGATGTTGCGGCCGATCAGCTTGACGGCGTCGTCCAGTGCTTCCTGCCGCCGGGCCTGGATGAAGACGTGCGCTCCTTCCTCGACGAACAGTTTGGCGCCGGCCAGTGCCATGCCGGTGGATCCGCCGGTGATCACCGCTACCTTGCCATCGAGCTTTCCCACGATCACTCCGTTGAATTGATGGATATCTGAAACAGTGTGCTCATTCTGGGCCCGGGCCCGGCTATCAAGTTCCGATGTCGAATCCTTGTCCCGAATTCGATTCGGCCTCAATAGGCACCTATTCAGGCTGCCATTGGCCCGAGTGGGGTGTCCAAGACTTCTTTTAGCCGTGGTGATACCCTGAAGGCATCACCGGACGGGGAGACGCGATGGATCTGGACCTGCGCAAATTGCGTTACTTCGCCGCCGTGGCCGACCAGTTGCACTTCGGCCGCGCCGCCGATGAGCTGCATATCGCGCAGCCGGTGCTCAGCCGGCAGATCCGCGCGCTGGAGCAGGACCTCGGCGCCTCGCTGTTCACCAGGGATCGCCACGGCGTAGCGCTGACCGACGCGGGCCGACAGCTGCTGGCCGACGCCGGTCCGCTGCTCGCCTCCGCGCACGCGGTCCGCCGCCGGGTGTCCGTGGCCGCCCGCGGCAGCCGGCGGCTGATGGTCGGTTTCCGGGCGGGCATCCCGGTCATCCCGGCGGCGCGGGCGTTCGAGGCCCGGCACCCGGACGTGGTCGTGGACGTGCAGCGGATCGAAGGGGACGACCAGGCCCCGATGCTGCTCGACGGCCGCATCGACGTCGGCTACGTACGGCTGCCCATCGACGAGACCGGCCTGCGCGTCACCCCGCTGTACGCCGAGCCGCGGGTGGCGGTGCTGCCCGCCGGCCACCGGTTGGCCGGCAAGGAGGAGGTCACCGAGGCCGACCTGGCCGGCGAACCGCTGGTCTGGCATGCCGACCCGAGCACGCAGCCCACCAGGCGCCCGCACCCCAACGCCGGGTACCTGGTGCGCGGGGTGGACGAGACACTCGAGCATGTCGCGGCCGGCCGGGGCATCTCGTTCCTGGCCCGTTCGGCGTCCGTGTTCTACTCACATCCGGACGTCATCTATGTGCCCATCCCGGATCTGGCACCCGACCAGGTGTGCCTCGCGGCGGCGGCATCGCGCACCTCGCCGGTGGTCGATGACTTCTTCACCGCGGCTCAGGAAACGGCCGAGATCACGGCAGAATGCGGGAACTATGAAATGTGGCAGCTTGGAAGCGATGCCGTTTCAAAACGCGGCTGAGCAGTCCGACTGACAACAGCAGCGCCAAAGCAGGCACGCGGTCCCAGCAATGGCGAAGGAATTGAGCTCGAAGCCTCCGGCCTGTCCGGCGCGTACGCCCGCGTGATTTTCTCCAATGCCCGCGCTGTTCTCTCCGCAGCAGTGGAGTACGGCTACTCGCGCCGGACCCCATGCAACTCGCGCACCGTGACGCTCCCCGAAATGGGCACGCCCCGTGTCGTCACCTGGCAGCCGGACAGCGTTTTCGCCCTCCGTGACGCCATGGTTGAGCGCTTCCGGACCATGGTCGACATGGGCGCCGGACGCGGACTGCGACAGGGCGAGATTCTCGGACTGTGCGTCGACGAGCTGGACTCCGGGCACTGAGGTCCCACAGAGGATCCAGGCCATGAAAACGCCCCTGACTTGCGCCGTATGCGCAGGTCGGGGGCGTGATCACAAAACTTACTTCTTCTTTCCCTGGTTCTTGACCGCCTCAATGGCCGCCGCAGCCGCCTCGGGGTCGAGGTAGGTCCCGCCCGGCGTCACCGGCTTGAAGTTCGTGTCCAGTTCGTAGGACAGGGGGATGCCCGTCGGGATGTTGAGGCCCGCGATGTCGGCGTCGGAGATGCCGTCGAGGTGCTTCACCAGGGCGCGGAGGCTGTTGCCGTGGGCGGCGACGAGGACCGTGCGGCCGGTGAGAAGGTCGGGGACGATGCCGTCGAACCAGTACGGGAGCATGCGGACGACGACGTCCTTGAGGCACTCGGTCTGCGGGCGCAGCTCCGGCGGGAGCGTCGCGTAGCGCGGGTCGTCGAACTGGGAGAACTCCGCGTCGTTCGCCAGCGGCGGGGGCGGGGTGTCGTAAGAGCGGCGCCAGAGCATGAACTGCTCCTCGCCGAACTCCGCGAGGGTCTGGGCCTTGTCCTTGCCCTGGAGGGCGCCGTAGTGGCGTTCGTTCAGGCGCCAGGAGCGGTGGACCGGGATCCAGAGGCGGTCCGCGGACTCCAGGGCGAGCTGAGCGGTGCGGATGGCGCGCTTCTGGAGAGACGTGTGGACCACGTCGGGGAGCAGGCCGGCGTCCTTGAGCAGCTCACCGCCGCGGACTGCCTCCTTCTCACCCTTCTCGTTGAGGTTGACGTCCACCCAGCCGGTGAACAGGTTCTTCGCGTTCCATTCGCTCTCGCCGTGGCGGAGGAGGATCAGCTTGTACGGTGCGTCGGCCATGTGGATGAGCGTAATCCACGGGGTCGACGGGGCATACGGCCGCTCGGTAGGCGGACGGTTCGGCCCTCGGCCGACGGGATGCACCGGATCCACCTGATCCATCGGATCCACCTGACGACAGGATCCACCTTGGTCGTGCTCGTGCGGCCGTGCTCGGCCACGGCGGCGGCCATCGGCTACGCCGCCCTGATGCCGCGTATGCCGACGGCCGAACCGGTCGAGAACCCGACCGAGGAACCGGCTGGCGCCGAAGTCGCTCACGGATGCATCCGTGCCCCCTTGACGACCTTGTCCACCGCGTTGCGCGGGCCGTACACCGCCAGCCCCACCAGGTCGAGTTCGGCCGTCGGTACGGCCCGTACCGCCGCGCGGTTGTCGCGGTCGTTGCCCGTAGCGAAGAGGTCACCCGTGAAGAGGGCTCGCGGCAGGGCGCGGGACAGCACGCGCGCGTGGGCCGTCGTCAGGGTCTCCTTCGTGGCCTCGAAGACCATGACGGGCTGGCGGAACATCGGCAGGTAGGGCACGCCGTCGGCGTCCTCGTACGGCTCGCCGACCACCTCGGGAACCTGCGTGCCCAGGCCGCTGACCAGGAACGCCGTGACGTTGAGCCGCTGCCAGGGCTCCAGGTCCTCGCGCAGCAGGACGGCGATCTTGGTGTCGAATCGGATGGGTTCAGTACTCATGGAGCTCATGGAGCGAGACTGCCGAACGTCGTACGACAGCGTCTTGTACGTTTCTTGCATGGCCGCTCAAGAGGCCCGGCAAGCCAGGCAGGGCCCTCAAGCCCGACAGACCCCGCAAGGCCGACAGACTCCGCAAGGCCGGCAGACTCCGCAAGGCCGGCGTGACGTCTCCGCCTGGCATCCGGCCGTCCCGGGTGTCGTGGAGGTCTTCCACGCCCATTTCACCGAGTACGCGTACCCGATGCACGTCCATGACGCGTGGACGCTGCTCATCGTCGACGACGGGGCCGTACGGTACGACCTGGACCGGCACGAGCACGGCACCCCGCACGACACGGTGTCCCTGTTGCCGCCGCACGTGCCTCACAACGGCTCCCCCGTCACCCCGGACGGCTTCCGCAAGCGGGTGCTGTACCTCGACAGCAGCCGGCTCGGGGACGACCTGATCGGGCCCGCCGTCGACGCGCCCGACCTGCGCGACCCCCTGCTGCGGCTGCGCGTCGGGCAACTGCACACCGCGCTCACCCGGCCCGGCGACGAGCTGGAGGCGGCGAGCAGGCTGACCCTCGTCGGCGAGCGGCTGCGCACGCATCTGCGCCCGGGGCAGCAGGCGTCACGCGGTCCGCGCCGCGACCCGGTCCTCGCCCGCCGTCTGCGTGAACTCCTCGACGAGCGCGTTGTCGAGGGGCTTTCGCTGGAGGAGGCGGCACGGCTGGTCCAGGCTCATCCGGCGCATCTCGTACGGGCGTTCAGCAGCGCGTACGGCATCGCCCCGCACCAGTATCTGAACGCCCGCCGCGTCGACCAGGCCCGTCGGCTGCTGCTCGCGGACCGGGGACCCGCCGATGTCGCCGCCCTGACCGGTTTCCACGACCAGGCCCACCTCACCCGGCACTTCAAGAAGCTGGTGGGCGTGACTCCGGGGCGGTACCGCAACAGCTCCCGCATGTGAGGAGACCTCGGCCGCGGTCGGTGGTCCCGGAATCAGCCGTCCGAGCGTCGGGTCAGGTGCGCGAACGCGTCCAGGTTCCGGGTCGACTCGCCCCGGGACACCCGCCACGCGTACTCCTTGCGGATGGCGGAGGCGAAGCCCAGCTCCAGCAGGGTGTTGAAGGCGCCGTCGGCGGCCTCCAGGACCTGGCCGAGGAGGCGGTCGATCTCGTCGGCGGTGACCGCGGCCAGGGGCAGCTTGGCGGTGACGTAGACGTCGCCGAGCGGGTCGACGGCGTAACTGATGCCGTACAGCTTGAGGTTGCGCTCCAGGAGCCAGCGGTGGACGCCGGGCTCGTTCTCGTCGGGGTGACGGATGACGAAGGCGTTGAGCGACAGGGAGTGGCGGCCCACCAGCAGGGACACCGTGGTCGACAGTTTGCGGGTGCCGGGGAGCTTCACCACGTAGGTGCCGGGTGCGGGGCTCTCCCATTCCAGTTCGGCGTCCTTCAGGAACGCCTCGATGACCTGTGCCGTCCGGTCCGCGTCAGCCATGGTGGGAGCGTACGTGACGCCGGTACGACTGGGCGGCGGCCGTGTAGACGTCCGCCGTGGCGGCGGCCGCGGTGTCCCAGCCGAAGGACTGCGCGTGCCGGGCGGCGGCCTCGCCCATCCGCGCCGGTCGCGCGGGCTCGTCGGCGAAATCGCGCAGCACGCGCGCGTAGTCGGCGGGATTGTGCCCTTGTACGAGGACACCCGTCCGTCCGTCGCGCACGGCCACCGGCAGCCCGCCGACCGCGGCCGCCAGTACCGGGGTGCCGGCTGCCTGCGCCTCGATGGCGACCAGGCCGAAGGACTCGCTGTACGACGGCATGACCAGCACCGACGCCGCCCGGAACCAGTCGACGAGCTGGTCCTGGCTGACGGGCGGGTGGAACCGTACGACATCCGCGATACCGAGCCGGGACGCCAGCTTCTGCAGGCCCTCCGGCTTGGCGAGGCCGCTGCCGCTGAGGCCGCCGACGATCGGGACGACGATCCGGGAGCGCAGGTCGGGGCGCTCGTCCAGGAGGACGGCGATCGCGCGCAGCAGCACGTCCGGCGCCTTCAGGGGCTGGATGCGGCCCGCGAAGAGCGGGACCAGGGCGTCCTGAGGGAGCCCGAGGCGGGCGCGGGCGGCGGCGCGGCCGTCGGCCGGGCGGAAGCGGTCGAGGTTCACGCCGGGGTGAACGACGGCGACCTTGCCGGGTTCGGCGGCGTAATGCCGTACGAGGTCCTGGCGTTCCTCGGCCGTGTTCGCGATGAGGCGGTCGGCGGCGGCGACGATCTGGGTCTCGCCGATGACGCGGGCGACGGGTTCGGGCGTGTCGCCGTCGGCCAGGTTGGCGTTCTTGACCTTGGCCATGGTGTGCATGGCGTGCACCAGAGGGACGCCCCAGCGCTGGGCGGCGAGCCAGCCGACGTGGCCGGAGAGCCAGTAGTGGGAGTGCACCAGGTCGTAGTAGCCGGGGCGGTGGCCGGCCCAGGCCTGCATCACGCCGTGCGTGAAGGCGCACAGCTGGGCGGGGAGCTCCTCCTTGGCGAGGCCATCGTAAGGGCCGGCGTCGACGTGCCGGACGAGGACGCCGGGCGCGAGTTCGACGGTCGGCGCAAGGGCGGCCGTGGTGGCCCGCGTGAAGATCTCCACCTCGATGTTGATCGCGGCGAGACGCTGCGCGAGCTCCACGATGTAGACGTTCATGCCGCCCGCGTCGCCGGTGCCCGGCTGGTGGAGCGGTGAGGTGTGCACGGAGAGCATGGCGACGCGGCGGGGGCGTCGGTGCAGTCGCAGGCGCGGGGGTGCCGTTACAGAGCGACGCCCGAGCCTGCTGACGTACTGGCTCACGTGGCGTTCCTCCTTGCTACGGACATGCCGGACGGAGGGTGTGGGGCACCCTCCATGAGCGGGAACACCGGACGGAGGGGTTCCCATTCCGGGCGGGGCGGTTTTTGCCGAGGCGTTACCGGGTGCCGCTCAACCGTTCGAGATCGACGTGCGTTCTGTAAGGACGGTGCCGTCGGGTGAGGACCCTTCCGAGTCGTCGCAGTCGTCGCAGCCATCGCAGCCATCGCAGCCTTCGAAGGCACCGAAGGCACCAAAGGCGCCGAGGTCCTCAAAGTCATCGAGGCGTCGAGGTCGTCGAGCAAGGACCCGCCGAGTACCCGCATACCCTCGTACGCATGTCACCCCGCGCCGCCACCCGCCCCGTGGGTACAGTCACGCGCGGGACCACGAACCCCAATCGGCTGCGTCGCATGGACCGCTGGATCGCCGCGACGCACGGCGCCGAACTGCGCCGCGCAGCCGATCCCGTCGCCGTCGACCTCGGCTACGGTGCCGCCCCCTGGACGGCCGTCGAGTTGCTGCTGCGCCTGCGTACCGTCGCTCCCCGCGCGCGCGTGGTCGGCGTCGAGATAGAACCGGCGCGGGTCACGGCGGCGCGACCGTACGAGCGGGACGGGCTTCTCTTCCGGCACGGCGGCTTCGAGGTCCCCGTGCCCGGGCGGCCATTGCTCGTCCGGGCCGCCAATGTGCTGCGTCAGTACGACGAGGGCGAGGTGGCCGCCGTCTGGGAACGGCTCTGCTCCCGGCTCGCCCCGGTCGGCCAGGGCTCCCGGGGTGGGCTGCTCGTCGAGGGGACCTGCGACGAGGTCGGGCGCCGGCATGTGTGGGTGGCGCTCGGTCCGGAGGGGCCGCGCACGGTCACCTTCGCGACCCGGCTGGGCTCGCTGGAGCGCCCCTCCGACCTCGCCGAGCGACTGCCGAAGGCACTGATCCACCGCAACGTCCCGGGCGAGCCTGTGCACGCCTTCCTGCGCGACTTCGACCGCGCCTGGGCGGCCGCCGCGCCCTACGCCTCCTACGGTGCCCGCCAGCGCTGGATGCGAGCGGTACGGGACCTCGCCGCCGACTGGCCGGTGACGGACGGACCGGTGCGCTGGCGGCAGGGGGAAGTGACGGTGTCGTGGGGGGCGTTGGCGCCTCGAGGGTGACGGGTCATCCCCGGTACGCCAACGCCCCTTCCCTCGTTTCCGGGGTCCGGCTGAAGTGCGCGGAACGATCGCGGAACGATCTCCGTGAGTCGTTCGTCACAAAGACAGGGGGATCGTCATTCGACGGCCGGAACCGGGGGAGGAAGCCACCGCCTCTGTCGCTTTGCGCCATGACATGGCACCATCCCCAGGCGTCCGTAGGTTACTGACGGTTAATCAGTTTTGGGGGCAGGGATATGCGAGCGGGCAAGCGCGGGCTGATCACAGCGGCTGTGACCGTCGTCTGCGCGGTGACCGTGCTGGCGGCACCGGGCACGGCGTTCGCGGCTCCGACGCCGACGCCGGCCCCCACCCCCTCCACCTCCCCGACGCCCGCGTCCGACAAGGACCTTGAGGCCGTACGCAAGAAACTGGACGACCTCTACCACGCGGCGGCGGTGGCCACGGACGCGTACAACGACGCCGAGGAGAAGGCCGAGCGGCAGTCGGCCGAGATCGTCGCGCTGGCCAGGAGGATCGTCGAGGGCGAGGAGAAGCTGGACCGGCTGAAGGACCGCGCCGGTGCCGCGGCCCGTGCCCAGTACCGCGGCGGCGGGCTGCCGGACGAGGCGCAGTTGATGCTCAGCGACAACCCGCAGGAGTTCCTCGACGGCGCCGGCCGGGTGCTCCAGGGCCAGCGCGCGACCAAGGCCCTCATCAGGGAAATGACCCGCACCCAGCAGGACCTGCGGCAGTACGCCAAGGGCGCCTCCTCGCAGTGGAGAAAGCTCGAGGCGGGCCGCAGGGCCAAGGCGGCGGCCAAGAAGGAGATCAAGGAGCAGATCGCGGCGGCCGAGAAGCTCGAGTCGCGGCTGCGGAAGGAGGAGAAGGAGCGCCTCGCGGAGCTGGACCGCCGGGCCGCGCTGAAGGCGCAGACCGCCTGGCTGGACTCCGGAGTCCTCGACGAGATCAAGGGCAAGGCCTCCGCCGCGGGCCGGAAGGCGGTGGAGTTCGCCACGGCCCAGATGGGCAAACCGTACGAATGGGGTGCCGAGGGTCCGGACACGTACGACTGCTCCGGTCTGACCTCGCAGGCCTGGGCGAGCGCCGGCAGCCCGATCCCGCGCACCTCCCAGCAGCAGTGGCAGCAGCTGAAGCATGTGCCCGTCAAGGACATGCGCCCCGGAGACCTGATCATCTACTTCGGCGACGCCAGTCATGTCGCGATGTATCTGGGCGACGGCGCGGTCGTGCACGCCCCGCGTCCAGGGCGCACGGTGACGGTCACGGGGGCCGGGTCGATGCCGATACTCGGGGTGGTGCGGCCGGGCGCGTGAGCGTCTGGGGGTGGCGCGGGCCGTGCGAGACCGGGCGCGTGAGCGTCTGCAGGTGGCGCGGGCCGTGCGAGACCGGGCGCGTGAGCGTCTGCAGGTGGCGCGGGCCACGTGACCTGGCCCACCTCAAACCTGCTGCGGACGTGACGTTCGTCATCCTGGCAGCATTGGCGACCTGTCCAACTGCGGTACGGATCGCGGCATATGACAGCGGCGCGCGGCCATACCGGGTGTCCCACACCATTCCGTTGCGACGCCGACTACCGCTATGGTCCCCGTCGGTAGGCCGAGGTCCCTCGTCCTGCCATGCCCTCGGGGGGAGGGAAGGAACCCACGACGATGCCCGTACCCGTACCGCGGCAGAGAGCGATCCCGGCCGCGGAGAGTGGTCAGGCGCAGGCCGCGTCCTCAGGCGCCGGCCCCTCACCGGAAGGGGCCTCGCGCAAGGCGGCGGCCCCGGCCGGCAACACCGCGGCCGGGTCCACCGGCCGCACCGCCCCTGCCACACCCGGCACCGACGCCGGCACCGCCATCGCCGCCTCGGGCACCACCGGTCCTGCCGGCGCCGGCGTCCAGGCGGGTGCCCCCACCCTCACCCTCCTGGTGATCGAGGACGACCCGGGCGCCTCCGCGGTCGTGCCCGAGCTGCTCGACTCGGCCGGCAAGCCGATCCGGGTGCGAACCGCCCGCAACCTCACCGAGGCCGGGCGGCTGCTCACCGACGACGTCCACTGCATCCTGCTGGACCTCGCGCTGCCCACCCCCGGCCCGGCCCAGGACGACGACGAGCTGGCCGTACTCCGGCATGTGCTGGAACTCGCGCCCCGGCACGCCGTACTCGCGCTGACCGCCTCCGGTGACGCCGAGCGCGGCGCCGAAGCCGTACGCGTGGGCGCCCAGGACTACCTCTTCCGGGACGAGCTGGACGGCCGGCTGCTGAGCCGGGCGATCCGGTACGCCGTGGAGCGCAAGCGGTCCGACACGGCCGAGCGGCGGCTCGCCGAGGGCAGGCTGCGCGCCCAGGAGAACCGCCGGCTGGAGCGCGGTCTGCTGCCCACGCCCCTCCTGGAGGGATCCTCGCTCCGTTTCGCCGCGCGGTACCGCCCCGGCCGCTCCCGCGCGCTGCTCGGCGGCGATTTCTACGACACCGTGCGCACCCCGGACGGCACGGTCCACGCCATGATCGGCGACGTCTGCGGACACGGCCCGGACGAGGCGGCGCTCGGTGTGGAGCTGCGCATCGCCTGGCGCGCGCTGACGCTGGCGGGACTGTGCGGCGACCAGTTGCTCGGCACGCTCCAGCAGGTCCTGGAGCACGAGCGCTCCGACGACGAGATCTTCGCCACGCTGTGCACGGTCGACATCGCACCGGACGGCCGCCACGCGGGCCTGTGCCTCGCCGGGCACCCGGCCCCGCTGATCGCCCGCCCCGGCCGGCCCGTCCAGCTGCTGCCGTACGAAAACAACGGCCCCGCCCTCGGCATGCTGCCCGGTGCGCGCTGGCCGCGGACACAGGTGGAGCTGGGGGCCGAGTGGAGCCTGATGCTCTACACCGACGGCCTGATCGAGGGCCATGTCGGTGAGGGCCGGGAGCGGCTGGGGCAGGACGGCATGGTGGAGCTGGTGCGCCGCCAGCTCTCCGAGGGGCTGCGCGGGGAGGAGTTGCTGCGGGCCACCGTGAACGAGGCCCGAAATCTCAACGGGGGCGAACTGACGGACGACGTGGCGGTGCTGCTGCTGGACCGGACGGCCTGAGCGGGAACACACGATGACGCGCCGGCCGTGAAGCTCGGCCAACCCGCCTTGTCATCGAGGGCGTTCGCGGCAGGTGCCCGGGTCCCGCGCGGCGGGGCCGCCGGTCGACACCACCCACCGGTCTCCTCAGCGGCCGCCGTTATAAGGCCCGTACGGCCCGTCGCTGCTGGAGCCGCCGCGCCTGCTGCGCCCGCCGCCCGGGAGGCCGCGCAGGGCGGGACGTACGTCAACCATGTACACGATCGTGGCGATGACGCCGATGATCGGCAGGAACGACAGGATGTTGAAGATCAGGTTCACCACGAAGGCGAGCCCGAGGATGATCAGCCAGAACGGCTTGGTCTTCTTGTCGGCCGCGCGGTAGGCGTCCTCACGGCGCGTGGCGGCGTCGATCAGCGCGAAGCCACTGAAAAGGATCAGGGCCATGCTCAGCAGCCACATGAACCCGGCGAATCCCTGCATCAGCACTACGTCCACCACCAGACTCGGCTCGTCGTCACGCGGTCACCGTACCCGTTCCCGGAAGCCCGCTACCCGCTGAACGGGCCGGGCACTCCGAGAGTGCCCGGCCCGTGATCCGTACCGCGGTGCCTTACTTCGCGGGCGGCGTGGCCTTCTTGGCGGTGGCGGTGGGCGTGTTGGCCGTGGTGGTCGTGGCGGGCTTGCGGGCCGGAGCCTTCTTCGCGGCGGCCGGCTTCTTCGCCGAAGCGGGCTCGACCTTGGTCTCGGCGGGCTTCGGCACGGCCTTGACCGCGGCCGGGGCCGGCGTCGACGCCGGCTTCGGCGCCGGTGTCGACTTCGGCGTCGACTTCGGCGCGACGTCGGGCTCGACGGCGATCGCCAGTTCCTCGATCTCCTCGGCGGCCTCGCCGCGCCAGGTCTTCACGGTCTGCTCGCCGTGCTCGGCGACCTTCTCGTAGGTCTCGCGGGCCTTGACGGCGTACTCGGCGGCGACGCCGACGCTGCGCAGCGCGAAGTCCTGGGCGGTCTCGCCGAGCTTCTTCAGGTCCGCGTCGAGGGTGCTGCCGAGCTTCTTGATGTCACCGTCGAGGCCGCCGAGGAACTCGCCGACCTTGGCCTGGATGCTCTCCTGAGCCTCCTTCGCCTTGGCCTGGGCCTCCTTGGCGCGCGCCTGGGCCTTCTCCTGGACGGTCTTGGGGTCGGTGTTGCGTACGGCGTCGATCCGCGCCGGAGCCTCGGCCCGCAGCTGCTCCACCAGACCGGGCACCTTCTTGGCCTGCTGAAGGGCCAGGTCGGCGGTGCCGGCGGCGAAGTAGAGCGGAGTCGGGTCGCTGAGGGTCTTGCGCAGGTCGTCGGTGATGGCCATGGTGAGGGTCCTCCCGGATTCACGTTCGGCTGAGGGTTGTGGTGGTCCGCAGTCAGGCGGCCGGTGCCCTGGTCCGGCTCAACTGGCCGTCTGCTGCGGGTCGGCGTCATTGCCGCCGGTTGTGCGAGTACGTCGGGTGGGCGTGCGCCCGCCCGCCGTGCGGGTCTCTCGTACGGCGAGGTCACCGTTCCGGGCGGCCGGGTCGCCGTCACTCAGGGCATCGTCACCCGGAGCGCCGACCTTGACCCCTTTGTCCGTCCCGCCGTCCTCCTCGCCCGCCTCGTCGATCCCGAATCCGTTCTCCTTGCGGAAGGACTCGTAGATCTGGAGCAGCACCTGCTTCTGCCGCTCGTTCAGCGCGGGATCGGCGAGTATGACCGCGATGGTCTCCACCTCGTCCCGGTCCCGCTCGGCGTCGAGGATCCCGGCCCGCACGTACAGCGTCTCGGCGGAGATCCGCAGCGCCTTGGCGACCTGCTGCAACACCTCCGCGCTCGGCTTGCGCAGCCCGCGCTCGATCTGGCTCAGATACGGATTGGACACCCCGGCGGCATCGGCGAGCTGCCTGAGCGACAGCTGCGCAGTGCGCCGCTGCTCGCGCAGATACTCACCGAGATTGCCGACGTTGAGCGATGCCATGCCCCCACCTTGCCCCACCCCCGCTAACTATTGCAAGCACCCGCTTGCAATAGTGTGTCACGCCACGTGCGACCGAGTGAGCCTGAGCGCGATAGGTGTCGTATTTGCAGGACAACTGTCGTCATCCGCGTCCGGCCTCCTGGTGCAGGTGCTTTTGGGCCGGCCTCCGCGAGTCGCCGAGAAACGGCGTTGTCGGTGGGCTCTGCCAGGGTGTGCGTCGTGGATGAATTGGTGGAGCGTGTAGACGGTCAAGATCGCGTGCTGGGGGTGGTCAGCCGCCGGGAGGCCATCCGGGAGGGTTGGCTGCATCGGGTCGCCGTGACGGTGTGTCGTGATGACCGTGGCCGGATCCTCGTCCACCGGCGGTCGGAGCAGGTATCGCGCTTCCCCGGGCTCTATGAGGTCGAGGTCGGTGGCGCCGCAAATGTCGGCGAGTCCTATGAACAGGCCGCCGCGCGGGAGCTGGCCGAAGAGCTGGGCATTCATGCGCTGCCGCGCCTGCTGTTCACGTTCATCAACCGCAGCGGCTTGAGCCCTCACTGGCTCGGCGTGCACGAAGCCGTGGTGCCGGACGCCGTGGTCCCCGATCCCGATGAGGTCGCCTGGCATGGCTGGCTGACCGAGCCGGAGCTCGACTCGGCCCTGTCGGAGTGGCGCTTCACCCCCGACAGCCACGAAGCCTTCAGCCGGTATCTCGCGTTCCGGAGCGCGCAGTCCTGACCTCTCTCGCCTCTCGGGCTGGGATGCCTGCTTGCGGCCAACGCGCCTTGTGAGAGCGGCTGATCGTGATAGGGAGTACGGATGCTTGGTCGACTCCCGCTCGTTGAGCAACTCGATGGCTTGCGGTCCGTTCTCTCCCGGAACGAGGTTCTGACCGACGTGATGACCAGGGCGGCGACGTTGGAACTGCCCGGCTGGTATGTGACGGCGGGCTGCCTGTTCCAGACGGTGTGGAATGTGGTCACCGACAGGCCCCCGACCAGCGGCATCAAGGACTACGACATCTTCTACTTCGACGGCACCGACCTGTCCTGGGAGGCAGAGGATGCCGTGATCAAGGCAGGGCAGGAGGTGTTCGCCGGGCTGCCGGCCGAGGTGGAGATCCGCAACGAGGCCCGTGTGCATCTCTGGTACGAGCAGAAATTCGGCGTGCCCTGCCCGCCTCACGATTCCACCGAGGCCGCGATCGACTCGTTCGCCGCGACGACGTGCTGTCTGGGGGTGCGGCTGGAGCCCGGCGGTGAGTGGCGTGTCTATGCGCCCCACGGGCTGTCCGACGTGTTCAACCTCGTGGTCCGGCCCAACCCGGTGCTTGCCCCTCAGGAGGTCTACGAAGCCAAGGCAGCGCGCTGGAAGGACACGTGGCCGCAGCTCACCGTGCTGCCGTGGCCGGGCTGACGATCGGATGCGAGTGGTCATGCGGCGAGTTCCTCTCCGGCGGGCCAGTTGTCCTTGACGGCGGCCCGGAGTGGTTGCGAGATCCATGCGGGGCGTCTGAGGTAGGTGCTGAGAGCGCGGTCGGCGTCGCGCAGTCGCTGGACGAGTGGGGTCAGACGCTTCCGTGCTTCGGGCGGGTCGGCAGCTTGGAGGAGCTGCGAGGCGATGTCCAGGACAGCGCCGGCGGCCAGGGAGTCCCTGGGCGGTGCGGTGTAGGGCTTGGAGGTCTTCTTCTTGCCGGGGATGTTGAGCAGCGGCTCGGCCTGCGCGATGCGGGAGGTGTACTCCGTGTCGAGGGCGGCGGCCAGGCAAGGCGTGCTGGCGTACTCACGGGCGACGGGCCAGGTTCGGAAGACCATGGCGACCGTGGCGCGCAGGTCGGCGAAGTAGTGGGCGGCGGGGACCGGTGCACCCGCGCTCATGGCCGTCTCGGGGCCGCCGCCCGCCGTGAGCAGGTCCACGAGCTGTTGTTGGAGCTGTAGGAGCACGGTCATGGTGATCGTGTCGGGTTCCGCAGAAGGCGGATCAAGGCGGTTCAGGTCGGTGGCGCAGGCGGTTTCGGGCTGGTGCTGTGGGGTCGGCCGGGTCGGGAAGCGGCACTGCCAGGGGTGGAGCGTGTCGTCGGACAGTCGCGCGATGGCGTTGGCGTTGGCTGTCCGGACGGAGTGGACGGGTGTTCCGCAGCCGGGGCATTCGTGCTGGAGGAGGCGCTGGTGGCGGAGGCAGAGGAAGACCACGGGGAGGCGCCAGAGGCGTTGCCAGGCTCCGCCGTGGCTGTCCTGGATGGCATCTCCGTCCCCGGCGAGGCAGGGCGGGCAGTAGCGGGTGGAGCGGGTCAGGACCCATGGGTTGTCGTAGATCATCCGCGCGGGTGTTTTGCGTGGCGTGAGTGCGGGGTTCAGTGGTCCGTAGCGCTCTCCGAGCGGGGCGAGCAGTAGTCCGGTGACTTCGCCGGGCGTCAGGTGTGTCACGTCGGCGAAGGTGGTGACGTGCTCGTCGTTGAGGTGGTGCAGGGAGCCGAGTGGCAGGCGGGTGGGCAGGCCGGGGCGGTCGTGGGGTGCCAGGCCGGTGCGGATGGTGATCTCGCCGGGTGTGGTGCCCGTTCGGTGGGCGAGACGAAGGATGAATCCGGTGAGGGTCTCGTCGGGCAGCGGGTCGAGGCTGCGGGGCAGCGGTCGCATGCGGTTCACCTCGCCTCTTGTGCTGTTGCCCGGCGGCGTGGGCGGGTGCCGGGGCGGCGGACCGGCAGGCCGAAGGAACTGCGCAAGACCGGGGAGATGCCGGGAGTGTCGGCGATTCTTCGGCTGACGGTGGGACGTGCTTGTTCCGACTGCTGGTAGAGCTCGGCGAGTGCCGCTCGGCCCTCGGAGTCGCAGGCGGCGTTCAGGAGTTGTTCAGCGGTGCTGAGGACGGCCCCGGTGGCCATGGGGCGTGTCGGGGGTTCGAGGAAGATGTCGCCTATGGGCGCGCTCTTGGCTCGTCGGAGTGTGTCCGAGGCTCGTTGGCGGCGGCGGGTGGCTTCTCCACTGATGACCCTGGCCAGGGTCGGGGTGACGGCCGAGGGGCGGGCCTGGGGCCACGAGATGAAGATCAGCGCGGCGACGGCGCGCAGGTCCAGGAAGTACTGGGCGACCGGGACTGGCTGTCCGCAACTGGCCGCTGTGTCAGGTCCGTTGGTGGACAGGAGGGTGTCGATACGTCCTTGGAGGGCCAGAAGCTCGTTTCTGGTACTGGGGTCACTGGAGATCGGGGCATTGTTCGGGCCGTCCGTCAGGTAAGTGCCGCATATCAACCCGCTCTTGCTGCTCGTTTTCCAGTGGATCGAAGCGCGGCACTGCGTGGGGTGAAGGTCTTCCTCGGCGGCGTGCTCGATGATGCCCGCTCGGGCGGCTTGTGCCGGGTGCTGGCAGCGGGGGCAGTTCCGCTTGAGGAGTCGTCGGTGCTCGGCGCAGGCGAAGGAGACGGCAAGGTGCCAGCGCCTCTTCCACGAACCGCCGAGCAGGACCCCGAAAACGCTGTTGTCCGAGGTCAGGCAGCGTGAGCAGAACTGGGTGTTCCTGAGATAGACCCAGCGTCTCAGGTAGGTGAGTTGTTGAGGGCCGGACCAGGGCCAGAGCTGGTGGTTGAGCGGGCCGTAGCGCCGCCCCAGGGGAGCGAGGAGAAGGCCCTCCATCTCCGCATGGGACAGGCGGGCGACATGCGCGCATTCAGCGAGTTGCTCGGAGGAGAGCGTGAGCAGGGATCCGACGGGCATGGCTGCCCGGTAGTACTGGCCAAGGCCCATACGATCAGCGATCACGGCCGGCGAGCACCCGGTGTACTTGGCCAAGCGCAGCACGAACCCTGCCAGCGACTCGTCATCGAGCGGAACCAGGCTGCGGGAGAGCGGGCGGCGGTTCATGCTTCCACCGCCGCGGGGGTGCCCGGATCGTCGTAGACCTTGTTGCGGCCCTTCTTGGGCGCCTGCTGCGGCTTCTGCTTCGGCTGGGGCGCGGTGTCGACGTCGGGGATCTCCCCGGCTTCGGCGTCGCGCTCGTTGCCCTTGCCCGGGACGTTGCCGAGGTTGATGGGGATCTCGTCGAGGAGGTCGGTGGTCAGGTCTTCCAGGCCACTGTCCATCGCCTTGACCAGGCCGTCTTCGATCAGACGCCGGAGAAGCCCGACGATGCCGTGCGTGCGACGGCGAAGGTACTCGGGCATGTTGCCCTCGGACAGAGTGCCCGGGCCTGCGTGAAAGAGCCGAATCTGGTTCTCGATGCCGACGAGGTGCTCGATGAACGCCTCGGTGCCGGCGTCGGTGCTGTAGTCGAAGGGGTCGAGGTTGATCAGGTCGAAGCGGCGCTCGGTCTGAGTGGAGGCGTCGGGGTTATAGCTCTTGCCCCTCGTCAGGGGCGCGTAGACCCACTGCTTGGTGCGGGGATCGTGCCAGCCCTCCCTGAGCAGCCCGGAGCGGGGGATGTTCACGCCGATGAGGACAAGCGTGACGTCCAGGTCCATCAGGCCACGGATGAGGTCCAGGGTGTCCTGGTCGTCCTCACGGTGCATCCTGAGCCGCGTGATGTCGTCGATCATCAAGACGGTGGTGGCGTGCACCTTGATGGACTCCCGGACGTTGCGGATCATGCCGCGCAGGTTCTTGCCGTAGGGGGCGCCGTAGAAGTCGAGGATCGCCTCGCACAAAGCGATCGGGGTGGCCTTCACCGGCGTCTGGCAGTAAGCGATCGGTGCGATCAGATCCCGGGTGCCGGGCATCGCATCCACGTAGTGGGATCGGTACTGCTCGAAGAGCTCCCGCCAGTCATCCTCGAACTCGGCGGCCGTCCGGCAGGCGGTCTCCGTCTTGCCCTGGTAGCCACCGCCGTTGATCATCAGCCCGTCCAGGGTGCCGGGACCGAAGCGCATGGCGTTGTTCTGGATGCGCGAGCGCATCAGATCGGTGACCGCCACGCTCATCGGTGTCTCCAGCAACGTCATGTTGACGTGGGTGGCGGCCCGGTGCAGGTCGTGCAGGGACTTCTTGCGCGGGCTCATCAGTTGGTACTCGGCCAAGGTGATCTTCTTGACCGGCACGAACAGGTCCCGGGTCTTGCGGAACTCCTGCCAGCCCTCGTAGGTGGTCCGGTCCGGCCTGGGGCCGAAGCGCAGGAACGGGACGGGGTTGTCCGCCGCGGAGATGCCGTGGTCGCTCATCTCACTCCTCGTCCGTCGTCTGCGAGTCGGGGCGCTCGGTGCCTTCGGCGCAGTCGTCGCCTTCGTCGTCCGCCAGGAGGAACAGGTTGCGGCCTCGGCGCCTGGTGCCGAGCGGTGCGGGCGCTGCCAAGGAAGACGAGGAGGACAGGACTTCCTCGCGCCGTCGGCGCCGGTGGGAGTCCAGGCTCCTGGCGGCCTGCTGGGCCCGCTCCTGCCACGAACCCGCTGCCGGTGTACCGACAGCCGCCAGAGGTGCTTCCTCGCCCGGCTCCTTCGGAGCCTGCGGACGGTCTGCGTCCGCCGCGCGGGCCTGCTCGATCTCACGGGCCTGCTGGACGCGCTGGGACTTGGTCATCTGCGACGGCCAGCCCGCAACGGGATCGACGGCTCCGATCATCTCCAGGAGAACCGGGAGAAGATCGGTGTCGGAGCGCGGCTTCAGCCCGGCCTCGCGTACGCGTGTGAGGAGTTCTTCGACACGGGCGTCCCCGAAGGCGGGAACGTCGTCCTCGGACGGCAGGCCCGTCCAGCGCAGGGTGTGCCACTCGTGCGTTTCGGGATCCTGGAAGAACACCACGCGCCGGTCACGGGGTTCACGGTGGATGACCCACGTCTGTTTGTATCGGCCGCCCCGTGTGGAGTGCCGGTCGGGGTCGTGCAGCATCTCGGCGTCGTACCAAAGCCCCTTGATCTTCACGCCCCGCCGGTAGATCCGCTTCACATGGTGCTCGGGCAGGAAGCGGTAGTACAGATCCGGCGACGGGATGTCCATCGCGAAGCCCTCCTGGGCGAAAGAGGCCGCGAACAGGCTGTTGGGGCTGTGATCGCCGCCCGGGTCCCAGAAGGGCGCGAACTCCCCCAGCCTGCGGTTTTGCCACACTTTCACGACCCAGGTCGCGATCAGATGCTCCATCTCGCTCATGGTCAGCACCGCGTCGCCTTCCGGGTCGGCGCCCCGATCGGCGACGTCGACTCCCGTGTAGCCGGCCAGCTTCTCGAACAGCAGCGAACGAGAACTGCCGAACGCACGTTCCACCGCCTGCTTGTCAGTAGGCCGTAAGACGCGAGCCGGCAGAATCCGGCAGCCCATCGCCTCCTGGACATCCACGAGATGGTGGTTGCGATAGACGGAACCGTGGTCGGAGGTGACCGTCTCCGGCGTGAAGAACGGCAGGGCAGCCACCTTGTGCCCGGCGAACTCCGCGACCACCGCGGCCGGCAGGCCCGGATAGGGCCACTCCATCTCGTCGTCCCATTCAGCCCGCATCGGCAGCGGCAACATGACGTCCCGCAGCACCATCGCCACGTCCACCGAGGAGTCCGACACCAGAGTCAGCCGGAACGCGCAGATCGAATGGGTGTAGACGTCCAGGGCCAGCGTGAGATGAACGGTCACCGGATCGCCGAAGACGTTCTCGCGGACCATCACCGGCAAGATCGTGGTGTCCAGGGCGACGACCTGTCCGGGCCGGGTCACCACCACGTGCCCGTTCTTGGCGGGCAGTTCGGCCGACCGGTCGTAGCGCGGCCGGGCACCGCCCGGACCGAACCACTCCTTCCAGATCCGAAGCAGCGTGTGGTAGCTCGGGATCTCGATCTCCTCCTCCGGGAAGGTCTCCCGGAGGTAGCGGTGGATCATGTTCTCGCGGGTGCGTCCACTCACCCTGGAGCGGTGGTGGCGCGTCTCCTCCCTGACCGCCAGGATCGCCTCACGGACCTCCTCACCGACGCTGGGATGGCCCCCGCTCTCCCGCAGCCACCGGTGATCGGCGCAGCCGACCATCCCGTACTTCCTGCGTCGGCGTTCCCACCGCTCCAGCGTGCGTACCCCGACGTGGCCGACACCCAGCAGCAACTTGAGCTCCGCAGGCCGCAAGGCCGCCAGCTCGGCCGCCTTCGCCGCCCGGCGCGCGGTCAGCGTCGTGCGGTCCGGGTCGTACTCGGGACGCGGCTCGCCCGGCTCGGGACGCAGAGGATCCCCACTGCGGAAACCGCACTTCACCTCCATCAGGTGCTCGAAGCGCTGTTGCACCAGCTGGCGCTTCTCCGGCTTGACGTCGCTCCACGCCGCCGGCTGACGCCCCCCCCCGGTTGACCCCCTCCGCGGCCGTGCGCGACGAGGGACGGCACTTCGGGTGGTTGACCAGGAAGCGGAAAGTCACCCGCTGCCTGCCACCGTCCGGACGCACCAGCTGCACCCGGCCCAGATGCGGCTCCTGCCGCTCGACCCGCCACTCCACGTCATCCAGCACGATGCCGGCACCGGGCGAGAGATCCAGCGTGGCCAACGCGTTCACGAGGCACCTCCCGCCAGCACCACTCGTGAGCCGTCCGTCAGCGACTGAGAAAGATCGACACCGATGCGGCGATGCCACAGCAGATGAAGGAGATGCGCGCGGGCCACCGGCCAGTACGTCTCCGTCAGAGCCAACTCCCCGAAGGGCAGTCCCTTTTGGGCATGCACGAGCAGGCCCGGCTGGACACCGAGCACGTCACGGAGCGGACGGCGCCGTGCATACATCGCGTCGAGCGTGGACTTCACATGAGGACGCCACTCGGCCGCCACCACGTAGTGCCACCCACAGACCAACGCCACCTCCGCCGCCGCGGCGAAGCTCTCAAGATCCTCCGGCCCGATCAGCGGTCTGGGCCGCACATCAATCAGCCAGACCCCCGCCCGCGTGACAGCGAAGAAGTCCGGCGTGTGCCTGCGCCACTTCTCCCGCGTGCGGAACCGGATACACAGCGGCTGCGACAGCACCTCGACCAGATCACCAGCGAAGTCCAGGGCCACCAGCAGCTGGTCCTCCTCCAGACTCTCGAACCCGTGAAGACGCCCCGTCGCCAGCAGCGATTCCAGACCGGGCCGGTGCCGCTGATCGCGCCGCCAGGTGAACCCCCGCATCGGCCGGCGGCCCGCCACCGGCGCATGCCCCAGATGCCGTACCGGACCCGTCACCTCGTCCCCGGCGTACCTCCACGTCGCCGTCCACCGGTCCGCCCAGCCGTCGGACACATCCAGGCCGTCCCGCCCGGCGTCCACCGAGACCGGTATCAGCAGGTCCTCCCACGTACACCGGTGAGACCACAACGGACCCGAGCTGTACGACGCGCCCTCGCCGGCGTACGGGGCGGCGACGTCTTGTAGATCAGTCATGTAGCCAGACAAACGGCACCCCCTTCCCGGGAGTCGGTGGTCTTCGGAGTTGGCGACAACTTGCTTGCAATAAGTGCGGTCCACGCCAAGAACGATGCGAATCTGACGACAGTTGTCGTGCTCAGCGGTCCAGAAACCCCCTGGTCAGGCTGCCGAGTTGACGACAACTAGCTCGCTCCGTCTCACCGAGCCGCACCCGAGTGTCTCGTCTGTCCGTTCCCAGTGTTTGTGCGGACTTCCGCGGGATCTGCTCGGTGACGTGATCGGGTCCCGGTCGATCGGGGCAGCGAGGTCTCTCGCAGGTTCTCTTACGGGCGCCGCACGACGAAGACGAACTCCGTGCCCGGCCTGTCAGGAGTGTCGCGTACGTCTTCCACGACGTACCCGCTGCCGGCTCGGCCGGGCGCGTGATGAAGGCGGGGCTCCGGTGTACCCGCGCGTCCACGACGGCCAAGGATGCTAGAGGCCTGGAGCGTTGCGCACGTTCCGCTCTCTGACGTCGGGCAGGAAGCGGGCCACGGTGACGAAATCAGCGTCGTCGTGCAGTACAACCAGTCCATGGTGCACGGCGGTCGCGCAGATCATCAGGTCGAGCGGCCCGGCCGCACCGAGCGCCCCCTTCTCCGCGAGCGCGTACTGGGCTGTTTCAATCCAGTCCCACAACCTCTTCGGGAGAGGTACGTCGGGGTACAGATCCATGAACATTTCCCCCATGGCCTCGTACTCCACTGCGTTGCGCGCTGAGCGCCGGAACTCGGTCCGCTGGGGAGCGCACGACCCGATGGCCCGGAGGGTGGTGGTCTCCAGCCACGCGTCCCTCAACTGCTCCTCGCGCAGGAGGCGCCACAGGCCCGAGGAGTCGAGCAGGTAGTGGATCACGCGCCACCCTGCTTTTCGTCGACGCGGCGCTGCTGCCAGCCCTCGTAGTCCCACTGCTGGGCGGCGTGGAAGTGCTTGGCTACGAGCGCGGCCCGTTCATGGCGTTCGGCGTACTCGCGAAGGGCGGCATTGACCACGTCTTTCTTGGTGCCACCACCGGCGACACGCATGGCCTTCTCCAGCGCATCGTCATCGAGGTCGATCGTCGTCACGCTCATACTGGACTCCTTTATTCAAGGACAACATTCAGTATATGTATCCGCCGGATGCGTGCCTGTCCCGGACCACCGGCGCGTTCCACCCCCCATACCTCCTGTCGTGGTTCGCTGAACGCCGACAGACGAGGTCGCGGCTTCGCCCCGGGCGGACTGCATGCCGTTCATTCGGACTCCCCACCCTCCCAGAGTCGCCAGAAAGGGTGGGGCGCCAAGCGCGCTCATTCGGTTCGTCGGGCAGTAGGCGTGTCCGCCGCTCCTGGTCACCGAGGCTGGTAGGAGGTGGCCAGCACGGAGACGGTCACCTGGTCGGGCAGGCGACCGTAACCGCTCAGGTCCGCGTGGGTCAGGTGGCGTGCGCTCGGTGTCATGCCCACCAGATCGATGACTTCTTGCCTGGTCAGTGGTGTGGTGTATTCGACGTGCTGGGTACCGGCGGCCCGGAAGTGGGGGGCCAACGCCTGTTGCAGGCGCTGTTCCTTGTCCGGGTCGATCGTGACCATCGCGGGCACCTGGCCCCGTAGCTCGGCCAAGTGCCGCTCGACGGGGCGCACCACGATCAACCGGCCGGTCGGACGGAGCACTCGGTGGAACTCGGACGGGTTGCGCGGGGCGAACACGTCCAGCACGATGTCGACCCCCTGGTCGACCAAGGGGAAGGGGCGGAAGACGTCCCAGCTCGCCGCCGCAGCTCGCGGATGGGCTCGGGCCGCTGAGCGCAGGGCGCTTGCTGACGTGTCCAGTCCCAGGCCGCGGGTGCCGGGCAGTTGATCGAGTACGCCGGCCAGGTAGTGGCCGGTGCCGCATCCGACGTCCACGACCGTGCCTTGGCCAGACAGGACGTCGGCCGTCATACGGGTCAGGGTCTCGTGGACAGGGGCGTACCTGCCGGTGGACAGGAACCGGTTTCGGGCCTGAACCATGGCCGCGTCGTCACCGCTGGTGGCGCGGATGCCCGTCAGCAGGCTGACGTAACCCTGACGGGCGATGTCGAAGGTGTGGCCCGCCGGGCAGCGCAGTGAGCCACGGTCGGGTCGGAGACGGGCGCGGCACACCGGGCAGCGCAACACGTCGAGAAACGGTTCGAGAGCAGGGGGAAGCAACGCGGGCACGAGGCACTCCTGGCAACGGCGAAGGGAAGGGACCGTGCCTGTACTCGCTCTCGGAAGCCGCCGTCCCAAGAAGAACGACGCCCGGCATCCCGCCACCTCAGCGCGGGTGGCGCAGGGAGATGGATCACGGAACAGGCACACCAAGGAGGGCGACGCCCTCCGGCATCGCCCTCAACGCCTCGTGATCACAGAGCCTGGATGTGCTGGGTCCACATGCCTACACCTTACGAGGCTTGCCGAAAGCCCCTTGCCACCCTCAGCAGTTGAGAGACGCGGACCAGCGGCGGGGGATCGCACCGGACTGCGCAATCACCTGGACGAGGGGTTTCGTCCCATTCGAGCTGCCCAGTCCTTGCAGGTCCGCAAAGGGGCATTCGAAGCCCTCCTGCCCCCAATCGGCCTCCGAAAGCCCAGGTCTGAGGCAGGACAGCCGCGACGGAACTATGCACAAAGAGCTCGGCGTCCATCCCTGACATACAAGATCACGGATGACGACGGAGCCCAGGACATGACAGACGCAGCCACTCGATACCTCTACCTCGCTCGGCACGGTGAAGCGTCAGCAGATGAGACAACCCTGACGGAAAGCGGCCGACGCCAATCCGTTCTGCTCGGTGAACGCTCCTGAACACGCCGCTTTCGGCGATCTACGTCTACAACGACATGCGGCACCTGCCCGCAGAACTCCGCTGGACCGGCTTCCCGCCCGAACTCCACATCTGACCAATCGAAGTCCTCCTGTCCGCGACGCGACCCGCAGCAGGTCCATGGCGGTTCTGCTGTCGGCAGACCGGCTGGATGTCGTACGGCGGCCTGCTGCCAGGATGGCCTTATGGGGAAGAACATGGCGGTGCGTCGGCTCGATCTCGGATACTTCGTCCGGCCCGCGTCGGAGACGGGCGGCCCACAGCCACGAGTCGAACCTGTCCTTGCCTACCTGGTGCGACACGACAACGGGCTGATCCTCTTCGATACCGGCATCGGCGACGCGGACCCGGAGACCGAAGCGCACTACCGACCCCGACGCCGCGCGTTACAGGACGCCCTGTCAGCGTCCGGAGTCGCCCTCGATGACATCTCCATGGTCGTCAACTGCCACCTGCACTTCGACCACTGCGGCGGTAACCCTCTCCTGGCCGGCAAGCCCATCCTGGTCCAGGACGTCGAACTGGCCACCGCTCGTCGGGGCGACTACACCTTCGACGAGCTGATCGACTTCCCCGGCGCAACCTACGAGGAAGTCGCCGGCGAAACCGAGGTCTGGCCAGGAGTCTGGGTCATTCCGACGCCTGGGCACACGCAAGGGCACCAGTCACTGGTCCTCCGGCAAGGCGACGGCACAGTGGTCCTCGCCGGCCAGGCACACGACTTCGCTTCCCACTTCGCGTCCGAGCAACTGGCCCGCCACGCGACACTCCACGGCGTGGAGCAGCCGCTTCCTCCCTATCAGCACTGGCTGGACCGACTCGCCGACTTCGACCCACGACGTGTGCTCTTCGCCCACGACTGCTCGGTCTGGGAACCCCCGCAGACCAAAGTCCGCTGAACCCGACTCTCCGGCACATGCCACACGCCGAACTGCCCGCACATGAGCGGGACAACCCCGGTCAGCGCGTCCCGGACAAAACGAAGCACCCCAGGTCACGGCCTCGCATCACCCACGCTTAACCGGGACAGGACACACGGATTTCGGCAGCGTTCAGGCTCTGGTAACCGGGACGAGGGTCAAGTACGTGATGCCAAGGATGTCGCGGTAGCCGTCAGCCCAGGACGACCGCTGGCGGTCGACTCGTTCGCGGGTCTCGGCGGCGAGTGGATGGTCCGGGTTCATGGCGAGCCAGAGTTCTGTGTCGTGGCGGTATCCGGACTCGAACTCCTCCCACTCCTCACGGCTCGCCGACTCTATCCAGGCCGGCCGGAAGCCCGCCTCGACAGCGAGGTCGACGAGCGGTCCGAGCCGCAGGTGGTCGCCTGCTTGCGCCCCGGGCCACATGGCCGCGAGTTCCTCGTCCGTCGGGGTGCGATCCCAGAAGCCCTCGCCCAGGACGACACGTCCGCCTGGGCGGACCAAGCGGCGCAGCTCGTGCAGTACGACGCTGGGATCGTACGGCTGCTCGGGGTCGCACAGCGCCTGCCCAGCCCCCAGGCAGAGCACCGCGTCCACGGGCCCGCGTGCCGTGCCAAGGGCCGACTCCTCGCTGAATTCGACCCGTCCGGCCAGTCCGCGCCCCTTCGCAAGGTCCCTGCCCCTGGCCAGATCCTCGGCGTTGATGTCGAGGCCGACGCCTGTCGATCCCGGGACGGACTCCAGAACGCGGAGCAGCAGTTCGCCCCAGCCGCAGCCGATGTCGAGAACAGTGGAGGGCGAGACGGCGGCGAGCCGCGCGACGATGCGCCCGGCGCGGGCTTCGGAGAGCGGTCCGTGGAAGGTCAGACTGCCGAGACGCGGGGGAAGATCGGAAGCGATTGCCATGGAGTGGAACATTAGTTCTCCCCGAGTGGCGTGCCGAGCGATTTGTATCCGGCTCGACCGACCCGGACGACCGGCCCCGCACCTGGTATGCCCGCCGCGTATTTACCCCGATCGGCCGCACCCACAGCTTCACCCGCTCGCAAGCCGGTCCCGCGTGGGGGCGGGTCCCGCGCGGGTCAGGGGTTGCTCGAGGCGCCCGTGATGGAGGAGATGATCCGGTCCTGAGGTGCGGTCGGCACATGGAAGAAGCCGTTGTTGCGGCCGAGCCGCAGCACTGCGGCCCGGTCCGCGACGGCCTTGACGTCTCCCATGTTGTGGCTGATGAGGATCACCCCGATCCGCTGTTCGCGGAGCTCCTCGACCAGATCGAGGACATGGCCCGCCTGCTGGATGCCGAGTGCCGCGGTGGGCTCGTCCAGCAGGACGGCCCTCGGTTTGCCCAGGAGCGCGCGGGAGATCGCGACCGTCTGCCTTTGGCCCGCCGACAGCGTGGCCACGGGTGTGCGCACGTCGGGGACGTGAATGCCCAGTGCGTCCAGCTGCCTACGTGCCTCCCCGCGCATGCTGCTCTTGTCCATCTGCCGGAAGAGGCGGCCCACAACCCCGGGGCGTCTCCGCTCCCGGCCGAGGAAGAGGTTCTCGGCCACATCGAGGCCGTCGCACAGCGCCAGGTTCTGGTACACGGTCGCGATACCGAGGCGTTGGGCGTCCTGAGGAGTCCTGATCTGCACCGCCCGGCCCTCCCACTTGATCACGCCGGTGTCGGCGGGTGTGACACCCGCGATGACCCTGATGAGAGTGGACTTGCCGGCGCCGTTGTCTCCCAGAAGGGCGACGACCTCACCTGGGTGGACTTCCAGCTCGACGTCCTTGAGTGCCTGCACGGCACCGAACCGCTTGGAGATGCCACGCAGCGCGAGCAGCGGCGAACCGGTCACGCGTACCTCGCCTTCCCCGTGCGACTGCGCTGAGAGCTCAGGGCTCGGTGGAAATCCGCCCCTAGTCAACAGTAGGTCAAAGCTCGCTTACGTGACTTTTCGGCATACTCTCGCCCATGAGGCAGAGGTAAAAGCCCGTGGGACGTTGGACCGGCCGGAGGAGGGCGTGACCATGGCACACGGCCGTTCGAGCCGCAAGCGCGCACAGCAGCGGCGTTGCCGACGGGGAGTGGCGCTCCTCGCGGCGGGTGGCCTCCTGCTCGGCGCCGCCGGATGCGGCGGGGGGCAGAGCCACAGCGGTGGCGCGGCGTCGGGGAAGGTCACGATCGGTCTGGTGACCAAGACCGAGACGAATCCGTACTTCGTGACCCTGCGCAAGGCCGCCGCGGCGGCGGCGAAGAAGAACCACGCAAAGCTCATCGCCCTGGCCGGCCGGTTCGACGGGGACAACGAGGGCCAGGTCGCCGCGATGGAGAGCCTCATCTCCCGCGGTGTGCAGGGCATCCTCATCACCCCGTCGAACGGCACGGGTCTCCTGAGCACCATCGCGGAGGCCCGCCGCCAGGGCATCGTGGTGATCGCGCTGGACTCCACGACCGAGCCGCCGAGCGCGACCGACGCCACCTATGCGACGGACAACGTCAAGGCGGGACGCCTCCAGGGTGCCTATCTCAGGGCGGCTCTCGCCGGCCGGCCGCCCAAGGTGATCATGCTCGACGGCACGGACGACTCCACCGTCAGCCAGCAGCGCCACGAGGGATTCCTCAAGGGCTTCGGCATCGCGAACGACTCCCCTGCGATCCGTGGGCAGGCGAACACCAATGGAGAACGCAATCCGGCACAGACCGCGACGGAGAACCTTCTGGAGCGCACGAGCAACATCAACACGGTCTACACGATCAACGAGCCGGTGGCCGGCGGCGCCTCCGCGGCCATGGCGGCCCGCGGCCTCAGCCACAAGGTGACCATCGGCTCCATCGACGGCGGGTGCGACGGCGTCCGCGACGTCCGGTCCGGCAAGTACGCGGCCACGGTGATGCAGTTCCCGGTCACGATGGCCACGCGAGGCGTCGACTCGGTCGTCGAGTACGCCAGGAGCGGGAAGAAGCCGCACCGACTCGTGGACACGGGCGCCGTGGTCATCACCGACAAGCCGGCGGACGGACTGGCCTCCCAGAATACGCACTGGGGACTGAAGCATTGCTGGGGATGAGGTACCGACGCCGAGCGGTCGAAGGGATCAGGACGACCGATGAGAACACCTGTCACCAGTCGTGCCGCCGGCAGTGAACGACACGCCCAGTCCCGGGAGAAACTCCGGTACGCCCTGCGCACGCCGGTCGTCGGCCCTCTCGCCGCTCTGCTCATCTGCGTGGTGGTCTTCTCGATCACCACGGAGACGTTCCTGACCCCGCAGAACCTCTCACTGGTGCTCCAGCAGTCCATCGTGATCGGCACACTGGCACTGGGCCAGTCGCTGATCATCCTCACCGCCGGCATCGACCTCTCGAACGGCGCCATCGCGGTCCTCGGCACGATCGTCATGGCCAAAATCGCCTTCGAGGGCGGCAACCCCGGGGGTGCCCTGCTTCTCGGCCTGGCCGTGGCGACGTTCCTGGGACTGGTGAACGGCCTGCTCGTCGCCCGCCTGGGCTTGCCCCCCTTCGTCGTGACCCTGGGAGCCCTGACCGTCGTTTTCGCGGTGAGCAGTCTCTACTCCCAGTCGCGCAGCTATCAGGTGACCTCCGATCTGCTTCTCTTCTGGGGGGAGGGCATTCAGCTCGGGGCGGTGCTCCTCACCTGGGGGACGTTCCTGCTCATGGGCCTTTACGCGTTGTTCTGGTACGTACTCGCGGACACCGCCTGGGGCCGGCACATCTACGCCGTAGGCGACGCACCCGAGTCCGCCCGTCTGACCGGCATCAGCGTGTGGCGCACAGTCCTCTCGGTCTACGTGACCGCCGGGTTCCTCTACGGCATCGCCGCCTGGCAGGCCCTCGGCCGCATCGCCAACGCCGACCCGAACGCCTACCGGACGGCCAACCTGGAGAGCATCACCGCCGTCGTGCTCGGCGGCACCAGCCTGTTCGGCGGCCGGGGCAGCATCATCGGCACACTCATCGGGGCCGTCATCGTCAACGTGCTCCGCTCCGGTCTCACCCAGGCGGGCATCGACAGTCTCTACCAGGATGTCGCGACCGGAACCCTCATCGTCGTCGCGGTCGGCATCGACCAGGTCCTCCGCAGAAGCGGCTCACGCTGACACCGGGGTTCAGGCCGTGGCTGCCCGTGGTGTTCCACAGCCCTTCGCCGCTCTCTGCGGTTGTCGGCCGCGCCGTGGTGCCGTCACCCGAGACGGCGTCGGTCCTCCTCGCCCATGAGCGGGTGTCGCGCGGCTCGTTGCGGCTGGACGGCCCGGTCGGGTGTCTTGCGCATGTCCGTGATCCCCCCTGGCTCATGCAGTGCCAGTGCCACTGCCACTGCCACTGCTGCGTAGGCCTGTCGCGACCCCGAGCTCGACGCGCTGCTCAGCCGTGACACCGACGAGGAACGGTCCACCTCGGGCCGGCCCGGTCACGCCGACGTCGGACCTAAGGTCGACGGGCGACGAACACGTACTCCTTGCCCGGCCGGTCCGGTGCCTCGCGGACGTCCTCCACCTCGTATCCCTGGGCGGCCAGGTCGCTCTCCACCTCCTCCCGCCCACGGAAGCGCAGGGTCGAGTCCGACGTCAGCACCTGGCCGTCCGCGGCGAAGACATAAGTCTGGCGGAACGTCACCAGCGGGCCGCTCACCTCGACCGTTTCGACCCAGGTCTCGACCGCGCCGACGTCCGGAATCTCCGTCACCGCGTACGACGCGTCGCGGTTCCACTCCTCCCACGCCCGCCTGGCCGGAACCCGGGTCTCGAACACCAGGCGGCCACCGGGCCGGAGTGCCTCGTAGGCGCCGCGGAGCGTCCCCCGCCAAGCTTCCGGCTCGACGATCTGCTGGGCGGCGTTCGCCGTCATCGTCGCGAGGTCGACCCGCAGCGGAGGGAGGGCGGTCGCGTCGCCGTGGATCCAGCGCACCCGGTCGGCGCCCGGCTTGGCCCGGGCCACATCGAGGGAGGCCGCGGCTGGATCGACGCCGACGACATCGAGCCCGCGGCCGGCCAGCAGGAGGGCGAGGACTCCCGTCCCGCACCCGATGTCCAGCACGCGGCGCGCCCCGAACTCCTCGGTCATCCGGACGTACGCGTCGAGGTCGCCGCGGTCGGGGTCGAGGGCGTCGTAGATCGAGGCGAGCCGTGGATGTGCGAAACACTCGTCAGCCATGCGCATGCTCCCGGTATCGCATGCCCGTGATGCTGCCCAACCGCCCCTCCGCCCGGCAACCGATTTCGAGAGCCGCCACGTCGCCTCGCCCGGCGGAGCGGTACTTACTTTTTTGTACGTACTTGGCAGCATCCGGCGCGCGGCAGAGGCTGAAGGACGTCACGAAGCAAGGCGCGCGTCCCGGCTCGCCTTGCTCGACAACCCTCTTCTGAGTTACCGGAGTTGAAGCATGCCCATGTCCACTGACCGGTCCGCCGCCGAAGCCACCGCCACCGCCACCGTCACCGTCCTGGGCCTGGGTCCGATGGGGCGCGCGCTGGCCGACGCGTTCCTGAGGGCCGGATTACGGACCACCGTCTGGAACCGTACGCCGGGCCGGGACCGCGAGTTGGTCGAGCGCGGGGCGGTCGGTGCGCGGTCGGCGGCGGAGGCGGTCGCCGCGAGTGCGCTGACCGTGGTCTGCGTGGTGAACTACGACGCCGCGGACACCGTACTGCGGGACGCGCCGGTCACCGACGCCCTCAAAGGCCGTACGGTCGTCAACCTCTCCGCCGACGCACCCGACCGCGCCCGGTCCACGGCGAGCTGGGCGGACGCCCACGGTATCCGTTACCTGGACGGCGCGATCATGACGCCGACCACCACCATCGGAACACCCGCCGCGGTGTTCCTCTACAGCGGCCCCGAGGACCTCTACCGGGAGCACCGGCCCGTCCTGGACACGCTCGGCGGCACCCACACCCACCTCGGTGAGGACATCGGCCGGGCCGCCGCGTACGACATCGCCCTGCTCGACCTCTTCTGGACGGCGACGGCGGGCTTCGCGCACGCCCTCGCGGTGGCCCGCGCGGAAGGCGTCACCGCCCGCGAACTGGCCCCCTTCGCACAGGGCATCGCCGCGATCCTGCCGCCGCTCATCGAGGAGTGGGCGGAGGACGTCGACAGCGGCACCTTCTCCGGCGAGGGCAACCCGATCACCTCGGCGGTCTCCTCGATGGCACACATCATCCAGACCTCGGAGGCCCACGGCATCGACGCCGCCGTCCTGCGCGCCGCCGAGGGCCAGGCCCGCCGCGTCATCGGCCTCGGCCACGGAACGGACGGGTTCATGCGGGTCACGGAGGTGCTCGGCCGCCAGTGAGACGGGGGCGGGGGGCCCGGGACCGGGTGCCGAAGGCGGGGGCCGGGTGCCAGGGGGACCGGGGACCGGAGTCGAGGGAGGGGCAGGGGCCGGGAGTGGCGGGAGGAGTTGGAGGAGCGGCAAGAACTCTCAGCCCTCGAACCCGCCCCGCGCGAGGATCTCGTCGACCCGGGCCCGATGTGCCGCCTCCCACTCGTCCAGTGTCTCCGCCGCCTCCTTGGCCAGCTTGGCGCGGGCCGCGGTGAGGATCTCCTCGTGGCGGGACGCGGGGACGGCGACGACTCCCTCCTCGTCGGCGACCACGATGTCGCCGGCGTCGACCGGGACCCCGCCGCAGCGCACCCGTTCACCGAACCGCGTGACGGCGGACTTGGCGGCCGGGATCGGGATGACGCCTCGGGCGAACACCGGGAAGCGCATCGCCCGTACCTCGGCGAGGTCGCGGATCAGCCCGTCGGCGACGAAACCGGCGATGCCCCGGCGCTGGGCGACGGCACAGACGTTGCCGCCGGCCAGCGCGTAGTCGAGGTCGCCGGACTCCACGACGATCACCGAACCGGGCGCGGCCCGGTGGATCGCCGCGTGCAGCATCAGGTTGTCGCCGACCGGGCACCGTACGGTGAACGCCGGCCCGGCGATCCGCGGTACCGGCTCCCACAGCGGCCGTATGCCGATGTCCATGACCCGCTCACGGCCGAGCAGATCGGCCAGAGTGGTCGTGGGGATGTCCAGAAACTCGGTGGTGTCGATCACGCGGCCGACGCTACCTTGCCCGTATGACTGCCGGGTCGGCCTTGTGCCGTGAGCGAGTTGGGTGCCCGGCCTCTGAGTGAGGCCGACGGGGGTCCCCCCGCTCGAGCGAGTTCGGGAGTGGGGGAGGGCCAGGAGCCCGCCTCTTTCTCTGTGCCGCCTTCGAAGTTCGCAGAACACCAGCGACGAAGACACCAGCGACAGAGAAAGAGAAAGAAGACAGCGTGCCCAATCCCTTCAATGACCAGATCATCGACGAGTTCCGCGCCAACAGGGGCCGGATGAGCGGTGCTTTCGAGGGCGCCCGCCTGATCCTCCTCACCACCACCGGCGCCCGCGCCGGCACCCCGCACACCGCCCCCGTCGGCTACCTCCCCGACGGCGGCGACCGCATCCTCGTCATCGCCTCGGCCGGCGGCTCCCCGCGCCACCCCGACTGGTACCGCAACCTCCTCGCCGATCCCCACGTCACCGTGGAGAGCGGTGCGTTCACCTACGAGGCCCGTGCCGAGGTCCTCACCGGCGAGGAGCGCGACCAGGCCTTCGCGCGGGCCGTGGAGGCGGACCCGGGCTGGGCGGCGTACCAGGAGAAGACGGACCGGGTGATCCCGGTGGTCGCCCTCCACGAGGTCGCACAGAGCGGCCCGCCGAACATCAACGCCGGCTCCCTCGGCGAGGCGATCAAGGTCGTGCACGACGCCTTCCGCCGCGAACTCGCCCAGATCCGCAAGGAGATGAGCACCGGTACCGCCACGCTCGGCGCCCAGCTCCGGGTGAACTGCCTGACGTTCTGCCAGGGCCTGCACAACCACCACACCGGCGAGGACCTCGGCATGTTCCCCCTCCTCGGAGACCGCCACCCGAAGGCCGCCCCGGCGATCGCCCGCCTGCGCGAGGAGCACGAGAAGATCGCGGCCCTCGTCGAGGACCTCCGCCACGCGGTGACCGCCGAGAACGCGGACCGGGACACGGCGCGCTCGGAGGTCGAGCGCCTCACGAGGGAGCTGGAGGCCCACCTGACGTACGAGGAGGAGCAACTCATCCCGCTCTTCGACGCCGGCACCTGAGCACCCCGGGCCCCCGGGCGGCCACCGGCCGAACGGTCCGGCCTCCCGGGCAGCCACCGACCGAACGGTCCGGCCTCCCGGGCAGCCACCGACCGAACGGCCCGGCCTCCCGGGCAGCCCCCGCCGAGCAGTCGGCCGTCAGAACGGCAACGGCCGCCCATGCACCACATCCAGCCGCGACACCGCCCGCGTCAGCACGACGTACAGCCGGTGCAGCCCCCGGCCGCCAGTGAGGTCCCCCACCTCCGCATCCCCGTCCCCCTCCTCCTGCCCCTCCCCCTCCGCGATCGCGGCCGGCTCGACGGCGACGACATGGTCGTACTCCAGGCCCTTGACCAGGGTCGCCGGGACGACGCTCAGCCGGGCGGCCGGCTCGTCCGGCCCCGCCGCCGCGATCCCGGCCGCGGCGAGCGCGGCACGCACCCGGTCCACGTCCGCGTCCGCGGCGATGACACCGACCGATCCCTCCCGCGCCAGGGCCTCCCGTACGGCGTCCACGACCACGTCGAGCACCCCGCCCACCGCATCCGCCCCTGCCCCCGCCTCGCGGATCCTCAACTCCCCGTCCGTACGCAGCGAGCGCCCCACCGGCACCTCCACGTCCAGCCTCTCCAGCAGCCGGTTCGCCAGCTTCACCACGGCCTGCGGCACCCGGAACCCGATGGTCAGCGGGATCACGGCCGCGTCCGGCTTCCCGAGGTGCCGCAGGGTCGTGTCCCACGTCCGGGCCGCCCAGGGCGTGGTCCCCTGGGCCAGGTCGCCGAGGACCGTGAGCGAGCCGAAGGCGGCCCGGCGGGCGATCGCCCGGCACTCCATCGGGGAGAGGTCCTGCGCCTCGTCGACGACGAGATGGCCGTATCCCTCGGGATGTTCGACGAGCCCGGCGACCTCGTCGAGCAGGACCAGGTCGGCGGCCGACCAGCGCGCCGACTTCCATGACCGCGGCGGTCGCGCCCACAGCAGCGCCCGCTGCTCGTCCGCATCCAGCAGCCCGTCGGCCGCGGCCGCCAGCACCCGCTCGTCGGTGAGGAGTTCGGCCAGCACCTCCTCGGCCCGCACTCGAGGCCATACGGCGTCCACGTACGCCCCGACCGCCCGCGACCGCGAGATCTTCTGCACCCAGGCGCCGCTCTGCGGGCCCGCCCGCCGCTCGGCCCGGAGCTGCACACACCGCACGACCCGGCTGCGCACCCGCTCCCGCCCGACGCCGTACGGCGGTTCCTCGGCGCGTACGTCGCGCAGGATCCGCGCGAGTTCGCCACCGGGCACCCGCCAGCGGTACGAGCCGTCGGGGACGGTGAGATCCGGGACGGCGCGATCAGGGACGACGCGATCGGCGCCCCTCTCCCCCGACTCCCAAGACACCCGCGCGTACAGCGCCCGCCGCAGCACCTCCGCCATCCGGGCGTCGTGCTTGACGACGGCGGCCCGCTCGGTGTCGGCGCCGGTGACCGGATGCCGGGCGATCTCCTCCTGGAGGGTCGACTGCCGTACGCCGGTCTCGCCCAGCGCCGGCAGCACCTCGGCGATGTAGGAGAGGAAGGTCCGGTTGGGGCCGAGGATGAGCAGTCCGCCGCGGCGGATGCGCTGCGGGTGGGTGTAGAGCAGGTAGGCGGCCCGGTGCAGCCCGACGGCGGTCTTCCCGGTGCCCGGGGCGCCCTGCACGCACACCGAGACGTCCAGGTCTCCTCGTACGAGATCGTCCTGCTCCGGCTGGATGGTCGCGGCGATGTCCCGCATGGGGCCGACCCGGGGCCGCTCGATCTCACGGGCGACGATGCCACCGGCCCCCGACTCCCCCCGGCCGAGGTGCTCGTCCTCCAGGCCGGTGAGGTCGGCGGAGTCGCCCCGGCTGCCGGACGCCCAGCCGAACCGGCGCCGCACGGCGACGCCCTGCGGGTCGTGCGCGCTCGCCTGGTAGAAGGCGCGGGAGACGGGTGCGCGCCAGTCCACGACGAGGGGCGGGGCGGCCGGATGCTCGCTGATCCTGAGCCGCCCGATGTGGTAGCTCTGCCCCGAGTGGTCCGCGGCGGCGCCTTCGGCGAAGTCCAGCCGCCCGAAGAACAGCGGCCCTTCCGGAAGGTCCCGCAGCTCCTTGGCCTGCGTGCGCAGGCGATACCCGAGAACTTCGGCGTCGGCACCGGAGGCGGAGACGTCCTCGCCGGTGACGACGTGTTCCTGCGCCCCGGCGACCATGGCGGCGAGCGCGGTACGGCAGCGGTCGTGGTGGGTGCGTTCGTGGTGGAGGGCGTCCTGGAGACCTGGGTGAGGTGACGTCATTCCCTGAGCATAGGGGAAAATGTAACCAGGTTAAATTCGTTACTCTGCTTCAGGTGAGATGGGGCAGTCCGCTCGCCAGCTGATCGAACGCCCGCTCCGCCGCCGCGAGCGCGTCCGCCCGTACGTCCGCCACCCGCTCCCCGCCCGTGATCCGCCGCCAGTTCTCCTGGGCGAGGATCCGCTGGACGGCGATGATCTGTCCGGCCGCCAGCCGCGCCTGCAGATCACCGCCGAGCGCCTCGGCGAGCGCGGCCTCCGAGCGCTCCAGGTAGGCGTACAGCCGGGCGACCAGCGCGGGCGTCCCGTAGAGCAGTGCGTAGAAGGCGCGCACCTGGGGGTGGTCGTTGAGGCCGGTGATCGGATCGCCCCGCTCCAGTCCGTCGAGGAAGTGCCGCCGCAGCGCCCCGAGCGGCGAGTCCGCCCCGGCGACGACACGCGCCGCCTCGTCCTCATGGTCGGCGAACCGGTGCAGGACGAGGTCCTCCTTGGCCGGGAAGTACCGGAAGAGCGTGGGCTTGGAGATCTCGGCCGCGGCAGCCACCTCCGCGACCGACACGGCGTCGAAGCCCTTCTCCAGGAACAGCCCGATCGCCACCTCCGACACGACCTCGTACATCCGCTGCTTCTTGCGCTCCCGCAGGCCTGCCTCACTCATGGGGCGAGCCTACGCACAGGTTTCGCGGTGCCCCCTCCGCCCGCGTTCAGGAGACATCCGGCCGGGGTGGGAGGCGGGGCGTGGGTGACAGTGGGTGAGCCTTGCTCCAGAGCGTCTCGAAGAAGGTGCTCCGACGCCTGATGATCTCGAGAGCGTGGTCGCCGCCGTCCCTGGACCAGCGGGCCAGCAGGGAGTCGTTGCCGATGAGGTCAAGGAGTTGACCGGCGCCCGCCCCGGAGTCGGGCGCCGTGGGGACGGCGGGAGCCCACGGGTCGGGGCGCAGGTCGATCTTGTCGTAGATCCCCTCGTACACCACGGCGTTGTCGATGAAGTACAGCTTGAGCGAGGGTGACATGTGCAGCACGCGGAACTCGACGGTCAGCGTTCCCCGCTCGGCAAAGGCCATCCGGCCTATCTGACCGTTCAGAGCGCTCTCGTGGCCCGCGATCTGACGCCTCAGGTCCGCCCGGAATTCCGGGGAGTCGCAGGCCTTGCCGTCCGGGCCCACCCGGCCCGGGACCTCGGTCTCCCGGGCGAAGTCCGGTACCAGCACGCGCAGGCTCACCTTGCGCAGGGGGTCTCTGGGCAGCCCTTGAAGAATGCTGATCAGGGGACCGGCGAACGTCTCGCCGGTGAATCCCATCGCCGTGAGCCGGACCTCTCCCCCGGCGTGGAGCGCCTCCCGGAACTCACGCTTCAGCTCTTCCGACGTGACCACCGCTCCGGCCCGTGGCCGCAGGACGGAGTTCAGCCTCCGCACCTCGTCGTCGAGCCGCCGTACCACGGCGGCCAGGGACTCCTCGGTCGCCCGCTGCGCCGAGTGCGCCTCGTTGAGCCGCTGCACCTCGGCGTACAACACGTAGCCCACCACGGTGAGCAGCGCCCCGCCCAGGTAGACCTTGTCCTGCAACGCGTCGCCGACCGGCTTCACGAACTGGGCCACCAGTCCGACGCCGAACACGACGGCCAGGAAGAGCCGCGTGACCGTGGACTCCGCGCGTTCCCAGCCGGCCGCCAGTCCTGCACCCCATGACCGCCTTGTGTCCGACACCAATTCCCCCAGTGAGCCGCCTACTTGACTCAAGCCTGCTCATGGTGCCCGCTGAGCCGGGCGGTCAGGAAGGGGACGGCTCGATCGCCCGCGCGATCAGGGCCGGGAGACCATGGCCGGGAAGTCGTTCGAAGTGGTTCACCCGGAAGTCGTCGGAGAGCATCGCCCCGGGCGCCGGCAGGAACAGTGCGCCGTGCGGCCGTCCGCACGGAACGCCCGCTCTCCTGTGGCCCGTTCTCCCGTCGTACGGTCGTCACGCGGCCGTACGCGCGGACATGCCGTGCCACTTCCGCAGGGCTTCCACGATCTGTTCCACATCCGCGACGTCCACGAGCCGCAAGGGTTCACGGGCTCGGCCCATGGCCCGGCTCACCTGTTGTGCGGCCGCTCGGAAGTGCTGTTCCTCCGCGTCGACGGGCAGCGCGAGAGCCGCCCGCATGACGTCCGGGTAGACCGACTGCGCGTACTCGAAGGCGAGGTAGGTCTGGAGGTCCCGGTGCAGGCCCGCGGTCAGCTCCCCGCGGCCGGCCTCCCGCATGGCCTGGGCCCACAGCTCGGCCATGCGGTCCCGCTCCATCTTCCCGTACCTCATCCGGACGATGTGCGTCGCCAGATCGTGGAGGGGATCGCCCCAGAGGGCCAGTTCCCAGTCGATCACCGCGATACGGCCCCTGCGGACCACGACATTGGCGCGGTGGACGTCGGTGTGCAGGAGCGTGAAGGGCCGGGAGGTCAGGCCGTGGTGGTTCTCCTTGAACCTCGTCATCGCGTCCTCGGGGATCCCCACGGCCGCGAAGAGATCACCGAACCGTTCCCGGTTGGGCTGGTGCACACGCGTCTCGGCGAAGTCGACGAGCCAGTGCAGAAACCCGTCACTGTCGCCGTCGGCCGGCCAGTTCCCGGGGAGCGGCGGCAGGTCCTCGACCGGCACGCGGGCGGTCCGGACGAAGAACGCCGCGAACTCCCGCATCAGGCTCTCGCCGACGGCGCCGTCGGGATTCAGCTCACTGAGCGCGTCGCCCCTGCGGAACGTGTGCACAGAGCGGTCGCCCAGGACGGCCAGACAGCGCGGTACCTCGCGCAGATGACGGCAGACGACCTCGAGCACTTCGGCCTCGCGCGGCCAGATGCGGGGGACGACCTCCACGCTGTTCAGCGGCACTCGGTACTTCAACCGCACGAACGGCATCACACCCAGCAGCAGGGCCGGCCACAACCCCACGCGCAGAACGTAGTTGGTGTTGTGGTGGCCCCTGAGCACCTCGCCCCTGCCCCGGAGTCGGCGGGACTCCAGCAGGCGGTGCGCCAGCGCCCGGCGCGCTACGTGTGACAGACGAGGCATGATGGCCGAGATTAGCGGTTCGGCCTCAAGATCACGTCCGCTGGCGCATGACTTTGCAAAGGCTGTGGCATGTCCCACAGCCTAAACACCCTATTTGGAGTAATTCAGAGTTGTCCTGAACTATTCGGTGAGCAGCCGGACGTCGCACGGACCAGAGCGAGCACCTGCTCCAGCGAGGCGACGACCGTCGTGGCGCCCGCGTCCCTCAGGAGCTTCTCCTTGTGTTCGTTGCGCGCGTAGCCGAGGAACGGAACGCCGGCCGCGACGGCGGCGAGCAGGTCCGACGGGGTGTCACCGATCATCAGGGCGTCCCCGGGTGCCGAACCCATCGCGTTCAGAGCCCGGTTGAGGCAGTACGGGTCGGGCTTGAGGTGCTGGAGCATGTGGGTGCGGCCGTAGATGTGGGGCATGAAGCAGGAGCTGAGGCCGCGACTCGCCAGGTACGTGCGGACCACCCGCGGGGAGTTGTTGGTGGCGATCGCCAGCCTGGCCCCCACCGCCTTCCAGGTGCGGATCAGCGGGTCGGCGTACGCCGTGGGCATGGCGGAGGAGGTCGCCCGCAGTTCCTCCTGGGTGAGACGTTCCTCCAACTCGTCGACCAGGTCGCTGCCGGGATGTCTGCGGTCGACGGCGCGCAGCACTATGTGCGGGTCCAGGGACCGTCGTTCCTCGTCGGTCAGCAGCCCGTGCAGGCCGCGGCCCTCGAGCCACTCCACGAGGTCGTCCGCCACCTTGTCCGCCGCGTGGCCGGCGAACAGGCGGCAGATCGGGCCGTCGAAGTCCCAGAGCACGACACGCGCGCGCGTGATCAGCCCTCGCAGTGCCTCGGTCTCCGCTGTCACCAGTTCAGTCTGCGTCGTATCAGAAGTCACTAGGAGAGTGTCAGGTCCGTCGTGATGGTTTCCCAGAGGGCGTCGAACCACTTCTGGGATTCCACCACGAAGGCGGCGTCACGCCGGTCGGCCTGCCTGACGAAGGAGAAGAGCAGGGACTTGGCTCCGAGGGCGTCGTACATGTCCAGGGTCTGGCTGCCCCACTCCTCCTCGCGCCGGGTCAGCATGTAGTACCCGATCAGCGCTTCCTCCTCGTTGAGCAGGTACAGCTTCACCGGCGGGGTGAAGGGCAGCGCCCGGAAGGAGACGTGGACGTCGATGCCGTGGGAGGAGCGGAGCGACATCAGGTTGTGCCGCAGCACCTGCGCCTGGGCGTTGCGCATGGCCAGCCAGCGCTCGTGCACGGGGTTGTCGTCCCCGCTCGCGTCGACCGCCACCGGGAAGGCGAGGTCGATGTCGCGCGAGGGGAGCAGGATGCGGACATCGACCGACTCGGGGTGGATCCGGCCCTCGTGGATCTGGCGGAGCGGTTCGCCGAGGGCCAGCATCAGGGTCTCGGCCGTGTGGCACACGACATCCACGCGGACGCGCGGCACCGAGAAGCCCTCGACCAGCCTCGGGGCCAGTCCGACCATCGTCGGCTGCGGCTGCTCCCCGACCGTGCGGGGCGGTTCCGCGATCCTCGGCGGGCTCCCCTTGCTGACGTTGCTCAGGAGGCCGTCGTCCTGAAGGGCGCGCAGGGCCTGCCGAACGGTGCCGCGTTCCACGCCGAACTCCTCGGCGAGCTCGGCCTGGGTGGGCAGGCGGTCACCCGCCCTGAGGTCGCCGGTGCGGATCCGTTCCCGCAGGTTGTCGGCGATCTCCTGGGGCGAGAGCTTCCTGCTGCCGTTCACTGCCACGTTCTCCGCCACGTTCTCCGCCACGTCCTCCTGGGTCACGACCAAACGCTACAACTTCTATCCATCTATGTGGAGTTGTTTGAAAGTTGTTTTGAAGTGGCGACCAAGTGGGGACAACTAGTATTGAGTTGGTTACCAACTTGGTTCAGTTGGCGGACGCTTTGCCTCCTCATTCGCCGGCAGGACCCGGATCCGAAAGGGGAACACCGTGCCTGCTCTCGCCCTCCTGTCCGCCGTGTTCGTCGTCGGCGTCGAACAGACCCTCAAGTGGAAGTACGGCGTCGTCGGCGTCGCCGGTCTGCTCCTTCTCACCATAGGCATCAAGGCCAAGAACCCGGCCGTCAGCTCCGCGGGGGCGGTCGTTCTCGCACTGCTGGTCGCGGGTCCCGCCCTATGAGTCGACCAGGTCGACGGCAGCCCGGTCAGCTCGTTGTGGGAGACGTCAGGTCGTGAGCGTCAGCTCCGAACTGATCGTCTCCCACAGTGCGTTGAACCACAGGTGGGACTGCTCGACGAAGGTCGTGTCCCGCAGTGCGACGCCCTGCTCGAAGGCGAACAGCATCGACTGGGTGCCCTCGGCGTCGTACGTCTGGAAGTACTCCTGGTCGATCTCCGCCTCATGACGGCCCAGCGTGTAGTACGCGAACAACGCCTCCTCCCCGTTGAGCAGGTACAGCTTCACCGGCGGCGTGAAGGGCAGCGCCCGGAAGGAGACGTGGACATCGATGCCATGGGTGGCGCGCAGCGCGAGCAGGTTGTGCCGCAGCACCTGGCCCTGGGCGTTGCGCATGGCCAGCCAGCGCTCGTGCACCAGGTCGCCGTCCCCGCGCCCGTCGACCGCCACCGGGAAGGCGAGGTCGATGTCCCGTGACGGGAGCAGGACGCGGACGTCGACCTTGGCCGGTTTCATTCGCCCGGCGTGGATCTGGCGCAGCGGCTCGCCGATGGCGAGGGTGAGGGAGACCGAGGTCAGGCACAGGGCGTCGATCTCGACGTGCGGGGCGGCGAAGGCGGCCGCTGTACGGGGCGCGAGGGCCACCGTGGTGGGCAGCGGCGGGGCGGCGGGCCCGGTCTGAGGCCTGGTCAGGTCAGGATCCGGGGCGACGGTCGCCGGGCTTCCCTTCGAAACGTTGGTCAGCAGGTGCTCAGACTGCAGGATGTACAGCGCCTGCCGTACGACGCCCCGCTCGACCCCGAACTCGTCGGCCAGCTTGGCCTGCGTGGGCATGCGCTGGCCCGGTCGCAGCTTCCCGGACCGGATCCGGGCGCGCAGCTCGTCGGCCACCTCGCGATGGGACTTGTGTGGCCGCTGTGCCCTCTTCCGCCCATTGACGGCGGCGTGTTTCGGGTCCACGACCAAACACTACAACTTCTCGCCATCTTTCGGCAGCTCATCGAAGGGTGGTTACAAGCCTCATCCAAGCGGAGATAAGTACAGTGAAGTTGGTCGCCAACTTGAGCAACATGGTCAATCTTCCACAAGGTTGGCCAGCAAGGCGACCGACAGGGACCACCGTCCCGGAGGAGGACCGACATGCCGCTGATCGCCCTCGCCATCGCCGCCCTCGCCGTCGGCTTCGAACAACTCGTCCAGTGGAAGCTGGGCGCGATGGGCATCGTCGCCCTGGTCGCGCTCACCGCCGGGATCAAGGCAAAGAGCGTCGCGATCGGCGGCATCGGAGCGGTGATCCTCGTGATGCTGCTCGCCCAGTCCGGCTGACCGGGCTCCCTTCCGGAGGGGAGCCGGGAGCCCGGTCGGTCCGCACAGCCACAACTGAAGAACGTCAGCACCCTCGCACAGCCACAACTGGATACCGGCGTCCGCACGGACGTACGAAAGCACAGCCACAACTGAACAAGCACAACGGAACAGCCACAACGGAACAGCTCGCTACGGATGCAGAGCAGCACCTGTCCCCGAGGAGAAGGAGCGTCAGAACATGTCCGGGCACCAAGGACGCCTGGACGTGCGCAGCAGGGCGTCGGCCGACCGGCCGGCGCCCTCTCGTTCTTCCCGTACCCGCCCCAGCGCCGCCAGCCGTACGGCCGACTCGTCGCCGAGCCACAGGGCCGCCAGGTCGGCCACGTCGAGCGTCAGGTCGGCGTCCGCGGTCGTCCGCGTACAGGACCCGCCCTCCGGCGACGCCTCCAGCCGGTACCGCCCGCCGGTCAGCCCGTCCCGGTCCCTCACCTCCAGAACCAGCGCCCCCTCCCCCGCGTACGTCCGCGACTCCAGCGCCCGTACGACGTCCAGGAGCCGCACCCACAGCCAGTCCGACTGCGCGGTGATCCTGGCCGCCCTCGGGTCGGGCAGGACCAACGGGAGCAGGTCGTCCGGGGCACGCCAGCCGCTCTTCACCCGCGTGATCCAGTCGATCGAGCAGAGGTAGCGCCACAGGGCGCGCTCGGCGGCCGGGGTGGAGGCGATCAGCCAGTTCACGCTCGCCGTGTCGTGCGGCTGCTTGTCGTGCCAGTTGTCGTCCGTGTAGTACTTGGCCAGTCCCTCGACCTCGCCGTCCGGCGAGCGGTACGCGGCGTAGAACGGTTCGGTCCACGACGGCTCCAGCCGTACGAGTCCCGTCGTGGACCGCCACCACATCTCGTCGCGGCTGACCGCGCCCGGCTGGGACCGGCGTATCCGCTCATGGAGGTCGGGGCCGAGCTTGCGGACGTCGTCACCGTCGACGAGGTCGATACGGCCGCCGTCGTCCGGGACGGGCCGTCGGAGGTCGAGGCCGGTGCGCGGGATGTCGACGGTCCACTCGGTCATCCAGGTGGCGGGGCCGAAGCCGTAGCGGCCGTAGATCGGGTACTCGGCGGCGATCAGCGTGGCCACGACGTCGCCGCGGTCCTTCGCGGCGGCGAGGTCCCGGGCCATCATGCGGGTCAGCAGGCCCCGGCGGCGGTGGGTGGCGGTGACCGTGACACCGGTGATGGCGTCGGCCGGGACGGCCGCGCCGCCCACGGCGGTGACCTGCTGGTCGAAGGACTTGAAGGTGGCCACGCAGCGGCCGCCGTCGAAGGCGCCGAGATAGCGGCCGGGTTGGAACTGGCTGCGGCGGGCTTCCAGTTCGCTGTCCGGGACGGTGGGCTCGCGGAGGAAGCCGGTCCTGACGGCACGGAGCCAGTCGACGAGTTCGGGTTCGGTGATGGGGCGTACGTCGATGTCGGGGCGCGGACGGGTCATGCGGCCACGGTAGGGGCGGGGGCGTGGATGTGCCGGTGTTTTTCCTCACCCCCGCCACCCCCGATCCCCCATTCCTGAGTCCCGCTTCCTGCTCCGTCTCAGAAAGTGGCCCGGATCTCCCCCACCACCCCCGCTCCCCCCGACACCGGCGCCCGCCCGATCCGCTCCACCACCGGCGACTCCACGCCCATGAGCCGGAGTGCGCGTGCCAGGACGGGGCCCAGCGCGCGGCCGCCGCCGTCCTCAGCCTTGAACGCGAGGGACCGGCCGTCGGGGAGGGCCACCGCCTGGACCGCCTCCGCGCCCATCTTCGAGAGGGTGCCGGGGACGGCACGCATCAGCCAGGTGTCGGGGCGGCGGGTTCCGGCGACGTACTCGGGGTGGGTGCGCATGGCCGTGGCGACGCGGCCCTCGGCGGAGGCAGGGTCGGCGAGGACGAAGGTGCGGTAGGCGCGGGCCAGGCCGGTGAGGCTGATCGCCAGCAGGGGCGCCCCGCAGCCGTCCGTGCCCACGGCCGCCACCTTCTCGCCCGCCGCCTCCTCCACCACCTGGTGGATGAGCTGCTGGAGCGGGTGGGCCGGGTCCAGGTAGGAGTCCCGCGGCCACTCCCGCAGCGCGCACGCCGCCAGCATCGCGGTGTGCTTGCCGGAGCAGTTCATGGTGACGCGGGAGCGGACCTCGCCCGACGCCAGGTACGTCTCCCGTTCCTCGGCGTCCAGCGGGAGGTCCGGCGGGCACTGGAGGAGCGTCTCGTCCAGGCCCTGCTCGTCCAGCATCTTGTGGACCAGGTCGCGGTGGAAGGGTTCGCCGGAGTGGCTGGCGGCGGCCATCGCCAGCCGCACGCCGGACAGGTCCAGGCCCGCCCTCAGCACGCCCGCCGCCTGCATCGGCTTGTTGGAGGAGCGCGGGAAGACGGGCGAGGTCACGTCCCCGAGCGCCAGTTCCACCGCCCCGTCCGCGTCCAGCAGGACCAGACTCCCCCGGTGCCGCCCCTCGACGAACCCGGAGCGGACGACCTCGGCGAGGACGGGCGGGACACGTTCTTCCAGGGACGACACGGGCGGTATGACAGCGGACGCGGGCATCGGCGGCGGCCTTCCGGACGGAGGGGACCCGCCCCGGCCACGGGCCCCGGGATCGCCGGTACGGCCGCCGTGTCACATGAGCAGGTCGTCGACTTGTGCTTCCCCTTCACGGTACCTGCGGGCGATCTCCGCGCTGCAGTCGTCCGCCGTCCGCTGCAGCCGCTGCCGACGCCGGGACACCTGCTGCTCGTACCGCACCAGCCGCCCCATCGCGGTGTTCAGCTCCAGGTCCGTGCGGGCGTCCAGGTCGGAGAGCTCGACCTCGGCGAGCATCTCCGCGGCCAGCAGCCGGTACTCCTCGCTGTGCGGGGTGCCCAGCGTCACATGCCGGGCGGAGGAACGGTGCCGGGCCGGGGCGTCGGTGAGGATCTCCGACAGCCGCTCGACCACGGACGCCTCCCCCGGCGCCGGCACGGACGCGGCGCCCGCGGGAGTCCGCCGCGCCAACTCGGCCCGCAGGATGTCGATACGGCCCTGCAGCAGCCGCCGTACGTAGCTGAGGTCGGCCTCGTCGCGCTGGGCTTCCCGGCGCAGCGTGCGCAGTTCGGGCAGGCTCAGCACGGCCAGTTCGGGCTCGGGCGGGCCGGCGCGCAGCGCGCAGGGCGGACTGTCGGTGCGTTGTACGGGCGGACTGTCGGTGCGCTGTACGGGCGGCCGCTGGCTGGTCATGCCAAGCTGCCCGGTACTCGGTGTGCTCATGTGCTCTACCGTCCCCTCGACCGGCGTGTGGAAAGCATCGTGCCACCCCAAGTGGCCGCTATGTGACCGAGCGCCCCCGATCAGCCCCGAACGGCCCCAGATGAGGGGTTGATGGGGGGTTGGTGGGAGGTTGAGGACAAGGAAGAGGGTTGGTGCGGAGCGCGATCGGACGCCCGGCATGATGGTCGTATGCGGGCAGTGGTGCAGAGGGTGGACGGCGCGAGCGTCGTCGTGGACGGCGAGACGGTCGGGGAGCTCGACGGCGAGGGGCTGTGCGTGCTCGTCGGCGTGACCCACGAGGACACCAAGGAGAAGGCGGCCCAACTCGCCCGCAAGCTGTGGTCCGTCCGCATGCTGGCGGACGAGAAGTCGTGCAGCGACATCGACGCCCCGCTCCTCGTCATCAGCCAGTTCACCCTCTACGGCGACGCCCGCAAGGGCCGCCGTCCCACCTGGAACGCCGCCGCCCCGGGTGACGTGGCCGAGCCGCTGGTCGACGAGGTGGTCGCGCGGCTGCGCTCCCTCGGGGCGACGGTGGCGACGGGCCGCTTCGGCGCGCAGATGCGCGTCTCACTGACGAACGACGGCCCGTTCACGGTCCTGATCGAGATCTAGGTCTCCAGGCCTCGGCCAGGCGTCTCAGGGCGCTACGACGACTTCCTGGGCCGCCGCCGTCGAGTCCGCCACCAGCCGCGCGTCCAGCGGCACGTTCCGCTTCACCAGCGCGAGGGCGATCGGGCCGAGCTCGTGGTGGCGTACGGACGTCGTGATGACGCCGATCTTGCGACCGTCGGGGCCCTCGTCCGCGAGCCGGATCTCGGTGCCGGCCGGGGGCAGATGGACCTCGCTGCCGTCGAGGTGCAGGAAGACCAGCCGACGCGGCGGCTTGCCGAGGTTCTGCACCCGGGCGACGGTCTCCTGACCCCGGTAGCACCCCTTCTGGAGGTGCACCGCGGTGTCGATCCAGCCCAGCTCGTGCGGGATCGTCCGGTGGTCGGTCTCGAAACCGAGGCGGGGGCGGTGCTGTTCGACGCGGAGTGCCTCGTAGGCGAGGATCCCGACCGCGGGGCCGGACTTCTCGGCGTACGACTCCAGTTCGACGCGCGGAAGGAACAGGTCACGGCCGTACGACGTCTCGCGTACGACGACCCCCTCCGGGACGTCGGCGATGGAACCGGCCGGCAGGTGGACGACCGCGAACTCCTCGGTCCGGTCGGCGACTTCGACCCGGTAGAAGAACTTCATCGACTCCAGGTAGGCGATCAGCGCGTCCTGGGTGCCGGGTTCGACGTGCGCCCAGGTCGTCGAGCCGTCGTCGACCAGGTACAGGGCGTGCTCGATGTGGCCGTGCGCGGACAGGATCAGTGCCTCGGTCGCCTGCCCCGTGGGGAGGTCGCTGACGTGCTGGGTGAGCAGCAGGTGCAGCCAGCTCAGCCGGTCCTCGCCGGAGACGGTGACGACTCCGCGGTGCGAGAGGTCCACGAAGCCGGTGCCGTCGGCGAGGGCGCGCTGCTCACGGAACAGGTCGCCGTAGTGGGCGGCGACGCCTTCGTCCACACCTTCGGCGGGGACGGCGCCGGGCAGGGTCAGCAGGGGGCTTTTCATATGCCTAAGCCTACGACTCGGTAGTTGAACCCTTGAGTGAAGAAGTCCGGGAGGCCGTGTGGGAGGCCTTGCGGGCGCAGTCCTCGCACCGGCCGAAGATCGCGAAGTGCTTCATGTCCGTGTCGAAGCCGAACTCCTCCCGGAGCTTGGCGGTGAACTCGGCGGCCACGCTCACATCCGCCTCGATCACGTTGGTGCAGTCCCGGCAGACCAGGTGGATGTGGTGGTGCCGGTCGGCGAGGTGGTACGTCGGCGCACCGTGCCCGAGGTGGGCGTGCGAGACGAGCCCCAGCTCCTCCAGCAGTTCCAGCGTGCGGTACACCGTGGAGATGTTGATCCCCGACGCCGTCTTGCGTACTTCCACGAGGATGGCGTCGGGGGTCGCGTGCTCCAGGGTGTCCACGGCTTCGAGCACGAGTTGCCGCTGCGGGGTCAGCCGGTAACCGCGCTGCCGCAGATCGCTCTTCCAGTCGGTGCTCACCACACCCACGAGTCTAGGACTACTTGAAGAAGGCGATGCCGTCGTCCGGCATGTCGTCGGGAAGGGCCTTGGCCCAGCGTTCGACGTCCTCCGGGGTGACGACCTTCTTCAGGTGGGCCGACATGTAGGGACGCAGCTCCACCTCGGGGGTCTGCTTCTCGCCGACCCACATCAGGTCGCTGTTGACGTAGCCGTACAGGCGCTTGCCGCCGGTGTACGGGCCGGAGGCGGCGGTGCGGGCGACCGCGTCGGTGACCAGGTCGATCTGCGGCTTCTTGGCCGCGAGCTCGCCGTACCAGATCTCGACGACACCGTCGTCGCGGGTCATCGTCACCTCGACCTTGCGGTGGGCGTCGACGCGCCAGAAGCCGGACTCGGACTCCAGGGGCCGGACCTTGTTGCCCTCGTTGTCCAGCACCCAGGTGTGGGAGCGGTACTCCAGGAAGTCCCGGCCGTCGTGGGTGAAGGTGACCTCCTGCCCGAAGTTGCACTTCTCGGAGCCGGGGAAGTCGTGCACGCCCGCGCCGGCCCAGTTGCCGAGCAGGAAGACGAGGGGCACGAGGTCCTTGTGGAGGTCGGACGGGATCTCGATCATGAGTGGCGGTTCCTCGACGTGGGTCAGCGCTGGCCCTGGTACAGCTTCTTCACGGTCAGCCAGGCGAAGGCGAGCACACCGACGCACACCAGAATCAGCAGGGCTTCGAAGAAGGTCTCCACGGGGGTGCTCCTCGGACGATCGTGGTGGGGCAGTGCACAAGACACGCGGCAGTGGACAAGAGCCGGGCCCCAGCTTACGCGGCCGGGACCCGGGCCTTCGTGTGAGGTACGCCCATTACGATTCGGTCATGGCGAAGAAGCTCGTGATCAAGGTGACGGCGGGGGCGGACGCCCCCGAGCGCTGCTCGCAGGCGTTCACGGTGGCGGCGGTGGCCGTGGCCAGCGGGGTCGAGGTGTCCCTGTGGCTGACCGGGGAGTCGGCGTGGTTCGCGCTGCCGGGCCGGGCGGCCGAGTTCGAGCTGCCGCACGCGGCCCCGCTCCCCGATCTCCTGGACTCCGTCCTCGCGGCCGGCCGCGTCACCCTGTGCACCCAGTGCGCGGCGCGCCGCGACATCGCGGAGAAGGACGTCATCGAGGGCGTCCGCATCGCCGGCGCCCAGGTCTTCGTCCAGGAGGCCCTGGGGGACGAGACACAGGCGCTCGTGTACTGAGAACTACGAGGTCTACCGAGGTCTACTGAGGTCTACTGAGGTCTACGGGGGGCGGCTCGACTCTCTGCCTACCTGGGCCGTTTCTTGCCGTCCAGCTCGTCCCACCACTCGTCGGACGTCGGGTCGCCGGAGGGGTCGTCCCACCAGCGGTCGTCGGGACCGCGCCGGTTCGCGACGATCGCGGCGAGCGGCGGGATGACCATGGCCACCACACACATTCCGACGGCCACGGGAACCGACCAGATGCGGACGACTCCCCAGGCCAGGACGAACAGCGCGATGCAGGTGCCCATCATCGCGAAATAAGCGCGTCGTCGGCGGGCCAACATACGTCCAGGGTAGGCCGGAGAACGCCGAAGGGCCGCACCAAGGCGTCCAGCGCCAAGTGCGGCCCTTCGGCCGTCAGGTTCTGCTCAGACCGCGATCTCTGCTCAGACCGCGATCTCTGCTCAGACCGCGATCGCGACCTCCGCCAGGCCGCCCTGCTGGGCGACGACCGTGCGGTCGGCGGTTGCGCCGGGAACGAGGGCACGGACGGTCCAGGTGCCCTCCGCCGCGTAGAAGCGGAACTGGCCCGTCGCGGAGGTGGGGACCTCCGCCGTGAACTCGCCGGTCGAGTCCAGGAGGCGGACGTAGCCGGTCACCGGCTCGCCGTCACGGGTCACCTGGCCCTGGATGGTGGTCTCACCGGGCTTGATCGTCGAGGCGTCGGGGCCGCCGGCCTTCGCTCCACACATGTCGTACTCCTGAAGGGTCCTGAGAGAGGCTGAAAGGTCGGTGGGGGGTTTACTTGTTGGCGCCGAGCTCGATCGGGACGCCGACGAGGGAGCCGTACTCGGTCCACGAGCCGTCGTAGTTCTTGACGTTCTCGACACCGAGCAGCTCGTGCAGGACGAACCAGGTCAGGGCCGAGCGCTCACCGATGCGGCAGTACGCGATGGTGTCCTTGGCCAGGTCCACCTGCTCCTCGGCGTAGAGCTCCTTGAGCTCCTCGTCCGACTTGAAGGTGCCGTCGTCGTTGGCGTTCTTCGACCACGGGATGTTGCGCGCGGACGGGACGTGCCCCGGACGCTGCGACTGCTCCTGCGGCAGGTGGGCCGGGGCGAGCAGCTTGCCGGAGAACTCGTCGGGCGAGCGGACGTCGACCAGGTTCTGCGAGCCGATCGCGGCGACGACGTCGTCACGGAAGGCGCGGATCGCGGTGTTCTGCGGCTTGGCCTGGTAGGTGGTCGCCGGACGCTCCGGGACCTCCTCGACCAGCTCGCGGGCGTCCAGCTCCCACTTCTTGCGGCCGCCGTCGAGAAGCTTGACGTTCTCGTGGCCGTACAGCTTGAAGTACCAGTAGGCGTAGGACGCGAACCAGTTGTTGTTGCCGCCGTAGAGGATCACCAGCGTGTCGTTGGCGATGCCCTTCGCCGACAGGAGCTTCTCGAAGCCCTCCTGGTCGATGAAGTCACGGCGGACCGGGTCCTGGAGGTCCTGGGTCCAGTCGATGCGGATCGCGTTGCGGATGTGGTTCTTCTCGTAGGCGGACGTGTCCTCGTCCACCTCGACGATCGCGATGGTGGGGTCGTCCAGGTGCTCCTGCACCCAGTCGGCGTCAACCAGGACGTCGCTGCGGCTCATGCTCTTTCTCCTCCGGGGCAGTTACGGCGGGGCGTGCGAGTCGAGAGGCGTGCGCGTGCAGGCCGTCAGGGGCATGCGCGCACGGATGCCCTGGGCAGGGCGTCGGGGATGCGGAAGTCGGTGCTTCCGCTCAGAAGGGTCGACAGAGCATGGCGGCGACGCGGCACAGGTCTACTGCCCGCCGCTTCGTCAGATCCGCCTGTCCCCGCGACCGGAGGACGCTCGTCGAACACCGCATGGGCTCGATCGTAGGGACGGACAGGCGGGCGTGTCACCGGTGTGTCGTATCTTGAGACGCGATCGTCCGGGATGTGAGAAGAAGAGGTCGCCCCAGGCCGTGGTCCGCGACTGGGGGGCGGATGCGCCTGTGCTCACATCTACGCTACGGACACAGTCGTCTCGTCACTCGGACGGCGGGTGGTGGGTGATGGGTGGTGGCCCGTGACCGACGGCCGGCCATTACCCGGTCCGTCCTACCCCGCCAGCCTGACGCCCGAACCCTTCACCGTGATCTCCACACCACTCTTCGCCGCCTGCACACTGTCCAGCTTGATGCCGCCGGGCAGACCCTCGATCTTCTGCTCGAAGTCGGTGATCGTCCGCACCCGGTTCTCGGCGAGTTCGGCAGAGCCGAACGAGGGCAGCGAGTCGGCGTGCACCTTCACGGTGTCGCCCTGGACGGTGACCGTACTCAGCACGTAGACCGGTTTCGGCAGCTTGGTGCCGAGGACCGTCGCGTCGACCTCGACCTTGATCTTGCCGTTGCCGCCGTCGGAGAGGCCGACGATGTTGGCGGTGACGCCGGGGGCGACCTGGGTGGGCTCGGACTTCGCCGCCTTGAGCAGTTCGGCGTAGGTGATCGACGCGGTGCCGGTGGCGGTGGCCGCGGTGGCGGAGCTGTAGTCGCCGGAGAAGACGACGCCCTTCATGTCGGCGCGGAGGTCGTCGATACGGATCGTTCCACTCCTGGTGCCGGTGTCCGCCTCGTAGCCGTCGATGCCGACCTCGACGTCGTCCAGTTCGCCGCCGGCCACCTGGGTGAGGAACGGGAAGCCCTTGATGGAGACGTCCGGGGTGGCGGCCAGGTTCTCGCTGGCCTTCAGCTTGTCCGCGACCTCGCCCTCCGCGAAGTTGACCGCGACGCGGTCGGCGATCACGAAGAGGCCGCCGAGGATCACGACGAGGATCAGCAGGATTCGCAGGGCGCGCATGCGGTGATTACCGTTCCTAAAGACTGAGTGGGAGTGGGTCCTGTTGCGAGGACCCGTGCTCAGCCGGGTGCCCCGAACGGTGTTGGGCATCCTGGTCGCCCGCTTTCGCTCCACGGCCGGGCGGCGCGCATCCGGTGCGCGGTCCGGGAATGTGGGGGCGGGTTTCCTCACGCCCACGGGTGTCCGGTCGGGCCTGGGCGGTCCGATGCCCCACACGATCGCTCTGGTCGTGTGGGGGCGGTGCCGTCCGTCGCCGGATCGGATATCCGAGGGCGCGTCGCCCGACGGCGACGCTTGCCGCATCGTGCCGGGACATTGTGCGTCGTGGGGTGGTCAGCGGTTTCTGCCAGTGCTGGGCACCCCACCGGCTGGTGTAGGCCGGGTCGACCGCCACGACCGCCACGTTCTGTTCGGCGGCCATCGACACGAGGCGGGCTTTGAGTTTGGCGGTGGGAAAGCGGGAGATGAGGCGGCGGAAGCGTTTGTTGCGGCCGTGCTTCTCACGGCTTGTGCCGTCGGTGAAGTCGAGGTCCTCGATGGCGATCGCGGACGCCTCACAGCGCCGGGTGTGGTGCAGCAGCCGTGTCAGCGTGTGCCGGATCTGCGCGTCCCGATGCTCCGTACTGCCGCTCAGGTCGTAGAAGAACCGTTGTGGTTCACCGACTGGGTTGCCGTGTACTTCCAGGTGCCAGGCGGCGAGGTGGTCGTCGTTCATGTCCACCGCCACCACGCCCCGGGCCAGCGCCGCTTCCATTGGCAGGACGGGGGCGGTGGCGCGCTGCCAGGAGGCGGTGACGTACCAGCGGCCGCGTACGGGGTCGTGGTGGATGCGGTAGGCCACCGCCCGGTTCGCGGTTATCCGGTCGCGCCACTCCTGCCCCCGGTGCCGGAACGTCACGGTCGTGTCCAGCAGGTAGCGGCCGTGCGGTGCGTTGGCCAGGTGGGCCAGCGGGGCCGGGAGTCTGAGGGAGACCTGTCCGGTGTCGGTGACCCGGATCGTCTCGTTGCCGAAGCGCTTGCCGGACTCCCCGTCGGCGGCGAGGAACATCCGCTCCGAACGCCACCGCTCCCGCCACGCCTGCTCACTCAGTCCGGCCGCCTGCAGGTGGTGGCGGGTGTGGGCGAGGCGTTTGCCGCCGCGCACCACCCGGACGCGGCCCGCCGCCCACTCGGCCTCCACCACCGTCAGCCGGTCCTTGAGCATCTGCAGGCGGCGAGACTTGGCATGCCACTCCACGCGTGATGCATACCCGCGCGCCAGCCCTTCCCGCCTGTCCGCCTTGGCGCCCAGCGGCCGGGCCAGCCGCGCCTCGATGGACGAGATTTGCCCACGCAGCCACGCCACATGGGCGGCCTGCCCGCGCCGCGCCAGCGCCCACTGATCATGGGTGGCCTTGGTGATACTCCCCGCCCACCGCGCCGACGACCTCCCCGTCAGCGACCGTTTCCGCACCGCCCACGAGGCCGCATCATGCGCCAACCCCTGCCCACAGCGCTCGGCGAGATCCCCGGCAGCCAGCGACCCCAGGTACACGCCCACCTCGGTGAGAACGGTTGCGTCCGGCTCGCTCACCCGCAGCCGGGCCCGAACAGCCACCCCGGCCGGGCCGGGCACCACGAACGACGCCGCCAACTCCCGCAGCGCACCCACCCGCTCCCCTCCCGCCCTGCCGAAGCTCCCCGTCACCGCAGTCAACGAGCAGCCCCCGCAAAGGTCACCCATTCGACTCAGGAACCCCCGTTCCCCTCCCGACAATAAACGACCACAGGACATCCCAGGCCGGAGGACACACTGCTGGACGCACAACGGAACATGTGCATCCAGCACGGACACTCACTCACACTGACCAGAAGGCACTTACGCTCGGTAAACCGGCAGCAGTTCCCGACCCCGACCGCTGTGCGGTTCGGGGAATTGTCGATCATCTGTGACAGGACAGGACAGGCCAGGACAGGCACCGGGCCTCGGCGACGCCCCTCAGGAACCCCTGGTGACCCGCAGGACCTGATCCGCCGGCGGTCCTACCCCAGCGCCCGCCCCAGCACATACACGGCCGGTGCCGCCGCGGCCAGCGGCAGCGCCACGCCCGCCGTGAAGTGCACGAACCTCGACGGGTAGTCGTAGCTCGCCACCCGGTGTCCGATCAGCGCGCACACCGCCGCGCCCGCGCCCAGCAGCGCGCCCTTCTCGCCCAGGCCGGTCATCCCGCCGACCGCGATGCCCGCCCCCGCCGCGGCGAGCAGCGAGACGAGCACGGAGACCGGGGTGGGCAGGGGCAGCGCCCGGGCCAGGACGGCGACCGCCACCGCGGCGGCGCCCACGGTGACCGCGTCCGGGTCGGCCGCGAGGTGTCCGGTCGCGACGATGGCCAGGGCCGCCGAGGCGACGGTGGCCATCAGGCCGTACATCCGCTCGTCCGGCTCGGCGTGCGAACGCAGTTGGAGGACGAGGGAGAGCAGCACCCACACGCCCAGCGTGCCCAGGATCGCGGCGGGCCCGTTCTCCCGTCCGGCCACGAGCAGCGCGGCGTCCGCCACCAGCGCCCCGAGGAACGCCAGCGCGATGCCCTGCCGGGCGGGCCACATCCCGTTCAGCCGGAACCAGCCGGCCGCCGTCACCGCCTGGAGGACGACGAGCGGTACGAGGAGGGCGTACGACCCGATGGCCGCCGTACCGGAGAGCAGCAGCCCGAGGAGCCCGGTGAGCGCGGCGGGCTGCATGCCGGGTTCGATGACCGGGGAACGGCCTTCGAGGCGGGCCCGCTGGGCGTCCGTGACGCGCGCGTTGCCGACGACGGTGGCGGGGCCGTAGGAAGGGGCGGCCGGATCCCCGGCCGCCGCCGGTGGCTGCGGCGGGGGGGCCTGAGGCTGCGGCTGCTGAGGGGTCTGCGGCTGCTGCGCCGGGTAGGGCGAGTAGGAAGCGGAGGCCGGCTGCTCCGCGGGCCCCTGCTGCGGCAGATACGCCGTCTCGGCGGGCGGCACCGGCGGACCCGGCTGCACGGATGCGTGCACCTGTGTCTCCCAGGTCTGCCCCTGCCACTGCTGCGTGTACTGCTGGGCGGCCTGCGGCTCCTCGTAGGCCTGCTGCCAGTAGAGGTCGTAGCCCTGGTGCTGCTGCCCCTGGTGCTGCCCTTGGTGCTGCTGTCCGTCGTACTGCTGCCCCTGGTACTGCTGCCCGTCGTACGAGCCTTCGTACGACCCCTCGTACGGTCCCTGGTACGGCTGGTCGGTCATCGTCACCCTCCTGCGAACGGCGGGAGCACCTCGACCGTGCCGCCGTCGGCCAGCCGTACCGTCTCATGTGCGCGGGTGCCCACGGGGTCACCGTCGACGAGGAACGAGCATCGCCGCAGGACGCGCGGAAGTTCGCCGGGGTGTCGCCCGCGCACGGCGTCCAGCGCCTCGGCGAGGGTGTCCGCGTCGAACAGCTCCTCGGCGACGCCGGCCGCGGCCTTCGCGGCGGCCCAGTAGCGCACCGTGACCTTCGCCATCCGGTTCCTCAATCAATCGGCGATCGTCGGCCGTCTATGGCCCGTCAACGGGCCGTCAGTCGGCCGTGTACACGGCCAGGCTAGCCCGCCCGGCCGACAGCCCAGTCCCCGATGCGGGCGAGCAGCCCGTCGCCGGAGGCGTGTTCCGCGTGGCCCATGCCGGGCTCCAGCCAGAGTTCGGCGTGGTCGCCCGCTGCGGCGGCCAGCATGCGGGGGTGGTCGAGCGGGAAGTAGCCGTCGATGTCGCCGTGCACGATCAGCAGCGGCGTCGGCGCGATCCTCGGGACCGCCTCCACCGGGGACACGGGTACGGGGTTCCACTCGCGGTGGTGGATGCGCGTACGGAAGCCGTAGCGGCCCACCAGGCGCCCCGCGGGGCGGGTCACCAGCCAGTGGAGGCGGCGCATGGGGGCCGTGCCCCGGTAGTACCAGCGGGCGGGGGCGCTCACCGAGACCACGGCGTCCGTCGCCGCATCCGCGCGCCCCCTGTGCACCCGCTCCTGCTCGGGCGGGTTCGGGCCGTAGAGCGCGGCGTGCCGCAGGGCGACCGAGCCGCCCATGGAGAAGCCGACGGTGATCACGCGCCGGTGCCCGAGCGAACGGGCCCACTCGACCGCCGCCGCGAGGTCCAGCACCTCCCGGTCGCCGACCGTCGAGTGCCCGCCGGAGGCGCCGTGGCCCCGGAAGGAGAAGGTGACCACGGCGCCGTACCGCGCGAACGCGGCCGCCACCCGGCGGACGTGCGGACGGTCCACATCGCCGGTGAACCCGTGCGCGATCACGAACACCGGAGCGCCCGCCGGATCACCCGCCGGACGGAGCCCCGGATCACCCGCCGGATTGAACCCCGGATCGCCGGGAGGTGACGTCGAGGCGTCGTATACGGCATCCCCCGGGTCGTATACGGAATCGATCGTCACACCATCGGCGGTGTGCAGAAACGTCCGCAAAGGGGTACGTCTGCTCGTCTCAGAGTGCGGACGTTGGGTGGAACGCGCCACATGACCTGCCGAACCCGTGCTCATGTGGGCTATTCTCCTGGACAGAGGACTCGGGCAGCGTAGCCCCCGGGTCCTTTTGTGCTTTCGGAAGCGTTGTATACGACGCGGGAAACCGCAGGTGTACGGGGCCCCGGGATCGCAGAGTAGTGCCGCACCGCACACGTCCTCGCAGGGACCGAGGAGGAACCAGACATATGAGTTCTCTGCTGCTCCTGACCAATGCCCTCCAGCCGTCGACGGAGGTGCTTCCCGCTCTCGGCCTGCTGCTGCACAACGTGCGCGTGGCTCCGGCGGAGGGCCCCGCCCTCGTCGACACCCCGGGTGCCGACGTCATTCTGATCGACGGGCGCCGTGATCTGCCGCAGGTCCGCAGCCTGTGCCAGTTGCTGCGGTCCACCGGGCCCGGCTGTCCGCTCATCCTTGTCGTGACCGAGGGCGGCCTCGCGGCCGTCACCGCCGACTGGGGCATCGACGACGTCCTGCTGGACACGGCCGGACCGGCCGAGGTCGAGGCGCGCCTGCGTCTGGCCATGGGCCGCCAGCAGATCGTCAACGACGACTCCCCCATGGAGATCCGCAACGGCGACCTCTCGGTCGACGAGGCGACCTACTCCGCCAAACTCAAGGGCCGGGTCCTCGACCTCACCTTCAAGGAGTTCGAGCTCCTGAAGTACCTCGCCCAGCACCCCGGCCGCGTCTTCACCCGCGCGCAGCTCCTCCAGGAGGTCTGGGGCTACGACTACTTCGGCGGCACCAGGACCGTCGACGTGCACGTACGACGCCTGCGCGCCAAGCTCGGGCCCGAGCACGAGTCGCTGATCGGGACCGTCCGGAACGTCGGTTATCGATTCGTTACTCCGGAGAAGGGCGAGCGCGCCACGGAGGACGCGAAGCCCAGGACGGCCCCCGCAAACACGGAGGATACGGACGACACGGACGCACTGGACGCCGCCGAGATCGCGGCGGAGGCGTAGTGGGCCTGGGCAGGGCATCGCTCCCGCGCGCGTCCGCTCCGGGAGGCATCCGTACGCCCTGCCCAGAGCGGGTCCATCCGCGTAGACTCCGCGCGTGGCCAAGGTAACCAGGGATGACGTGGCGCGACTGGCGGGGACGTCCACCGCCGTCGTCAGCTATGTCATCAACAACGGACCCCGGCCGGTCGCCCCGGCCACGCGCGAGCGTGTCCTCGCCGCGATCAAGGAACTGGGCTACCGCCCCGACCGGGTCGCCCAGGCGATGGCCTCGCGGCGCACGGACCTCATAGGCCTGATCGTGCCGGACGCGCGCCAGCCCTTCTTCGGGGAGATGGCGCACGCGGTCGAACAGGCGGCGTCCGAGCGCGGAAAGATGGTCCTGGTCGGCAACTCCGACTACGTCGGCGAGCGCGAGGTCCACTACCTGCGCGCCTTCCTCGGCATGCGGGTCTCCGGCCTGATCCTCGTCAGCCACGCGCTGAACGACAACGCCGCCGCCGAGATCGACGCCTGGGACGCCCGGGTGGTGCTGCTGCACGAGCGGCCGGAGGCCATCGACGACGTCGCCGTCGTCACGGACGACCTGGGCGGCGCCCAGCTCGCCGTCCGCCACCTGCTGGAGCACGGCTACGACTACGTCGCCTGCATGGGCGGCACCGCGGACACCCCCGCTGTCGGCGACCCCGTCTCCGACCACGTCGAGGGCTGGCGGCGCGCGATGCGGGAGGCCGGGCTGTCCACCGAGGGGCGGCTCTTCGAGGCGCCGTACAACCGCTACGACGCCTACCAAGTGGCGCTCGGCATTCTCTCCGGGCCCCGGCGGCCGCCCGCGATCTTCTGCTCCACCGACGACCAGGCCATCGGTGTCCTGCGCGCGGCCCGCGAGCTGCGCATCGACGTACCGGAGAAGCTGGCGGTGGCCGGCTTCGACGACATCAAGGAGGCGGCGCTCGCCGACCCGCCGCTGACCACGATCGCCTCGGACCGCTCCGCGATGGCACGGGCCGCCGTGGACCTCGTACTGGACGACGGGCTGCGGGTGGCCGGGTCCCGGCGGGAGCGGTTGAAGCAGTTTCCTTCGCGGTTGGTGGTGCGGAAGTCGTGCGGGTGTGTGTGAGAGCTCGCTGAAAGAGCCGAGCGAGCTGCCAGAAGCCTCTTTATATCGGGCGAACGAGGTTCTGCCGGGCTTCTCAGCCGGCACTCAGGGAGCTCTCATGGTCGCCGGACAAGCTGTGTGACATGACCGAGAGCTTCCGCCGCAGTGGCGAGTACGAGAACCCGAACCCCCAGGGGCACGGCAACGAGGCCCCCGTCCCCGTGCAGTCGGCGTACCCCCAGCAGCAGCACTCCGCCGCCGCCACGAATCCCGTGACCCCGGTGAACCCCGAGTGGCCGCCCCCGCCGGCCCAGCCGCCCGCCTTCTCCGGGTCCGCGCCGGAGCACGCCGCGCCCAGGAAGCGCGCCCGGGGTCCGGTCTCGCTGCTCGCGGCCGTGGCGATCGTCGCCGCGGCGATAGGCGGCGGGACCGCGTACGGCATCCAGGAGCTGACCGGCACCGACACGGTCACCGCGAGCAGCGGCACCAGCACCAACGTGGTGCCCTCCGCCGACAGGGGCACGGTCGCCGGGGTCGCCAAGGCGGTCAGCCCGAGCATCGTCGAGATCAACGCCGCCTCGAACGCGGGCGAGTCCACCGGCTCCGGCGTGATCATCACCGGTGACGGCGAGATCATCACCAACAACCACGTCGTCTCCGGCGCGAACTCGGTCAAGGTGAGGACGAGCGACGGCAAGACGTACACCGCGAAGGTCGTCGGCACCGACAGCAAGAAAGACCTCGCCCTGATCAAGCTGGAGAACGCCTCCGGCCTCACGACGGCCACCCTCGGCGACTCCTCCGGCGTCCAGGTCGGCGACCAGGTCGTCGCGATCGGCTCTCCCGAGGGTCTGACCGGCACCGTCACCAGCGGCATCGTCTCCGCCCTGAACCGTGACGTCACCGTCTCCACCGACGAGGGCGGACAGCAGCAACAGCAGCAGGGCGGCAACGGCCAGTGGCCGTTCGAGTTCGGCGGCCGGCAGTTCAACGGCGACACCGGCTCGTCCACGACGACGTACAAGGCGCTCCAGACGGACGCCTCGCTCAACCCCGGCAACTCCGGCGGCGCACTGATCGACATGAACGGCGACATCATCGGGATCAACTCGGCGATGTACTCGGCCGCCGCCGGATCGTCCTCCTCCGACGCGGGCAGCGTGGGCCTCGGCTTCGCCATCCCGATCAACACCGTCAAGGCCGACCTCGCCACGCTGCGGGCCGGCGGTTCGGACAGCTGACGGCCGGCGGTCGGCAGGTGACAGCGGCAGCGACCTCGTGAGGAGCACGTCATGATCAAGCAGGTTTCGCACCCGGTGGCCGGCACCGACCCGGCCGGCCTCGCCCTGGCCCTCGAGGTGGCGTACGAGCTGCACGCGCCGGAGGGGCGGGCACCGGAGGTGGCGACCGCGCACGGCACGGGCCGCCGTGCGGCGACCACTGGGACCACGGTGACCACCGCGACCGCGGCGCGCGGCCGCCGCCGTCCCGTACGCGGCTGATCGCGTCCGACGCTTCCGCCGACGCTCCCGCAGGCTTTTCCGTCAGCTCTTCCGTCAGCACCAGGCGGGAACCGTGCGAGGCTGAAAGCGACCGTCGAGGTCGGCCCGCCCGTCCCACCGCACCCGAGGAATCCACGCCCATGAGCCCCGCCGAAGGCGACCGTGACACCCAGCGCATCCTGATCGTCGACGACGAGCCGGCCGTGCGCGAAGCACTCCAGCGCAGCCTGGCCTTCGAGGGCTACAACACGGAGGTCGCGGTCGACGGCGCGGACGCCCTGGAGAAGGCGACCGCGTACCAGCCCGACCTGGTGGTCCTGGACATCCAGATGCCGCGCATGGACGGCCTGACGGCCGCGCGGCGCATCCGCGGGGCCGGCGACACGACACCGATCCTGATGCTCACCGCCCGCGACACGGTCGGCGACCGGGTCACGGGGCTGGACGCCGGGGCGGACGACTACCTGGTCAAGCCCTTCGAACTCGACGAACTCTTCGCCCGCGTCCGCGCGCTGCTGCGCCGCAGCTCGTACGCCGCGGCGGCCGGAGCGGGGGCGGCGGAGGACGACGCGCTCACCTTCGCCGACCTGCGCATGGACCTCGCGACACGTGAGGTCAGGCGGGGCGGGCGGCCGGTGGAGCTGACCCGCACGGAGTTCACGCTCCTTGAGATGTTCATGGCCCACCCGCGCCAGGTCCTCACCCGCGAGCAGATATTGAAGGCGGTCTGGGGATTCGACTTCGAACCGTCGTCGAACTCACTGGACGTGTACGTGATGTACCTGCGGCGCAAGACCGAGGCGGGCGGCGAGCCGCGCCTCGTGCACACGGTGCGAGGTGTGGGGTACGTGCTGCGACAGGGCGGCGCGGAGTGAGGAAGGTCGTACGCCGGTTCCGCTCCCTGCCGATCCGGTCCCGACTGGCGCTGCTGGTGGCGTCGGCGGTGGCGTTCGCGGTGGCGGCGGTGGCAGTGACCTGCTGGTTCATCGTTCAGGGCAAGCTGTACGACCAGCTCGACGCGGATCTGCAACAGGGAGCGAAGCCGCAGCAACTCGGCGATGTCCAACTCCTGCTCCGCGCTTGCCCACAGGCTCCGCAGGCGGAGCAGGCCAGCGACCTCCGGGCACACAACAGCGTGTACCTCCAGTTGGTCGAGTCGGACGGGAAGTCCTGCGTCTCGTCGAACTCGGAGGGGACGGTCGAGATCGCCGACGCCGACAAGGACGTGATCAAGCACGCCGCCCCCGGGGAGGGCACGTTCCGCAACGGCACCGACAAGGACGGCAACGCGGTACGCGTACTGACCATCCCCCTGCTCGTCAGCCAGGGCCCCGGCACGCTTCCCGTGCCCTATCCCGACACGGCTCTCGTCGTCGCGGTCCCCCTGAAGAACACCCAGTCCACCCTCAACGACCTCGCCCTGATCCTGCTCCTCGTCTCCGGAGTCGGAGTAATCGGCGCCGGAGCAGCCGGCCTCGCGGTCGCCCGTGCGGGCCTGCGTCCGATCGACAAGCTCACGGAAGCCGTCGAAGAGGTGGCACGCACCGAGGACCTGACCATCCGCATCCCCGTGGAGGAGGACAGCGAGGACGAAGTCGCCCGTCTCTCCCGTTCCTTCAACTCGATGACCTCGTCCCTGGCCAGCTCCCACGAGCTCCAGCAACAGCTCATCGCGGACGCGGGCCACGAACTCCGTACGCCCCTGACGTCGTTGCGTACCAACATCGAACTCCTCACCCGCAGCGAGGAAACGGGGCGCCCGATCCCCCCGGCCGACCGCAAGGCGCTGCTCGCCTCGGTGAAGGCGCAGATGACCGAGTTGGCCGCCCTGATCGGCGACCTTCAGGAGCTGTCCCGCTCGGAGGGGCAGCGGGGCGAGCGCGTCCAGGTGGTCTCGCTGCGGGACACGGTGGAGTCCGCCCTCCGTCGCGCCCGGCTCCGCGGACCGGAGCTGACCATCACCGCCGATCTCCAGCCCTGGTACGTACGGGCGGAGCCCTCGGCCCTGGAACGGGCGATCGTCAACATCCTCGACAACGCGGTGAAGTTCAGCCCCGCGAGCGGCACGATCGAGGTCCGGCTGAGCGAGGGCGTGTTGACGGTCCGCGATCACGGCCCCGGCATCCCCGCCGACGAACTCCCCCACGTCTTCGACCGCTTCTGGCGCTCCCCGTCAGCGCGTGCGTTGCCGGGCTCCGGCCTCGGCCTGTCCATCGTCGCCCGCACGATCCAGCAGGCGGGCGGCGAGGTCACCCTGGCCCACGCCGAGGGCGGCGGGACGGTGGCGACGGTGCGGTTGCCGGGGGCACCTGTGGCTCCGCCGGAGGTTCCGTGACGCCGCTCAGTGGAAGCCGAGCATGCCTGGCGAGTCGATGTCGACGGTGACCACGCCGGGCGGGTAGTGCTGTTCCCGGTCCGTGAGCAGGATCGACATCCCAGCGAATTCGGTCCGCGGCAGTGCGCAGTACAGGGCGTGGCATGTGTCCGCGCCGCCGTAGCCATCACGGATCATGGTGCCGACAGTGACCGAGGCGGTCGTGTCGAGGGGGTCGACAACGACCGAGGAGAAGGCGAGTACCCGCCCGGCGGCACCCGCGTCCGCCGACTCCGCCTGCATGAGGCACAGGGCGGGAATCCTGAGAAGATCGCCGGGAGTACGTGCCATGTTCCCGGCGAGGAGGTTCAGCGTCTTGTGCCCCTGAGCGAGGGCAAGAGTGGCAGCGGTGTCCAGGACGATCACGCAGCGGCGCCCCGTGCCGCACGGACCTTCTCGGCCGCGATGCGGTAGATGTTGCCGAGGATGTCAGGCGCCTGGTCGAATTCCACGTCGCTGATGTCCACGCCGATCGTCTCCCGCACGACGTTCCGGTCCGCCGCCACCCGCTCCGTGATCTGCGCCGCCGTGGGCTGCTCCGAGGCCAACTGCTCGACGAGCTGCCCCAGGGTCATCCCGCGCTCCTTGGCGACCTGGGCGAGGTGGTCGCGGGCCTGCCGGGACACCTGAATGGTCGTGTTCTCCGCCATGGTTTCACCATAGCCACATCATGGTCCGTGGGGACACCGTGATGCACTCTCGTCACCCGAACGTGTCCACCTCGCCGAGTACGCCGGTGAGGAGCTGAGCCAGGGGTCCGTGCGGTGTCCGCACCCCGGCAACATCCGGGTAGCGCGCGGCGGTCAGCGGCTGGACTGGATCATCCGGTTCGCGGACGGGCCGGCCGAGTTGCTGACGTAAGCGGGCAAAGACCGACAGGCGCCCCCACCTTCCTGTCAATGTCCTGTCACACGTCTCGCGATTCCGACCCTACTGGCGGGTTCTCTGCCATGTTCCTGGGCTGTCAGACAGGTGCCCCCACGTATGCACCTGTGCACCAGCACACAGGAGTGAGCCACCCCCCAATGCGACTCATCCGGATACCGAGATTCAAGAAGAGCGCCCTGGTCACCGCTTCCGCCGCCCTCGCCCTGACCGGCCTGCTGGCCGGGGCCGGTACCGCGCAGGCGGCCGGCGCCGGGCCCGGCGGCGCGACGAACATCCGGGGGACCGACCCCGGCGACACCGACCTCATGATCGAGCGGCTCTGCGGTCAGGAGGGCAGCCTGACGGGCGTGTACGGCGCCCTCAACGTCGACACCGGCGAGTTCAAGACCCGTGACGAGTACCTGCGGGACGTCTTCGGTCTGTGGGAGCCCGCCGGGCCGTGGGAACTGTTCCGCGGCTGGTGCGGGTACGCCCAGGCCTCCACCTGGTCCGTCAAGGGCGAACCGGTCCGCACCTCGCCGTGGATCGGCAACCGGGGTTCGAAGGACGACAAGGAGACCTTCGTCAGCAGCTACAGCACCAAGACGTTCGCCAAGAAGAGCGTCGGCGCCTCGATCGGCCTCTCCGCCGCCAAGAGCATCTTCTCGGGCAGCGCGGGCGGCAGCTTCAGCTACGAGTGGGGCTGGGAGAAGACCTCGTCCTTCGAACGCCGCAGTGAGAAGACCATCCCGCCGTGCACCCAGGTCTCCGTGACCTGGACGCCGTACCAGCGGGTGGTGCGGGTGAACCCCGTCTTCTACGTCGAGGACTACGAGTGGAACAAGGGAGACGGCCGCCAGACCGTGCACAGTTGGCGTGACCGCGGGTACAACACGGTCTACTCGTACGGCTATTACATCGACGGCGTCTCCGACAAGCTGCTGCCCAACGGGCAGCCGGACGGCCGTGAGGACAAGGTGGAGGAGAAGCTGGACCCCAAGTCCTGCGTCCAGTAGGCCGGTTCACAGACTGCGGGTCGCGGGTCGCGGGTCGCGGGTCGCGGGTCGCGGGTCGCGGGTCGCGGGTCGCGGCAACCATTCCGTGCGGGGCGACGACTGCACAGCAGTCCATCCCCCCGCACGGAACGGAACCCGCATGAGTGAGATCCGCAGCACGGTCCGCCACCGCAGGCGCAGAACGGCGCTCACCGTCGGCATACCCCTCGCGCTGACCGCCGCCGGGACCATGGCCTACGGCGCGGACGCCGGCGTCTTCGGCGAGGCCGCCCGGTCCACGGCCGCCGCCGCGACCGCCGCCTCCGCCGCCCCCGCGTGGGCCACCGCCACCGCCGACGGGTTCGCCTCCGTCAACGCGCTGGGACAGAACGGCACGTACGGAGGCCGGGACGGCAAGACCGTCACCGTGAAGACGCTCGCCGACCTGGAGAAGTACGCGACGGCCGCCGAGCCGTACGTCATCGTCGTCGCCGCGACCATCACCATGGACCCGGTCGGGAAAGAGATCAAGGTCGCGTCGGACAAGACCATCGTCGGGTCCGGGACCTCCGGGCAGATCGTCGGCGGCGGGTTCTTCCTCGGCAGCGGCGTCCACAACGTGATCATCCGCAACCTGACGATCCGGGACGCCTACCAGGGCATCTGGAACGACAAGGAGCACGACTTCGACGCGATCCAGATGGACGGCGCCCACCACGTCTGGATCGACCACAACGACCTGCGGAACATGGCCGACGGACTCATCGACGTCCGCAAGGACAGCACGTACGTGACCGTGTCCTGGAACAAGCTGAGCAACGACAACAAGGCCTTCGGCATCGGCTGGACCGACAACGTCGTCACCGACATCACGATCCACCACAACTGGATCCGCGAGACCGAGCAGCGCAACCCGTCGACGGACAACGCCGCCCACGCGCACCTCTACAACAACTTCCTGGAGGACGTGGCCGGGACGACGATCAAGTCCTCCTACGGCAACTACTCGCGCGGCGCGACGAAGATGCTCCTGGAGAACTCCTGGTTCCAGGGTATGAACAACCCGGTCATCAAGGACAGCACCGCGACGATCGTCCAGAAGGGCAACACGTTCGTCTCCACGACCGGGCGCAACGAGAGCGGCGGTACGGCCTTCGACGCGAAGACGTACTACCCGTACACGCTCGACAAGACGGCGGACGTGCCCGCACTCCTCAAGTCCGGGGCGGGTCCCAGGAGTTCCATCGGAACCACGGCCACCACGACGTCCGCGACGGGCGCCGCCGCGACCACCCTCACCGTCGCCAAGGACGGCAGCGGCCAGTACACGACCGTGCAGGCCGCGGTGAACGCCGTACCGGCGAACAACGCCTCGCGGGTGGTGATCTCCGTGAAGCCGGGGACGTACCGCGAACTGGTCAAGGTCCCGGCCAACAAGCCGCACGTCACCATCCAGGGCACCGGCGCCAGCCGCAAGGACACGGTGATCGTCTACAACAACGCGTCGGGCACGCCCAAGCCCGACGGCTCGGGGACGTACGGCACCGGCGGCAGCGCGTCCGTCGCCGTCGAGGCGGACGACTTCCAGGCCCGCAACCTGACGATCTCCAACGACTTCGACGAGGCCAGGAACCAGAACCTGAGCGGCCACCAGGCCGTCGCCCTGCGCACCGCCGCCGACAAGGTGTTCCTCGACGGGGTCATCGTCAGCGGCGACCAGGACACCCTGCTGGTGGACACCGCGGCCAAGGACCGGCTGGGCCGCGTCTACATGACCAACTCCTACGTCATCGGCAACGTCGACTTCATCTTCGGCCGGGCCACCACGGTGATCGACAAGTCCGTCATCACGCTGAAGAAGCGCTGGGACGGCTCCTCGGCCGGCTATGTCACCGCGCCCAGCACCGCCGCGAACCGCAAGGGCATCCTGATCGCCAACTCCACGGTGAACGGTGACGTGTCCGACCGGACCTTCTACCTCGGCCGCCCCTGGCACGCCGGCGGCGACGCCTCCCTCGACCCGCAGACCACCGTCCGCGACACCACGCTCAGCGCGGCGATCAGGACCACCCCCTGGACCGACATGAGCGGCTTCTCCTGGAAGGACGACCGCTTCGCCGAGTACCGCAACTCCGGCCCGGGCGCGGGCGCGGCGAGCTCCGACCGCCCCCAGCTGACCGACGCCCAGGCGACCGGCCAGGAGATCGCCGACTGGCTGGGCGACTGGACACCGAAGGCTTCCTGAACGTCTTCGCTCCCCACCGCTCCCCCGTCGCCCCGCAGTCGATCTAGGCTTGGCCCCGATCATGGACGCGGCAGGCGACGGGGGAGCGGAACAGTGCGCATAGAGCGGCACCGGGTCGGGGAGGCCGCCGTCTCGGCGGTGCGGGAGGGCTTCGTCCACCGGATCGGGTCGCAGGTGCGGTCGTTGTCGAAGGCCGGCCCTGTGACGTCGTACGAGTGGTGGCTGCTCGCGGAGGAGTTCGTCGAGTACCTGGGCGCGCTGTCCGTCGAGACACCCGATCTGCACACCCCGGAGGCGAGGGCGGTGCTGGAGGACGCCGTGGAGGCGGCGGCCGGAGCGATGGCGTACGCGGCGTACTTCCCGCACCACCCCTTCCAGGTGTTCCTCACCTACGTGAACTGGGGCATGGTCTACGACGCCGGGTCCGACGGCAGCCCGGCCCCCGTCACCACCGCGCAGTGGCTCGACGCGTTCTGCCTCGCGGTCCTCGCCGGCAAGGCCGAACGGCACGGCGAGGCCTTCCACTTCGCCCGCGAGGAGCCGCAGCGCGGGCGGGCCGGACGGCCGGACACCGAGCTGATCAACGGCTTCATGGCGTACGTCGTCGGCGACACCGGAGACACCGCCGACACCGCCGCGAACTACCCGCCCGCGGCGGAGGAGAAGCTGGCCGCGATCGACGCGGCACTCGCCCGCATCCGGACCCTGGAGGCCGAGACCGGCGAGGACCTCGCCGCCCACCCGCACAGCCTCGCCCTGCACGCCCTGCGCGCGCTGACCGCGGGCGACCAGGAGACGTTCGGTTCGGCGGTGGTACGGCTACTGCTCCCCCTCAGCGAGACCCCGGGCCCGGGAGCACGCCCGGCCGGCCTGCTCCCTCTGCTCCCCCTCGCCCTGACGGCACTCGGCTACCGCCGCGAGGGCTGGCCGTCACCGGTCGACTCCGGTTACCTCCCGCACGCGCTGGTCACCGGCTTCGAGACCGCGCCGCCGAGGGTGGGGCCGTACGGCCGCGACCGGCGCGCTGACGCGGTGGCCGAACTCTCCGCCGGAGTCGTCGAGCTGGAACGGCCGTTGGATCCCCAGCCGTTGAGCCCCGAGAGCGAGGCCCAGTTCGAGCGGTACACCCGGGAGGCCTTCACCCCGGTCCCCGGCGAGCCGCTCGCCGCCTGGGAGCTGGCGCACGCCGTCACCGACCAGGAGATCCTCTTCAAGACCCGCGCCTCCCACGCCGCCGACGCGACCGACCTCCAGCTCGGCAACCTGCGCCTCGCGGCCGAACTGGGCGCCGCGCTGTTCCGTACGACGCTGGCGGAGCCCGGCACCGACGTCGAGGTGAGCATCGACGGTACGACGGTCACGTACCCCGCCTCCCGCGACGAGGACGCCGGGCCGGGCGCCTGGCACCGCGCGGTGAACCTCGCCCTGATCACCGGCCGCCGAGAGCACCTCGCCCCGCTGGTCCTCGCGGGCCCGACCTGCGTCTCCCCCGACAAGTCCCCCTTCGCCTCCTACCGCCAGGCCCTGCACGACTACCTGCGCGGCGAGGACCCCCAACCCGCCACCGACCGCGCCCTCGTGGACTGCGCGGAGTCCCGCAACCAGGTGTTCCTGCCGCCCCCCGCGGTCCTCTTCTCCCAGTTCGTCGAAGGCGACGAGGAAAGCTTCAACCTGGCCCTCCTCGACGCCCTCGAAGCCCACCGCGACCACCACCGCATCGCCGACCGCGCCACCGACTGCGACGCCGCGATCAACCTCGACATCCTGGCGTTGACCTGCCACGCCCGCCGCCGCGGCTGGAACATAAGGGTGTCGTCGCCGTATCTTCCGGCGCGGATTCTGGGGGCGGCGGTGCCGTTCTAGGGGTTCATCGCGCTGCACGCCGCGTGAGTCAGGAACGCCGTCCACGAGGTCGCGCCGAAGACCAGCAAACCGACCACGGCCGGCGATCTCCGGCTGCTGCCCTGTGACCGCTACTGAACAACCGTGATCCGGTTCGTCGCCGGCGGTGCGATCGGGCCGGTGGCCGAGGAGTTGGCCGTGAGGTACTGCTCCAGGGCCGTCAGGTCGTCGGTGCCGACGAGGTCGTTCGTGCCCTGGCCGAGGGTGGTGAAGCCGTCGCCGCCTCCCGCGAGGAAACTGTTCGTCGCGACGCGGTAGGTGGCGGCCGGGTCGACGGCCGTGCCGTTCAGCTTGATCGAGTCGGTGACGACCCGGTCCGCGCCGGACTTGGTGAGGTCCAGCGTGTACGTCAGGTTCGCGGACGGCTGGAGGATCTTCGGCGATGCCGTGTTGGTGCCGCTGACCTGCTCCTTGAGGACCTGGATCAGCTGGGCGCCGGTGAAGTCCTGGAGGTTCACCGTGTTGGAGAACGGCTGCACGGTGAAGCCCTCGGCGTACGTCACCACGCCGTCGCCCTCGCTGCCCTTCGCCGCGTAGGTGAGGCCGGCCCGGACCCCGCCGGGGTTCATCAGCGCGAGGTCGGTCCCGGCGTCGAGTTCCTTGCCGTACCAGAGTTGGGCGTCGGCGATCAGGTCGCCCATCGGCGATTCGGTGCCGGTGTTGGGCACGTCGGCGGAGATGTGTCCGATCGGGCGGTTGCCGATGGGCGCGGCGAGGGTGTTCCACTTGCCGATCAGCTCGGTCATGTCCGTCGCCTTGGGGACGGTCCGGGTGACCACGTGGTTCGCCGACTTCGCCGACTTCACTGACGTACGGGCGATGTCACCCGTCCAGCGGTCGTACGTGAGCGTGGTGTCCGTGTAGAGGCGGCCGAAGGACGCCGCCGAGGTGACCATGCGCGGCTTGCCCGCCGGGTCCGGGATCGTGCAGACGTACGCCGCGTGGGTGTGGCCGGTGACCAGGGCGTCCACCGACGGCGTGATGTTCTTGGCGATGTCCACGATCGGGCCGGAGATGCCGTTGCCCGCGCCGGACGCGTCGCAGTCGTAGTTGTACGAGGAGGAGGCCGGGAGCCCGCCCTCGTGGATGAGGGCCACGATCGACTTGACGCCCTGTGCCTGCAGCACCTTGGCGTACTTGTTGATCGTCTCGACCTCGTCCTTGAACTTCAGGCCCTTGACGCCCTCGGCGGAGACGACACCCGGGGTGTCCTCCAGGGTCACGCCGATGAAGCCGACCTTGACGCCGTTCTTCTTCCACACCCAGTACGGCTTGAGGATGGGCCTGCCGGTCTTCTCGTCCAGCACGTTCGCCGCGAGGTAGGGGAAGTCGGCGCCCTCGAACTCCTTGTCCGTGTAGCAGCCGGCGGTCGGGTGGCAGCCGCCGTTCTGCAGCCGGCCGAGTTCCCTGGCGCCCTCGTCGAACTCGTGGTTGCCGACCGACGTGACGTCCAGGTCGAGCTTGTTCAGCGCCTCGATGGTGGGCTCGTCGTGGAAGAGGCCCGAGATGAGCGGGGAGGCACCGACCATGTCGCCGCCGGCCGCGGTGATGGAGTACGGGTTGTTCTTGCGGGCCTCACGCAGATGCGTGGCGAGGTACTCGACGCCGCCCGCGTCGATGGTCTTCGTGGTGCCGTCCGCCTGGAGTTCGGTGACCCGCCCGGAGGAACCGGACGGCGGCTCCAGGTTGCCGTGCAGGTCGTTGAAGGACAGCAGTTGTACGTCCTGGTAGCGGCCGGGTGCGTGACCGCCGGGCCTGCCTTTGTTCTCGCCCGCGCTCGCCGTGCCCGGCAGCGCGGCGGCCAGGGCGCCGACGGTGGCGAGACCGGCGGCAGCGGCGAGGAGCCGGCGAGTACGACGTCTGCGGCGCACGGCTTGAGCCGGCTGCGGTTGGGATGTGGCTGGCATACGCCCCCCTGTGATTCAGGTGTGGAAGTGGGCCCCCGTCCGGCGCAGCCTAGGGTCAACGCGCGTAGCGCGACAGACTTTCGTGGATACCAGGACTCTTACAGAAAAGTCACGGCGCGTTCGCGCCAGGGCTTAAGACATCTCAAGAGTGCTCTGACGTGCACCTTTGGACGGGCGTCCTCGCTGCTCCCTTGAGAGGCTGCTGACCAGCTTGGAGAGGGCAGCCTTGGGCGGGTACTTGATCAAAGGGAGACGTGGTCGCGTTCGCCGTTGAAGTTCACCAGCTCCACCCGAAGCCTTCGAACACATCTGCTCATATTGGGTGCAGTTGCAGTTGGATACGATCTTTCGCCGCGAGCGGCCACGAAGCATCCATACGGTGATCGGTATGCATCTCCGCTACAACTACCGGGCCTACCCGGACGCCGCCCAGCGCAGTGCGCTGGCGCAGGCGTTCGGGTGCGCCCGCGTGGTGTGGAACGACTGCCTGCGCGACCGCAAGGAAGCACACGCGGCGGGGCTGCCGTATGTGAAGTCGGCGGAACTTTCCCGGCTGCGCATCACCGAGGCCAAGCGCACCGAGGAACGCGCCTGGCTCGCCGACGTGTCAGCGGTCGTCCTGCAACAGTCCCTGCGGGACCTGGACACCGCCTACAAGAACTTCTTCGACAGCTGCAAGGGCAAGCGGCAGGGCCGGAAGAGCGGGCCGCCGCGGTACAAGTCGAAGAAAGACACCCGGCAGTCGATCCGCCTCAACGGCAATGCCTTCTCCCTCCAGGAGAACGGCACGGTGTATGTGGCCAAGGTCGGCAACCTCAAGGTCAAGTGGTCCCGCCGACTTCCGGCCGCGCCCACGTCCCTGACCATCACCAAGGACAGCTGCGGCCGGTACTTCCTCAGCTTCGTCGTGGACACCGAGCCGGACATCCTGCCCGAGTTGGAGACGGAGTCCGGAATCGACCTCGGACTGTCCGCTTTCGCGGTCCTGTCTGACGGCCGGAAGATCGACAACCCTCGTTTCCTGCGCCGGGCGGAGAAGAAACTCAAGCGCCTTCAGCGGGAGCTGTCCCGCAAGGCCAAGGGATCGAAGAACCGGGCCAAGGCCCGCAACAAGGTCGCACGCCAGCACGCCAAGGTGGCCAACCGGCGCCGGGACTGGCACCACAAGGCATCCACACAGATCATTCGCGACAACCAAGCGGTGTACGTGGAAGACCTCGCGGTGTCCGGCCTCGCCCGCACCCGGCTCGCCAAGTCCGTGCACGACGCGGGATGGTCCGCGTTCGTCGGCATGCTGGAATACAAGGCGGTCAAGCACGGCCGCTTCTTCGCCAAGGTGGACCGTGCCTTCCCGTCCTCTCAGGTCTGCTCGGCCTGCGGATTCCGGGATGGCCCCAAGCCCCTGCACGTCCGGGAGTGGACGTGCGGCACGTGCGGCACGGTGCACGACCGTGACCACAACGCTGCTCGCAACGTCCTCTTCGAAGGACGCCGTATCGTCGCCGCCGGACGGGCGGAGACACTAAACGCCTGTGGAGCGCCGGTAAGACGGGCACACGTGCCCGCACAGCGCGTTGAAGCAGGAAGCCCCCGGAAGGGTCAGACGACCCAGGCCGGAATCCCTGGACTTTAGGCCAGGAGCACGTCAAATCCTGGTTGCTTCTTTGCCGCCGATTTGCCGGTGAGGCGCCGTAACCTCGTACGCATGACCAGCGACGACACCGCACTCACCGGCAACCCCCGCTCCATCGAGACCCTTTCCGAGCTCACCGAGGAGCAGACCGAGGCCGTGCTCGGACTGCTCGCCGAGGCAGCGCGCAGCGACGGGCAGCAGGCGGTGTCCGAGCAGGGCCGGTTGCAGCTGCGTGGCGGCGCCCGCCCCGGGGTGTCCCATCTGCTGCTGACCGTCGGCGACGAACTCGTCGGCTACGCCCAGCTGGAGGACACCGATCCCGTGGAGGCACCGGCCGCCGAACTGGTCGTCCATCCCGCGTACCGGGGACACGGGCACGGGCGGGCGCTCGGTTCCGCGCTGCTCGCGGCGTCCGGGAAGCGGCTGCGGGTGTGGGCCCACGGCGGGCACTCGGCCGCCCGGCATCTCGCGCAGGTCCTCGGGCTGACCCTCTTCCGTGAACTGCGGCAGATGCGGCGGTCGTTGGGCGACCTCGACCTGCCGGAGCCGGTGCTTCCCGACGGCGTGACGGTACGGACCTTCGTCCCCGGCGCCGACGACGCGGCCTGGCTCGCGGTCAACGCGGCGGCCTTCGCCCACCATCCCGAACAGGGCTCCCTGACCCAGCGCGACCTCGACGACCGCAAGGGCGAGCCGTGGTTCGACCCGGCGGGGTTCTTCCTCGCCTTCCGGGGTGAGGAGTTGGCCGGCTTCCACTGGACCAAGGTCCACGCCGAGGAGCGGCTGGGAGAGGTGTACGTCCTCGGGGTGCGGCCGGGGGCGCAGGGCGGGGGGCTGGGCAAGGCGCTCACGACGATCGGGCTGCGGCATCTCGCGGGGCAGGCGTTGCCGACGGCGATGCTGTATGTCGACGCCGACAATAAGGCGGCGGTGTCGGTGTACGAGCGGCTGGGCTTCACGACGTACGAGACGGATCTGATGTACCGCACGGAGACATGACGAGCGCTGCGCGCTGTGCTTGAGCGGGCGTGGCTGGGGACTCCGTCCCCCGCCGCCGGTCCGCGTCCGCCGCGATGGCCCGCCTGACTCTCGGACCCGCCTGACTCTCCGGATCCCTCTGACCGGATCCCTCTGCCTTTCCGGATCCCGCTTGACTTTCCGGAGCTCCTTCCACCACCCTTTCACTACTCAATTAGTGAAAGGGTGGTTGACCGAGTGGTCGAGTACCGCATCGACCGGCACAGCGGCGTGGCCACCTACGTCCAGATCGTCCAGCAGACCAAGCAGGCCCTGCGGCTCGGGCTGCTGGAGCCGGGCGACAGGCTGCCCACGGCCCGTGAGGTCGTCGAGGCCACCGCCATCAACCCGAACACCGTGCTCAAGGCCTACCGCGAGTTGGAGCGCGAGGGCCTGGTCGAGGCGCGGCGCGGGCTCGGCACCTTCGTCCGGCGCTCGCTGGGCGCCGCGCCGGCCGACTCGCCGCTGCGCGGGGAGCTGGACGCGTGGGCGGCGAAGGCCCGCGCGGCCGGGCTGGACCGGGACGACGTGGCCGCACTCTTCACCGCCGTACTCGACAAGCACTTCCAGAAGCACCTCCAGGGGGATCCCTCATGACCGACACCTCCGTGGCCCTGGCTGCCGACGCGCTGGGCAAGCGCTTCGGCCGCCGGGGAGGCTGGGCCCTGCGCGACTGCTCCTTCCGGCTCCCGGCCGGCCGGGTCTGCGCCGTGATCGGACCCAACGGGGCGGGCAAGTCCACGCTGTTCGCGCTCGCCGCGGGCCTGCTCGCGCCCACCGAGGGAACGGTCACCGTCCTCGGCACCCGGCAGGGCGAGGCCCGCCCCCGCGTCGGCTTCGTCGCGCAGGACAAGCCGCTGTATCCGCAGCTCACCGTCGCCGAGACGCTCCGCATGGGCGCCGACCTCAACCCCGGCCGCTGGGACGAGCAGGTCGCACAGCCGATCGTGGCCGCCGGTGATCTGGACCCGCGCAGCAGCGTCCGCGCGCTCTCCGGCGGCCAGCGCACCCGCCTCGCCCTCGCACTCGCCCTGGGCAAGCGGCCCGAACTGCTGCTCCTGGACGAGCCGATGGCCGACCTGGACCCGCTGGCCCGGCACGAGCTGATGGGCGTGCTGATGGGGCGGGCGGCCGAGGACGGCACCACGATCGTGATGTCCTCGCACGTGATCGCCGACCTGGAGGACTCCTGCGACCACCTGCTGCTGATCGACGCGGGCCGGGTCCGGCTGGCCGGGGAGATCGACGAGCTGCTCCAGGCGCACAGCCGCGTCGCCGCGCCTGCGGGGGCCTCCCTCGATCCGCACACCGTCGTCGAGTCGCGCACCACCGGCCGTCAGCTGTCCGCGCTGATCCGCCCGGCCGGCCCGCTCCCCGGCGACTGGCGCTCCGACGCGCCCACCCTGGAGGACCTGGTCCTGGCCCACCTGCGCAACCCGCAGGCCCCCACCCTCGCACCCGCCCCAGCCCGGGAGACCGCCGCGTGACCACCCCGACCGCCCCGACCGCCCCCGCGCCTCACCTGGTGAGGTGGCTGATACGTCTGCACCGGCCGGCCCTGCTCGTGGGGACGGCGTTCGTCGTCGTGCTCGGTGCCACGCTGCTGTGGCTGTGGGGCCCGCTCACCGACGGCGCGGTGACCGCCTGGCGGCGGTACGACGCCTGCGCGACGGTGGGCTCCTGCAGCTACGGCCAGTACGCGATCCTCCTGTACAAGGACGTCTACCAGTACGCGACCTTCGCCCTCCTCGCGGTCCCCTTCCTGGTGGCCGCCTGGGCGGGCGCCTCCCTCGTCGGCCGTGAGCTGGAGCAGGGCACCGCCCGGCTGGCCTGGACGCAGGGGGTGTCCCCGCAACGCTGGCTGGCCGCGAAACTCGCCGTCCCGGCGGTCCCGGTCGCCCTAGGCACCGGGCTGCTGGTCCTGCTGCACCACCTGATGTGGTCGGCGGGCGACGGCCGGATCGGCACCGCCAAGGACTGGTACAGCGGCGAGACCTTCTACGCGAACGGCACGGTGCCCGTCGCCCTGGCCCTGGCGGGCCTGGCCGCCGGCGCCCTGCTGGGCCTGCTCACGGGCCGTTCGCTCGCCGCACTGGGCGGCGCCCTCGGCTTCACGGGCCTGCTGTGGCTCGGCACCCAGCTCCTGATGCCCCACCTGTGGCCCACCGTCACCCGCGTCAGCAGCCTGCGCGACGGTCCGAGGGGCTCGGGCCTCGGCGTGGAGCGGGGTCTGCTCACCTCGAGCGGCGCCCGCGTCGGCGACCAGGGCTGCGTCGACGGCGCCACCCCGCAGTGCCGTGCCCTCTTCGACAACCTGGACGCTGTCGGCCGCTACCACGACTACCACCCCGAGTCTCACTACTGGCCGCTGCAGTTCACGACGAGCGCCGTCCTGCTCGGGGGCACCGCCCTGCTCACGGTGGCCGCGTTCCGCGTGCTGCGCCGCCGGACCACCGGGCCCACGGCCGTGCCCGCGTCCGCACCCACGCCCGCGCCCGCCGTCGAGAAGGCCACCGTATGAGTGCCACAGCCCTACGGCGTCTGCCGTGCACGGTCCTGCGGCCGCACCGCACGGCACTGATCGTGTGGGGCCTGGCCCTGGCCGCCGCCTTCCGCCTGCTGCGCCGCCGCTCCGCCTGACCGCGGCCCCGCCCCCCGTACGTCCCTCCACGGGGGGCGGGACGTACGGTGGCGTCGGCCACCGGCGCCGCCCGGATCCCCCGGGAGGCGCTGCCAGACGTTCCCCCGGGCCCCGGGAGCCACCGCCAGACGTCCCCCCGGACCCCCGGGAGCCGCCGCCAGATATCCCGCACGCCATGTCGCCGTAACCATTGGTTCAGACGGGCTTGCGAGGCTCGTCGGATGAAGCCCGTCGTGCCAGAGCCTTCGCCTCCCCCCGAGGGGATCGCGGGGAACGGGGACGCCCACGTGACCCGCGCGATCCCGCCCGCGCTGTCCGACGCGCCCGTATCGCTCGTGGCGCGGAACAATGGGCACATGAGCCAGCAAGACACCCAGGCACAGATCCAGCACGCGCAGCCCTCCGTGGGTTCCATAGCCGCGCACCGCCCGCACACCGTGTCGGCGGCCGTCTCCGACCTGGAACCCGACATCGACGCCGACCTCGACGCGTACGAGGAGGCGCCCTTCGACGGGCCCCAGCTTCCGCAGGGACGTTTCCTCGACCGTGAACGCAGCTGGCTCGCCTTCAACGAGCGGGTCCTCGAACTCGCCGAGGATCCCGAGACGCCCCTGCTGGAACGCGCCAACTTCCTGGCGATCTTCGCCAGCAACCTGGACGAGTTCTTCATGGTCAGGGTGGCCGGTCTCAAGCGCCGTATCGCCACCGGAGTGGCCACCCGGTCCGCGTCCGGCCTCCAGCCCCGCGAGGTGCTGGAGATGATCTGGGCCCGCTCCCGCGAACTCATGGCCCGGCACGCCGCCTGCTACCACGAGGACGTCGCCCCCGCCCTCGCCGAGGAGGGCATCCACCTGGTCCGCTGGAACGAGCTCCAGGAAAAGGAACAGGCCCGCCTGTTCACGCTCTTCCGGCACCAGATCTTCCCCGTGCTGACGCCGCTGGCGGTCGACCCGGCGCACCCCTTCCCGTACATCTCCGGCCTGTCCCTGAACCTGGCCGTCATCGTGCGCAACCCGGTCACCGGGCACCGCCACTTCGCCCGCGTGAAGGTGCCGCCGCTGCTGTCCCGCTTCCTGGAGAGCTCCCCGGGCCGCTACGTCCCCCTCGAGGACGTCATCGCCGCCCACCTGGAGGAGCTGTTCCCGGGGATGGAGGTCCTGGAGCACCACGCGTTCCGCCTCACCCGCAACGAGGACCTGGAGGTCGAGGAGGACGACGCCGAGAACCTCCTGCAGGCCCTGGAGAAGGAGCTCATGCGGCGCCGCTTCGGGCCGCCGGTGCGGCTGGAGGTCGAGGAGTCCATCGACCGCGAGGTCCTGGACCTCCTGGTGCGCGAGCTGAAGATCAGCGAGGCCGAGGTGTATCCGCTGCCGGGTCCCCTGGACCTCACCGGCCTCTTCCGTATCGCCTCCATCGACCGGCCCGAGCTGAAGTACAAGAAGTTCATCGCCGGCGTCCACCGCGACCTGGCCGAGGTCGAGTCGGCGTCCGCGCCCGACATCTTCGCGTCCCTGCGCGCCCGGGACGTCCTGCTCCACCACCCGTACGACTCCTTCTCGACGTCGGTGCAGGCCTTCCTCCAGCAGGCCGCCGACGACCCGGACGTCCTCGCCATCAAGCAGACCCTGTACCGGACCTCGGGCGACTCCCCGATCGTCGACGCGCTCATCGACGCCGCCGAGTCCGGCAAGCAGGTCCTCGTCCTGGTCGAGATCAAGGCCCGCTTCGACGAGCACGCCAACATCAAGTGGGCGCGCAAGCTGGAGGAGGCCGGCTGTCACGTGGTCTACGGCCTGGTCGGCCTGAAGACCCACTGCAAGCTGTCCCTGGTGGTCCGTCAGGAAGGCGACACGCTACGGCGGTACAGCCACGTCGGCACCGGCAACTACCACCCGAAGACGGCACGGCTGTACGAGGACCTCGGCCTGCTCACCGCGGACCCCCAGGTCGGCGCGGACCTCTCCGACCTGTTCAACCGCCTGTCCGGCTACTCCCGCCGGGAGACCTACCGCCGCCTCCTGGTGGCGCCCAAGTCCCTGCGCGACGGCCTCATCGCGCGGGTCAACAAGGAAGTCCAGCACCACCGTGCCGGACGCCCCGCGTTCATCCGCATCAAGGTCAACTCGATGGTGGACGAGGCTCTCATCGACTCCCTGTACCGCGCGTCCCAGGCAGGCGTGCCGGTCGACGTCTGGGTGCGCGGCATCTGCGCGGTCCGCCCCGGCGTCACGGGCCTGTCCGAGAACATCCGGGTCCGCTCGATCCTCGGCCGCTTCCTCGAACACTCCCGCGTGTTCGGCTTCGGCAACGGCGGCGAGCCCGAGGTGTGGATCGGCAGCGCCGACATGATGCACCGCAACCTCGACCGCCGTATCGAGGCGCTGGTACGGGTCACCGACCCGGCCCACCGGGCGGCACTCAACCGGCTGTTGGAGACCGGCATGTCCGACGCCACCTCCTCCTGGCACCTCGGCCCGGACGGCGAGTGGACCCGGCACGCGACGGACGCGGACGGCCAACCCCTGCGCAACGTCCAGGAGATGCTCATAGACGCCCGGAGGCGCCGGCGTGGCACAGCAACACCTTGACCCGACGGATCCCCGGTCCAGGCACGTCGGGCCGTCCCCCACTCCCGGCTCCGCCGGGACCGGAGGGGCCCCCGTCGGGGACGCTCTCGCGGACTACCTGCGGGCCCAGGCCACGGAGTTCCTGCGTGCCCTGCGGCTGCACCGGGAGACCGGCACCACCGCGGGCGGCCCGAACGGCGCCGCCGGCCCGGAGGACCCCGTCGACGCGGCCCGCGCCCTGCGCCGCGCGGTCCGCCGCATCAGCGGCAGCCTGCACACCTTCCGCCCCCTGCTCGACCCGGACTGGTCGGAGTCCATGCGCCCCGAACTGGCCTGGCTGTCCGGCACCTTGGCCATGGAACACGCCTACGCGGCCCGCCTGGAACGCCTGTTGCTGGCCCTGCACAGGCTGTCCGGGGCGGTGTTCCCGGCCCAGCCGGCGGTCGGCGCGGCTGTGGGCAGTCGCTCCGCCGGGGCGGAACCCGGCGCCGCCGGACCCGCGGCCCACCCGGTGACACCGGACCGCGGCAACCTGACAGTGGGCGCGGCGAAAGCAGGCGCCCTCCTCGAACGCCAGCTCACCCTCGCCCGCACCCGATCCCACAGCACCGCCCTCCAGGCCCTCGGCTCCTCCCGCTTCCACGCCGTCGCCGACCACATCGCCGTACTCGCCAGCGAGGTCCCCCTCACCCCCGCCGCGACCACCACCGACCTCCGTCCCCTGGCGTCCGCCGCCGAGGGCAGACTCACCGACGCCGTCACCGCCCTGCCCCTCGTCACCGCGGGCCACCCCTACAACGCGGAGGCCCTGATCCACGGCCTCTCCCCCGACCCGGCCCCGCATCCCCAGGACGCCCCCTGGCACCAGGTCCGCCTCCTGCTGCGCCTGCACCGCTACGCCCACGAGGTCCTCCAGGGAGCGGACGCGCCCGTGAACGTACGCCTGCTGACCGCGGGGCAGGCCCTGGACCGGCACCGTGACGCCTCCGAGGCGGCGGCGGCCGCGGCACAGGCGGCCAGGACCCCGCGCATCGCCCCGGCGACGGCGTACGCCCTCGGGGTGCTCCACGCCGACCAGCGGCACGAGGTGGAGGCGGCCCGCTTCGCGTTCCAGCAGTCGTGGCAGAAACAGACGGTCGGCACGCCCTGACCCTGATCCAGGAGGCGGCGAACGACATGACCTATCCGAAGGAAGCCCCCGTCCGAGCGGCCGGCTGCGTCCTGTGGCGCCGCTCCCCGGTCGACGGCGAGCTGGAGATCTGTCTCGTCCACCGGCCGAAGTACGACGACTGGTCGCACCCGAAAGGCAAGTTGAAGCGCGACGAGGACCAACTCGCCGGTGCCCGCAGGGAGGTCGCCGAGGAGACGGGGTACAACGCGGCGCCGGGAGCCGAGCTGTCCACGGTCCGCTACGTGGCGAACGGCCGCGCCAAGGAGGTCCGTTACTGGGCGGCCGAGGCCACCGGGGGCGCGTTCGTCCCGAACGACGAAGTGGACCGTATCCTCTGGCTCCCGCCGACGGCCGCCCGCAACCGCCTCACCCAGCACCGCGACCGGACCCTCGTCGACGAGCTCCTTGTCCGGGTGTTCGAACGCACGTAACGGCACCTGTTCATCCGGGTGTTCGAACGCACGTAACGGCACCTGTTCACAGGGGAACCTGCCCGGCGAGCCGGCAAGCCCTGCCCGCGAGCCCCGGCCCCTACCCCCGCAGATGCCCCTCGGCATCCGCCCGGGCCTGACTGCGGGCTCTGCGCGCCGGACCGCGCCAGCCGCAGGTGCAGCGCGCCAGGCAGAAACGGCCCTGCTCGACCGTCCGCGCGTGGTGTGCCGGTCCGTCAGGAGTCGGGGTCGTGCTGTCCTGCTGCGCCACACCGACAACGTTACCCAGCCCGGGTAAAGCCCCGGTGTGCGCGTGACGAGGCCTGCTACCCGTCGTTAACCGGAACGACAGGAAGCCCGCGACGGACGGGCCGGCTGGGGGTAGACAGGCGATGGCTGAGCGGCAGAGGCGCACGGGCGGTGCGGTCGTCGTGGCGGGACTCGTGCTCTGTGTGTGCGTCGGCACCGCCGGCTGCTCCGGCAGCGGGGCCGCCGCCGAGGACGCGCGCTCGGCCGACCCGGTCGAGACCCTGCGCCGGGTCGCCGACACCCTGGTGGACGCCGGGAGTTCCAAGGCCCGTACGTCGATGGAGATGGCCACCGGCGGCACCCGCGTCACCATCCGCGGCGAGGGCGTGTACGACTACCGCAGGCAGCTGGGGCGCCTGAAGGTGCTGCTGCCGCCGGATCCGGCGGGCACCAGTGAGCACCGGCCGATCACCGAACTCCTCGCGCCGGGCGCTCTGTTCATGAAGAACCGGGGTGCCGGAGTACCCGCCGACAAGTGGGTGCGGGTCGACACCGCCACCCTCTTGGACGGCAACCTCGTCACCGGCGGCGTCACCGATCCGCTCGCCGCCGCCGAGGTGCTGCGCGGGACGCGGACGGCGACGTACGTGGGCGAGACCCAGCTGGCGGGGACGGCGGTGCGGCACTACCGGGGGACGGCGGATCTCGCCAGGGCGGCCGAGGAGGCGTCCGAGGGGAACCGGGGGCCGCTCGCGTCCGCGGCGAAAGGGTTCGCCTCGGCCGAGGTGCCCTTCGACGTCTATCTCGACGACGAGGGACGTGTCCGCAAGGTCAGGCACCGGTTCAGCTTCGTCGGCGGCGAGCACAACGGGAACGTCGCGGTCGCCTCGACGACCCTGCTCTACGACTTCGGGACGCCGGCGCACGTACGGTTGCCGGCGGCCGGGGACATCTACGCGGGGCGGATCGCCGAGGAGTGAAGGTTCTGCACGGACTCGTGACGGACGTCAAGAACTAGCCCTTCCGTGCCATGCGCGGTGCGTGGACCGCTCCCTACTCTAGGAAGTCGGTGACGGCAGAGACGAGGTGATGCGCGTGGCTCCGGTCGGCGGTACGGCAGTTCAGGACCACGTGGCCCTCGCCGAGATAGAACTGTGCGGCGAGCTGATCATCGCGGCCTCGGCCGCCGAGGACCGGCTCAGCCTGGAGAGCATCGACGAGGTCCTGAGGGTGGCCGAGGAACGCGCCTCCGGCGAGTGAACCCCCGGCGGCCCGGCGGGAGGTCCCCGAGCGGCCCGGAGAGTAAGCCCCGCACGCCCGACCGGGGAGCCCCCGTGACGCCGGCCACTAAGTCCCCGGCGGCCCGGCCAGGGAGCCCCGGACGCCCGGCGAGTAAGCCCCGGCGGCCCGACCAGCGAGCCACCGGCGGCCCGGTGAGAGGGCCGGTCCGCCGACCCGCTCACCTCACGCTTCTTTTCGGCCACCCGGGCTCCCAGCCGCCGGCGATCATGTCGCCTTCGACACCCGGCGCGCAGGCCTTCCCGGCCCCCGCGCCTCAGGTCCGCAGCAGCCGGCCGATCGCCTTCGTCGCCTCCTCCACCTTCGCGTCGATCTCGGCGCCGCCCTTGACGGCCGCGTCGGCGACGCAGTGGCGCAGGTGTTCCTCCAGGAGCTGCAGGGCGAAGGACTGCAGGGCCTTGGTGGAGGCGGACACCTGCGTGAGTATGTCGATGCAGTAGACGTCCTCGTCGACCATCCGCTGCAGTCCGCGGATCTGGCCCTCGATGCGGCGCAGCCGCTTGAGGTGCTCGTCCTTCTGCTTGTGGTATCCGTGCACGCCCCGGTCGTGGTCCGTCACGACGTCCGGCGCTGCCGCCGCCCCGCCGGAGGGCGTTTCCACGCCGGCCTCGGTGGTCGTCATCGCGTCCTCCAGACGTATACCCCTATTGGGTATATGGTACCGAACTTTGCGGGGTAGACGGCCTGCGGGCGGCCCCCGTGCCGAGCAGTCTGCCCGATGGGCGACACTGGGGGACGGCCCAATAGCCGTGGCCGGATGATGCGCCTAGCATCACCCTGACCGAAACCGATGCACCCCGAGGACCCCTTGTGCGCTTTCGTCTGACCCCCAGGGAGACGAGCTTCTACGACATGTTCGCCGCGTCCGCGGACAACATCGTCACGGGCTCGAAACTCCTCATGGAACTGCTCGGGGCGGACACCTCCGCCCGGGCCGAGATCGCAGAGCGTATGCGGGCCGCGGAACACGCGGGTGACGATGCCACGCACGCGATCTTCCACCAGCTGAACTCCTCCTTCATCACGCCCTTCGACCGCGAGGACATCTACAACCTCGCGTCCTCCCTCGACGACATCATGGACTTCATGGAGGAGGCCGTCGACCTGGTCGTCCTCTACAACGTGGAGGAACTGCCCAAAGGCGTCGAGCAGCAGATCGAGGTGCTGGCACGGGCGGCCGAGCTGACCGCCGAGGCGATGCCCAACCTGCGCACGATGGAGAACCTCACCGAGTACTGGATCGAGGTCAACCGTCTGGAGAACCAGGCCGACCAGATCCACCGCAAGCTGCTCGCCCACCTCTTCAACGGCAAGTACGAGGCCATCGAGGTGCTGAAGCTCAAGCAGATCGTCGACGTGCTCGAGGAAGCGGCCGACGCGTTCGAGCATGTGGCGAACACGGTGGAGACCATCGCCGTCAAGGAGTCCTGACCTCTTCATGGACACCTTCGCGTTGATCGTGACCATCGGGGTCGCGCTCGGATTCACATACACGAACGGCTTCCACGACTCGGCGAACGCCATCGCCACGTCGGTCTCCACGCGCGCCCTGACCCCGCGGGCCGCCCTGGCGATGGCCGCGGTGATGAACCTCGCGGGCGCGTTCCTCGGCAGCGGTGTCGCGCACACCGTCAGCAAGGGACTGATCGAGACGCCCACCGGCTCCAAGGGGATGGGCATCCTCTTCGCCGCACTGACAGGCGCCATCGTCTGGAACCTCGTCACCTGGTACTTCGGTCTGCCGTCGTCCTCGTCGCACGCGTTGTTCGGCGGCATGGTGGGCGCGGCTCTCGCGGGCGGTACGGACGTCATCTGGTCCGGGGTGCTGGACAAGGTCGTCATCCCGATGTTCATCTCGCCCGTCGTGGGCCTGGTGGCCGGCTATCTGGTGATGTGCGCGATCCTGTGGCTCTTCCGCAAGGCCAACCCGCACAAGGCCAAGCGCGGATTCCGGATAGCCCAGACGGTGTCCGCGGCCGGCATGGCGCTCGGGCACGGTCTGCAGGATGCCCAGAAGACGATGGGCATCGTGGTGATGGCGCTTGTCATCGGCGACGTTCAGGGCGCGGACGATCCGATCCCGGTATGGGTGAAGATCGCCTGCGCCCTGATGCTGTCGCTCGGGACGTACGCGGGCGGGTGGCGCATCATGCGCACCCTCGGGCGCAAGATCATCGAGCTGGACCCGCCGCAGGGCTTCGCCGCCGAGACGACCGGCGCGTCGATCATGTTCGTCACGGCGTTCATCTTCAAGGCGCCGATCTCCACCACCCACGTCATCACCTCCGCGATCATGGGCGTCGGCGCGACGAAGCGCGTGAACGCCGTGCGCTGGGGTGTCGCCAAGAACATCGTCCTGGGCTGGTTCATCACCATGCCGGCGGCGGCGATCGTGGCGGCGGTGGCGTTCTGGCTCGTGAACCTGGTGATCCTGTAGCCGTCGGGGGCCCGCCCCCACGGTGACAAAGAGGGGCCCGCCCCCCGGAAACCGGGGGGCGGGCCCTTTCTTCCTCGCGGTGGCACCGCCATGCAGCACCGCGAGGGGTCATGAACCGCGTCGGCTCAGCCGAAGCGGCCGGAGATGTAGTCCTCCGTGGCCTGCACCGACGGGTTGGAGAAGATCCGCTCCGTCTCGTCGATCTCGATCAGCTTGCCGGGCTGCCCGACCGCCGACAGGTTGAAGAACGCCGTACGGTCCGACACCCGCGCCGCCTGCTGCATGTTGTGCGTCACGATGACGATCGTGAAGCGCTCCTTCAGCTCACCGATGAGGTCCTCGATGGCGAGCGTGGAGATCGGGTCCAGGGCCGAGCAGGGCTCGTCCATGAGCAGCACGTCCGGCTCCACGGCGATCGCCCGCGCGATGCACAGACGCTGCTGCTGACCACCGGACAGACCGGAACCCGGCTTGTTCAGGCGGTCCTTCACCTCGTTCCAGAGGTTGGCGCCCTTGAGCGACTTCTCGACGACGTCGCCGAGCTCGCTCTTCTTGTAGTTGCCGTTGAGCCGCAGCCCCGCCGCCACGTTGTCGAAGATCGACATGGTGGGGAACGGGTTCGGCCGCTGGAAGACCATGCCGACCTCGCGGCGCACCGACACCGGGTCTATGCCCTGCCCGTACAGGTCCTCGTCGTCCAGCAGCACCTTGCCCTCGACCCGGCCGCCGGGGGTGACCTCGTGCATCCGGTTCAGCGTGCGCAGGAACGTCGACTTGCCGCAGCCGGAGGGGCCGATGAAGGCCGTCACCGAACGCGGCTCGACCGTCATCGAGATGTCCTCGATCGCCTTGTGAGATCCGTAGTAGGCGGTGAGCCCGCTTACGTCGATTCGCTTGGCCATGTCTCTACTTCACTTTCAGATCAGTCGCCGATGGCCGCGTCAGCGACCGGTCTTCGGGGCCTTCCAGCGGGCGATCCCGCGAGCCACCATGTTGAGGATCATCACGAACGCGATCAGCGTCAGCGCCGCCGCCCACGCACGGTCGTACGCCGCGCCAGAGCCCTGGCTGTTCTGGTACTGCTGATAGATGTACAGCGGCAACGACTGCTGCGCACCCTCGAAGGGGTTGGTGTTGATGAGCGAGTTGCCCCACACCAGCAGCAGCACGGGCGCGGTCTCGCCCGCGATTCGGGCGACCGCCAGCATGATGCCGGTGGTGATGCCGCCGATGGAGGTCGGCAGGACCACCTTCAGGATGGTGCGCCACTTCGGGACGCCGAGCGCGAGGGAGGCCTCGCGCAGCTCGTTCGGGACGAGCTTGAGCATCTCCTCCGTGGAGCGGACCACGACCGGCATCATCAGGATGGCCAGCGCCAGCGAACCGGCGAAGCCGAAGGGCTGCATTTTGAACATCAGCATGATGCTCAGGATGAACAGACCGGCGACGATCGACGGGATACCGGTCATCACGTCGACGAAGAACGTGACGGACCGGGCCAGGTTGCCGCGCCCGTACTCGACCAGGTAGATCGCGGTGAGCACACCGATCGGGGCGGCGATCAGCGTGGCGATGCCCACCTGCTCCAGGCTGCCGATGATGGCGTGGTAGATACCGCCGCCCGGCTCGGTGTCGGAGATCAGGCCCATCGAGTGGGTCAGGAAGTAGACGTCGAGGACCTTCACACCGCGCGAGACGGTGGTCCACACCAGGGAGACCAGCGGTACCACGGCGAGCAGGAAGGCGACCCAGACCAGCGAGGTCGCGATCCGGTCCTTGGCCTGGCGGCGGCCCTCGACCCGGGCGGAGATCGCATACGTACCGAGGACGAAGAGGATCGCGGCGATCAGGCCCCACTGGATCCTGCTGTCCAGGCCGGCGGCGAGGCCGATGCCGGCCGCGACGGCGACGGAGCCGACGGCGATGGCGTACGGCGACCACTTGGGAAGGCGGGCCCCGCGCAGGGTGCTGGGGCGCTTGTCGGCGACTGCGGTGCTCATGCGTTGGCCCCCGAGTACTCCTTGCGGCGGGCGATGATCATCCGCGCCGCGCCGTTGACCAGCAGGGTGATGACGAACAGGACCAGACCGGAGGCGATCAGAGCGTCCCGGCCGAGTTCGCTGGCCTCGCTGAACTTGCTGGCGATGTTCTGGGCGAAGGTGCCGCCGCCCGGGTCGAGCAGGCTGGCCTGGATGTCGAAGGTGGGGGAGAGCACGGTGGCGACGGCCATCGTCTCGCCGAGCGCGCGGCCGAGGCCCAGCATCGAGGCGGAGATCACGCCGGAGCGGCCGAAGGGGAGCACCGCCATGCGGATGACCTCCCAGCGGGTGGCGCCGAGGGCGAGGGCCGCCTCCTCGATCATCTGCGGAGCCTGGCGGAAGACCTCGCGGCTCACGTTGGTGATGATCGGCAGGATCATGATCGCGAGCAGGATGCCGACGGTCAGCATCGAGCGAGGCGCACCTTCCTGCCAGGAGAAGATGCCGGTCCAGCCGAGGTACTTGTCCAGCCAGCCGAACAGGCCGGTCATGTTCGGCACAAGGATGAGGGCGCCCCACAGGCCGTACACGATGGACGGCACGGCGGCGAGCAGGTCGATCACGTAGGCGATCGGACCGCTCAGCCTGCGCGGGGCGTAGTGGGTGAGGAAGAGCGCGATCGCGACGGCGATCGGGACCGCGATGACCATCGCGATGATCGAGGAGACGACCGTGCCGAACGCCAGGACGGCGATGCCGAACTTCGGCGGCAGCACGCCTGTGTTCCACTCGAAGGTCGTCAGGAAGTTGGCGTCGTCCTTGCCGATCGCGATCGAGGCGCGGTAGGTGAGGAAACCCGCGATCGCGGCCATGATCACCAACAGCAGGATGCCCGACCCGCGGGAGAGACCGAGGAAGATCCGGTCACCGGGTCGGGTGGCGCCACGGGCCGCGCGCTTCTGCTCGGCCACGGTCGGCTGCGGGGTGGGGGGAGGGGCTTCGGTGTTCTTTGTGGTGATGTCCATCGGGTTCTCCGGTCTGCGGAGCCGTACGCGCTGTACGGCCCTGTGGAGCCGTTCGCGGTCTGCGGCGGCCCCTGGCGGCGGTGCACCGGACGATGCGGTCCGGTCCGGGGTTTCTGGCCCCGGACCGGACCGCACTCAGGTCAGCTCAGGCCCTCGATGGTGGTGCGGACCTTGGCGATGATGTCGGCGGGGATGGGCGCGTAGTCGTTGGCCGAGAGGACCTTCTGGCCGTCCTCGGAGGCGATGAAGCGCAGGAACGCCTTGGTGGCGGGCAGGGTCTCCGCCTTGTTGCCCTTGTCACAGACGATCTCGTAGGTGACGAGGGTGATCGGGTAGGCGCCCTCGGCCTTGGTCGCGTAGTCCAGCTTGAGCGAGAGGTCCTTGCCCGTGCCGACGACCTTGGCGGCGCCGATGGCCTTGGTGGCGTTGTCCACGGTGGCGTCGACCGGGGCGGAGGCGCCGGTGTCGATGCTGACCGGGGTGATGCCGTCCTTGGCGTACGACAGCTCCATGTAGCCGATCGCGCCGGAGGTCTGCTTGACCTGCTGGGCGACGCCGGAGGAGCCGGACGCGGACTGGCCGCCCTTGGCCTGCCAGGCCTTGCCGCCCTCGTAGGGCCAGTCGCTCTTGGCGCCGGCGATCAGGTACTTGGTGAAGTTGTCCGTGGTGCCGGAGTCCTCGGAGCGGTGGAACGCCTGGATCTTGAGGTCGGGAAGCTTCGCGTCGGGGTTCAGCTTCTTGATCGCGTCGTCGTTCCACTTCGAGATCTTGCTGTTGAAGATCTTGGCGAGGGTCGGGGCGTCCAGCACGAGCTTGTCCACACCCGGGACGTTGAAGCCGACCGCGATCGGGCCGCCGACCATCGGGAGGTCGATGCCCTGGCCGCCGGAGCAGACGCTCTTGGAGGCGGTGACCTCTTCGGGCTTCAGCGCGGAGTCGGAACCGGCGAAGGCGACCTGGCCCTGCGTGAAGGCGGTGATGCCGGCGCCGGAGCCGCTGCCCTTGTAGTTGATCTGCACGCCGCAGGCCTGGGTGAACTGCTTGACCCAGGCGTCGATCGCGTTCTTCTGCGCGGAGGAGCCGTCGGCGAGCAGTTGGCCCTTGGCGTCGTCGCACTTGATGTTGCCGGCGGCGGCCGTGGCGGAGGCGCTGCTGCCGCCACCGTTGCTGGTGTCGTCGGAGCCGCACGCCGTGAGGGCCAGGGCGCCGGAGACGGCGAGAGCACCGAGGGTGAGGGCCCGCCGGTTCATGCGCTGAAGCTTCACTGAGGGAGTTCCTTCCAGGAGCCGCCGTCCTGAATTCGGCGGCGTGCGAGAAGTCTGGGTGATGCGGGCCCGTATTCCCGGTACGCGGTCCACATCGGTAAGGCCGAAATTAGGCAGATCAAGTGAAGGCGCCTACGGCCGTAAATGAACGGAGGGTGAACCCCTGAAGGCGGTGTGGTTAGGTCACGGAACGCTTACGAGGAGGGCACACGGAGGTACCGACCCTGGCCCGGTCCCAGCGGTCGGCCGACGCTCCCCCGAACCTGAGGTGGAACCCGTCGCGGCGTGGGCCCGTCTCGTTCCACGGAGCCGACGGAATTCCGACCGTCGGCTGACGGAGGGCACGGACATGGAACGGCGTACGTTCATAGGCGGCACCGCCACCGCACTCGCGGGGCTGGCAACGGCCTGCAAGGCCGGCGGCGGCTCCGCCGCGAGCAGCTCAGCCTCAGCTTCCCGCACTCCGTTCCGGGCCGCCAGCGCAACCGCCGCCGCCGACTGGGCCGCCCTCGCCCGCGACCTCGACGGCCCCCTGGTCCGCCCCGGCGACGCCGACTGGAAGTCCGCCCGCCAGCTCTACAACACCCGCTTCGACTCCCTGAAGCCGGCCGCGGTCGCCTACGTGGCGAACCCCGACGACATCCGCACGGTCCTCTCGTACGCCCGCGCCCACTCCCTCCGGGTGGCGATCCGCAACGGCGGCCACTCCTACGCGGGCTGGTCCTCCGGCGACGGCCGGCTGATCGTCGATGTCTCGAAACTGAACCGCGTCCGGGCGAGCGGCGGCACGGCGGTCGTCGGCGCCGGCGCCAAGCTGATCGACGTCTACCGGGCCCTGGCCGCGAAGGGCGTGACGATCCCCGCGGGCTCCTGCCCGACCGTCGGCGTCTCCGGCCTCACCCTCGGCGGCGGCCACGGGGTCGCCTCCCGGGCATACGGCCTGACCTGCGACAGCCTCACCCAGGCGACGATCGTCACCGCCGACGGCAAGCAGCTGACCGCCAACGCCACCGACCACAAGGACCTCTTCTGGGCGCTGCGCGGCGCGGGCAACGGCAACTTCGGCGTCGTCACCGAACTGCGCTTCAGGACACATCCGGCCCCGCGGGCCGTGACGGCGTACCTGTCCTGGCCGTGGTCGAGGGCGGCCGCGGCGATGAGGGCCTGGCAGGAGTGGGGCCCGTCCCAGCCGGACGAGATCTGGTCGTCCCTGCATCTGGCGGGGACGGTCGGAGGCCACGCCACCGTCTCCGTCGCCGCGTTCTCCCTCGGCACCTACGGCGAACTCAAGAACGCGGTGGACCGCCTCGCGGACAAGGTCGGCGCCCCCGCGAGCAGCGTCTCGCTGCGCCGCCGCGGCTACGAGGAGGCGATGGAGATCTACGCGGGCTGCTCCTCCTTCTCGGCGAACGCCCAGTGCCATCTGCCGGGTTCGACGCCGGGCCGCTCCACGCAGGGCGCGCTCGGCCGCGAGACGTACGCGGCCCGCTCGGACTTCTTCGACCGCTCGCTCTCCCCGGCCGGTATCCAGACGCTGCTCAGGCAGCTGGGCACGATCCGCGGCGGCTCCGGCAGCATCGCGTTCACCGCGCTCGGCGGGGCGGTCAACCGGGTCTCCCCGACCGCGACGGCGTTCGTCCACCGCCGCTCCCGGATGCTGGCCCAGTACATCGCCTCCTGGCGGGCCGGCACCAGCGGCTCGACAGCCCAGTCCTGGCTGACCGGGGCCCACAACGCGATGAAGCCGTACGCCTCGGGCGCCGCGTACCAGAACTACACCGACCCGACGCTGACCGACTGGCGCAAGGCGTACTACGGCGACGCGGCAGCGCGCCTGACCACCGTCAAGAGGCAGTACGACCCGGACCGCTTCTTCACCTGTCCCCAGGCGCTGTGAGGAGCCCCGGTGTGCTGAGGAGCTCGCGCGTGCTGAGGAGCTCCAGCGTGGTCATGCGGCGAGGTCCCGTTCCTCGTTGCCCGCGCCCGCGGCCTCCCGCCGGGCCCCGGACATCACGGCGTCCTGTTCGTCGTACGACCGTCCCCGCGCCCGGATCAGCAGGCCGGCCCGCGGGGAGCGCTCGATCGCCTTGGTGAGCGGGGTCAGCAGGGCCATGGCCACCGGGGACAGCAGCAGTGCGACGGCGGTACCGAGCGCGAAGCCGCCGACGACGTCCGTCGGGTAGTGCACGCCCATGTAGATCCGGCAGAACCCTTCGAGCAGCGCGAGCCCGAGGCCGAAGAGCCCGAACTTGCGGTTCGCGACGCAGAGTCCGACCGCCATCGCCATGGTGATCGTCGCGTGGTCGCTGACGAACGAGTAGTCGGTCTTGCCGGAGACCAGGACGTCGATCCCCTCATGGGTGCGGAAGGGCCGGGGCCGCTCGACGAAGCCCCGTATCGGCACGTTCACCAGCACCGCGATCCCGGCGGCCAGCGGCGCCCAGACCAGCGCGGCCACGGACGACGCCGCGTCGTCGGCGCTCCGCCGCCGCACGGACCACCAGCACCACACCACGAGCAGCACCATGGCCAGCAGCAGTCCGTACTCGCCGACGAACTCCACGGCCCGGTCGAACCATGCGGGCGCGTCCTTGGCGAGGCCGTTGATGTCGTACAGCAGATCGACGTCAGGGTTCGACCCGGATTCTGCGAGTCCAGCCATGGTGCGCGGCCCCTTCGTCGTCTCTCCCGGCACGCCTTTGCGCACGCCGTTTTCTGCCCACCCCCGCTGGTTTGCAGATTCGCTACGTCACCAGGAACGCACGACTCCTGTTCATACGTTCCACACTCCACCGAATGATCACGCAGACGTTATCGAAGAGAGACCCATCACCGCAGCTCAGGGGGTGGGTTCACGCTCGGTTCACACCGTGGTGGGGAGCGCTTTCGCGCCATCTTCGGTTACCCGCGTGGCTCCGAAATAGTCGGGGGTGTCGATCGGGTCGAACCGGATCACAGCACCTGTTCTCGGCGCGTCGATCATGTACCCGCCGCCGACATAAATCCCCACATGGTGGATGGCCCGGGAGTTGGTGAGATCGGTCGAGAGGAACACCAGGTCACCGGGGAGCAGCTCGTCCCTGGACGGATGCGGACCCGCGTTGTACTGGTCGTTGGCGACCCGCGGCAGGGTGATCCCGACACTCGCGTACGCGGCCTGCGTCAGCCCCGAACAGTCGAACCGTCCGCCCTGCTCAGCGGTGCCGGTGCCGCCCCACAGATACGGCGTGCCGAGCTTCTTCTGCGCGTAGTAGATGGCTCCGGCCGCCTGCTTGGACGGGTCGACCCGGCTGACGGGAGCCGCGAAGCTCTCCTCCAGGGTCGTGATCGTCTTCACGTAGTTCCGGGTCTCCCGGTACGGCGGCACTCCCCCGTACTTGATCACCGCGTAGGCCCCCGCGTTGTAGGAGGCGAGCATGTTTTCGGTCAGATTCCCGGGTACGTCCTTCACGTACGAGGCGAGCGAGCAGTCGTACGACGCGGCGGACGGGATCGCGTCGTTCGGATCCCACACGTCCTTGTCGCCGTCCCCGTCGCCGTCGACACCGTGCGTGGCCCACGTACCGGGAATGAACTGCGCTATCCCCTGCGCCGCCGCGGGCGACTGGGCCCTCGGGTTGAAGCCGCTCTCCTGGTAGAGCTGAGCGGCGAGCAGGGCCGGGTTGATGGCGGGGCACATGTTGCCCCACTTCTGCACGAGCGGCTGGTAGGCGGCGGGCACGGCGCCCTTGGCGAGCTTCCTGACCACACCGCCCGCCTCGCCCGCGAGGTTCCCGGCGACCACGTACACGCCGACGACGAGCAGCATCACGAAGCTGAGCCCCGCCCCGCCGGCGACACCCGCCACGACCCACGCCTTACGCACCGTCAACCGCCCCTCGGCCCCTGGGAGTCCGCCCGCGTCAGTCTAGGAGCTTCCCACCACGAACCCGCCGCAACCAGGCGCGATCCGGCCGCGGTCGCTCGTGGATCTCCGGTGGAGGGTGCGGTGGCGGCTCACGGATCCCCCGCCGCATCGCGGTACAACTCCGCCGCCTCCGCCCCGAGAACGACGCTGTACGACACGTCTGCCGTGGCCCCGCCCTCCTCATGTCCGCCCAGGATCCCCACGAGCTTCCCGTCCCCGTTGATCCAGGGGCTGCCACTGGTCCCCCCGCTGAAGTCGGGACACTCGATGCGTTGCTGCGTACGACTGTGCGGCACGGGCTTGTTGGTGCAGCTGATCGGCACCTCACGCGAGTCGGGATACCCGGTGACGGTGACGGCGGTGGCCCCGGTGGCGGTACGGGGGGCGAGACGGTTGCCCCCGACGAGGTCCTCGATCTGCTTGCCACCCCGCCCGGCGACGACGGCGAAGGCGACGTCACTGTCCTCGTCCTCCGCCTTGGCCCACCCGTCGGGCATGAACCGCCGCTCGACCTTCCACCGCCCGTAGGGAGACCGCCCGTCCCGATACCCGGGCGCGAACACGAGTTCCCCCGCGCTCTCGTCCAGACAGTGCGCGGCGGTGGCGATGAGGTCCCGCCCCGTACTGTGCACCACGGACGCGGTACAGAAGTGCTGCCCGTCGTCGAAGAGGGCCCCCACGCGCGCACTCCGCTCACTGGGAAAGGCCACGGCGGTCACCCCGAGCGGCCCTGCCCCGTCATCGGCGGCCGCTTCGGAGGCCGACGTGACGGCGAGCAGGACGACAACGGCATGCAGGAGCCGCCGGGACCGCGGCGTTCGCTTGGTCATCGGGGCTCAGCATGGCGAACGAAGGTGAGAACGCGGTCAACTCCGGGTTCCGACTCATCCTCATCGACACTCGGCCCACAGCAGCTTCCCGCCCTTGGATGCCCCCAGCTCCCGCAACACGGAGACCCCGACCGCGTCCGCACAGGCCCGCACCAGCCGCAACCCGCGTCCGCCCTCGGCGTCCCACGGGGGTACGGCACCGACCTCCCCGAACCCCTCCGGCACCCGTGGGTCGCTGTCCCATACGGCGACCCGCAACCGACCGGGTTCCATCGCGCGGAGGCGCAGGGCATAGGGGCCGTCGGTGTGGAGATGGGCGTTGGTGAGAAGTTCGGAGGCGAGGAGTTCGGCGGTCGGGGCGAGCGCGGAGAGCCCGTGCGCATCGAGGACGGTACGGAGGGTCGCGCGGCCGATCCCCGGTGCGTGTGGATCGTGCGGGAGGTGAAGGGTGTACGCCCAGGGCGGGGATACGGTGGGCATGGAAGTCTCCGGTCACTTGGGGGAGTTGGGTATGTGCTGACGGTTATAAGGTAGCGATATACAGTGAATGCATTCACTGTTTCTTGCTAATCGCGTTCACTACCACCCGTGCGAGTGACACAAGGAGGCGGCAAGCCCGTGAGGAACCCAACGGGTCGCCAACTGCGTTTCGGCACTGAACTGCGCAAACTCCGGGAGCGGGCCGGTCTGAACGCCACCGAGGCCGGTCAACTCATGGGAATCAAGCAGGCCCAGGTCAGCAACATGGAGGCCGGCCGCGTGGGCGTGAGCCCCGAGCGGGTACGTGCCCTTGCCTGCCGCTACGACTGCTCCGACCAGCCCCTGATCCAGGCCCTCAGCGAGATGACCGCCCCGCGGCCACGCGGCTGGTGGGAGGAGTACCGAGAGTTGCTCGCCCGCCCACTCCTCGACCTGGCCGAACTGGAGCACCACGCCCAGTCGTTGCGGGACTCCACCACGGCCCGTATCCCCGGCCTGCTCCAGACCCGCGAGTACGCACTTGAGATCTTCCGTCAGGCGGTCACGGAACTCTCACCGCCCGACATCGAGCACCGCCTGTCGTTCCGCATCAAGCGGCAGGCGATCCTCTTCCGCAAGGACGACCCGACCCCGTACGAGGCGATCATCCACGAGGCCGCCCTGCGCATGAGGGTCGGCGGCTCCACGGTTGCCCGGCAGCAGCTGCAGCACCTGCTCGACATGAGCGACCGAGAGCACATCACCCTGCGGGCCATCACCTTCGACGTCGGCGCCTATCCAGGGTCCGGGCAATCGATCCACTACGCGCACGGCCCGGTACCGCAACTGGACACCGTCTACCTCGACCAGGCCCACGGCCTGGCGTTCCTCGACGCCGAGACGCAGTTACACAAGTACCGCACGCTGTTCGACCGGATCGAGGCTGTCGCACTCGCCCCGGAGAAGACCCGCGACCTGATCCACAACGTGATGCGAGAGCTGTGAAGGGAACGCCATGACCCCACGCTGGCAGAAGTCGTCGTACTGCTCCGAGGGCGCCTCCTGCGTCCATGTCACCGCCGCAGCGGAAACGATCCATCTCACCGAAAGCAGCGACCCGGCCCGAGTCATACTCACGGCCGCCCCGGCCGCCTTCGACGCTTTCATCGCCGTACTCAAGGAAGAATCCCCCCGTGTCTGAGATCCCCCCGAACCTCACCTGGGAACGCGCCGCCCCGCCCGACGCCACCGGTCCGGGCCCCTGGATCGAGATCGCCTTCGGCGAGGGCCAGGGGGACGACGACGGGGAAGCCCCCGTCTACCTCCGCGAGACCAGCGACCCCGACACCGTCGTCACCACGAACCGCCGCAAGTGGGAGGCCTTCGTACTCGGGGTCCAGGCAGGCGAGTTCGACCACTTCGTGGAGGGCGTCGAGGAACTGGAGAACCCGCCGCATGCATAGAAGCCGCGTCTACGCGCTGTTGATCGACAGCCCCGAGCCGGAGGCCGCCGCGGCCTTCTGGTCCGCCGCGCTGGGCGCGCCCGCCCGCCCGGTCCCGTCGGAGGAGCAGTTCACGTCGTTTCACGAGGCCATCCCCGGCCTGGTGACCGCGGTACAGGCGGTCGACGACGAGCCCCGCTTCCACCTCGACATCGAAACCGACGACGTGGAAGCCGAAACCGCCCGCCTGCTCGGCCTGGGCGCCACTCAGGTCGGCCGCTGGCTGGAGTGCCGCATCCTGCGCGCCCCCGGCGGCCACCTCCTGTGCGTCCTGCCGGTGCACAGCGCGCCCGAGGTCTTCGAGGCCGGGGCACGCGTCTGGCCGTGAAGGGGCCGCGGCCCTCGTCAGCTACCGCGAAAAGAGGCAGAACGGGTGGCCCGCCGGGTCGCACAGGACACGGACATCGGACTGGGGTTGGAAGTCCGCCACCGTCGCCCCCAGGGCAAGGGCGTGATCGACGGCTGAGGACAGGTCGTGCACCTCGATGTCCAGATGCGTCATCATCTGCTGCTCGGACCGGCTGGAAGGCCACTGCGGACGGGTGTAGAGCGGCTCCGTCTGGAACGACAGCCCGGCACCGCCGTCGGGCGGTGCGATCTCGACCCAGCCCGGTTCCTCCTTCTGCACCGGCCACCCGAGCAGGCGTTGATAGAACCGCGCCAACTCGTGGGCGTTCGGTGCGTCAAGAGTGGTCGCGGCCAAGGTGAAACGCGGTTGGGGCTTCGTGCGGTCCTGCTTCCCGGCTTCGCCGCCGAGATGGCTGACCACACCGGCCCGCGGGAACGTGCGTGGAGGCCAGGTGCCCGCAATCACTCCCTGACTGCCGCCGGTGCCGGGACCAGAGGGAAGGTCACTCCCGTCAGGTCCTCCGACACCGTCCACAGGCGGCGGGCCACCTCCGGGTCACTCGCCGCCGCCGAACGGCCCACCAGGGTCGGACCGCCCCGCATCTCGCCCGTACCGTCCGGGCCCACGTAGCTCGCGCCGGGCAGATCCTGCGTCGCCGCGTACAGGGTGGGCAGGGCGCCTGCCCTGTCGTCCTGGGCGAAGAGCCTGTTGCCGAGCCGCATGAACACGCGGGCCACCGGGCTCGCCGCGTGACTCTGCAGGTTGGTGGCCGAGTAGCCGGGGTGAGCGGCCAGGGCGCGGACGAGGGAGCCCGCGGACGTCAGGCGGCGCTGGAGTTCCAGGGTGAAGAGCAGGTTGGCCAGCTTGGACTGGGCGTAGGCGCCGCGCGGGCTGTAGGCGGAGTCCATGTTGAGGTCGTCGAAGTCGATCGTCGGGTCGCCCCAGCGGTGGGCGCCCGAGGAGACGGTGACGACCCGGTCCATGACGTACGGCAGGAGCAGGTTCGTCAGCGCGAAGTGCCCGAGGTGGTTCGTGCCGAACTGCATCTCGAAGCCGTCCCGCGTCCGCTGTTGCGGGACCATCATCACGCCGGCGTTGTTGATCAGCAGATCCAGCGGGCGGCCCGCCCAGGCGTCCGCGAACTCCCGTACGGACGACAGGTCCGCCAGGTCCAGCCGGCGCACCTCCGTGCTGCCGTTCACCGTCGCGGCCGCCGCACGGCCCCGCTCCACGTCCCGCACGGCGAACACCACATGCGCGCCCGCCCGGGCCAGCGCGTCCGCGGCCGTCAGGCCGATTCCGCTGTTGGCACCCGTGACGACCGCGGTGCGGCCGGCGAGGTCGGGGAGGTCGGTCGTGTTCCATCGGTCGTTCTTCTCAGCTGTCATACCCGTCAATGTAGACGTCGACAACAATGATGGCAATGCCTACAAAGATGTCAGTGTCCACAAAGGTGGCAGTGCCTACAAAGATGACGGCGACAACATCGGGTTACGATGGCCCACATGCCCGAAAGCCGCCCCTATCACCACGGCGACCTGCGCGCCGCCCTCCTCGAGAGCGCGGAGCGCACCCTTCGGGAGAAGGGGGTCGGCTCGCTCTCGCTGCGCGAACTGGCCCGGGACGTCGGCGTCAGCCACGCCGCCCCCGGCCGGCACTTCAGGGACAAGCAGGCCCTGCTCAACGCCCTCGCCCTGGCCGGCTACGACCGACTCGCCCGCACCCTGGACGGCGCCGACGACCCCGCGCTCCCCCTCGAACCCCGCCTCAGCGCCCTGGCCCGCGCGTACCTCGGCTTCGCCACGGACAACGCCGAACTCCTGGAGCTCATGTACGCCCGCAAACACGAGCCCGAGGCCACCGAGCAGATGGCTGCCGGAATTGACCGGACGGTGGGCGGCCTGGCGCGGGTGATCGCAGACGCACAGCAGCGCGGCGAGATCGTCGAGCGTGATCCGGAACGTCTCACCTTCATCGTCGGCGCCACCGTCCACGGCCTCGCGAGCTTCACCGCGAACAGCATGATCGACGCGCCCACGGCCCTCGACATGATCGACGAGGCGGTCCACCACCTGCTCCACGGCCTCACACCCCGCTGAGCGCGCCCGAGGGCGAACCAGGGGTAACCGGGTGCCACCAGAAGCAGTCAGAAGCGCCCGGCGTGACCGGGCGTCACCTCACCGCGCCCGTGCGCCCTCTGTGAGCGTGGTCAAGCCGTGGCCATCCCCCGCCCATCGGGCAGCCATCGATCAGCAATCCGCCAACCCGCTTCAGTAAGGCGGAAGTCAGGATTCCGCACTTCTCTTGTTGTCACGTACTCAACAAGCGACAGTTTCGGCGGGCCGCCGCCCGCCGCCGGGGACCACGTACCGGTGGCATCGCCACCCGCACTGCCCCTGTCAACCACTCTCAGGAGGCTGTCCGTTGCGTACGAATCCCCACAACCCCCGCCCCATACGCGTCAGATGGACCCGTATCACCCGTATCGGTTCCACTGCCGCAGCCACCGCCGCGCTCGTGTTCGCCGGACTCGGCACCGCGGCCGCCTCAGCGAGCGCCACCCCCCAGACCACCGCCACCGCCCGGACCACCGCCTCCACCGCGACCTCGTCGAAAGTGACGTGGACGGCCACCCCCTGCGCCACGCCCAAGCACCAGGGCGACCTGGCCTGCGACTCCCTCCGCGTCACCGGCGGCCTCACCGCCTTCCAGAAGCACCAGGCCGCCGTCGACGACGTCACCCCGAAGGCCGCCGACGCCTCCAGCCCCTCCGGCTACGGCCCCTCCGACCTCCAGGACGCCTACGGCCTCACCAGCGCGGCAGCGAGCAGCGGCTCCGGCAAGACCATCGCCATCGTCGACGCGTACGACGACCCGAACGCCGCCGCCGACCTCGCGAAGTACCGCTCGTACTACGGCCTGCCCTCCTGCACCACCGCCAACGGCTGCTTCAAGAAGGTCAGCCAGACCGGCTCCACGACCTCCCTCCCCAGGGCCGACAGCGGCTGGGCCGAGGAGGAGTCGCTGGACCTCGACATGGCGAGCGCGACCTGCCCGAACTGCAAGATCCTGCTGGTCGAGGCCAAGTCCGCCAGCATGGCCGCCCTCGGCACGGCGGTGAACGAGGCGGTCAGTCTGGGCGCCACGTCCGTCTCCAACAGCTACGGCGGCTCGGAGTCCTCCTCCGACACCTCGTACGACTCCTCCTACTTCAACCACCCCGGCGTCGCCATCACCGTCAGCGCCGGCGACTCCGCCTACGGCGCCGAATACCCGGCCGCCTCGAAGGACGTCACCTCGGTCGGCGGCACCAAGCTCTCCGCCTCCTCCACCAGCCGCGGCTGGACCGAGAGCGTCTGGAAGACCAGCAGCACCGAGGGCACCGGCTCCGGCTGCTCCTCGTACGACGCCAAGCCCTCCTGGCAGACCGACACCGGCTGCGCCAAGCGCATGATCGCGGACGTCTCGGCCGTCGCCGACCCGGCGACCGGCGTCTCGGTCTACGACTCCTACGGCGTCACCGCCGGCTGGTACACGTTCGGCGGCACCAGCGCCTCCTCGCCCATCATCGCGGCCGTCTACGCCCTCGCCGGCACCCCCTCCAGCGGCTCCTACCCGGCCGCGTTCCCCTACGCGCACACCTCGGCCCTCAACGACGTGACCTCCGGCAACAACGGCACGTGCTCCACGAGCTACTTCTGCACCGCCCGGACCGGCTACGACGGTCCCACCGGCTGGGGCACCCCCTCGGGTGTGAGCGCCTTCACAGGCTGACCCTCCGTCACCGCATCCAGCCCGCACGGGCCGTGGCACCCAGCCACGGCCCGTTCGGCATGCCCGGGTTAACCTTCACCGCAGGACACGGGGTGCGGACACGGGTCAAACACCGGTCGTGGACAGCGTCACACACCGGTCGCGGACACGGGTCCTGAAAAGGGGTCAACGACGGAACCTCCGCCAGGTTTCGCTCCGGCCTCATTGCCCGGCGTGACCTGCCGTGATACACAGAGTGACCATACGAGTCCTCACCTACCGTCCGACGCCTGTTCGAGGAAAACCCGGAGGGCCGACATCGAGCGGTGGCAAGGTATTCGTACGAAACCCGCCAATCAATGACGTCAAGTCGACATACGACAGCGCCATTGTCGGCGAGAATGAGGGCTGACCTCTGCGCCAAGGCAGGGGAAGCGGAACTACCCACCAGGGGCGGTGACTTACATGCTCTTTGCGGCCGACAAGGGAGACATCAACACCATCATCGGCGGGATCGCTCCGGACTGGGGCCCCTTCGGCAGCCTGGGCAACGAGGCGAAGGTGATGATCGAGGTCGTGATGGCGGTGGCCATCCTGCTCTGCCTCGGCATCGCCATCTGGGGCGCTGCCAAGCAGCGCATCGGTGCCACGGCCCTGCGCGACACCTTCAGCGCGGAGCAGGGCAAGGGCCTCATCATCGCGGGCCTGACGGGAGTCTTCATCATCGGCTCACTCGGCACGTTGTTCACCATCGTGTACGGCATGGCCGTGTAGGCGGGCGACCACGGCCCGTGCGGGGCGCGTCCGCCCGGCTCCCCCTCCACCCCATCCGTCCGTCGTGCCCACCGGCTGAGGTTGCGTTTCCCTGATGTCGAGTCACCACACCGCGCCCGCGCGGGAACCAGCACGGCTACCGTCGTACTCGTACGCGTTTTCCTACGCGTTTCCGCACGACGTCGAGGGGGCGTACGCGGCATGACTCTCGGGGACGACCACGAGACCTCCGGCGGGTACGGCGGTACGGGCCACACCCGGACCACCCGCCTGCCCGACCGGGCCGGCGACGTGTACGGCGGCGCCCGCAGAGGCCGCGGCTCCTCCAGAAGCCTGGTCACGGTGGTCGGCGTCATCGTCCTCCTCATCGCCGCCATCGCCTTCGCGAACCGCGGAGGCGACGACACCCCGTCCACGAAGACCGACAAGGCGGGTTCCCTCCCGGGGGCGGCTTCAACGGCGGCGAGCGGGAAGAAACCTGTCCAGTCGAACTCGGGCTTCGCCCATGACGAGCAGGGTGCCCAGAGCGCGGCCGCCAACTACGCCGTCGCTCTGGGCTCGGCAGACATGTTCGACAAGGCCAAGCGTGATGCCATCCTGCAGGCGATCATCACGCCCTCCCGGGTCTCGGCCTTCGATGCTGCGCTGGACAAGGCCTATACCCCCGAGTTCAACAAGAACGTCGGCCTGAGCCCGAACGGCTCCGCACCGTCGGGCTACACGTTCGTATCCCGTACGAGCCCGATCGGCACCAAGCTCGCCCAGTCCTCCGCCAACACCGCAACCGTTGAGGTCTGGTGCAGTGGCCTCCTCGGCCTGGCCGGCGAGAACTCCACGAACCCAGTCACCAACAGCTGGTTCACCATCACGATGAAACTTGAGTGGACCGGCAACGACTGGAAGATCGTGACGCACTCTCAGAAGGACGGCCCAGCGCCCGTTCCCGGCGACGAGAGGGCTTCCAGTGCCGACGAGATGGCAAAGGCCGTCCAGGAGTACGGAGGGTTCACCTATGCCCGCTAGCCACCGCGTACTCAAGCTGGCGGCCGCCGTCACGGCGGTGCAGACCGCAGCCGTGCTGATGGCCACGCGGGCCTTGGCGGCACCCACGCCTTCGCCCAAGCCGAGTAACAACCCCTGCGATCTGATCCACGGCCCCGCCAAGGACTACTGCGAACAAGGCAGCGGCTCCACCGGCACAGCCCGCCGCGGCGCGACCACCCCCCTCACCGACACCCTCGACCCCCTCTCCTCCCTGGCAAGGGGCTGTGCCGACGCCGCGTCCTGGACCGTCGACCAGCTCAGCAAGGCCGTGAAGGAGACCGCCAACGTCGACTTCACCAACCAGAAGTTCCTCCAGCAGTACGCCGTCGTCTTCGCCGCGTCCGCGATCCTCACGCTGCTGCTGTGGCTGCTGGCCGTCGCCAAGCGGGCCGTGCGCGGCGTGCCGCTGACCACCGCCATCAGTGAAGCGGTCGGCTTCCTGTGGCTCACCGTGCTCGCCTCCGCCTTCACCCCGCTGATCCTGTACACCGTCGTCTCCGCGACGGACAGCATCAGCGATGTCCTCGCGAAGACGACGGGCAATCAGACGGACACGTTCTTCGGCACGTTCTCCGAGGCCCTCAACAAGGGCGACGACATCGGCGGCGGCCCGATCATGCTGATGCTGGTGTCGCTGGTGTCGATCGTCGCTGCCGGTGTCCTCTACCTGGAGCTGTATCTGAGGGCCGTCCTGTTGTACGTGGGCGCCCTGCTCGGCGTCGTCGTCTACGCCGGCCTGGTCGACAAGAACCTCTGGGGTCACGTACGCCGCTGGGCGGGCGTGATGATCGCGGTGATCCTGGTCAAGCCGGTGATCGTGATCGTCCTCGGCCTCGCCGGAGCCCTCGCCTCGGACGGCGGCCCCGACTCGCTCGCCGCGGTCGTGTCCGGCCTCGCCATCATCCTGCTCGCCATCTTCGCCAGCGCGATGATCTACCGCTTCGTCCCCGGCTTCGGCGACGAGATCGCCAACTCCCGCAGCAACCGCATCATGCAGGGCGCCGAGGGCAAGGCCGCGGCCGTCATGACCTCCCCCGCGACCCTGGTCGCCCAGGGCATCAAGACGCACAGCACCCGCGCCGACAACAACGGTGGCGGAGGCCAGGGCGGCTCGGGCGGCGGTGCCCGTCCGAGCAATCCGGCGTCCGGCGGTGTCGCCGCGCACAGCACGCGCTCCCCGAACGGAGGCGGTGGATCTGTCCCCTCCGCTGCCCCCGCTCCCCGCGCGGGCAGCCCGGTGAACACCCCCCACGCCAGCAACACCCGCAACAGCAGTACCAACAGCACGGGAGGTGAAGGGCGTTGACGACCGAGTCCCACGTGTCCCATCAGGTCACGCCCCGCCGTACATATCTGATCGGCCGCGCCCGGCCGAACGCGATCGTCGGCAGGAATCGTGAGACCGGCGAGATCGCGCTCATCATCGGCGGCGCGTTCCTCGGCATGATGTGCGGGCTCCTCGTCCCGGTGCTGTCCATGCGCATCGTCCTGCTGATGGGCTTCCCCATGGTGGCGCTGGCCGCGGTCTACGTGCCGTACAAGCGCCGCACGTTCTACAAGTGGTTCGAGATCAACCGCAGCTACAAGCGCACCCTCAAGCGGACCGCCACCTACCGTTCCGGCGTCGTCGAGGCCGGCACCCGCCTCGACGGCCGGGAGGTGGAGATCGGCCCGCCCCCGGGGATCGGCCGCATCAACTGGCTCGCGGCCCCGTTCGGCCCCGACGAGATCGCCGTACTGCTGCACGCGGACCGCAGAACCGTCACGGCGGCCATCGAGATCGAGGGGCCCGGCGTCGGCCTGCGCGACTCCGAGGACCAGGAAGCCCTCGTCGACCGCTTCGGCACCCTCCTCAAGCACGTGGCCAACGGCGACGGCTTCGTCACCCGCCTGCAGATGCTCGCCCGCACCCTGCCCGCCGACCCCGACGCCCACGCCAAGGACGTCGCCGTACGCGGGGACGAGAAGGCGCCGCCCTGGCTGCAGGAGTCGTACGACCAGTTGCAGTCGATGGTGTCGACCAGCAGCGAGCAGCACCGCGCGTACCTCGTCGCCTGCATGCACTTCACCCGGGAGCTCGCCGCCGAGGCGCACGCCATGGCGCGGGCGGCACGGCCCCACAACGGCCGCAAGCTGGACCGGGACGCCGGTCTCGCCGTCGTCATGGCCCGCGAGCTCACGGACATCTGCTCCCGTCTCCAGGAGGCGGACATCCGCGTACGGCAGCCGCTGGGCCAGGGCCGCCTCGCGTCCCTGATCCACTCCATGTACGACCCGGACCACCCCATCGACCACATCCAGGCGATGACCAAGCGCAACGCCTGGCCGGCCGAGCTGGACGCCATGGAGCCGACGTACCTCCAGGCCAAGACGCGGGAGTCGTCCACCCGCGCGCCCTGGTGCCACGCCACCGCCTGGGTGAAGGAATGGCCGATGACCCCGGTGGGCGTCAACTTCCTCGCGCCGCTCCTGGTCCATACCCCGGACGTCATCCGAACGGTCGCCGTGACGATGGATCTCGAGCCCACCGAGGTAGCCATCGAACGCATGCTGACGGAGAAGACCAACGACGAGGCCGAGGCCTCCCGCGCCGCCAAGATGAACCGCACCGTCGACCCCCGCGACGTCGCCTCCCACAACCGCCTGGACCAGCGCGGCGAGGACCTCGCGAGCGGCGCGGCCGGAGTCAACCTGGTGGGCTACATCACCGTCTCCTCCCGCTCACCCGAGGCCCTGGCCCGCGACAAGCGGACCATCAGGGCGTCGGCCGGAAAGTCGTACCTGAAACTGGAGTGGTGCGACCGCGAGCACCATCGCGCCTTCGTGAACACCCTTCCGTTCGCCACCGGCATTCGAAGGTAGGGGCTGCCGCATGCGGGATCCGTTGTCCATCCTCACCGACGCCTTCACGTCCTTCCTCTTCGGAAAGGTCGAGACGACCCGCCTGCCGGTACGCACCTCCACGGGCCAGGCGCAGGCCGTCTACCTCCCGACCGCCGCCCCCGGCCTCGGCGACTCGGGCGTCATCATCGGCCGCGAGGTCTACTCCGGGAAGGGCTACATCTACGACCCCTTCCAGCTGTACGGCCAACAGCTCCCGGCCCCGCACTGGCTGGTCCTCGGCGAGTCCGGCAACGGCAAGTCGGCGTTGGAGAAGACGTACGTCCTGCGCCAGCTGCGCTTCCGCGACCGCCAGGTCGTCGTCCTCGACGCCCAGGGCGAGGACGGCGCCGGCGAGTGGAACCTCATCGCGCAGGAGCTGGGCATAACTCCCATCCGGCTGGACCCGACGGCGGCACTCGACCAGGGCATCCGGCTCAACCCGCTCGACCCCGCGATCACCACCACGGGCCAGCTCGCGCTCCTGCGCACGATCATCGAAGTGGCGATGGGCCACGGCCTGGACGAACGCTCCGGCTTCGCCCTCAAGGTCGCCCACGCCTACGTCAACGAGACGATCGTCGAACGCCAGCCCGTTCTGATGGACATCGTCGAGCAGCTACGGCACCCCGAGCCGGAGTCCGCCGAGGCGATGAACGTCGCCCTGGACGACGTACGGGCATGGGGCCTGGACGTCGCCCTCGTCCTGGACCGACTGGTCGACGGTGACCTGCGCGGCATGTTCGACGGCCCCACGACGGTCGGCATCGACCTCGACGCCCCCCTGATCGTCTTCGACCTGTCCCACATCGACCGCAACTCCATCGCCATGCCCATCCTCATGGCGATCGTCGGCGTGTGGCTGGAGCACACCTGGATCCGCCCCGACCGGAAGAAGCGCATCTTCCTGGTCGAGGAGGCCTGGCACATCATCAACAGCCCCTTCGTCGCCCAGCTCTTCCAGCGGCTGCTGAAGTTCGGCCGCCGCCTCGGCCTGTCCTTCGTGGCGGTGGTCCACCACCTCTCGGACGTCGTGGACGGAGCGGCGGCGAAGGAAGCGGCCGCGATCCTGAAAATGGCGTCCACCCGGACGATCTACGCCCAGAAGGCGGACGAGGCCCGTGCCACCGGCCGGGTGCTCGGCCTGCCCCGCTGGGCGGTGGAGATCATCCCGTCCCTCACCCCCGGCATCGCGGTGTGGGACGTCAACGGCAATGTCCAGGTCGTCAAACACCTGGTCACGGAGACGGAACGGCCGCTGGTCTTCACCGACCGCGCGATGACCGAGTCGTCCCTGGACCACCAGCTGACCGACGACGCCCTGCGCGCCGCCGAGCTGGAGGCGGAGGAACGGGCGGCCGCGTTCGTGGAACAGCACCTCGGCGACTCCGAGTCGACGGTGGCGTAAGTCGCAGTACAGGGATGTATGGGACTTACGGCATGTACGGGACGTGCGGGCGTAATGGCCTGAGGCGCAGGGCGTAAGGGGAAGCGGGGAGCAGGGACCATGAGACCGGGTGACGAACGCGACCGCCGGCCGGACGGCCAGGGAGGCATCCCCGACGGCCTGCTGGTCGGCATACTCGCCTTCCTGCTCGGCATGACGGTACTGGTCTGGACGGCCACCGGCCTTTCCGCCCTGTTCAGCCACGGCTCCTGGCCGGACGGCGTCACCTTCACCCGCACCCCCCTGGCCATGCGCCGGCTGATCGCCCGACCCCACGACCTCCCTGGCGCCTGGCCCGACGCCGACGCCACCGCCCTCTCCGGCTACGGCCTCTTCTGGGGCCTGTTCATCGGCCAGCTGATGATCCTGGTCGTCCTGACGGTGTTCATCCTGGGCACCGTGGCCCGCTGGAGGGCGGTACGGGCACGGAGGAAGGCCGGGGCAGGACAGGGAACGCCGGCCGCCGAACCGACGGGCACCGAGTACCGGCCGACACCGGCCACACCGGCGTACGAGGTCCCGTCGCCGAGACCGACCCCGGGCCCGGCTCCGGGACCGGCCCCGGAGCAGCCCCCACTGGAGCAACAGCCGCCGTTCGCGCAACAGCCCTCGTTCGCGCAGCCGGACGCACAGCAGGCGGCATACGCGCAGCCGCCCACGCGGCCGCAGTCACCGGCGCAGCCACTGCCGCAGGCACAGCCGCAAGCGGGCGGATGGGAAACACCCGCGGTCCGCTACGGGCCCCCGGCAACCCGCCACCCCGCCGCCGCCCAGGCCGTACGCGACGCCGAGGGCCCCGCGCTCGTCCTCACCTCGAACCCAGCCCTCTGGCTGGACACCAAGGACGCCCGCGCCAAACTCGGCCCGGTCCATGTCTACGACCCCACGCACCTCTGCGACACCCCGGCCCGCCTCCACTGGTCCCCCACAACGGGCTGCGAGAACAAGCAGACCGCCGCAGCCAGAGCCACGGCCCTGCTCGCCCCCATCCGCCCCACCGCGAAGATCGACCAGGCCGTCACCGACGTGGCCGAGACACTCCTGCGCAGCTACCTGCACGCCGCCGCCGTCGACGGCCGCACCATCCGCCACGTCCACCGCTGGTCCCAGGGCGCCCAGATCCACGACGCCGTACGCGCGCTCCGTACCAACCCCAAGGCCGCCCCCGGCTCCGCCGGCGAACTCGAGGCCGCCCTCACCGCCCACTCCGAACGCCGGGACATCGCCCAGGAGCTGGCCGCCCGCGCCCTCGCCGCCCTCTCCACGGTCAACATCCGCGAGGCATGCACTCCCAACCGAACTGATGCCCTCGCCTTGGATTCCTTCGTGGACGAAGGGGGCACGCTTTACGTGGTGGGTGAATCCATCGAGGACCCCCGCACCAACCCGGGCGCGATGCCCCTCCTCACGGCCCTCACCTCAAGCGTGGTCGAGCGCGGCCGGCACATGGCCGAACGGTCATCCTCCGGTCGCCTCGACCCACCACTCACCCTCGTCCTGGACGACGTCGCCGCCGTGGCTCCGCTTCCCCAGCTCCCGGAGCTGCTGGCCACGGGAGCGGACCGCGGCCTGCCGACACTGGCCCTCCTCCGCTCCCGGGAACAGGCCCGCACCCGCTGGCCGAACGCCGAACTCCCGGTATAGCCGGCCCCCCTCAGTCCTGCCCCCGCTCGAGCACGAACTCCAGTTCGTTCTCCCCCGGCGCCGCCGCCAGCGGCACGGTGCGCCCACTCGGCACGAACCCGACCTTGCGATAGAACCGCTGGGCCCGCCCGTTCTCCTCGTGCACGATCAGCCGCACCCGCTCCGCCCCACGCCCCCAGGCCCACTCCAGGCCGGCGCCGAACATCACCTCGGTCAGCCCGTTCCCGCGCTCCTCGGGCCGTACGAACACCCCGACGATGTGCCCCTGCCTCCGCTCCACCGGGAACCCGGCCCAGTCCCGCGTCCCGGGCTGCTCCACCAGCACGGTCAGCGTCCCCACCCACTGCCCGTCGGGGTCCTCGGCGATGATCTGCTGCACCCCGAGAGCGCCCTCGGCGCCACCGGCCGTCCGCTCCTTCCAGAAGGAGTCCGGCTTGGCCGCGGCCTCCTCGTACGTCTCCAGAAAGGCAAGATGCGCGACCGGATCCCGCAGCGCCGCAAGCCGCAACTCCTTGGCGGCAGGCCACTCTTCAGCACGGACGGACCGGATCACATAGCTACTCATGCGCGCCACGCTAGTACCCCGGTACTACCCCCTCACTTCAAATACGCCCCCAAGGGCAGACAGCACAGGGGCAGACAGCGCAGGAACGCCCGACCGAACCCCTCACCGAGTACGTCCAGCGCGTCAGCCGGCGCATCCGCGCCTTCGACCGCCGCCACCCGGCATCTTGGTGATCTCCATACTCTCGGAACCTGGTCAACCCCTCGGCGACCAGCCAGGATTGCCTGCAATATCACGTGAAAGCTGGAGGAACAGTGCTGCCACGTTCGATCGCGGCCTTCGCAGGCGCAGTCGCCCTTCTGGGCGCGGGCCTGGCGCTGACTCCGTCCGCCGCCCGCGCGGATGGCAGCACTCTGTACGTGAACAACTCCGCGACGTCGAACTGCTCGGACAGCGCAGCCGACGCCGGCTCGCAGGCCCGGCCCTACTGTTCGCTGCAGACCGCCGTCGACGCCGCGCAGCCAGGTGACACCGTCATGGTGGTCAGGGGGGTCTTCGGACCGCTCGATGTGAAGACCTCGGGTACCGCGAGTGCTCCCCTCACCATCACCACGAGCAAGGTCCACACCCAGATCAACACGCCCCAGTCGGGCTCCGGCCCAGCACTCACCTTCGACCATGTACACGACGTGGCGGTGCACGGTTTCTCCATCTGGGCGAACGCCCAGACCGTCGTGGCGGTCGAGGGGTCCAGCGACGTCACGCTGGACGGGGACACCGTCGAAGGCGCCTCTTCGGGCACCCTGGTGGGCATCGACGGGAAGAGCAGCGCGGTCACGCTGAGCCGGGACAACATAGGGGCCAACCGAGGCGAGGACGGCGTGGACATCGCGTCGGGTGCCGGCGGGACTGTGATCACCGGCAGCAAGTTCGTCTACGCGAACAACACGCCCGTGAACGCGGCAGGCGTGCCCGGAACGGTCGTGGTGGGCAACACCTTCACCGACGACGGCGGTTGCAACACCGCGATCTCGCTCACCGGTGCCTCCGCCGGTTCGACGATCGAGAACAACGCCTTCTTCCTCGGAGCCCCGGGTGGCTGTGCGACCTACGGCACCAGCACGCCGGTGGTGGTGTCCTCCGGATCGACCGGCGGCACCACCTACGACTACAACGTCTTCGAGTCCGAGTCCGATGGCGCGCTCTACAGCTGGGGCGGCCATACCTACGCGACCGCCGCCGATCTGCAGGCTGCGACCGGCCAGGGAAAGCACGAACTGTACGTCGCGGTGGCAGCGGGCGCGACCAGCTTGGACATCACCCCGTTCATCGACTCCGCCGACGCCGACGCACCGGACGAGCTCAGCACCGACATCGACGGCAAGTCCCGCGTGGACGACCCGCTCGTGGCCGACACCGGCACGGGCGTCGGCTACTACGACCGCGGCGCCGTCGAATACCAGGACCCCTACCGGTTGGCGCCCGCCGTCTCCATCCGCAAGGGTCCGGCCCCGCTGTCCGAGACGATCACGGCGGACGAGACCAACCCCTGGAAGACCCGGATCACCCGCTACACCTTCGACTTCGGAGACGGCAGCGACCCAGCGGTGTCCGCCACCCCCAGCGTCACCCACACCTACGCCACGATCGGCCCTTACACCGTCACGGTCACCGCGACGACGGCGGCCGGGTCCTCCATCGCCGGCAGCGAAAAGGCCTACGTCACCGTCGCGGCCGACGCTCCGCTGGTGCCTGCACTGTCGCTCAGCCAGGCCTATCCGTACAGCAGTCTCACCGTCCGGGCGGACGCCACCAAAACCACCGACGACTGGAGCATCGCCGACTACAGCGTCGACTACGGCGACGGCACCCCGGCGGCGGACCTCGGCACCAGCGGCTCCGGTGGCCACACCTATCCCGAGCCCGGCACCTACACCGCCACCCTGACGGTCAAGGACGACGGCGGGAACACCGCCACCACCACCCAACAGGTCACCGTCGGCAGCGCACTCGTACCCTTCGGGCCGACCCGGATCCTGGACACCCGCAACGGCACCGGCGCCGCCAAGGCGAAGGTCGGCCCGGGCGCAGTGCTGCGCCTCAAGGTCGCGGGCGTCAAGGGCGTTCCCGGCACCGGGGTCACCGCTGTCACCCTCAACCTGGCCGGCGTCAACGCGTCCACCAGCACCGTGATCACCGCCTACCCCGACGGCACCACCCGGCCGACCGCCTCCAACCTGAACCTGGTCCCCGGCCAGGTCACGCCGAACCTGGTCACCGTGCCGGTCTCCCCGGGCGGCTACATCGACCTGTACAACCACTCGGGCAGCGTCGACCTGGTGGGTGACGTCGAGGGCTACTACAGCACCACCGCCGCGGTCACTTCGGGCGGCACGGGCTTCGTCCAGGAGAGCGGCCCGACCCGGGTGCTGGACACCCGCAACGGCACCGGCACGGTCAAGGGCAAAGCAGGGCCGGGCGGGCTGGTCACGCTCACCCTGCCGGCCGACGGCTACAGCAACGCCTCCGCGGTTTTGCTGAACGTCACCGAGACCCATGCCTCAGCCTCCAGCTGGGTCGGACTGGAGCCGGGCTCCGGCGATGTCCCCACCAGTTCCGTACTGAACTTCACGGCCGGACAGACCAGCGCCAACCTGGTCGTCGCGCCGGTCAGCAACGGGCGGGTCCAGTTCTACAACCGCAACGGAAGCGTCGACCTGATCGCCGACGTCGAGGGCTATGTCGTCTCCGACTTGTCGACGTCTCCGGACGCCCCGGGCTCGCCCTACTTCCCGATCTCGCCGACCCGGGCACTGGACACCCGCAACGGCACCGGCGCGGCCCAGGGCACACTCGGCGCCAAGTCCAAGCTCAGCGTCAAGGTGGCGGGGGCCGGCGGCGTCCCGGCCGGAGTACAGGCGGTGCTGGTGAACCTGACCGGCGTCAAGCCCACCACCAGCACCTGGCTCTCGGCCTACGCCGACGGATCCGCCCTGCCGGGCAGCTCCACCCTGAACCTCGCCGCCGACGCCACCCGCGCCAACCTGGCCCTGGTGCCGGTCGGTTCCGACGGGTCGATCGACATCTACAACAACAGCGGCAGCGTCAACGTGGTCGCGGATATCGAGGGCTACTACATCGGCTGATCGCCGTGCCGGGTGCGAAAAAACAAAAAGGCCCACGCCGTGAGGCGTGGGCCTTTTCTCTTTGAATGATTGTTCGGCGGCGTCCTACTCTCCCACAGGGTCCCCCCTGCAGTACCATCGGCGCTGTAAGGCTTAGCTTCCGGGTTCGAAATGT
>NZ_JBITIY010000017.1:0-176177 GCF_044459385.1 Streptomyces sp. NPDC050287 | reverse complement strand
AGCCTGGCTCCATCACTACAATCACCACCGCCCCCACACCGCGACCGGCGGCAAACCGCCCATCACCAGGTTGACCAACCTGCCTGGGCAGTACACCTAGTAGATCGTCGCGGCTTAATTTTGCTGTGTGGTTGGGTAGAGGTGGCGCAGTTTCACGCGTCGTCGTCGGTGGTGAAGTGCCAGTCGACTTGGCGCTGGTTGCTGTTGGTGTGCTGCTGGCAGGCGGCGAGTTCGGTGTTGAGCACGGCGAGGTCGTCGATGCGGCGGTCCAGGCACTGGCGATGTTGAGCCAGGACCCGTGCTTGGGGGTGTAGTGGATCTCCAGGCGCTGGGCCAGTGCGAAGGCCTTCCCCGGGTCGAACGCCTCGTAGAGCGAGGCGGTGGTGTGGGTGTTGAGGTTGTCCATCACCAGCACCACCGTGGCGGCGTCGGGATAGTCCACGGTCAGCAGGTGCTCGACCTGGCGCGCCCGGTCGACCCTGGTCCGGCGGGGCCGGGCGTCCACGCGCCGCCATCCGCGCAGCGGCTCGACCCAGCAGAAGATCGAGCAGGTCCCCGAGCGGACGTACTCGTTGTCCTCGCGCCGGTCACGGCCCGGTCGCGCGGGAAGCGGATCGCGGACGTGGCCGAGCAGTTGGTAGGGCTTCTCGTCCATGCACACCACCGGGCGGGCCGGGTCGAGGGGGCGGCGGTAGACCGCCAGGACGTCCTCCATCGCCGCGGCGAAGGCCGCATTCGCAGCGGGCGGGATGGTCCAGCACTTCTTCAGGTGAGGACGCAGTTCCGTTTTTTTAACACCCGGCCGATCGTGGAGTGGTCCAGATCCGGGATGTCCTCGACCAGCGCGACGTGCTTCTCCAGCAGTCGTAGCGACCACCGGGCATGTCCCTTGGGCGGCGCCGAGCAGGCGAGCGCGATCAGCCTCGCCTCGACCTCGCCGGTCACCGGGGAGGGCACCGGCGGGCAGGCGCGTTCCTTCCGGCCGACCGTGGCCCCCACATCGCCGCCGGTCTCCGCGTACCGCTTCGAGATCAGGCGGACCGACTCGCACGAGACCCCGACCCGCTCCGCGATCACCGCCCGCGGATCGACCTCGCCGACCGACGTGTCCAACGCGAGCAGCACCTGTGCCCGCCTGATCATCGACGCGCTGCGGACCCCCGTCGTCGTCACGCCCACCAACGCCAGACGATCTTCGGCACTCAACGCAACCGGATACTTCTTCTGTGAGGACACGGCACCCCTGCCCGGCCGAACGGAAGCGACAAGGGGAGCTTGCCCGACCCCAACTCCACCAACCAGAACAACACTTAGCCTCGACGATCTACTAGCCTCGAAGTTTCGTGACGGTCCGCCGACGGAGTCGGTGGACCGTTTTCGGGCCGTGGGCTGAGGCTGTGCAGGCCGAAGACCCGAGTGTCGCCTCGGGATGGCGCCGGGTTCCACTGCTCCGGGTGTTGAGGTGCTGTCGTAGGGACGGGGAATCTGCTGGTCAGCCAGGGTCGAGCAGTTGGGTGAGCCGGTCGAGGGCTGCGATGATGTGACCGGTCCAGGGCCAGTGGCGCGCCAGGCGGAGGATTCGCCGACGGCCGGTGGTCACGAGCTGTCCGGCCGCGCTGAACAGGCGGAGCCGTAGTCGGCGGGGCTCCCAGAGCCTGGCATTGCCGGTCAGGGCGAGCATCGGCATCCAGGCCAGCAGGTCGAGAGCGATCTGGACGATCTCCAGCCAGATCCGGTTCTTGGCGGTGCGGTGCAGGGGCAGGTTGCGCAGGCCGGTGGCCCGGGCGGCGCGGATGCGGTCCTCGGCCCGGGCCCGCAGCCGGTGACGGAGCTCGAGCTCGGCGATCGGCCGGCCCACGGTGTTGGTGGCGAAACAGGTCAGCCGCATGCCGTCCGCGTCCGTGAGCCTCAACTGGGCCCCAGGGTGTGGTCGTTCCTTCCTGACGATCAGCCGCATGCCCTTGGGCCAGCCGTCCAGAACGTTGCCGGTGAGTTCGGCGACCCAGGCTCCGTCGCGGATCTCGCCGTCCGCCTCGACGGCCGCCGTCCAGGCCGATGCGGGAACCTTCAGCACATGCTGGTGGATCGCCTCGGTGACTACCATGCCGACCGAGTAGGACAGCCACCGTCCCCGCTGGGCGAGCCAGGCGACGAAGTCGTGGGTGCCGCCCGCGGAGTCGGTGCGGATCAGGGTCCGGCGCCCGCGCCGGTACTTCTTCGGCAGCTGAGCCAAGGCCAGTTGGGCGGCGGTGATGTGGTCGGTGGCCGTGTTCGATCCCGCGTTGCCTGGTCTGAGCAGGGCCGCGACCGGTTCACCCGTGCCGCCCGGTCCGTGGTCGACGAACCCCATCAGCGGGTGGTGGCCGTAGGTTCGCTTCCACGTGGGTGCGGCGTCCTCCTTGTGCGAGTGCGCGATCACCAGCACTCCGTCGAGGTCCACGGTCACCGTCCCGCCTGCATCAGGCGCTTGTCCGTGGGCCAACCGCCAGACTCGCTCACGTACTTCGGCCCGCGCGGCACGGATGGCCCGCAGGGCCTTCTTGCCGGAGGCTGCGAGGGTGTCGATGAGGCGGGAGACCGTCGGGTCGGAGGCCACCGGCCCGAACACGGCCGGCTCGGCCCGCAGCATGGCGACATCCGCGAGGCAGTCCCCGCCCAGCGCGACTGCCAGGACCACGTCCAGCGGGATCTTGCCCGGGTCGTGCACCGCCCGAGACTTCCGCCACGGCGTCAGCGCCGCTGATATCGCGGTGTCCAAGCCGGCCTTGCGGACGGTCTCGACCAGCAGCGCGCCGCCGGCCTGCGAGACCACCGCCCGGCCGCCGCCCTCGATGCGGACACGCGGGTACGACCCGATACGCTTCTTCACCTGGAGAGTGCTTCTTTCCTGCGACGACCTGGACCCTGGACACGTCGCACCGTTGCAGGCCACGAGCACTCCTCGCGTTTTTGATCACCCACCCGACACCCTGCCGCGTAAAAGCGCGTGGCTAACAGGTGTTGCTGGACCGGTTGCGGGAGGCTCACCGGCTGGACTTCTCTCGCGACACGCTCGATGCCTTGCAGGTGCAGGCCAAGCGGGGGCGAAGCCATCCGAACGGTGGCCCGAGTCCGGTTGCCCGGGGGCCACCCGAAGTCCTTCCTCAGACGTGCACTGTCCCCAGTAGTGCACGGGTCTCGGCGACTACCCGCGCGTTGAACGCCGGGTCGTGCACCTGTGCGGAACCCCGCATTGGCCGTCCTTTCTCGTCGTAGTAGACGCCGGTGGTGTCCGATTCGTCGGTGAGTATCCGGGTGATCATGCGAGCAGCGGTGCCCGGGTTGGTCCAGTACTTGATGAGCGGGGCCAGTGGCGAGAGCACGTACTTCGACAGCAGACGCAGGAACAGGCTGGCGTCACGGCCGAGATTCGTGCCGGGAGCGAAGCCGGGCTCGATGGCGTTGAACCGCAGTCGGGGTGTTTCGCGGGCGAAGGCAAGCACCGTTGCCAGGTTGCACTGTTTGGACGTGGCGTAGGCGTCTCCGCCGGGCAGTTTCGAGCCGCCGGGCTTCCACTCGCCACGGGTGCTCGCCTCGGCGGAGATGTACCGGGCGCCGCGGAAACCGGACATGGTGGCGGCCTTGCGCTCCGGATCCTCCACAGCCGAGACGATGAACACCACCTGTGTGCCGTCTTCGAGGTGGGGCACGAGCGTCTCGGTGAACACGAAAGGCCCGATGTGGTTGGTCGCGTAGGCGATGTCCCAGCCGAGGGCGTTCGTGCCGGGACGGTTGGGGAATATCCCGGCGTTGTTGAGCACGCCAGTGATCGGAAGGCCGAGCTCGGTGATCTGAGCGACGGCGCGTCGCACGCTCGTCAGGTCCGAGAGGTCGCAGAGGACGGACACGGCCTTTCCACCTCTGCCTTCGATGCTGCTGCGCACGTCGTCGAGCTTGGCGGCGTTGCGCCCGACCAGCACGACGGTGCCATGCTTGGCCAGTTCGATCGCGGTGCGGCGGCCGAAGCCGGAGGTCGGGCCGGTGATGACGTACACCTTGTCGGGCATGACGCTCCTTAGCTGTCTGACTAGTCAGTCATTAACGGGTGTGCGTGAGTGCGAGGAAGTGGGCCCTGGGCGGGTCAGCCGATCATGCGCCAGAGTGCGTCGAAACCGGACTGCTTGTGCTCGTCGGCGCGGTCCGGGTCGCTGATGATGTAGTCGATGGTGCCCTCGGCCAGGGCATTGGACAGCGTGAACACCAAAGCCGCCGGGGCATCGCGCATCGGGCCGTTCGCCCGGCTGCGCTCCAGGATCTCTCCGATGCCTGTCATGGTCCGGTTTGCGGACTCATGGGTGGACGCCGTGATCTCGTCGGAGACCTGGAGCTGGGCCAGAGTGCGGCGCTTCAGGGGATTGGCCGTTGCCCAGTCCATCCATCGTGACCACATGTGCAGCATCTGGGTGCGCGCATCGGCTGCGGGCAGGTCGCCGAGTGCGGCTGCCCCCATCTCGCCCTTCAGCTCCAGGTAAAGCTGGTTCAGTAGATCCGCTTTGGTGTCGAAGTAGGTGAACAGTGACCCGTTCGAGACGCCGGCCTCCTTCGCGATCGCCGCCGTCGCCGCCCCCAGCCCCTGAGCAGCGATGATCCGCGTGGCGGCGGCCATGATCGCCGCGCGCTTGTCGTCGCTCCTCGGTCTGGGCATGAGGACAGCATGTAGGAGAGTGATCGGTCAGTCAAATATAGGGGGTCACTCTTCCCTCGACGTATACCGCAGCAGGTATCCACGCAGCCACCCGCTTGAGCTTCGGTCGGCTCAGGGCGGTTGGTCTTGGTCACGGCCGAGACCAAGGACCGCCCACCTGCCGCCGCCGGACCTTCAAGCAAGGGGAACCGGGTTCTTATTTCCTTGTCGGTGTCGATGAGACGGGAGACGGTCGGGCAAGAGGCCACCGGCCCGAGCCGGTCCCCCACGCCGACGTCGGCCAGGCAGTCTCGCCCGAGTGCGACGGCCAGGGCCGCGTCCAGCAGGATCTTGCCCGGATCGTGCACGGCCTGCGGTTTGCGCTACGGCGCCAGTGCCGCAGACATCGCGGCATCCAGGCCGGACTTGCGGACCGTCTAGACCACCAGCACCGAACCAGTCCAGCCCCCCATGGCCGCCGCCTTCGGCACGGACAGGCGGGTACGACCCGCTGCCCTTCTTCATCTGGAGAGTGCTTTCCCGTTGCAGCTGACAGGACCCTCGACAAGTCCTGTCGTTGCAGTTCAGGGGCACTCTCCGTTTATTTGATCCAGCATCGGACAACGCGCCTCGTGAAAGCGCGAGGCTAGGGCCTGTTGCGAAAGTGGCCTCGTCGCCCGGAGGGCGGCCGCGCGGCGTCCGGTGCGTGCTCTGGGGGTCCCCCCGGCCGAAGGCTGGGGGAGTGCCGCCCGGAAGCCCTCGTACTGGGCGTACTCGGGCTTTCGGGCGGTGCGGCGAGAGTGCGTGCCGGGCGTCGCGCGGCAGAGGCCACTTTCGCAACAGGCCCTAGGCCCGTCCACACCGGCCACTGCTCGGCCGCCTGCCACAGACCGCTGACCCCGGCCAGGGCAGCCACGCCCCACACCCACCAGGGAAGCGCAGCCCATCTCCCTGACTCCGCCAGCGCCGCATCAGATTCCCGACCCGAAAAGCGCCCACATACCGAATGCAAGACCGAACAACGCAAGTCCCGCCAGGTCGGTGATCGTGACCAAGGTGAAGGCATGGTCTCGGCAGCGCGCGAACAGCCCCCTGCATCTGCGGCGACACGGCCGGTGTAACGCTGTCGGCCCCCCGCAAGGCGACACCAGCGTGACCCCACCGATCACGAGTAACGCCATGACAAGCAGCATCGGGCCCCCGTTCCCCGACCAAGCCTTTATGAATACCGGGAAAGCTTCCGTCCCGACCACTACCTCTTCGGCCGAACCATCTGAGAAGCAGGGCACAAAAGGAGTGTTGACAACGGTCGCCCATTCCTCGTGTGTCGTGTCCCCTCGGGCCGACGGATGCGACGTAGTGGCCGGTGCTGCGCGCCCTCGTCGGTCGTACCGTGCGCGCCGATGGGGAAGGCGCCTCCCCAGCTCGCCTCCCGCATCCGGGCAGCCGCGTGACGGACATGTCGGAGCTGCACACGCGACTCATGACGGATGTGGTTGACGGCCGACCTGACCGGACCGAGCGCGGTCGACACTGTTCTGACAGACCATCAGAGCGAGCGTCATCCGAGCGTCAAGACAACCTGCCGCCGTGCTGGCCTGCACCGAACGAGGCGCAGCCGCCGTCCCCGTAGTGCTCGCAAAGCAGCAGGTCAGTGACGCTCAGGCGCATCGGACGTGGTTCACGTCATGCATTCCGGGAAACTGATCGAGCGCACAGGTCACGCCTGAGGAATCTACAAGAACCCGCAGGTCAGAGCCCCTTCGCCGCAGGCTCTAGAATCGCCACGCACTCCACGTGTGACGTCATCGGAAACAGGTCGAACACCCGCAACGTCCGCACCCGGTACCCCCCGTCCCGGAAGTACCCCAAGTCCCGCGCCAGCGCGGCGGGATCGCAGGCTACGTACGCGATCCGGCGCGCGCCCAGGGTCGACAGGTGCGCCACCGTCTTCCGGCCGGCGCCCGCGCGCGGCGGGTCCAGGACGATCAGGTCGACCTCGGTGATCCCGGTGCGCGGGAGGACCGATTCCACCTTGCCCTGTTCGATCCGTACCCGGTCGAAGTCGGCGAGGTTGTGCCGGGCGTCCTCGACCGCGCGCTTGCCGGACTCGATTCCGAGGACCGCGCCCTGCTCGCCGAGGCGGTCGGCGAGGGCGCCCGCGAACAGGCCGACGCCACAGTACAGGTCCAGCGCCATGTCGCCCTTGCGGGGCAGCAGGCCCTGCATGACGGCCGTCACGAGGGTGTCGGCCGCCTTCGGATGGACCTGCCAGAAGCCGCCGCTGCCGACGCGGTGGGTACGGCCGTCGGCACGCTCGCGCACGAACGCGCGGCCGTGGACGCGGTGGATGCCGCCGTCCTTCTCCTCGACCCGCATGACGGAGACGGGCCGGTCGAGTTCGACCAGGGGCAGGCGGGCACCGGGCCGCGGCTCCAGGATCACCATGCGGTCCTGCGAGCCGGTCGCCGCGATCGCCTCGACGGAGGCCATGCCCGTCCAGTCCCGCTTCTCGATGCCCAGTTCGCTGACGCCCTCGGCGGCGATCATGCAGTGGTCGATCGGCTCCACCTCGTGCGAGCGGTGCCGGCGCAGCCCCGCCTGCCCGTCCTCGGTCACCGCGTACTGCACGCGCGTCCGCCACTGCGGAACCTGGCCCGCCGGGACCTTGTCGCCCTCGGCCGGCATCACGGTGCCGTCCCAGCCGGCCTCCTCCGGGGTGAGACCGGCGAGCCGCTGGAGCTGCTCGGCGACGACCTCGCCCTTGAGGCGGCGCTGGGCGCCCGGCTTGGCGTGCTGCCAGTCGCAGCCGCCGCAGCGGCCCGGACCGGCGTACGGACAGGGCGCCTCGATCCGGTCCTTGGAGGCCGTCAGCACCGACACCGCGTCCGCCCGCAGGTACCGCGCCCCCTCCTCGCCCTCGGTCACCCGCGCCACGACCCGCTCACCGGGCAGCGCGTGCCGGACGAACAGCACCTGCCCCTCGTCCGTGCGGGCGATGCAGTGACCGCCGTGGGCGACGGGGCCGACCTCGACCTCGTACTCCTCCCCCACCAGCGACACCGCCGACGGACCCGCCTGCGGTTGGTTCGGTTCTGCCTGCATGGCGGGGTGACTCCACAACGTCAAAGAGATACGGCCGGACAACAGCCCACCAGTCTACGTGCTGAGCAGACAGACCAGTTCTACGTGCTGAGCAGACAGGTCAGTTCTTCGCGCTGGGCTCCTTCGGCCGTTCCTGCGCCGGCCCGCGCCGCACCGCACCCGGAGCGCTCCAGTCCTGCCGCCTGCGCGCCCGGTTCCGCGCCACCTCGGAGGACTCCAGCTGGTAGGGCACCGACGTCACCATGACACCCGGCGTGAACAGCAGCCGGCCCTTGAGCCGGAGCGCGCTCTGGTTGTGCAGCAGTTGCTCGTACCAGTGGCCGACCACGTACTCGGGGATGATCACGGACACCGCGTCCCGCGGCGACTCCTTGCGCAGGCTCTTCACGTACTCGATGACCGGCCGCGTGATCTCCCGGTACGGCGAGTCCAGCACCTTCAGCGGTACGTCGATCCCGCGCCGCTCCCACTCCTCGCGCAGCGCCTTGGTCTCCGCCGGGTCCACGTTGACGCTGAGCGCCTCCAGGGTGTGCGAGCGCAGCAGCTTGGCGTACGCCAGCGCCCGCAGGGTCGGGCGGTGGATCCTGGAGATCAGCACGACGGAGTGCACCCGGGACGGCCGTACCATGTCGTCGCTCGGTCCCTCGGGAGCGGCGATCTCCTCGGCCACCCGGTCGTAGTGCTTGCGGATCGCCGTCATCGTCGCGTAGAAGATCATCATGCCGAGCAGCGCGACCCACGCGCCGTGCGTGAACTTGGTGACCAGGACGACCACCAGCACCAGACCCGTGAAGAAGGCGCCGAAGGTGTTGATCGCGCGGGAGCGGACCATGTGGCGGCGCTTGACCGGGTCCTTCTCGGTGGCCAGGTGGCGGTTCCAGTGGCGGACCATGCCGGTCTGGCTGAGCGTGAACGACACGAACACACCGACGATGTACAGCTGGATCAAGCGGGTCGAGTCGGCGCCGTAGATCACGACGAGCATCGTGGCCGCGCCCGCCAGCAGCACGATGCCGTTGGAGAAGGCGAGCCGGTCGCCGCGGGTGTGCAGCTGGCGCGGCAGGTAGCGGTCCTGGGCGAGGATCGAGCCGAGCAGCGGGAAACCGTTGTACGCGGTGTTCGCGGCCAGGAACAGCACCAGCGCGGTGGCGGCGGCGAGCACGATGAACAGGAAGCTGCCCTTGCCGAAGACCGCCTCGGCGACCTGGGAGATCACCGGGTTCTGCACGTAGCCGGCGCCGAGCGGGCTGCCGTTGTGGACGAGGTCGACGGCCGGGTTCTCCGCCATGCGCACCTTGGACACCGCGGCCAGCACGATGATGCCGCAGAACATGGTGACGGCGAGCAGGCCCATCATCGCGAGCGTGGTCGCCGCGTTCTTCGACTTGGGCTTGCGAAAGGCCGGGACGCCGTTGGAGATCGCCTCGACGCCGGTGAGCGCGGCACAGCCGGAGGAGAAGGCGCGCAGCAGCAGGAAGACCAGGGCGAAGCCCGCCAGGCCCTGGTGCTCGGCCTTGATGTGGAAGTCGGCCGTCGGTGCCCGCAGGGTGTCGTCGAGCACCAGTCCGCGGAACGCACCCCACGCGATCATGAGGAAGACGCCCGTGACGAAGACGTACGTCGGAATCGCGAACAGCGTGCCCGACTCCCGTACACCCCGCAGGTTCATCAGGGTCAGCAGCACGATCACCGCGACCGCGCAGAGCACCTTGTGCTGGACGACGAAGGGAATCGCGGAGCCGAGGTTCTCGATGCCGGAAGCGATGGAGACGGCGACGGTCAGGACGTAGTCGACGAGCAGGGCGCTGGCGACCGTGAGGCCCGCCTTGGGTCCGAGGTTGGTGGTGGCCACCTCGTAGTCGCCGCCGCCGCTCGGGTAGGCGTGCACGTTCTGCCGGTAGGAGGCGACCACGGTGAACATCAGCACGACGACCGCGAGCGCGATCCAGGGGCTGAAGTGGTACGCCGACACGCCCGCGATGGAGAGGACCAGCAGCACCTCTCCCGGCGCGTACGCCACGGAGGACAGCGGGTCGGAGGCGAAGACCGGGAGGGCGATGCGCTTCGGCAGGAGCGTTTCCCCTAGCCGATCACTGCGCAGTGCGCGCCCGATCAGGATCCGTTTGGGCACGTCGGTCAGTTTGGACACAACAGAGGATCGTAAGGCGTCGAACAGGCAAGCGCCCACCCTCCCCCACCCTCAATACGCGAACGCCGCGGAACCCCGTCCGCCGTCTGCTTCTCATCGGGCTCGGATCTGCCTCTCATCGGCCCCGGATCTGCCTCGTATCTGCCGCTGCCCGGCCCCTGACCGGCCTCTCATCTGCCTCACGGGTGAAATAACAGGGGAAATAGCAAGGAGCACGCTGCGGATTCCGCCCCCGCGACCGTCCCTATGTCTATATGACAAACCCCGATGGCAAACCCGATGCGAGACCCCGATGACGAACCCGCCTGTTGCCGCCCCTCACCGCCCTGGAGGTTCCATGCACGCGACCGCAGAGCTGATCGGCGCCGCAGCCGCCCTCGTCGGCCTCGGACTCCTGACGCTGGCCAGCGTCCGCAGCATCGGCCGCCGCTGACCCTCTCCGCGGGCAGGCAACCGTGCACGGGGGTGCCGTCGTCCTACCGCGCGTGTGTAGCTTGGGCGTCGGTCTGAGACCCTGATGTGGCTGGGCAGTAACTATTGACACCGGAAGGACGGTCGTGCACATCGTCATCATGGGCTGCGGCAGAGTGGGTTCCGCTCTCGCCCAGACCCTGGAGCAACAGGGGCACACGGTCGCCGTGGTCGACCAGGACCCCACCGCCTTCCGACGACTGGGCTCCGGGTTCGGGGGCCGCCGCGTCACCGGCGTCGGCTTCGACCAGGACACCCTGCGCGAGGCGGGCATCGAGGAGGCCGGCGCGTTCGCCGCGGTCTCCAGCGGCGACAACTCGAACATCATCGCCGCGCGCGTGGCCCGCGAGATGTTCGGCATCGAGAACGTCGCGGCCCGGATCTACGACCCCCGGCGGGCCGAGGTGTACCAGCGCCTGGGCATCCCGACGGTGGCCACGGTCCGCTGGACGGCCGACCAGATGCTGCGCCGGCTGCTGCCCTCGGGCGCGGAGCCGCTGTGGCGCGATCCCACCGGTGGGGTGCAACTCGCCGAGGTGCACGCCTCGGCCGCCTGGGTCGGCCACAAGATCAGCAGGCTGCAGGAGGAGACGGGCGTCCGGGTGGCGTTCCTGACCCGGCTCGGCGAGGCGATCCTGCCCAGCTCGCAGACGGTGCTGCAGGAGGGTGACCTGGTGCACGTGATGATGCGCACCGACGAGGTCGACAAGGTCGAGGCGGCGTTCGCCAAGGGTCCCGAAGAGGAGGGCGGTCACTGATGAGGGTCGCCATTGCCGGTGCCGGCGCGGTGGGCCGCTCGATCGCGGGCGAACTGCTGGAGAACGGCCACGAGGTCCTGCTGATCGACAAGGCGCCGACCGCGATCTCGGTGGAGCGCGTACCGCAGGCGGAGTGGCTGCTCGCCGACGCCTGCGAGATCACGTCGCTGGACGAGGCCGCGCTCCAGCGCTGCAACGTCGCGATCGCGGCGACGGGGGACGACAAGGTGAACCTCGTCGTCTCCCTCCTCGCGAAGACGGAGTACGGCGTCCCGCGCGTCGTCGCCCGCGTGAACAACCCGAAGAACGAGTGGCTGTTCAACGAGTCGTGGGGCGTCGACGTGGCCGTCTCCACCCCGCGTCTGATGTCGGCCCTGGTCGAGGAGGCGGTCAGCGTGGGCGACCTGGTCCGCCTGCTCCGCTTCAGCCACGGCGACGCCAACCTCGTCGAACTGACCCTGCCCGAGGAGTCGGCCCTGGCCGGCACCCAGGTCGGCGACGTGGAGTGGCCGGAGGACACGTCCCTCGTCACGATCATCCGGGGCACCCGCGTCCTCACCCCGTCCCAGGAGGACTCCCTGGAAGCAGGCGACGAGCTGCTGTTCGTGGCCGCCCAGGCCCGGGAGGAACAACTGGAGGACCTGCTGTCGGTCCGGCGCGAGGAGGCGCCGAGCTGAGCCCTGCGGGGCGTGTGACGGCGAAGGGCGCCCTGAGAGTTCAGGGCGCCCTTCGCCGTCACACGGGGTCGTATGTCCCCGCCGTGCGGGGTCGTACGGCGTGAACGCGGGCCTCGCCGCCCTCGGCCGGCCCCGTCAGGACCCGGCGCGCCGCCCGATCGGCAGGATGCGCACCTGCCGACGTCAGGCCTCGCGGCGGTGACGTCCGGCCGTCTGGGACTCTCCCTGTTCCCTGGGGTCCCTGGCCTGCGCCGCCTTCCGCTCCTCCTCGGCCTTCTCCTCCGCCTCCATCTCGGCGAACACGTCGATGGGCGCCGGCGCCTTCGCCAGGAAGACCCAGGTCAACCACACGGCCAGCAGGAACGGCGGGATCTTCAGGGCGATCAGGACCCAGCCCAGCTGTGCGGTGTTGGCCCACCAGTACAGCGGGAAGAGGATCGCGCACTTGGCGAGCAGGATCAGTCCCCAGGCCCAGCTGGCCTTCGCGTATGCCTTCTTGCGGCCCGGGTTGCGGGTGCGCCAGGAGAGGTTCTCCTTGAAGACGGGGCCGAGGATGAGGCCGATCAGCGGGACGCCGCACAGCGTGGTGATGATGTACGCCAGCCCCAGACCCAGCGTGTAGAGCATGCCGGGCAGATAGAAGTCCTTGGCGTTGCCGGTCATCATCGCGAAGACGACGCCGAAGGCCACGCCGAAGACACCGCTGAAGGCGTGTTTGACGGTGTCGCGCATCACCAGGCGGACCACGACCAGCAGCAGGGACACCCCGAGCGCGGCGATCGCCGACAGGTGCAGGTCCTTGTTGATCGTGTAGATGGTCACGAACAGGAGGCCCGGCAGCACCGTCTCGACCATGCCCCGCACGCCGCCGAATGCCTCGAACAGCGCGGCCTCCGTCACCGCCCGGGCATCCTGCTCCGTTTCTTCGGTCGGCTTGTCGAGCGACGTCACCGGCTACTCCCTACCGAGGGGTCTCAGTTCGTATTTCGGGTTGAACAGCACCCGGCGGCCCCGGCTCATCGAGATCCGGCCCGATGCGATCAGCTTGCGCCCCGGTTCTATCCCCACGATGGAGCGCCTGCCGAGCCACACCACGTCCAGTGCGGCGGAGCCGTCGAACAGCTCGGCCTCCAGGGCCGGGACGCCCGCGCGCGGCCGCAGGGTGACCGTGCGCAAGGTACCAGTAACCGTGACGACCTGGCGGTCGTGACAGTCACCGATCCGAACGCAGCCGGTGGTGTCCGCGTCCTCGCGCAGTTCCTCCGACTCGAGGTCCTCCTGCGACGAGGAGAGCCGCTCGAGCATGCGCCGGAACCGGCCCACCGGCTTCTCGGAACGAGGAACAACACTCATGTCTGAAGCGTACCGGGGCCCACCGACAGCTACGTACCCGCGCTGCTAGCGCTCGAACCGGTAGCCCATCCCGGGTTCGGTGACGAAGTGCTTGGGATGCGAGGGGTCCGCCTCCAGCTTGCGTCTGAGCTGGGCCATGTAGACCCGCAGGTAGTTCGTCTCCGTCCCGTACGACGGCCCCCACACCTCCTGGAGCAACTGCTTCTGGCTGACCAGCCGCCCGGTGTTGCGCACCAGCACCTCCAGCAGATGCCACTCGGTGGGCGTCAGCCGTACGTCCTTCCCGTGCCGCTGGACCTTCTTCGCGGCGAGGTCGACGGTGAACTCGTCGGTGTCCACCAGGACCTCGTCCTCGCCGCCCCCGGTGGGCTCGGCGCGGCGGACGGCGGCGCGCAGCCGGGCCAGCAGTTCGTCCATGCCGAAGGGTTTGGTGACGTAGTCGTCGGCGCCCGCGTCGAGTGCCTCGACCTTCTCGTCGGAGGAGTGCCGGGCGGACAGCACCAGGATCGGTACCCGGGTCCAGCCGCGCAGTCCCCGGATCACCTCGACGCCGTCCATGTCGGGCAGGCCCAGGTCGAGCACCACCACGTCCGGGTGGCGGGCGGCGGCCAGCTGGAGGGCGGTGGCGCCGTCGTGCGCCGCGTCGACCTCGTACTTGCGTGCCCTGAGGTTGATCACGAGGGCGCGCACGATCTGCGGCTCGTCGTCGATCACCAGCACCCGGGTCATGTGACCTGCCTCTCCGGTCGTACGGGGTGGAACGGTTCCTCGGGGCGGGGTCCCGCCGCCCGGAGGGTGAGCACCATGGTGAGGCCTCCCCCGGGCGTGTCCTCGGCGTTGAGTGTGCCGTTCATGGCCTCGGCGAAGCCACGGGCGACCGCGAGGCCCAGCCCCACGCCCGCCCCGCGCGGAGCGTCACCGTAGCGCTGGAAGGGCTCGAAGATACGTTCCTTCGCTTCGTCGGGGACGCCGGGTCCCCGGTCGACCACCCGGACCTCGACCCGCTCGGCGATGGCACTGGCCGACACCAGGACGGGCCGGCCGTCCGGACTGTACTTGACGGCGTTCTCCACCAGGTTGGCCACCGACCGCTCCAGCAGCCCTGGGTCCACCGCGACCATGGGCAGCGTCTCGGGGATGTCCAGGTCGGCGGTGCCCTCTGGCACCCCGCCGAGCGCCATCGGCACCACCTCGTCGAGGTCGATCTCCCGGATCAGCGGGGTGACCGTGCCGGTCTGCAGCCGGGACATGTCGAGCAGGTTGCCCACCAGGTGGTCCAGCCGGTCGGCGCCCTCCTCGATGCCCTCCAGGAGCTCCGCCTGGTCCTCCTCGGACCAGTCCACGTCGTCGGAACGCAGTGAGGACACCGCCGCCTTGATACCGGCGAGCGGGGTGCGGAGGTCATGGCTCACGGCGGCCAGCAGCGCCGTACGGATCCGGTTGCCCTCGGTCAGCGCCCGCGCCCGGTCGGCCTCCTCCTGGAGCCGGCTGCGGTCCAGTACGACGGCGGCCTGGGCGGCGAACGCGGCGAGCACCCGGCGGTCCTCGGCGGGCAGCACCCGGCCGGTCAGCGCGAGCGCCATGTGGTCGCCGACCGGCATGTCGACGTCGGCCTCCTCGGGCCGCTCCACGGGCCGCCCGAGCCCGACCCGGCCCGCGCAGGTCCACGGGTCGACGTCGCTCGCCCGTTCCAGCAGGGCCGCCGACTCCATGCCGAAGGTCTCCCGGACCCGCTCCAGCAGCTCCTCCAGGCCGGTCTCGCCGCGCAGCACGTTGCCCGCGAGGAAGGAGAGGATCTCCGACTCGGCGCGCAGCCGGGCGGCCTGGTGGGTACGGCGGGCGGCGAGGTCGACGACGGAGGCCACCGAGATGCCGACACCCACGAAGATCACGATGGCGACGATGTTCTTCGGGTCGGCGATCGTCCAGCGGTGCAGGGGCGGTGTGTAGAAGTAGTTGAGCAGCAGGGAGCCGACGGCCGCCGAGGCCAGCGCCGGCAGCAGCCCGCCGAGCAACGCCGCCGTCACGGTCACCGCGAGGAACAGCAGCATGTCGTTGGCGAGGCCGAGGTCCACCGTGCTGAGCAGGAACGCCATGGCCGCCGGGCCGATCACGCCGACCAGCCAGCCCCACAGGATCCGGGCCCGGCCGAGCCGCGCGCCCCGGGTGACGGGCAGTCCGCGCCCCTTGGCGACCTCCTCGTGGGTGACGATGTGCACGTCGAGGTCGGGCCCCGACTCCCGGGCCACGGTCGCGCCGACGCCCGGACCGAAGACGTACTGCCAGGTCTTGCGGCGCGAGGAGCCGAGGATGATCTGGGTGGCGTTCACCCCGCGGGAGAAGTCCAGCAGCGCGGCCGGTATGTCGTCGCCCACCACATGGTGGAACGTTCCGCCCAGGTCCTCGACGAGGGCGCGCTGGACGGCCAGTTCCTTCGGGGAGGCCGAGGTCAGCCCGTCGCTGCGGGCTATGTAGACCGCCAGCACCTCGCCGCCGGCGCCCTTCTCCGCGAGCCGCGCGGCCCGCCGTATCAGCGTCCGTCCCTCCGGACCGCCGGTCAGCCCGACCACGATCCGCTCGCGCGAACCCCAGATCTTCGAGACGCGGTGCTCACTGCGGTACTGCTGGAGGTACTCGTCGACCCGGTCGGCCACCCACAGCAGCGCCAGCTCGCGCAGCGCGGTGAGGTTGCCGGGCCGGAAGTAGTTCGACAGGGCCGCGTCGACCTTGTCGGGCTGGTAGATGTTGCCGTGCGCCATCCGCCGGCGCAGCGCCTGGGGCGACATGTCGACCAACTCGATCTCGTCCGCCCGCCGCGCCACCTCGTCCGGCACCGTCTCCCGCTGCCGTACGCCGGTGATCGACTCGACGACGTCCCCCAGGGACTCCAGGTGCTGGATGTTGACCGTCGAGACCACGTCGATCCCGGCGGCCAGCAGCTCTTCCACGTCCTGCCAGCGCTTGGCGTTGCGGGAGCCGGGGATGTTGGTGTGAGCCAGTTCGTCCACGAGGGCGACGGCGGGCGCCCTGCGGAGTACGGCGTCGACATCCATCTCGGTGAAGACCGAGCCCCGGTACGCCGGCTCCGCGCGCGGGATCTGCTCCAGCCCGTGCAGCATCACCTCGGTACGCGGCCGGTCGTGGTGCTCGACGAAGGCCACCACACAGTCCGTACCGCGTTCGACACGGCGGTGTCCCTCGGACAGCATCGCGTAGGTCTTGCCGACGCCCGGTGCCGCACCGAGGTAGATCCGAAGCTTGCCGCGTCCCATGGCCTCATTGTCTTCCGGTCTCCGCTGCCCACGCAGCGTCGACCCTACGGCCCACAATGGCGACAAAGGGGGCTGTGAGCACCCGGGGGCCGACTTTGACGCAACCCTGACGCCGGGTCAGGCGCCGGGCACACGAGAAGGGCCACACCCCAGAGGGTGCGGCCCTTCTCGTGTGCTGTCGTGCTGTCTTCGCGAATGCTGTCGTGCTGCCTCAGCGGACCTCGGTGATCTCCGGTCCGCGCTGCAGCTGACCCATGCCGCCGGCGAAGCGGGAACCCTCGTCCTGCTGCTGAACGCCCTCGGGAACCATCTGCGCGTCGTTCGGCAGCTTCAGGACGATCGGGTCGCGGGGCGCCATCGGGCCCTCGCCGCGCACCACGACCGTGTCCCGGAAGATCTGCTCCAGCAGACCGGCCGCCTGTGGCTGCACCGCGCCCTGACCGGAGATCACCCCGCGCAGGAACCAGCGGGGACCGTCGACACCGACGAACCGCACCACCTGGAAGCCGCCCGTGCCGTCCGGCAGCTGCACCGGAACCTGCGCGCGCAGCTCCCAGCCCAGCGGGCCCTCGACCTCGTCGACGATGCCGCCCTGCTGGGTGATGCCGGAGCCGATCTCCTCGCGCACCTCGCCCCAGATGCCCTCGCGCTTGGGCGCGGCGAAGGCCTGCAGCTGGATGGCGCTGTCGCCCAGCACGACCGTGGCGGCGACGATCGCGTCGCCCGCGACCTCGACCCGCAGCTCCATGCCGTCCACGCCCGGCACGAACAGACCGCCCAGGTCCACCCGGCCCTCGGCCGGGTCACGGACCTCGGTGCTGTCCCAGGGCCCGTCCGGCCGCGGCTCCGGTTCGAGCCGCACGCGCTCACGCGTGTCCTCTGCCTCGTCCGCCTCAGTGTCGACACTGTCGACGACCTGCTCGGCCTCGCCGGCCGCGTCCTCGGCGGCACCCTTCTTCTTGCGACGTCCGAACACGTCACTGTCCTTCCCGGTCGGATACGACCGAAGCGTATCGATTCCCACCCGTCGCGCCGCCCATGGCGGCATGACCGCTTGCGCCGCCTCCGTCGTCCACCGCGGCATGGCCGCCGGTGGACCCGAAGCCCCCCTCGGCCCGTGCCGAGCCGGGAAGCTCCGCGACCTCCTGGAAGCGGACCTTCTCGACCTGCTGGACGACCAGTTGGGCAATCCGGTCGAAGCGCTCGAACCGCACGGTCTCGCGCGGATCGAGATTCACCACGATCACCTTGATCTCCCCACGGTACCCGGCATCAACCGTCCCCGGGGCATTCACGAGAGCGACACCGCAGCGGGCGGCGAGACCGGATCGTGGGTGCACGAAGGCCGCGTACCCCTCCGGCAGCGCCACAGACACCCCCGTGGGCAGCACGGCCCGCTCGCCCGGCTTCAGTTCACAGCCCTCGGTGGTCCGCAGATCGGCTCCCGCGTCACCGGGGTGCGCGTACGACGGAAGCGGTACGTCCGGGTCGACGCGCCGGATCAGGACGTCGAGCTCTTGGCGGGGCTCACGGCTCACGGGTTCACCTCGAAGGCACGGGCACGCCGGACCTGGCCCGGGTCGTTCATGGCGGCCCGGATCTCCTCCGGGCGGCCGTTGTCGATGAAGTGGTCGACCTTCACCTCGACGAAGAGCGCGTCGGCGCGGACGGCGACGGGCCCGTCGGGGGCGCCGATCCGGCCGGTGGCGGTGGAGTAGATCTTCCGCCCGGCCACGGCCGTCACCTCGGCCTCCAGATACAGCACGGTGCCCACCGGGACCGGCCGCATGAAGTCGGTCTCCAGCCGTCCGGTCACCGCGATGCTCCGCAGCAGCCTGTTCAGCGAGCCGATGGTCTCGTCGAGGGCGGACGTGAGCACCCCGCCGTGCGCGAGGCCCGGGGCCCCCTGGTGGGCGGGGCGCACGGAGAACTCGGCGGTCACCGTCACCCCCTCGCCGGCCCGCGCCTGGAGGTGCAGTCCATGGGGCTGCTCGCCGCCACAGCCGAAACACTGGCCGTAGTGCGCACCGAGCAGCTCACCGGGCGCGGGGGCGTCAGGATGACGCACCGGTTTCACGGCGTCGGCGGGCGGCTCAACGCCGGCGGAAGTACGACTCACAGGCGCAGACCTTACCCGCCCACCCGTCTCCCACCGCCACCCTGCCCGACAGCGCTCCGCGCCGACTCCCCCTGATCCACCCGTCTCCCACCGCCACCCTGCCCGACAGCGCTCCGCGCCGACTCCCCCTGATCCACCCGTCTCCCACCGCCACCCTGCCCGACAGCGCTCCGCGCCGACTCCCCCTGATCCACCCGTCTCCCACCGCCACCCTGCCCGACAGCGCTGCGGCACTGACTGCCCCTGACAACGGCCCGATACCGACACCGTGCCAAGCTTGGATCCATGCAGCTCTCCGCCGCCCCGTACGAAGAACGTCTCACCACCCCCCGCACCTGGTGGCTGATCTCCTTCCTGGTCGGGGTCTCCATGGCCCTGATCCTGCTGCCCTTCGGCACACTGCCGATGCTCGGCGGCCTGGTCGGCGGCACCGCCGTGGCGGCGATCGTGGCCAGCGCGTACGGCGCGCAGCGGATCCGGGTCGTGGGCGGCTTCCTGATCGCGGGTGAGGCGAAGATCCCGGTGTCGGCGCTGGGCGAGGCGGAGGTGCTGGACGCGGAGGAGGCGCGCGCCTGGCGCACGTACAAGGCCGACACCCGCGCCTTCCTGCTGCTGCGCGCCTACATTCCCACCGCGCTGCGCGTGGAGGTCACCGACCCCGAGGACCCGACGCCGTACCTGTACCTGTCGACCCGTGAGCCGGAGCGGCTGGCTCAGGCGCTGAAGACCGCGCGGACGGCGGCCTAGCCACCGGGGCGGGGCGTCCTCCGAGTTCTCGTCACCCGAGTCCTCTTGTCCGGAGTTCTCGTCACCCGAGTTCTTTCGGGCCGTCCCCCAGGGTCAGCGGATCCGCCGGTTTCTCCAGCGGCGGCAGGGCGGGCAGGGCGTCCCACGGCACCTGGACCCGGCGCAGGTCGGCCCGGATCCGCTCGGCGAGGCGTCTGGTGTCCCGGCGGTTCATGACCGCTCCGACGGCCGCGCCGACCATGAACGGCATCAGGTTCGGCAGATCGCGCACCACGCGCTTCATGATCTGCTGCCGCAGCTGCTGCTTCATGCGGCTGTTCAGCGCGCCGCTCACCGTCGACGGCTTGCTCACGTCGATCCCGCGCTCCCCCGACCAGGAGTTGAGGTACGCGGTGGAGCGCTGCTTGAGAGTGCCCGGCGGTCGTACGCCGTAGACCTCGTGGAGTTCCGCGATCAGCTTCAGTTCGATCGCCGCCACGCCGGTGATCTCGGCGGCCAGCTCCGTCGGCATCGCGGGCGGTACGGGCATCATCGCCGCCGCGCCGATTCCCGCGCCGACGGTGGCGGTGGCGGTGGCGGCACCCGCCACGAGTTTGTCCGCGAGCTGCTCGGGCCCGAGGCCGGGGAACTGCCTGCGGAGCGCCGCGAGGTCGCGTACGGGGATCCGCGGGGCGATGTCGATGATGCGGTCGGCGAGGTGCCCCAGGGCGGCCCTGGCGCGGTTGCCGCCCTTGCGGACGCCTTCCCGGGTCCTGTCCCGGATCACCGCGACCCGCCGCCGTGCGACGGGCGCGGGCGTGTCGGCCCGCACCGGGAGATCGGCCCGGTCGGCCGCCGGTTCGAGCGAGGCCGACCCGGAATCGGATGAGCCCCGCTCGTCGTCACGCGCGCCGTGCCGTCGTTGGGACGGCACCGAGTCCGCTTCCCCTTTCAGGAAGCGGCGCTTCCGGGGAGGGGTCGAGCCAGTCACGGCCGACCCGTCCTCAGTCGCAGTCGCGGCAGATCGGCTGACCGTTCTTCTCCCGGGCCAGCTGGCTGCGGTGGTGTACCAGGAAGCAGCTCATGCAGGTGAACTCGTCCTGCTGCTTCGGCAGCACCCGGACGGCCAGCTCCTCGTTCGAGAGGTCCGCGCCGGGCAGTTCCAGGCCTTCGGCGGCCTCGAACTCATCGACGTCCACGGCGGACGTCGACTTGTCGTTCCTCCTGGCCTTCAGTTCTTCAAGGCTGTCCGAGTCGACGTCGTCGTCGGTCTTGCGTGGGGTGTCGTAGTCGGTTGCCATGTCGCTCTCCCCCTCTGGGTGTCTGTGGTGTCTCCAGCGCACGTAACGCGTGAGAGGCCGGACTTGTGCCCGACCTGAGGCGGAGATTTTGCCTCACATCAAGGTCTGTTACTCAATCGACACTCAACCGGACCCCTCATGAGTGATCGGGTTGGATGGCGATCGGGACCGTACACGGTCCGAATCCCGCACTTCAAAGGCGTCTCACCGTGTACTTCCCGTGATCAAGACCCCGGAAAACCCGGATTTTCCCGGCTTTCCGGTCGTATCCATGATCACGGAGAGTAGATGGCTGGAAAATCGTCCTTGTGATCGATCACACACGGGGTCGGTCGGTCGGCGCCTCGAAAATTCCGCGCAAAGCGAACATCCCTGTGTGTCGATCCGTGTGCGGGGGTCATGGTCTCAGACAGGGAGGGTCACCCGCATCACGAGCCCACCTCCTTCACGCGGTTGGGCCGAGATATGGCCGCCGTGCGCCCGCGCCACGGACCGCACGATGGACAGGCCGAGGCCCACTCCCTTGTCGCTGCCGGTGCGCTCGGTACGCAGGCGCCGGAACGGCTCGAAAAGGTTGTCGATCTCGTACGCCGGCACCACGGGGCCGGTGTTGGAGACCACGAGCACCGCGTGGCCGTGCTGGATCTCCGTGGTCACCTCGACCCAGCCGCCCTCGGGCACGTTGTACCGCACGGCGTTCTGCACCAGATTCAGGGCGATCCGCTCCAGCAGCACGCCGTTGCCCTGGACCACCGCGGGCTTCTGCTCGCCCCGGATCAGTACGCCCTTGGCCTCCGCCTCGGCGTGCACCTGGTCGACGGCCTGCTCGGCGACCTCGGCAAGATCCACCGGCTTGCGCTCGACGATCTGGTTGTCGCTGCGGGCGAGCAGCAGCAATCCCTCGACGAGCTGCTCGCTGCGCTCGTTGGTGGCCAGCAGGGTCTTGCCGAGCTGTTGCAGTTCCACCGGCGCGTTCGGATCGGACAGATGCACCTCGAGGAGCGTGCGGTTGATCGCGAGCGGCGTCCTCAGCTCGTGCGAGGCGTTGCCGACGAAGCGCTGCTGGGCGGTGAAGGCCCGCTGCAGCCGCTCCAGCATGTCGTCGAAGGTGTCGGCCAGCTCCTTGATCTCGTCGTCCGGGCCGTCCAGCTCGATACGCCGGGACAGGTCCGAGCCCGCCACCGCGCGCGCGGTGCGCAGGATGCGGCCCAGCGGCGACAGGACACGGCCGGCCATGGCGTAGCCGAAGGCGAACGCGATGATCGCGAGGCCGAGCAGGGCCAGGAGCGAGCGGCTGAGGAGGTTGTCCAGGGCGTGCTGGCGCTGCTGGTTCACGCACTCGTTCATCGCGTGGTTCATCTCGGTGGGCGACATCTGGGGGGAGAAGTTGCAGATGTCGCTGGCCACTTGCCCCGAGAGGACCTTGAAGGGCAACTCGCTGCCCACGTTCAGCGCGTTCGCGGCGAGCAGGTAGATGATCGACAGCAGCAGGATGCCCGCGATCAGGAACATCCCGCCGTACAACAGCGTCAGCCTTATCCGGATGGTCGGGCGCAGCCACGGGAAGGGCGGCTCCGGCCTGCGGGGGTCCCAGGTGGGCTTCGGGGGCGCCTGGGGAGGCGCGGGTGTCGCGGCCATGGGATCAGATCCGGTAGCCGGAGCCGGGGACGGTCACGATCACCGCGGGCTCGCCCAGCTTGCGCCGCAGGGTCATGACGGTGACGCGTACGACATTGGTGAACGGGTCGGTGTTCTCGTCCCAGGCCTTCTCCAGGAGCTGCTCCGCGGAGACGACGGCGCCCTCGCTGCGCATCAGGACCTCCAGCACGGCGAACTCCTTCGGCGCCAGCTGGACCTCCTTTCCGTCGCGGAAGACCTCGCGGCGGTTCGGGTCGAGCTTGATCCCGGCGCGCTCCAGGACCGGCGGCAGCGGCACGCTGGTGCGCCGGCCGAGGGCACGCACGCGTGCCGTCAGCTCGCTGAACGCGAAGGGTTTGGGGAGGTAGTCGTCGGCGCCGATCTCCAGACCCTCCACGCGGTCGCTGACGTCGCCGGACGCCGTGAGCATCAGCACGCGCGTGGGCATGCCGAGCTCGACGATCTTGCGGCAGACGTCGTCGCCGTGCACGAGCGGAAGGTCCCGGTCCAGGACGACCACGTCGTAGTCGTTGACGCCGATGCGCTCCAGGGCGGCCGCGCCGTCGTACACGACGTCGACGGCCATGGCCTCCCGGCGCAGTCCGGTGGCCACCGCATCGGCGAGCAGTTGCTCGTCCTCGACGACGAGTACGCGCACGTCGCTTGTCCTTCCTGTGTCCACCCGCGTAGCGCTTCGTAGCCGATCTCGGCCACGCGAGCAGGGGGTTTCGTTGAGTGTGTGATCCCCATCCTGCCCTTTTCGGCCATAAGTCGGCTGTAAGGCGGGTGAGCACCGTCTGAAGGACAGGTGTGAGGCCCGGGAATGCGAGATTTTCTCGCCGGGTTGAGGTTTCCGTGGAAGGGAGCGGGGGGAGGACGGCTTTACACCCCGCGATCACGCTCTGCATGTGCCGCACCACCATGCGGCACTTCGCGATCCGCTTCCGCAGAGTGGGCGTGGGTGTCCGGCACCGTCGCCGCCCAGCAGGGCAGCGCGCTGGGCATCTGCAGGAGACGTGATCGCCCCTTCCGAACGGCACACCCCCGTGCCACCGACCCACGACCCAGGACGAGGGGGCGCAGCATGGACGCATTCACCGCAGGACTTCTGCAGCGCATAAAGGCGACCGAGTCCGATCTGACGCGGGCTCGCGACGAGGGCGACGACTTCCTCGTCGAGGTGGAGCAGGCCGAGCTCGACGACCTGCGCCGCCTCGCCGCCGAGCACGGTGTGGAGGTCAGCGCGAGCGTCTGATCAGGAGCGTTACGCGGCACGGCGGGACCCCCGGCGAATCCAGCGCCGGGGGTCTCGCTGTGTGCCGGTACGGCCGGGTCAGTCGTGCCAGGCGCCGAAGTCCTCCAGGAGGCGCTGGAGGGGCTCGAAGACGCCCGGAGTACCGGCGACCGTCAGAGCATGTGCGGGACGCTCTGAGGGGCGTCCACCGGTCAGGGCGCCCGCCTCACGGGCGATGAGGTCGCCCGCCGCGAGGTCCCAGGGGTGCAGACCACGTTCGTAGTAGCCGTCGAGGCGGCCCGCGGCGACGTCGCACAGGTCGACCGCGGCCGAGCCGCCCCGCCGGATGTCGCGCAGCAACGGGATCAGCTTGCGGACCACCTCGGCCTGGTGGACGCGGACCTCGGTGACGTAGTTGAAGCCCGTCGAGACCAGGGCCTGCTCCAGGGGCGGCGCGGGGCGGCAGGCCAGCTCGCGCTCGCCGTCCCAGGCGCCGGTGGCCCGGGCACCCTCGCCGCGGACCGCGTGGAACGTCTCCCCTCGCATCGGGATCGCGACGACGCCGACGACGGTCTCGCCGTCCTGCTCGGCGGCGATGGAGACGGCCCAAGTGGGCAGGCCGTACAGGTAGTTGACCGTGCCGTCGAGCGGGTCGATCACCCAGCGGACGCCGCTGGTGCCCTCGGTGGCGGCGCCCTCCTCGCCCAGGAAGCCGTCGTCCGGGCGGTGTGCGGAGATCAGGTCGGTGATCAGCTTCTCCGCCGCTATGTCCATCTCGGTGACCACGTCGATCGGACTCGACTTGGTCCTGGCGACCGCGAGGTCGGCCGGACGGCCGTCCCGCAGCAGCGCGCCGGCGCGCCCGGCGGCCTCCTGGGCGAGGGCGAGCAGTTCCGAGTGCAGGGGGTCGGTCACGGGGTTCCTCACGCGTAGGGGCTGTCGGCGCCCGCGGCGGCGGGATGCGGGGCGCGGGCCGGGCAGCAGCCGACCGGGCAGAGGTGGTGGCTCGCGCCGAGCGCGCCCCGGGCGCAGGGCGTGACCTGCTCCGCGCGCTCGACGGCGGCGCGCTCCAGCACGAGGTCGCGGACCGCGGCGGCGAACCGGGGGTCCGCGCCCACGGTGGCCGAGCGGCGCACCGGCAGGCCCAGCTCCTCGGCCTTGGCCGTTGCCTCCGTGTCGAGGTCGTACATGACCTCCATGTGGTCGGAGACGAAGCCGATGGGCGCCATGACGACCGCCGGGGCCCCGGCCGCGTGCCGCTCCTCCAGGTGGTCGCAGATGTCGGGCTCCAGCCACGGGATGTGCGGGGCTCCGGAGCGGGACTGGTAGACGAGCTGCCAGGGGTGGTCGACGCCGGTGCGCTCACGGACGGCGTCGGCGACCAGCCGCGCCACGTCCAGGTGCTGCTTGACGTACGCGCCGCCGTCGCCGTGTTCCTCGACCGGGCCGGAGGTGTCCGCGGAGGCGATCGGGATCGAGTGGGTGGTGAAGGCGAGGTGGGCGCCGTCCCGGACGTCCTCGGGGAGGCCGGCGAGGGACTCGATCACCCCGTCGATCATCGGCTCCAGGAAGCCCGGGTGGTTGAAGTAGTGCCGCAGCTTGTCGACGGCGGGCGGCCGCAGGCCCTCGGCCTGGAGGGCGGCCAGCGAGTCGGCGAGGTTCTCTCGGTACTGACGGCAGCCCGAGTACGAGGCGTAGGCGCTGGTGGCGAGGACCAGGACGCGGCGGCGGCCGTCTGCGACCATCTCGCGCAGGGTGTCCGTCAGGTAGGGGGCCCAGTTGCGGTTGCCCCAGTAGACCGGCAGGTCCAGGCCGTGTCCCGCGAAATCCTTGCGCAGGGCGTCCAGCAGAGCGCGGTTCTGGTCGTTGATGGGGCTGACCCCGCCGAACAGGAAGTAGTGCTGCCCGACTTCCTTCAGGCGTTCCTTGGGGATTCCGCGCCCGCGCGTCACGTTCTCCAGGAACGGGACGACGTCGTCCGGCCCCTCCGGGCCGCCGAACGAGAGCAGGAGCAGGGCGTCGTAGGGGGTGGCATCGAGCGCGTCTGGCATGGATCGATCCTGTCATCAGGTACTGACAGCCGGGAAACGGCGGGGTGACCACCCGGGTTCCCGGCCCGTCCGTCGGGTGCGTCAGGGCCACCTGACTCGTAAGCTGTATCGGCGATGTACGCGCCTTACTGAGCCGCCGCGTCCACGCTGTGCCGAGCCGGTCGACGAGCCCGGCCACCGAGCCGACCACCGAGCCGACCCGCTCCCGCCCGACCGGAGACCCCGTGCCCAGCCCCTACCGCGCCCTGTTCGCCGCCGCCGGCTCCAGGGGGTTCTCCGCCGCGGGCCTCCTCGGCCGGATGCCGCTGTCGATGATGGGCATCGGCGTCGTGACCATGGTGTCCCAGCTGACCGGGAGGTACGGACTGGCCGGCGCGCTGTCGGCCACCATGGCGCTGGCCGCGGCGGTCGCTGGACCACAGGTCTCGCGGCTGGTGGACCAGTACGGCCAGCGGCGGGTGCTGCGGCCGGCGACGATGATCGCCCTTGTCGCGGCGGCGGGACTGCTGTGCTCCGCGCACTACGAGTGGCCGGACTGGACAATGTTCGTGTTCAGTGCCGGCGTCGGCTGTGTGCCGAGCGTCGGTGCCATGGTCCGGGCCCGGTGGGCGGCCCTGTACCGGGGCACCCCGCAGTTGCACACCGCGTACTCCTTCGAGTCCGTGATCGACGAGGTCTGCTTCATCTTCGGGCCGATCATCTCCATCGGCCTGTCCACGGTCTGGTTCCCGGAGGCCGGTCCGCTGCTGGCCGCGTGCTTTCTGGCGGTCGGCGTCTGCTGGCTGACCGCCCAGCGCGCCACCGAGCCCGCGCCGCACCCGCGCGCGCAGCACGGCGGTGGTACGGCCCTGCGAGCGGCCGGTCTCCAGGTCCTGGTGGGGACCTTCGTGGCGACCGGAGCGATCTTCGGGGCGGTCGACGTGGTCACCGTGGCCTTCGCCGAGGAGCAGGGCCACAAGGGCGCCGCGAGCGTGGTCCTCGCGCTGTATGCCGCGGGCTCCTGCCTCGCGGGGATCGTGTTCGGACTGCTGCACTTCACGGGGGCACCCGAACCTCGCTGGCTGCTGGGCATATGTGCGATGGCCGTGAGTATGATCCCCCTCCTACTGGTCGGAAACTTGCCGTTCCTGGCCGTGGCGCTGTTCGTAGCGGGCCTGTCCATCGCTCCCACGATGATCACGACGATGTCCCTCATCGAGCAGCACGTACCTCGCGCGCAACTGACCGAGGGCATGACCTGGGTGAGCACCGGGCTGGCGGTCGGGGTCGCGCTCGGCTCCTCCGTGTCCGGCTGGGTGATCGACGCCGTCGGCGCGCGGGCCGGGTACGGGGTTCCGGCGGTGTCCGGGGCCGTCGCGGTCGCGGTCGGTTTCCTGGGGTACCGCCGGCTCAGCAGGCCGGCTCCGCGTCGGGGAGGCGTCGTTGAGCAGCACAGCGAGCGGGAAGAACGGCACGTGGCGTAACTGGGGAGGCAACGTCGCCGCCCGTCCCGCGCGGGAGGTCACGCCCGCCTCGGTCGAGGAACTGGCGGACGCCGTCCACAAGGCCGCCGAGGACGGGCTGAGGGTGAAGGCCGTCGGCACCGGGCACTCCTTCACCGCGATCGCCGCGACGGACGGTGTGCTGATCCGCCCTCAACTGCTGACCGGCATCCGCGGCATCGACCGGGACGCCATGACGGTCACGGTCGAGGCCGGGACCCCGCTCAAGAGGCTCAACATGGCCCTGGCCCGGGAAGGCCTGTCGCTGACCAACATGGGCGACATCATGGAGCAGACGGTCTCCGGGGCCACCAGCACCGGCACGCACGGCACGGGCCGCGAGTCGGCCTCCATCGCCGCCCAGATCAGGGGCCTGGAACTGGTCACCGCCGACGGCGCGCTCCTGAGCTGCTCGGAGAAGGAGAACCCGGAGGTCTTCGCCGCCGCGCGGATCGGCCTGGGCGCGCTCGGCATCGTCACCGCGATCACCTTCGCCGTGGAGCCGGTCTTCCTGCTCACCGCTCGCGAGGAGCCGATGTCCTTCGACCGGGTCGTAGCCGAGTTCGACCAACTCTGGGCCGAGAACGAGCACTTCGAGTTCTACTGGTTCCCGCACACCGGCAGCACCAACACCAAGCGCAACAACCGCAGCGCGGGCCCGGAGCAGCCGGTGGGACGGCTGGCGGGCTGGTTCGAGGACGAGTTCCTCTCCAACGGCGCCTTCCAGGTGGCCCAGTGGGTCGGCCGCGCGGTCCCGGCCACCGTCCCGGCCATCGCACGGATCTCCAGCAAGGCCCTGTCCGCGCGGACCTACACGGACATCCCGTACAAGGTCTTCACCTCTCCGCGCCGGGTGCGCTTCGTGGAGATGGAGTACGCCGTCCCGCGCGCTGCGGTGACCGAGGCGCTGCGCGAGCTGAAGAAGACGGTCGACCGCTCCGGTCTGCGAATCAGCTTCCCGGTGGAGGTGCGCACCGCCCCGGCCGACGACATCACCCTGTCCACGGCCTCGGGGCGGGACAGCGCGTACATCGCCGTCCACCTCGTCAAGGGGACGCCCTATCAGGCGTACTTCAGCGCGGCCGAGCGCATCTTCACGGCGTACGAGGGCCGGCCGCACTGGGGCAAGGTGCACACCCGCGACGCCGAGTACTTCGCCGGCGTCTACCCGCGCTTCGCCGAGTTCACCGCGCTTCGGGACCGGCTCGATCCGGACCGGCGGTTCCAGAACGACTACCTGCGGCGGGTGTTGGGGGCGTAGCGGAAGGGCTCCGGGTGAACTCGCCGGGAGCGGAGGGACGTACGCGAGTCGGTCCAGGAACACACGGGGGAACGTACGGGACATCTGCCGACGAAGCGGACGAGACCAGCGGGCTGAGCCCGGACCGGTCCATTGGTTCCGTGTCCGGCGACTGCCTGGAACACGCCACGCCCGAGATCCCGAAAACCGCTCGAGGACGGCCCAGCGCCGCGGGCCGGAAGAAGTCGGACGGCGTGGCCATCCACGCACGTGGCCCGAATGGAGTACTGTTGCGAGCCCTGGGTCAGGTCTCCCGCCAGGGCGTCCGTGACCTTCAAGGACCGCCGGGAGGGGGCTAGTTGCACAGGGTGACGGAGTTGGTCACTTAGCGTTGCGAATAGGTAACCGTGCCATAACGGCGATCCAGGGCCCGTGCCCGACACGCCGGGCAACTCGGCAAGGTTGTGGCAGGCTGCACCCGGGCAGGCCACACTCGACTAGCGGAAGCAGCGACGCACGTGACGTCGGCAGGCACCACCCGGGAGGTCCCCATGCCCGAACTGCGTGTCGTGGCCGTCTCCAATGACGGCACACGGCTGGTGCTGAAGGCTGCCGACGCGACGGAGTACACGCTTCCGATCGACGAACGCCTGCGCGCCGCCGTGCGCGGCGACCGTCCCCGTCTCGGCCAGATCGAGATCGAGGTCGAGAGCCATCTCCGCCCCCGTGACATCCAGGCGCGTATACGCGCCGGTGCGACCGCGGAAGAGGTCGCACAGATGGCCGGCATCCCCGTCGATCGCGTACGGCGCTTCGAGGGCCCCGTGCTCGCCGAGCGCGCCTTCATGGCCGAGCGGGCCCGCAAGACCCCGGTTCGCCGCCCCGGCGAGAACGCCGGACCCCAGCTCGGCGAGGCCGTACAGGAGCGGCTGCTGGTGCGCGGCGCCGAGAAGGACACCGTGCAATGGGACTCCTGGCGCCGCGACGACGGCACCTGGGAGGTCCTGCTGGTCTACCGGGTCGCGGGCGAACCCCACTCGGCGAGCTGGACGTACGACCCGCCCCGGCGGCTCGTCCAGGCCGTCGACGAGGAGGCGCGCTCGCTGATCGGCGAGTCCGACGACCTCGCCGCCGCCCCCGAGCCCAGCTTCCCCTTCGTCCCGCGCATCGCACGTCTGCCGCGCGACCGGCCGCTGGACCGCGCCCTCGACCGGGAACGGCCGAGCCTGCCCGGGCCGTCGCTCGACGAGCCCGCGGAGGAAGAGGCCGGTGAGCGGGACTCGCTGACCAGCCTCCTGGAGGCGGTGCCGAGCTTCCGGGGCGACCTGGTGGTCCCGGAGCGCCCGGCGGAGACCGACACGGAGGAACCCTCCCCGGAGCCCGAGGAGGAGGAGCCCCCGGCGCCCGCGGCTTCGGCGGGTTCCGCCTACGCGGACGTCCTGATGCCCCGTTCCGTCGGCAGCCACCGTGACCGGCTCATCGGCGCCACCGACCGTCAGGCCGAGGCGGACGGCGTCCGCCCGGGCCGCCGGGCGGCGGTCCCGAGCTGGGACGAGATCGTGTTCGGGACGCGGCGGAAGAAGCAGGAGTAGTCCGTCGTACGACATCAGGAGGGGCCCGGGCGTGCGGTGCGTCGCCGGGGCCCCTCCTGTCGTGTGTCTGGTGTGTGCCTACTGAGGGTCCGGTCCCACGGCGACCGGCCGTTCCGGGTCCGACGACCACTCCGACCAGGAACCGACGTACAGCGCGGCCGGAATGCCCGCGACCGCCAGGGCCAGCACCTCATGGGCGCCGGAGACGCCGGAGCCGCAGTAGACACCGACGGGCGAGGCGTCCGAGACGCCCAGTGCCTTGAAGCGGGCGGCCAGTTCCTCGGCGGGGAGGAAGCGGCCGTCGGCCCCCACGTTGTCGGTGGTGGGCGCCGACAACGCGCCGGGGATGTGTCCGCCGACCCGGTCGATGGGTTCCACCTCACCCCGGTAACGCTCCCCCGCGCGGGCGTCCAGCAGCACTCCGGAGCGGGCCAGCGCCGCCGCGCCGTCCGCGTCGAGGAGCCCCGCCGCGGCCGGCGCGGGCTGGAAGTCGCCCTCGGCCGGTTCCGGAACGTCCGTCGACAGTTCGCCCTGCCAGGACGTCAAACCACCGTCGAGGACTGACACGTTCGGGTGACCCGTCCAGCGCAGCATCCACCAGGCACGGGCAGCCGCCCAGCCCTGTCCGCCGTCGTAGACGACCACCGGGGTCCCGGCCGAGACACCCGCGCGGCGCATGGCGGCGCCGAACTCCGCGAGGCCGGGCAGCGGGTGCCGGCCGCCGCGGCCGGGGGTGGCGGCCAGCTCCCGGTCCAGGTCGACGAAGACCGCGCCGGGGATGTGCCCGGCCGCGTACTCGGCCCGGCCGTCGAAGGACGGCTCCCCGGTGGCCTTGGCCACGCTCAGCTGCCAGCGGACGTCGAGCAGGACCGGCGGGTGAGCGCCCGCCAGATCGCTCGCCAGTTCGGATGCGGAGATGATGGCGTTCATGGCCACCATCCTCGCGCACGGGGTGGCCGCATCGCCCACCGACGGCTACTCTGCTCCGCCGGGCAGGCCCGATCACGAGGTGTACGGGATCGGGCACCTGCTGTACAGCCGATCGACGCCCGTCGGCCGTCGCACGGCAACGGACGGGACGGCGCACCACGGGCATTCTCCGGACCGGGGAGCCACCGCGCGGCGGGGCGCCCGGAGCGCGCGGCGCCCAGGGGGTGCGGGAATCGGCACGGGCCCGTGAGAACGGGGCCGTACGCGCGGAGTCCGACAGCACGAGTCCGTCCGCACGAGGGCCCGTCGGAGCGGAAGCGAACGACACGGCCACGGTGAGCGGCCGAGAAGAGGGTGACGATGACCGAGGCAAGGGGGCCGGCCGGCCCGCCCGCCCGGCGGGCACCAGGAGCACCGTGCTGGGTGAGCCTGATGGTGCACGAGGTGGCCGCGACCCAGGAGTTCTACGGTGCGCTGTTCGGCTGGGAGTTCCGGGCCGGCCCGCAGCAGCTCGGTCCCTGCGTTCGGGCCCTGCTCGGCGGGCACGAGGTGGCGGGCATCGGCCAGTTGCCGGCCGACCGTCGTCTCCCCGTCGCCTGGACGCCGTATCTCGCCTCCGACGACGTGGACCTGACCGCCGAAACGGTACGCCTGTGCGGCGGCACGGTCGGGGTGGGACCGCTGGACGCGGAGGCGAGCGGGCGGTTGGTGATCGGCTCCGACCCGTCCGGCGCGGTCTTCGGCGTCCGGCAGGCGGCCACGCACCTCGGAACGTCCCCCTCCGGGACGCCCGGCACACCCGCCTGGCACGAGCTGCTGACCTTCGAGACCGCGAGCGTCGCCAAGTTCTACGAAACGGTGTTCGGCTACGACGAGGAGCCAGTGGTCTCCGCCGACGTCGACCACGTGACGCTGCGCCTCGGTGACCGCCCCGTCGCCGGCATCCACGGTGTCGGCAACACCCTGCCCCGCGACCGGGGCCCGCACTGGATGACGTACTTCGAAGTGGCCGACACGGACCAGGCGGTCGCCCTCCTCGTCGGTCTCGGCGGTCATGTCCTCAGGCCTCCGCACGACTGCGAGCACGGAAGGGTGGCCACCGTGACGGATCCCGAGGGGGCGTGGTTCTCCCTCATCCAAAGTCCGCGCTGGAACGGTGAGGAGGGCGGCGGCCGAGGGCGGACGGGCCGTTTCCCGAGGGCGCCCAGGTGGTCGTAGGCGACGTCGACCAGTCGGACGCCGTCGGCCACACCGCCCACCGGCGCCGCCATCGGCCGCCGCACCCGTCAGACTGCCTGACGTCAGGCAGGAGATCGGCTTCCAGGGCCGCGCGGGCGCCGATCTCCAGCGCATCGCAGCCCATGCCGGCATGACAAGCGCGCGTTGTTCAGAACACCGAGCAGGGGCTGAACCTCAAACCCCGCTCATCTCCGACCAGTTGAGCGTCGCACACGCATGCCGCACCGCTTCGTCCGCGCTCAACCGCGCACCGTACGCGAACGCCTGGTCCGGGACTATCGTTACTGACCATGTGGTTTCGAGAGCCGCCACGGGACGATCAGAACCTTCACGGCCAGAACCCCTACCAGCAGCCGAGACAGCCGCAGCCGCCCGGCGGCGGGGGCCACGGGAATCGGGCGAAGGCCGTCGCCGTCGCTGCCGCCACGACCGTGGTCGTCGCCGGCGTCACCGGTGTCCTGATCCTGGGCGGCGGCAAGGACGACAACGCCGACGGCGGCAGCGGGAACACGAAGGCGTCGGCGAGGGGCTCGAAGAGCGCGACGGCCTCGGCGCCGGCGTCCGACAAGCCGCCCGGCGGCAAGGCCGAGCGGCCGACCGTCCGGGGTTGGAAGGTCGTCGTCAACCCCGACTGGGGCACGGCCTTCGACGTGCCGCCGGACTGGGAGGTCGAGTCGTCGGACCTGCTGCTGGGCTTCACGGACGACAGGCTCGACTCCGGCGATCCCAAGAACTGGGGCAAGACCATCACTGTCATAGGCGCACCGGCAGTCCTCAAGGACGGCTGGTGCCTGGCCGACGACAACAAGGACGGGCTTGTGAACAACACCCCTCTCGCGGCGGTGGGCACCAAAGGCGAAAACGGCGCCACGAGCACCGGGTATGCCGCCCTGAGCGAGGTGAAGCGGTTGGTGTACGGCGGTTACACGCAACCCGACAAGAAGAGCATCCTCCGCGACAGGACGGCGAAGCCGTACACGACGAAGTCCGGCGTCAAGGGCAGCATCGCCTGGGCCCGGTCCCGGAACACACCCCGCGAGGGCAAGTGCGCGACCGACGGCAAGGCCATCACGTTCGGCTTCAAGAACTCCGCGGGCGGCTTCGTCGCGTGGTGCCTCGTCGGCGCCACGGGCGTGAAGGACGAGCTGCCGGACTCGACGATCATGAAGATCCTCAGCACGGTGCGCCTCCACGGGGACCCGACGGAATCCTGAGCCGGGCAGCCGAAGTGCCTTGACACGGCTCCGTGTCCGAGGCGGGCCCGGCCGCACCGGAGCGGTTGGTCCTGGGCTGCGGCCGCGGGACGGATGCGTACAGTGGGCAGGGCGACAACGGGGGCGGACACACATGACGAGGGACTCCGGCGGTGGGCCGCACATCACCAACACCGCGGTCGACTGCACAGCCGATTATCTGATCCAGATCGGGATCCTCGAAGGCGATCTGAATGTGACGCTGTCCGTGGGGCAGCCTCCGCCCGATGACGACGCTCCGCTGGCCGCAGCCGAGCGGAGGCTCGCACGGAGTCTCCTGTTGCGATGGCGGGCCGAGGCCGACGCCTGGGACATGGCGGATCCGGAGCCGCTGCCCGTGCGCTGGACGCCCAGCCGACGCGTGGCGTCGGCAGGGGAGTACGTGCCCGTGGGCTCCGGGGCCGACACCATCGCCGGGACCTTCCTCAGGCTCCGGCCCCGTCGGCGGCTGGTCGTGCTGGGCAACGCCGGGTCCGGCAAGACCGTGCTCTCCGTGCTGCTCACCCTCGAACTCCTCGCCCGGCGGCTCACCCAGGGCGAGAACGACGTGCCGGTCCCGCTCGTGCTGTCGCTGGAGTCCTGGGACACCCGGCGGCAGTCGCTCACCGAGTGGCTGGTGGACCGGCTGCGCCAGGACCACCCCGGTCTGCCGCCGGTGGACGGTGTCCACCCGGCCCGCCGGCTCGTCCTCGAACGGCGGGTGCTGCCTGTCCTCGACGGCCTCGACGAGCTGCCCGGACACCGCCGCGCCGAGGTCCTCGACGCGCTCAACGCAGGCCTCGGCGGCACGGGAGACGCGGTACTGGTGTCCCGTACGGCCGAGTACGAGCACCTTGACCAGGAAGGCAAGGGGCTGCGGCACGCGACGGTGATCGAGTCGCTGCCGCTGCGCCCCGACGAGGTGGCGGACTATCTCCGCCGGGCACGGCCTCCGGCCCGCGCCGCCGTCTGGGCCCGCCTGCTGGAGACCCTCCGGAACAAGCCCTCCGCACCGGTCGCCTGGGCCCTGACCAGTCCGCTGATGGTGTGGCTGGTACGCCGGACCTATGAGCGGCATCCGGCGGATCCAGGAGAGTTGGCGGACCGGGAACGGTTCCCGACCCGTCATGCCGTCGAGGCCCACCTGCTCGACCGGATCGTGTCCGCCGCGTTTCCTCCGCGCCCCCCGGACCCCGGCCGGCTGCACCCACCCCGCACCTGGGACGCCGAACGAGCCGGTGCCTGGCTGTCGTACCTGGCACTGCTGCTGAGCCGTCGCGAGGAGTCCGAACTGGCCTGGTGGCGGCTGTACACGGCACCGCTGCCCCGGCTGCTCGCCGGACCCGCGCTCCTCGTGACCGGCATCCTGCTCTCCCTCGTCATCAAGGCGGGCATGTCCGGCTACGCGGAGGACGCCGTGCTGGGCGACCTGAGCGTGACGCTCGATGTGAGCGCGGGGGTGCTCTTCGCCGCCCTCGCACGGTCGGTGACCGCGTCCTGGTTCGGCCAGCGGCTCGCCGAGCCGCGACGCAGCGCCAACCCGCTGTTGTTCATCGGCGCCCTGCGCTCCCTGGACCGGCACACGCGGGTGGGTCCTCTGGTGCGACTCGCGGCTCTCGGGGGCGGTCCCGCCCTGGTCGTCCTCCTCCTCTTCCTGTACGTCTTCGTGACGCCGGACCCCCTCCTGGTCTGGCTCTCCGTCGGCGGCGTGCTGCCCATCCTGCTGATGATCGTGTACGCGGCTCCCGCCGACACCGTGGACGCCGCCACCCCCGACGAACTCCTGCGCGGCGAGCAGAGTGCGCTCGTCACGACGCTGACACTGGTGGCCCCGCTCATCGGGGCCGGCGCGGGAGCGTTCTTCTGGCTCGGCCGCGGCAGTGGCGACTGGGGCGCGGCAGTCGGCGCCTGGGCGGGCGCCTCCGCGACGCTGGTGCTGCTCAGCCCGTGGAGCCGCTGGGTTCTCGCCAAGTGCTCCCTCGCGGCCACGGGCCGGGTGCCCTGGTCGCTGATGACGTTCCTCAAGGACGCCCGCACGGCGGGGCTGCTGCAACTGTCGGGCGGCACCTACCGTTTCCGCAACCGCAGGCTCCAGGAGCATTTCGCGGGGCGGCACGCTCAGGAACAGGGAAGGGCTTCGCCCGGCCCCGAGGCGACCGCCGTCCCCGCGCTCCTGCAGTCCCGTGACGTCACGGTGGAACACACCGCGGACCACTACCGCCTCAGCGGCCGGTCCCGGAGGCTGCCGCTGGCCCACTGGGCCGTGTTGGGCACGATCATGGGAGTCTTCGTCGTCCGGTTCAGCGTGACCGGACAGTGGCAGGACCCGGCCGTCTGGCTGGCCCTGCTCGTCTGGCCCTTCATCGGCGCCGTGATCACCGTGACCGGGTTCCTCATGCCGCCGCGACGGCTGGAACTGGAGCTGACGCGGGACGGCGTCACCTCCGTGATCGGACGCAGACAAGTCTGCTACGCGTGGCGGCACGTCGAGGAGATCACCGTGCGCCGCGCGATCGTCCGGGGCCGGGACGCGCGCTTCTACGCGCTCCAGGTCCGGCTGCTCGCCGGCGCCCCGCGCCCGCCGCGCCGCTCGCGTATGGGCGAGGGCTGGTTCTACGTCCTTCCGCTCGGCTTCTCCTCGCAGGTGGATCCGCAACTGGGCGCGGCCCTGGCCGACTTCGCGGGGCCGCGCTGGACAGCCTCCTCCGGCGGCCGTTGAGCCCTCAGCACAGCGGCCGGGTGTCCGCGGAGACCGTGAGGAGGGCCAGACAGCGTGCCGTCACGGTCCGGTCGTCCTCGCTGATGTCGACGGCGTAGGCGATGGGAGCGCGGGCCCTGGTCCCCCGGGGAGCCGTGATCCGCCAGCGCGCCTCGTACGTGTCGTGCGCCCTGAGTGTCCGGGACGGCCGTCCGACGAGGGTGGCCCGCCAGCCCGCGGGCAGCAGAGGCGGCCGTACGGTGATGGCGAGGTCGCGTGCGGTGGCGTTCTCCACGGCCAGCCGGCCGCCGTCCGCCGGGTGCAGGCGCACGGCGTCGGAACTGAACCAGCGGACATTGAACTCGCGCAGCTGAAGCTGCTGTTCGTCGTCGTCCTTGTCGAATGAGGAGCCCAGGCCGATGCGGACGGAGTCGACGGGCTCCGGGACAGAGATGTCGTAGCCGTACGTCTTGCTGAGAAAGGCGCCTTGCTGCTGCTCGTGAAGGCGCCCCGTCGGCAGCCGGACCTCGCGGGCGCCGACCTGGCCCTGGAAGTCGACACCCGGCGCGAACGTCGACTTGACGCTGTCAGGGTCGAAGTCCACCGACACCTCACTCAGCGGCAGCGGCATTCCGAAGTCCATCCGCAGCCAGTTGCTCTTGCGCGGGGATCCCTTGACCGACCAGTAACCCGCGTGGCCCGGCAGAGCGGCGGACGGCGGATGTCCCGGCGCCGAGTAACTGGTGCTGAGCTTCGGCCAGTCCCGGGTGGCGGCCGCGGTGAGGTCGACCTGGCGGACCGAACCGGTCAGCGGATGCCGCCACTTGTCGTACCTCCCGGGCAGGCCGAAGAAGGCGGACGGCGGCAGCACACCCGCCTGCAGGAGAACCAGGACGAGCGGTACGACCAGGTACCCGGCGAGGTGGGTGAGCAGGAGCGAGTGCCGGGCGACGCGGTGCCGGGGGAGGTGGAGCGTGGCGTTCCCGGGTCGGCGCGCGGGCTCAGGCGCCATGCTCTCCCCGGAGCCCGCGACACCGGGCATACCGGCCAGCCACCACGCCGTCCCCGCGAGAGCCGAGGCCGGAACGCAGCGCACCGCCATGCCCGTGGCGTCGAGCGCGCGCAGCAGATGGCCGCCGCCGGCCGCCTCCAGCCGCGCGCGCACGGCGGTCTCGTCGCCCTGTACGGCTCGGGTGTACAGCAGTGCGAAACGGTGCCGCCGGCGGCGCGCGGGCAGGGCGGTGAGCACGTGCAGGACCCGGGTCACGGCGTGCACGGTATCGCTGTGCGCGGCGGGGTCGTCCACCACCAGCAGCAGCCCGTGGGCCCGGCGCACCACGTCCAGCGCGCTCACCGACTCCTGACTGCCGTACGCCCCGGCAGGCGGGTCGGACACCAGGACGGGCGTCTTGCCGATGCGTACGAGCGGCGGCTCCGCCCCGGACGTGCCGCCCAGCTCGGCCAGCACCTGGGCGTGCACGGCGGCGCGTTGCGTGCCCGCGCCCCCGACCAGCACGACGACCCGCGCCCGTTCGTATCCGGCGGGCAGCGCCTTCCCGCAGTGCGGGCAGCACGCCTCCAGGCGGCGCACGCCGAGGACGGCGGGCAGGTGGGTGCCGCAACGGCAGCGGTGGGAGAAGGCGCCGTACCGGTTGGGCACCAGCTGCCGGTGTCCGGCCCGGCACGTCGGGCACAGCCTGAGCGGGCGGTGGATGGTACGCCCGCAGCCGGTGTACGGGCACGGCGCCGGCCCGCCGCGCACCGCACGCCCCGTCCGCGCGACGGCCGCCCAGACCGCCCACCACGCGGCCCACAGGGCACAGCCCAGCGCCCATGCCAGCAGCGCGAACAGAAACGGAAGGATGGTGAGTGCGGTCGCGGTCAGTACGACGGCGACGGCCGTCAGCAGGAAGGCCGGGCGCAGGAAGAGCATCAGGCAGCCCTGCCCGCCGGTCCCGTGCTGTCGCGACCGGCGGAACGCGTCGCTCACCCGGTCGACCAGGAACCGCTCGGCGTCGCCCATCAGCCGTTCGTGCCGCTCGAGTCCGTCCCACCAGGTCGCACGCAGGTCGCGGGCGGCTGTGACGCGGAGGTAGGCGGGGGTGGCCGGCTCACCGTGCGGGTCGGGTGGCGTGGCCGCCGCCCGGCCGAAGGTCCGCCAGACGGTGTGCAGTTGGGTCCACACCAGCTTGGGCAGGGTGATGAGGACGCCGTGGCCGACCACCAGGACGACGAACAGGACGATGGCGAGGAGCAGCATCACGGGGTTGGCCACGGCTCACTCCCGCTCCCGGGCCGGCCCGCGTCGCCACAGCAGCCGTGGCGTCCGTTCCGGCTCCTCGGCCCGCATCAGGTCGCGCAGGGCGTCGTAGGTCTCCGTCTCCTCCCACAGCCCTTGCCGGAACAGCCGCAGGATCCGCAGCGCGGCCGGCCGCGGCTTTCCGGGGGCCCGGCGCAGCACGTGCAGCGCGGTGGCGGGGGTGGCTGCGAGCACGTCCGGGGTTTCGTCCGCGAGGGAGACGAGACAGGCGCACGCCTGCGCGTCCAGGGCGGCGGTCCGCAAGCCGGCGGAGGCTTCGAGGGCGGCGAGCAGTCCGGCGAGGACAGCCGCCCGGTACGGTTCGGGCAGCGGAGCGAGCGCGGCCCGTACGTCGCCGAGGGGTGCCGTCCCCTCGGCGAGATGGCGTGCGGCGGCGTCCCTCAGGTGCTCGGGCGCCAGTCCCGCCTTCTCCGGCCGCAGCTGGGCGAGCGCACGTACGAAGCCGGCGAACCCGGCGCCCTCCCCGCGGAAGGCTTCCGCATCGCCGTCCGGCGCGAGCAGCGCGCACCCGGCCCGCAGCCGCCGTACGCCTGCCTCGACGCCGTCCGCGGGGACCGCGTCCCACAGGTCCGCGACGGCGTCCAGGACGTCGAGGCGCCCGTTTCCCAACGCGCCCGCGAGGAACCGCGCCGTCGCGCTCGGCTCCGGACAGCCGTCCCCGGTCAGTCGGTCGAGGTGGAACACCGGGCCCGGTGCCCGCTCCCCGGTCTCCGGCAGGGTCCCCGTCAGATGGCGGTGGTCGTCCTGCGGCCGCGCGGTGTACGTCGTGAACGTCAGCCGGGCGGCCAGTCCGGCGGGCAGGGTGTAGGAGACGGCGGCGATCCAGTCGACGACACGGTCCGCGTCCGCGGAGACCAGGGTGGCGCCGGGACCCTCGCCGGCCAGCGCCCGCAGGGCCGTGGTGAGCAGCCGCTCCAGGAGGCGCACGCCAGGGTCGCCCAGGCCGGCCAGCGACCGGGCCACCCGGTCGGGTCCGACGGCGCTGCCGGGGACGAGTGGGGTGAGATCGGGCAGGTCATGGCCGTCGTCGGGCGCCGGCGTCGGGGCCCAGTGAGGGGTGTCCCACAGCTCGACGGGGCGCAGACCGGCCAGTTCGTCGGGAGTGGCGTACAGGACGTGGCAGAAGTGGTTGCCCCAGCGACCGGTGTAGTCCTGGCCGGACAGGCGGGTGCGGGTCAGCACGGCCGCGCCGTCGTCGGGGCGGTCGTAGGCGAAGGCCACGGGCAAGGGGCGATCGCGGTCCATGCCCGCGGGCAGCGGGTACCCCGTCAGCGGGCGCAGGGCATCGAGTGCGGGGCGGGCCGTCGGGGAGACGGCGGTGAAGCGGAAGCCGCCGTGGGGTGCGTCGGCCGCGGGCGGGGCGGACGTGTAGTGCGCCTGTCCTGCCATACGCGTCACCCCCGTCCCCGGTCGAGGGCGCCGAAGCGGTGCAGCAGCCACATCAGGGGATCCTCCACCCGGTGCGGGCGTACCACGCCGCCGAGTCCGAGCTCGCCGCCCTGCCGGGGCGCGGTGCCGAGCGTGGACAGCGCGAACAGCTGGTAGTCGGTGCAGAACTGGTCAAGCCGCGCGTCGAGTTGGTGTTCCTGCCAGCGCCGCAGCAGGGCCCGCAGCTCGGCGTGGACGGCCGCTCGGTCGTCGGCGTCGAAGACGGGGCCGGGACGGCGGGTCCGGTGCAGCGGGGAGTTGTCCGGCAGGTGCGGCCACAGGAGGTCGGCCTTGGTGAGCGCGACCGCGACCGGCACGGTCACCTTCCCGCCTCCGCCCACGTGGCCCAGCACCCGGGCCAGTACGTCGCCCGACCGGCCCGGCACCCCGTCGCCGCCCTTCACCGGTGCGCCGGGCAGATCCTGCGGGTCGACGAGGACGACGACGGCGTCGGCCGCGAGGAAGTAGCGCAACTCGGTCTCCATACGGTCGCGCGAGGCGAAACGCTCCCCCGCGGTGTCGAGGAAGACCAGGGTCAGCACCCGCTTGCCTGCGCGTCCGAAACGGCCCCGCCGGGTGCGGCTGAGGCGATGCACGAGGGGGCGGCCCGCGTCGTGCTCGGCGGTCTTGGGGACGGTCTGCTGCTCGTCGTACAGGTGCCGTTCGTAGCGTTCGTGGTAGTCGGCCATCGTGTCGTCGTCGCAGGGCAGCAGCGCGGCGTCGAGTTCGGCGCCGAGCCGGTGCAGCAGTTCGTGCACGAGGACGCCGATGTAGGTGCTCTTGCCGGAGCTGACCGGTCCGGCGAGCGCCACCAGCTTTCCGGGAGTGCGCAGATAGCCTTCCGGCAGCCTGCCCGCGCAGGCGGTGCAGCGCAGCCGGGTGGTGGTGCGGCCGCAGGTGCCGCACTCCGCCGAACCGGCCCGTGGGTTGGCGGAGGCGAGGCGTCGGTCCTCGGCACAGGCGGCGCCGCTCGCGCAGACGTACGCGATCTGCGCCCTGGAGATGCGCCGGAAGCAGTGCGGGCACACCCAGGTGCGACGCCACGGCAGTCTCACGTCCACTCCCCCTAGGTGACCTTGAGCGTGTGCTGCGGCGGATCGCGCAGCACGAGTGCCTCGCCGACGGCGAAGCAGCGCAGCCGGCCGCTCCGGCCGCGGGCCAGGCGCGCCGACAGCTTCATGTCCCGCCCCGGGGCGAGCGTCACGTCGGCGGCTTCCGCGAGGACGTCCCCGTCGGCGGGCTCCAGCGGCCAGAGGGAGCCGCGTGAGCGGACCAGCAGCAGCCGCTCGGCTCGTACGGTGGTGCGCGCCGTGAAGACAGCGGTGACCGTGCGACGTCCAGGCAGGCCGTGCCGCTCCAGCCGGTAGTCGACCTCGGCACGCGGCGGCAGTACCGCCGTGCTCGGCGGACCGTATGCGGGCAGCCCGCCGAGCAGGGCGATCGGCCGCACCTCGACTTCCACCCCGGCGCCGTCCGCGACCGGCAGCCGTACTCCAGCCTCGTGCCGGTATTCGGCACGGGTGACGGTGCGCCGCCGCTCGCCCGCCCCGCCGGGGGACCGCCAGGTGACCTCGACCTCGTCGCCGCTGTCCGGCGGCCAGTCGAAGAGAACGGCCACGCCGGTGCCGCCGTGCCGGGTGAACGTGGGGGTGCCGAGCGCCTGCGCGGCGGCCACGGCGTGTGCGCCTGTGACGGCCCGGTCCCCGGCGACCGTGACCGCGAGCACCAGGGTGGGCCGGCCCGGCGGCGGGAACCGCAGCCCCTCCGGGGCGGGTTCCACCACGATCGGACGCCCGGGGAGTTCCGCCGTGCGCAGCCGGGTGCCGGCCGGCCACGGGGGCGCGTCGTCGAAGCCGTACAGGCGCACCTCTGTGTCGGGCAGCGGGTCGAGTCGGGCCAGGAGGTGATCGTCCACGAAGCGGATGTCCAGGTCGGTGACAGGCTCGGGCGGCGCGAGGGGCGTGGCGGTGCGCCGGACGCCCTCCGTGCGCACGAGCGCTCCGTCGTCGGTGCGGTAGACGGCGCGGATGCGGTAGCCGTACGTCGCCCCGTTGGTGAGCCCGTGGTCCGTGAAGCCGTCGCGGCGGGTGGCGATCGGCACCGCCTCGCCGTCCGCAGCGGTGCGGAGGACCTCGACGGACCGGGCGCGGTCCGGGCAGGTCCAGTCGGCGGTGATCCGGCGGTCCCCGGGGCGCAGGTGGGCGTCGGCGACCTCGGGCCAGTACACGACGGGCCCGGCCACGGCGAGCGGCGAGGTCGGGCTGCCGGGTTCGGCGGCCCGGCGCACGGCGACCGCGTAGTGGAGCGGGACGCAGGGCGGGGGCGAGCCGTCCACGTACGAGGTGGCACGCGGCGAGGCCAGCGGCAGCGCCGTGCCGTCGGCCACGCCGCGGGGCGGGCGCCGCTCGGTCCGCAGCAGCACGTACTCGGGCTCGCCCCTCGTGGACGGTGAGTGCCGCCACTGGACGGTGACGCCCGCGCCGTCCGGGGTCGTGGTGAGGCCGGACACCGGGTGGACCGCGAGGCTGCGGCGCACGGTGTCGATTCCCGGCAGGTCGCGGACTGCCGCCTCCGCCTGTTCCAGCAGGTCCCAGGCCCGGTCCGCCTGGGTCGGCGGCAGTCGGCGCGCATGGTCCACCAGGCCGCGCGCCTCGACGAGTTTTCCGCGCACATGCTCGGCCAGTGCGCGCACGTCGTCGGCGAGCGAGCCCGTGGGCAACCGGTCCGCCACGGCCGCGGCCTCGGTGAGCCGCCCGTCCGCGGCCAGGCGTCGCAGCCGCTCCGACACCGGGTCCCCGGCCGCCTCGTGCAGCACCGCGAAGACCAGTCGGCGCGCGTCGTCCTCGGCGACCGACAGTTCCTCCACGGCGTGGGCGAGGAGCGTGGCCGGGGTCGCGCGGGCGGCATGCCGCGTCCGGAGAGGCACCGCCAGTTCATGGAGCAGGATTCGGGCGAGTCCTTCCGGGCCCTGCTCGGTCAGCACGCCACGGACGGCGGCGATCACGGCCTGGGCCGCTGTGTGCGCGGCGCCGTGCGGCAGCCGTCCCCAGCGGCGCGCCGCCGCCTCGACGCGCGGCCGGTCGGCCGGGTACGCGTCGAAGACGTGTACGGGCCGCTCGGTCCGCCCGCCGAGTGTGCCCGTCGCGAAGAAGTCGCCCAGGTGCCGCAGCCCCAGCACCTCCAGGTGGCCGGCGCAGCGCGCGTACGCGGGGTGCGGCACCGACCGGGGCAGTGGGTCGGGCTCGGCGACACGCAGCCCGAGGGCGGGCAGCAGGTCCCGTACCCGTTCCTCGTTGACCCGGTGGGCGGCGGCGATCTCCGCGACCGTGGACTCGGCGAGCATGCCGAGCCCGCCCGTGGCCTCCTCCAGGGCCGCGCGCAACCGGGCCCGATCGGATTCGGCGCGTCGGCCGTGCGCTTCGAGGGCGGCCCGCAGTGGTCCCGGATCCCCGGCGGCGGCCGCGTCCAGCAGTGGCCGGTGGATGAGGTACCCGGCCTCCAACTGCTCGATGACGGCACGGTACTTGAGCCTGGACCGACTGCGGCGCCAGCAGGCGCGGACCGCGGCGACCGCCTCGGCGACCGTCGGCCCGTCGAGGCGCTGCGGCAGCTGGTAGCGCGTGCGCAGGTCCTCGGTCACGGGCAACCCGGCGTCGAGCACCTCGCGCCGGTAGCGCGCCTCGTCGAAGGCCACCTGCCTTGTCCCCCCGTCCTGCCCGTGATCAGCCGATCCGCTGGCGGCTCATCGCGACCCGCGCCTCGTCCACCGCCTCCTGGGACAGGCCTCCGATCTGAAGGGAGATCTCGATCTGCTCACCGCTCTCCCGTTCGGTGGCCACGACGGTGAGCAGTCCGGAGGAGTCGAGCGTGAACACGCATTGGAAGGGCCAGCGCGCGGGTTTCGCGGGCGGGATCTTCAACGTGCCTTGCGCGACCTCGGTGTTGTGCTGCAGCTCCTCCGACTCCACCGCGCCCGCCTGTTCCATCACCCGGATCCGGACCAGTCGCTGGCCGTCGCGGATGGTGTAGAAGTCGTCCGTCACGGACGCCGGCAGGGTGTCGTTGGCGTGCACGAGATGGGTGACGTAATCCCGGCCGGTGTCGACGTCCGTGACCTGGATGCCGTAACCGCGTGAGGCGACGGTGGAGATTTCGTACGGGCGGTGGGTGAGGCCGGTCTCCGGCACGTCCGGTTCTTGTTCGGCCGGGAGTTCGCCGCTGGAGAGGATGTACGTGGCCCGGTCGAGGGCGTACAGCGCGGCGCCGCGGGCCACCGCGAGGTCGGGGTTGTGCAGCCTGGGCTCGAAGCCGAACTGGGCGCGCAGGGCTGCGGCGACCGCGGGCATCTTGGTGGCGCCGCCGACGAGCAGCACATCGTCGAAGGACGACACGCCCCGCTCCGCGGCCAGTTCCACGGTGCGGCGGGTGATGTCTACGGTGCGGTCGAGCAGGTCACGCGTCAGCTCCTCGATCAGCTCCCGGGTCAGCTCCACCGGTTCGACCATGCCCTGGTGCATGACGCGGACGACGTAGCGCTCGCGGAAGGACAGCGCCTTCTTCGCCTCCTCGGCGTCCTTGCGCAGCTGTGTCTCGGACTGGGGGTCGGACAGCGGGTCGTCGACGTCCGGGAAGCGCTCACGGAACCGCTCCGCCATGTGCGCGACGATGCGGTCGTCGAAGTCGCTGCCGCCCAGCTCCTTCGCTCCGTCCGTGCACAGCACGGTCAGCTCGCGCCCGCGCAGGGTGAGCACAGTGGTGTCGAACGTGCCGCCGCCCAGGTCGTACACGAGGATGGAACGGTCCCCGCGCTCCTCGTCTCCTTCCAGGGCCCCGTAGTCGAGTGCGGCCGCGATGGGCTCGGCGACAACGTCGAGGACGCGCAGTCCGGCGATCTCGCCGGCCTTGCGGGTGGCGTCCCGTTCGGCGAGCCCGAAGTAGGCGGGCACGCTGATCACCACGTCGTGCGCCTCGTCGCCGCTGACCGCCTTCGCGTCCTCGACGAGTTTGCGCAGGATGCGGGCGGAGATCTCCTCGGGTGTGTAGGTGCGGCCGTGGAACTCACGCGGCACCACATCGCCCATGTCCCGCTTGATGAGCTGCACGACGTGCTCGGGGTCGAGGACGGTGGCGTCCTTGGCGCTCTGCCCCACGACCACGCTGTCGGCGCTCTCGAAGTAGACGACGGACGGCGTGGTGTCCGCCCCTTCGAGGTTGCGCAGCACCGTTGCTCTGCCGACGTCGTCGATCCGTGCCACGCACGAGTAGGTCGTCCCCAGGTCGATGCCGTATACGGCCATACGGTCTCCCGCCGCCGGGACGGCCGCGCGTCGCGCCCGTCCCGCTGTTGTCCCGCCAGTTGTCCTTGCTGTAAGCCATGCACTTGGAGCCCGCCGGAGACGGCGACGTTCATGGCGTATCCGGTTCCCACCGGGAAACCACGACGTCGGCCTTGCGTACGACCCGCTCCCCCTGAACGAATCCGGCCGCCACGACGCGCGCCACCGTCCGGTCCGCCTCAGGCCCTTCCGCGGCGACGCGGCCCACCGGGCGCTGCGACGCCATGTCGAAAGCCTCGCCGGGCCGGGGGACGTACCGCTGTACGCCGGTCCTGGCCACGGTGTCCGCCGCCTCGTCGGCCAGCGCGGTCAGCAGAGCCCGAAGTTCGTCGACGTCGAGCGGGCCGGTGACGTGTTCGGCCTGGCGCAGGATCTGGTCGTGGAGCCGGATCAGGGAGTGGCGCACGAGATCGAGCGCCATGTCGAACTCGCCTCGGCGCAACCGCTCGACCTCGTCGTGCAGCCTGGTGACGATCTCCTCACGGCGCTCGGCGAGTTGTTGCTGACGAGCGAGTGCTGCAGTGAACTCACCTGCAAGCGAACAGGGTTCGACGCATTCCGGCACAGCGCTCACAGTAGAGCAAAGAGGGGCGGGGTGTCAGCGGAGCGTGCCGCGGTCATCTGCCGGGCTGGAACAGCCGCGTTGCCCGGCTCGTGCTCGGGAGGGATCTCGCCGTCAAGCGGATGTGACCGGCAGGACGTCGGGGGACAGCGCGCCCGCGCGGGCTGAAGCAGCAGTCATCCGGCGGAGGTGGTGCCTGCGGCACAGGACCTCGTAACCGATCTCCTCCGCCGGGCGGTTGACGTCCCCGACGACCACCTGAGCACCCTCGACCACCATCTCACCGCCCACCGTACGGGCGTTGTGCGTTGCCCGGGCGCCGCACCAGCACAGGGCCTCCACCTGGAGGGCCTCGATCCGGTCGGCGAGCTCGATCAGCCGCTGCGAACCAGGGAAGAGCCTGGTGCGGAAGTCGGTGGTGATACCGAAGGCGAAGACATCGAGGCCGAGGTCGTCCACGACACGGGCCAGTTGGTCTATCTGATCGGGCGCCAGGAACTGCGCCTCGTCGGCGATCACGTAGTCGACCTTGCCGCCCTTGGACAACTGATCGACCAGGTACCCGTACATGTCCATCCGCTCGGTGACCTCCACAGCCTCCGTGACCAGGCCCAGTCGCGAGGACAACTTCCCCTCGCCCGCCCGGTCGTCCCGCGTGAAGATCACGCCTTGGAGCCCCCGGGCCGAGCGGTTGTGTCCGATCTGGAGGGCCAGAGTCGACTTCCCGCAGTCCATCGTTCCTGAGAAGAACACCAGCTCGGGCATGGTGGGTCGAGCACCTTTCGATGTGCGGACGGAGAGGGGCCCTCAGGCGTCAGGAGCGTACTTCGAGGAGCGGGACCAGCTGTTCGGCGGGGGTCATCGAGCCGTGGTTGCCGACCATCGCCGACTCCTTGGGCTCCCGCTCCGAGGCGATGATGAGGACGTCGTCGCGCGCTGCCGCGACCACGTCGCCGATCCGGTCGTACACCCGCCGCTCGACCTGCTCGGGCGGTCCGAACCAGCCCGCCGCGATCGCCTCGTCCCGTGACGCCACCCAGAACTGCTCGCCGAGGACCTCGCGCCAGCAGGTCAGCACGTCGTTCTCGGCGCCCGGCACCGCGTAGACGTGGCGGGCGCGGCCCTCGCCGCCCAACAGAGCGACCCCTGCGCGCAGTTCCCAGTCGGCGTCGAAGTCGATGCGGTGGTCCTCGTCGAAGGGGACGTCGATCATGCCGTGGTCGGCGGTGACGTAGAGCGCGGTGCGCGGGGGCAGTTGCTCGGCCAGCCGCTGCACCAGCCGGTCGACGTACATGAGGCGGCCGCGCCAGGTGTCGGAGTCGATGCCGAAGCGGTGGCCGGCACCGTCGACCTCGGCGTAGTACGTGTAGACCAGGGAGCGGTCGCCGGCGGCCAGTTGCCCCGCCGCGAGGTCCATGCGCTCCTCACCGGTCTGCCGCCCGTGAAACGTTCCTCCGCTGAGCGCGACCTTGGTCAGCGGGGTGCTCTCGAAGGTCGGGGAGGAGACCTGGGCCGCGTGCACACCCGCCTGTTGGGCCCGCTGGAAGACGGTGGGGTACGGCTGCCAGGCAGCCGGTGACGTCCACGGCTGCCAGCGCAGCTGGTTCATCAGCTCGCCGGTGGCCGGATTGCGCACGGTGTAGCCGGGCAGGCCGTGGGCGCCCGGCGGCAGCCCGGTGCCCACGGAGGCGAGGGAGGTGGCGGTGGTCGCCGGGAAGCCGGTGGTCAGCGGCTGTCCGGTGCCGCCGCGCGAGCTGCCGAGGAGCGAGGTCATGAACGGGGCCTCGTCCGGGTGCGCCTTGAGCTGCTCCCAGCCGAGCCCGTCGATCAGGAACACGCAGTTCCGGTCGGCGGGGGTCAGCTCGGGGAGGGTCGCGGTGGTCCCGGGCACGGCCATGCCGGCGGCCAGGGTGGGCAGCAGGTCGGCGAGGGACCCGGAGCCGTACGCGGGGACGGGCGCGGAGTCGAGGGCGAGGGGTTCCGGATGGTGGTCCCAGGCGGAGGCGGGATGCGCCATCAGCGGGTGACGTCCGCGGTCGCCTCGGAGATGGCCTGCGCGAAGGCGAGCGCCTGGCGCACCGTGTCCGGGCCGTCCCCGGCCTCGCTCACCCGGAGGCTGAGGTCGTCCGCCGTCGAGCTGCCGGTGTAGCCGTGGTCGGCCTCGCAGTTGGGGTCGCCGCAGGCGGCGGGCTCCAGGTCGATCCGGGAGACGGCGCCCCAGCCGATGGTCAGCACGACCTCGCGGGGCAGGGTGCCCGGCCGGTACTGCTCCGGGTTGGCGACCACCCGGCTGACCACCACCGAGGAGATCCGGCCGATCTTCACGGACTCGGTGGAGGTGGTGGCGTACGGCGTCGGGGAGGTGGTGTCCTCGGCCTGCTCGTCGGTGTGGCTGACGATGAAGCGGGTGTCGGTGAGGACGAGGACGGTCACATGCCGCCGCACCTCGTTCTGGTCGAACGTCGTCTCCTGATGGACCAGGTACGACCGGATGGGCTCGCCGCCCACAGCGGCCTCCACCGCCTCGGCCACGAGGGCCGGGTAGTAGCCGCTGCGCTCGATCGCCGCTCGCAGCCCCTGGGTCGTCGTACTGGTCTTGGCCATGAAGTCCATCCTACGGTGGCGCACCGACTGCGAGGCACGCTCACGGGGGTCTCGGTTCGTCTCAGTACGCGGGAAGCGTCCGCGGGCCGAGATCGTCGCGGGCGGGCGGGGGTGCCAGGCGCACGGAGGCGCCGAGGACGCTCAGGCCGCGCGGGGCGACGACGACCGGCTCGAGGGTGACGGCGACGACCTCCGGGTGGTCGTCGACCAGCCGTGACACCCGCAGCAGCAGTTCCTCCAGCGCGGGGGTGTCGACGGGGGTGGAGCCGCGCCACCCGAAAAGGAGGGGCGCCGTCCGGATCGACCGGACCAGTGAGGTGGCCTCCCGGTCGGTGACGGGGACGAGCCGGTGCGCCATGTCCCCGAGCAACTGGGAGGCGGCCCCGGCGAGCCCGAACGACAGGACGGCTCCTGCCGCCGGGTCGATGACGGCCCTGACGACGGTGTCGACTCCCCGCGGTGCCATCCGCTGCACCACCGGCCGCAACTCCTCCGGCGTCCCGAACAGCTCGGTCAACTCGGCGTACGCCCGCCGCAGTTGCTCCTCGTCCGCGAGATCCAGGCGTACGCCGCCCAGGTCGGCGCGGTGGCGCAGGTGCGGGGCGGTGGCCTTGAGGGCGACCGGGTAGCCGAGGTCGCGGGCGGCCCGGACGGCGTCGTCGGGGGCGGGGGCGGACAGCGCCCGGTGCACCCGTACGCCGTACGTGCCGAGCAACTCGCAGGTCTCCTCGGTGCCGAGGGTGAGCCCCTGCCCACGCGCGAGCAGCCCGTGGATCAGCGCGGCGGCACCCTTCTCGTCGATGTCCTCGTAGGCGGGCACCCTGCCGGGCTCGGCGGCGTCCCGCCGCCACTGCGCGTACCGGACCACTTCGGAGAGGGCTCTGACGGCACGTTCGGCGGCCGGGTAGGCGGGGATGAGGCGGGAGCAGTTCTGGGGGGCGGGCACCTCGTCCGTCGTCTTCGTCGCCAGCCTGTCCAGGGGGCGGAGCGGGTGGGGGCGTACGGCGGCGCCGGACGTGGTCGAACCCGCCTGCGGTGCGGTGCTCGCCGCGGCCGAGAGGGCTTCCGCCAGCCCCCCGAGTTCCACGTGGACCACCAGCACCGGCTTGCCGGGGGCCCGCTCGGCGGCGGTCCTGAGGGCTTCGGCCAGCTCCCCGTCCCCGGCCGAGCCCTCCCCCACCGCCGGGATCGCCGTCACCACCACCGCGTCGCACGCGTCGTCCGCCAGCGCCCTCGCCAGGGCCCCGTGGAAGTCCGCCGGCGAGGCCGCCGTCGTCAGGTCCAGCGGGGGCAGCGGTCGCAGGCCCTCGGAGAGACAGGCGTCGTACGTGAGCAGGCCGAGCGACTCGGAATTGCCGAGGATCGCCACTCGGGCGCCGCCCGGCAGCGGCTGCCGGGCGAGCAGCAGCCCCGTGTCCACCAGTTCCGTGATCGTCTCCACCCGGATCACCCCGGCCTGGCGCAGCAGCGCGGAGACCGTGGCATGCGGCAGCCGCGTCGCCCGTACGGCGTGGCCCTGCGGAGCGGAGCCCGCGCCCTGCACCACGACCAGCGGCTTCGCCGCGGCCGTCCGGCGCGCGAGGCGGGTGAACTTGCGCGGGTTGCCGATGGACTCCAGGTACATCAGTGCGACGTCGGTGTCCGGGTCGTCGTACCAGTACTGAAGGACGTCGTTGCCGGAGACGTCCGCCCGGTTGCCGGCCGACACGAACGTCGACACACCGGTCACCCCCGTGACCCCGCCGCCGCGCCGGTGCAGCCGGGACAGCAGGGCGATACCGATGGCGCCGGACTGGGAGAACAGCCCGATACGGCCTGGCCGGGGCATCTCGGGGGCGAGGGAGGCGTTCAGCCGTACCTGAGCCGAGGTGTTGATGATCCCGAAGGCGTTCGGACCGATGATCCGCATGCCGTACGCGCGCGCGTGGCGGACGAGTTCGCGCTGGCGCTCGCGTCCCTCGGGTCCACCCTCGGCATATCCGGCGGAGAGCACGACGAGCCCCTGCACGCCGTGCCGGCCGCATTCCTCGACGACCTGGGGGACGTGCTCGGCGGGCACGGCGACGACGGCGAGGTCGACCGGCCCGTCGATGTCGCGCACCGAGCGGTGGGCGGGTACCCCGTCGATTTCCTTCTGTCCCTCGGGCAGGGACCTGTTCACGGCGTGCAGGCGACCCGTGAAGCCGGCGCCCCTGAGGTTGGCGAGGACGCTGCGGCCGACCCCGCCGGGCGTACGGCCGGTCCCGACGACGGCGACGGATCCGGGCATCAGCAGTCGCTGCACGGACCGCCCCTCGGCGCGCTGTTCGCGCGCGTACTGCACGGCGAGCGAGCGGTCCGTCGGTTCCAGGTCGAACTCCAGGCGTACGACGCCGTCCTCGAAGCTGCGCTTCTGGGTGTACCCGGCGTCCGTGAACACCTTGATCATCTTGTTGTTGGCGGGGAGGACCTCGGCGGCGAACCGGCGGATGCCCCGCTCGCGGGCGACGGCCGCGATGTGTTCGAGCAGGGCGGAGGCGACCCCGCGCCCCTGGTGGGCGTCCTGGACGAGGAAGGCGACCTCGGCCTCGTCGGCCGGCGCGGAGGCGGGCACTCCGTCGGGGCCGATGCGGTCGTAGCGTACGGTGGCGATGAACTCGCCGCCGATGGTGGCCGCGAGTCCCACCCGGTCCACGAAGTCGTGGTGCGTGAAGCGGTGGACGTCCTTGGCGGACAGGCGAGGGTAGGGCGCGAAGAAGCGGTAGTACTTCGACTCGTCCGACACCTGCTCGTAGAAGCTGACGAGGCGATCGGCGTCATCGACGGTGATGGGCCGGATGCGCGCGGTACCCCCGTCGCGCAGCACCACGTCGGCCTCCCAGTGGGCGGGGTACTCGTGCCGGTCCGACGAGGTCTGCATGGGCCCCAGAGTACGGCTCGCGTACGACAACGGCGCGAGGCAGTCTGTGGAGGACGACGTCGGACCGAGGCCGCGGTCCGACGTCACGAAGGGGCGGGACGAAGGACCGCTCCGGCATGCCTGGGCATGCTTCATGCTATGGAAAACTGGTCTAGACAACCTTGATACACCGAAGGGCATCATCACATGGCTGAGCGCCGCGTCAACGTCGGCTGGGCCGAGGGTCTCCACGCCCGCCCCGCTTCCATCTTCGTCCGGGCCGCCACGGCCGCAGGTATCCCGGTGACGATCGCCAAGGCCGACGGCAACCCCGTCAACGCGGCCTCCATGCTGGCCGTTCTGGGCCTCGGCGCCCAGGGCGGCGAGGAGATCGTCCTCGCCTCCGACGCCGAGGGCGCGGACGCCGCCCTCGACCGTCTCGCGAAGCTCGTTTCCGAGGGCCTCGAGGAACTTCCCGAGACCGTCTGAACGCAGCTGCCGTAACGCACGACAGAAGGGCTCGTCCGAATTATCGGGCGAGCCCTTCGCATTTCCCGGTGACGCACATTTCCCGATGGCGGGCAGCAGAAATAATCCCCCGCGAATTATCTTCTCTTTGTATACGGCGCCCGTGTTAATGCCGCAGACTCGGCATGTTTACGGGATGTTGCGAGTTCCTCACACGGTCCGGGCGATCCGGCTGCGCAGGAAACCGCAGCCGGTGCACGCCCGTCGAGCGCTCGGTGTGCAGCGCCGTGACCGCCCGCGCGCGTTCGCTGTCGCCGCGCGCCACCGCGTCCACGATCGCGCCGTGCTCCGCCCAGGACTCCACCGGGTTGGCCGGCGCGTCCACCGCGTACATCCAGGCGATCTTGTGGCGCAGCTGGGTCAGCATCGACGTCATCGCGGGGCTGCCGGAGGCCTGGGCGAGTGTCTCGTGGAACCAGCTGCCCAGCGAGCGCAGATCCTCGCTGTTGCCCCGCCTGGCCCGCTCCTGGCCCAGCCGGACCAGGCCGCGCAGCACCTTGAGATGGGCCTCGGTGCGCCGCTGGGCGGCCCGGGAGGCGCCGAGCGGCTCCAGCAGCATCCGCATCTCCAGGAGGTCGGTGCCCTCCTGTTCGGTGGGTTCCGCGACGCACGCGCCCGCGTGTCGCCGGGTCACCACGAAGCCCTCCGCCTCCAGCGTGCGCAGGGCCTCGCGGACGGGGACGCGCGAGACGCCGTAGCGGCGCGCGAGCAGTTCCTCGGTGAGCCGGCTGCCGCGCTCGTAGACACCCGCGACGATGTCGTCCCGGATCGCCGTGCATACCGAGTGCGCCGGAATACGCATGACCGACCTCCGCCTTAATCCCCGTGAAACGTCGACGATTGACGTGTGTTCAGTGACTCTATTGCAATGAGCCGGAATTTCCGATGGCGGGCCGGAATCCATGGATATTTTTTGGACAGGCGGGCTTCTGAAACGCCGAAAGCCCCGGCTCGGGGAGCCGGGGCCGCAGCTTGTCTCGCCGTCCGTCGTCAGACGTTCACGCCGTGCGAGCGGAGGTAGGAGACCGGGTCGATGTCCGAGCCGTACTCCGGGCTCGTGCGGGCCTCGAAGTGCAGGTGCGGGCCGGTGACGTTGCCGGTCGCCCCGGAGAGGCCGATCTGCCGGCCCGGGGTGACCGTCTGGCCCACGGAGACAGCGATGGACGACAGGTGGCCGTACTGGGTGTACGTGCCGTCGTTCATCCTGATCACGATCTGGTTGCCGTACGCCCCGCCCCAGCCGGCCTCGACCACGGTGCCGGAGCCGACCGCGTGGACGGACGTGCCGGTCGAGGCGTGGAAGTCGATGCCGGTGTGGCTGCCGGAGGACCACAGGGAACTGCTGGACTGGTAGCCGGTCGAGACGTACGAGCCGGAGATCGGGGCGACGTAGGCGTTGAGGCGCCTGCGCTCCTCCGCACGGGCGGCGCGCGCCTCGGCCTCGCGGGCCTTCTTCGCCTCGGCGACCGCCTTCTTGTGCGCGGCCTCCTCGGCCTTCTTCATCGCCTCGGCCTCGTCGGCGGCCTGCTTCTGGGCCGCGGCCTGGGCGTCGATCTCGTCGGCGATCGAGTCGCCGATGGTGATCACGGGGGTGAGACCGGTCTGTTCGGCCGCGGGCTCGGCGGCGAGGGCCGGGGCGGCCAGCGCGCCGAAGACGCCGGTGGTGGTGAGGGCCGCGACGCCGGCCGCGCGGGCGGTGCCGCGCTTCATCCGGCTGGGACGACGGTGCTTCCCGGTGGCGCAGGTGAACGCCATGTGGTGGCTGATCCTTTCCTTCCTTCTCGCCTACCGGGTTAGCTGACGGGTTCGGAGCAGGAAGGTCTCCTACGGACCCCCTCGCGGTGCGCGCGGGCGTCCGATTCACCCCAGGGACTTCTGGTGTGGGTCCCCGGCTCCCCTGGCTCGCGCCATGTGGGGACTCGGCGATGACTGTCCGGTGCCGCTGGTGCGGCGCGGTGCCTGACGGACAGCCCGGATGACGCTAAACGTGGCACGTTTCAATCCCCAAACCGATCACAGCTTTTGTAGCGCACACCACAGGGCAGACAGGCAACCTCTCCCTCAATTCGGACATCAGGGAGCCCTGGTGACTCACCGGTCACCAGGGCTCCCGCGCGCGCGTGCCGCTACTCGGCCGACACGACCGTGACTTGGCCGATGCCCAGGGCCTCGACGGGCTCCTTGATCTGCGCCGCGTCACCGACGAGGACGGTCACCAGACGGTCCACCGGGAAGGCGCTGACGACCGCCGCGGTTGCCTCCACGGTGCCCGTCGACGCGAGCTGCCGGTACAGCGTCGCCTGGAAGTCGTCGGGCAGGTGCTGCTCGACCTGGTCCGCCAGCGTGCCCGCGACGGCCGCCGCGGTCTCGTACTTCAGCGGCGCCACCCCCACGAGGTTCTGGACGGCGACATCGCGCTCGGCGTCGGTCAGGCCCTCCGCGGCGAGCGTGCGCAGCACCGTCCACAGGTCATCCAGGGCGGGACCGGTGTTCGGGGTGTCGACGGAGCCGCTGATGGCGAGCATCGCGGCGCCCGAGCCGTCGGGGGCCGAACGCAGGACCTGCCCGAACGCCCGTACGCCGTAGGTGTAGCCCTTCTCCTCGCGCAGGACGCGGTCCAGACGGGAGGTGAGGGTGCCGCCCAGGCAGTACGTGCCGAGGACCTGCGCGGGCCACACGCGCGCGTGCCGGTCGGGACCGATGCGGCCGATCAGCAGCTGCGTCTGGACGGCGCCGGGACGGTCCACGATGACGACCCGGCCGGTGTCGTCGGCGGTCACCGGAGGCACCGGGCGGGGCTGGGACGAGGAACCGGTCCAGGCGCCGAGGGTGTCGCCGAGCAGCACGTCCAGCTCGACACCGGTGAGGTCGCCCACGACCACGGCGGTGGCCGTGGCCGGACGGACATGCTTCTCGTAGAAGGCACGTACGGCCGCGGAGTCGATGCTCTCGACCGTCTCCTCGGTGCCCTGGCGCGGACGCGACATGCGTGAGGTCGCCGGGAACAGCTCCTTGGAGAGCTCCTTGGCGGCCCGCCGGGAGGGATTGGCCAGCTCGTGCGGGATCTCGTCGAGGCGGTTGCGGACGAGCCGCTCGACCTCGCTGTCCGCGAACGCCGGTGCCCTGAGGGCGTCGGCGAGCAGCGCCAGGGCCTTGGCCAGACGGGAGACCGGGACTTCGAGGGAGAGGCGCACCCCGGGGTGGTCGGCGTGCGAGTCGAGGGTGGCGCCGCAGCGCTCCAGCTCGGCGGCGAACTCCTCGGCGGAGTACTTGTCAGTGCCCTCGGAGAAGGCCCGCGCCATGATCGTGGCGACGCCGTCCAGGCCGGCCGGCTCGGCCTCCAGCGGCGCGTCGAGGAGCACCTCGACGGCGACGACCTGCTGGCCGGGGCGGTGGCAGCGCAGGACGGTGAGCCCGTTGTCGAGCGTTCCGCGCTCGGGGGCGGGGAAGGCCCAGACCTTGGGCTCGCCCGCCTGCGGCTGGGGGTGGAATTCCATCGCGGCGAGCTCGGTCACTTGGCCGCCTCCTCGTTCTCGTCGGTGGCTTCCACGGTGGCCGCGGACGCCGGGTCGTCGGCTCCCTCGGCGTCCTCCGCGCTCTGGGCGATCTCGGCCGGGGTGGTGGGCTCGTAGACGAGCACCGCGCGGTTGTCGGGGCGCAGGCGGGCCTTGGCGACCTCCTGGACCTCCTCGGCGGTCACCTCCAGGACGCGCTTGACGGCCGTGAGGGCGAGCTGCGGGTCGCCGAACAGGACGGCGTACCGGCACAGTTCGTCGGCGCGGCCCGCGACCGTGCCGAGCCGGTCCAGCCACTCACGCTCCAACTGGGCCTGGGCGCGCTCCATTTCCTCGGCGGTGGGGCCCTCCTCGGCGAACCGGGCGAGCTCCTCGTCGATGGCGGTCTCGATGACCGGCACCTCGACGTCCCCGGAGGTCTTCACGTCGAGCCAGCCCAATGAGGGCGCCCCGGCCAGCCGCAGCAGGCCGAAGCCCGCCGCGACGGCCGTACGGTCACGCCGCACGAGCCGGTTGTAGAGGCGGGAGGACTCGCCGCCGCCGAGGACGGTGAGCGCCAGGTCGGCCGCGTCGCACGCGCGCGTGCCGTCCTCGGGCAGCCGGTAGGCGGCCATCAGGGCGCGCGCCGGGACCTCCTCCTCGACGACCTCGCGCAGCTGCTCGCCGATGACGTCGGGCAGCGAGCCGTCCCGCGGGGCGGGCTTGCCGTCGTGCGCCGGGATGGACCCGAAGTACCTCTCGATCCACGCGAGTGTCTGCTCCGGGTCGATGTCGCCGACCACCGACAGGACGGCGTTGTTGGGCGCGTAGTACGTACGGAAGAACGCCCGCGCGTCCTCCAGGGTGGCCGCGTCCAGGTCGGCCATCGAGCCGATCGGGGTGTGGTGGTAGGGGTGGCCCTCCGGGTAGGCGAGCGCGGTCAGCTTCTCGAACGCCGTGCCGTAGGGGACGTTGTCGTAGCGCTGGCGGCGCTCGTTCTTGACGACGTCGCGCTGGTTCTCCATCGACTCGTCGTCCAGGGCGGCCAGCAGGGAGCCCATGCGGTCGGCCTCCAGCCAGAGGGCGAGCTCCAGCTGGTGGGTCGGCATGGTCTCGAAGTAGTTGGTGCGCTCGAAGCTCGTGGTGCCGTTGAGCGAGCCGCCCGCACCCTGGATCAGCTCGAAGTGGCCGTTGCCCTTGACCTGCCCCGAGCCCTGGAACATGAGGTGCTCGAAAAGGTGAGCCAGACCGGTACGCCCCTTGACCTCGTGGCGCGAACCGACGTCGTACCAGAGGCACACCGCCGCGACCGGGGTCAGGTGGTCCTCGGAGAGCACCACGCGCAGGCCGTTGGCCAGGCGGTGCTCGCTCGCTGTCAGGCCCCCGGAGCCTGCCTGGGCTGTGGCCGTGTGACCCATGGGCATGTACGTCCCTTCCATCGGGGTCGCGGTCCTGGAAACCGCGGTTTTCCTGCCGGTCCTGCCACTGTATGCAAGCGTGCGGACCCTCGGCGAAGTTCCCGGACGACGTACGCCCTGAGCGAGACCGGGGCGGGCGGGGACTGGGGGGAGACCGGAGGCTGAGGAAGGGTGCGGAAGGACAGGTTGGGGCGGGCGGGGCGGGGCTGGCGGCGGGTGGGTGTCGGAGGGGAAACCGACGCGGGCGGCAGGCCGGGGCGAGGAGAGGCCGAAGCCGACGGCAGGCGAGAGGCCGAGACGCGGACCGAAGACGACGGCAGAAGAGAGGCCGAGACGCTGCACGGCTGCGGGCAGGCGTCGGAGCAGAGACCGAGAATCGGCCGCGGCACGGTCGCGGGCAAGCGCCGGAGCGGAGATCAAGAAGCGGCCGCGGCACGGCTGCGGGCAGGCGCCGGAGCGGAGGCCGAGCACAGAGGAAGGCCGGCGCCGGAGCGGAGACCGGAGCGGGCAGTCGGCGCGGTGCCGTAGCCTGCGGGCAGTTGTGCCGCCGGGGCGGCACACAGCGGCGCGGGCGGCACCGTGCCGGCGCCGGGCCAAGCGGCTTATGTCGGGTCCGGTCCGTCGTTGTCAGTGTCGCGGTCCACAATGGTCCGCGTCAGATCCCGTTCACGCTTCAGCAAGCAAGAGTGAGCCGGAGGGGCGCGTCGGTGCCGAGAGGGCGATCGCGCGAAGGCCCGCAGGGCTGAGCACGGTCGCCCTGTCGGCACCGACGTGAGCACCCCGCAGGCGAGCGACCAGCAAACAGGAGGAGCCGGCAGCGATGGCCCGCCGCAGCACGAAGACCCCGCCGCCCGACGACTCGTACGAGGAGCGGATCCTCGACATCGACGTCGTGGACGAGATGAAGGGCTCGTACCTCGAGTACGCGTACTCGGTCATCTACTCCCGCGCCCTCCCGGACGCCCGGGACGGCTTGAAGCCGGTACACCGGCGCATCGTGTACCAAATGAACGAGATGGGCCTGCGCCCCGACCGCGGCTATGTGAAGTGCGCCCGCGTCGTCGGCGAGGTCATGGGCAAGCTGCACCCGCACGGCGACGCGTCGATCTACGACGCCCTGGTGCGGATGGCCCAGCCCTTCTCGATGCGCGTCCCCCTGGTCGACGGCCACGGCAACTTCGGATCCCTCGGGAACGACGACCCGCCGGCCGCCATGCGGTACACCGAGTGCCGGATGGCCCAGGCCACGAGCCTGATGACGGAGTCCATCGACGAGGACACCGTCGACTTCGCCCCCAACTACGACGGCCAGGAACAGGAGCCGGCGGCCCTGCCCGCCGCCTTCCCGAACCTGCTCGTGAACGGCGCGTCGGGCATCGCGGTCGGCATGGCCACGAACATGCCCCCGCACAACCTCTCCGAGGTCATCGCGGCCGCCCGCCACCTGATCCGCTTCCCGAACGCGGACCTGGACGCCCTGATGCGGCACGTCCCCGGCCCCGACCTGCCCACCGGCGGCCGGATCGTCGGCCTGACCGGCATCCGCGACGCGTACGAGACGGGCCGCGGCACCTTCAAGATCCGTGCGACGGTCACGGTGGACAACGTGACGGCGCGCCGCAAGGGCCTCGTCGTCACCGAGCTGCCCTTCTCGGTCGGCCCGGAGAAGGTGATCGCCAAGATCAAGGACCTGGTCGGCTCGAAGAAGCTGCAGGGCATCGCCGACGTCAAGGACCTCACCGACCGAGCGCACGGCCTGCGCCTGGTCATCGAGATCAAGAACGGCTTCGTACCGGAGGCCGTCCTGGAGCAGCTCTACAAGCTGACGCCCATGGAGGAGTCCTTCGGCGTCAACAACGTGGCGCTGGTGGACGGCCAGCCCCTCACCCTGGGCCTCAAGGAACTCCTGGAGGTCTACCTCGACCACCGCTTCGAGGTCGTCCGCCGCCGCAGCGAGTTCCGCCGCACCAAGCGGCGCGACCGGCTGCACCTGGTTGAGGGCCTGCTCACGGCGCTGATCGACATCGACGAGGTGATCCGCCTCATCCGCTCCAGCGAGAACTCCGCCGAGGCGAAGCAGCGCCTGATGGAGACCTTCTCGCTGTCGGACATCCAGACCCAGTACATCCTCGACACGCCCCTGCGCCGCCTCACCAAGTTCGACCGCATCGAGCTGGAGGCGGAGAAGGAGCGGCTCAACGAGGAGATCGCGGAACTGACCCGGATCCTGGAGTCGGACGCCGAGCTGCGCAAGCTGGTCTCCGCCGAACTGGCTGCGGTGTCGAAGAAGTTCGGCACCGAGCGCCGTACGGTCCTGCTGGAGTCGGCCGGCGCCCCGGCGGCCGCTGTGCCGCTCCAGGTGGCCGACGACCCGTGCCGGGTGCTGCTGTCCTCGACGGGTCTGCTGGCCCGTACGGCGAACGGCGAGCCGTTCCCGGAGGACGCCGACGCCAGGCGCACCAAGCACGACGTGATCGTCTCGGCGGTGCCGGCCACCGCACGCGGCGAGATCGGCGTGGTGACATCCGGCGGGCGCCTGCTGCGGGTGAACGTGGTCGACCTGCCCCAGCTCCCGGACACGGCGGTCGCGCCGAACCTCTCCGGCGGTGCTCCCATCGCGGAGTTCGTCTCCCTGGAGGGGGATGAGACGGTGATCTGTCTGACCACTCTCGACGAGTCGTCCCCGGGGCTCGCGATCGGCACCGAACAGGGCGTCGTCAAGCGCGTGGTCCCTGACTACCCGGCCAACAAGGACGAGCTGGAGGTCATCACCCTCAAGGAGGGCGACCGGATCGTCGGGGCGGTCGAGCTGCGCACCGGCGAGGAGGACCTGGTCTTCATCTCGGACGACGCGCAACTGTTGCGCTTCCAGGCCTCACAGGTCCGCCCCCAGGGCCGTCCGGCCGGCGGCGTGGCGGGCATCAAGCTGGCGGAGGGCGCGAAGGTGATCTCCTTCACGGCCGTGGACCCGGCGGTGGACGCGGTGGTGTTCACGGTCGCCGGCTCGCGCGGCACGCTGGACGACTCCGTGCAGACGACGGCCAAACTGACCCCGTTCGACCAGTACCCGCGCAAGGGCCGCGCCACCGGCGGTGTCCGCTGCCAGCGCTTCCTCAAGGGCGAGGACTGCCTGTCCCTGGCCTGGGCGGGCGCGACCCCGGCCAAGGCGGCCCAGAAGAACGGCACCCCGGCCGACCTCCCCGAGATGGACCCGCGCCGCGACGGCTCGGGCGTGTCGCTGGGGAAGACGGTGGCGGTGGTGGCGGGACCGGTGTAAGCCCGGTTCAGGCCGGCCCAGGTTCGGGGCTCTCCTGGAAACCCTCCTCCTGCGGGTCCTGTACGTAGCGCAGGACGCCCCACATGCCGTATTCGTCGGCGTGTGGGGCGTCGCTCTCGCACGCCTCCAACTCCTTGCCGAGCGCGGCGGCGTCGATGCCGGAACCGATGAGCACGAGCTGCGTGAGGCGGGCGTCGGCGGCAGCCCACGGCTCCGGACAGAACCGGAGGAACCGCCCGACGGCATGCACGGCGTAGCGGTTGCGGACGTCGTACGGCCCGAAGTCGACGTACCCCTTGATCCGGTACAGCCCTTCGGGCCTGCTGTCGAGGAACCGCATCAACCGGCGCGGGTCGAGGGGGACTTCGGAGGTGAAGGACAGGCTGTCGTAGCCGGTGTGCAGATGGCCGGCGTGTTCGTCCCCCTCCCCCTCCGGATGAGCGCGCAGATCGTCGAAGGACAGCTGCCCGACGCGCTCCTCGCTCGGCCTGCAGTCGAACAGGAACTCGGGGTCGATACGGCCGTAGCGGGCGGGCACGACGGCGGCCCGGTCGGTCAGCGAGCGGACGAGGTCGAGGACGCGTCCGGCATCCGGAGCCCTGTCCAGCTTGTTGACGACGACCAGGTCGGCGAGGGCGAGGTGCCGGTCGATCTCGGGATGCCTGGCCCGGGTGTTGTCGAACTCGGCGGCGTCGACGACCTCCACGAGCCCGCCGTACACGATGCCGGGATGCTCGCTGGCGAGCACCATGCGCACGAGTTCCCGGGGCTCGGCGATCCCGCTGGCCTCGATGACGACGACGTCGATACCGGCGGCGGGGTGAGCAAGCCGTTCGAGATGGACATCGAGCTCACTGGTGTCGACGGCACAGCACAGGCACCCGTTGCCGAGGGACACGGTGGAGTCCCCGAGCGCGCCCGCGACGGCCATCGCGTCGATCTCGATGGCCCCGAAGTCGTTGACGATGGCGCCGATACGGCTGCCGCCGCTGTGGTGGAGCAGGTGGTTGAGGAGCGTGGTCTTGCCGGAACCCAGGAACCCGGCGAGCACGATGACGGGAATCTGACGCGGGCGCGGGCTCGGGCTCGGGCAGATGCTCGTCCCCTGGTCCAGGTCCAGGTCCGGGCCGCCGTACGACTCCGCGGCCGCGGTCGGGTGCGGGGCGGTGCCTGTGCCGGCGCCGCCGGCGGGACCGGCACAGGTGCCCGTGTGAGGTGGGATGCCGGTTCCGGGATGCTGGCCTGCGCTCGGATGCGGGCTCGGCTGGCTCAACGTGCGACCTCTCTCACACCTGCGCGCGCACCGGCTCACGGCTCGGGCGCACGTACGAGGATTGAATGCCGCCCCAGGATACGAGCCGGAAGAATCACCGCGAAGTGAACGATTGTTAGCAGCATTTAAGGGGCAGACGTTGGGCAAGGCGCCGGTTCGTGCGACCCTCGCTTCACTCCGGGCGCCTCCTCTCCGCCTCCCCTGCCGATCAGAGCCGCTCGGCAGCCTGGGAGACGGCAAGCGCCGCCCACCGCTCGCCGGTCCCCTACAGTCGACCCGCACCCCGACGACCGGCGGACGCCGCCTGATTCGGGGGTTGTTGACATGGCCGCACGGAACTTCGGAGTACAGAGCCTGGGCTCCGTCGCGGCGGCGGGCCTGATGCTCGCCACCGCCACGCTGACTCTGGCCTCACGTCAACGGCGCCTCGAAGAGGCACGCCTGCAGATGAAGCGCCTGGAGTTGGAGGAGCGTGCATCCCGGCGCCGAGCGCTGGCGCATCAACAGCGCATGCACTGGGAGTTGCTGGTCAAGGCGATCGACGATCCCTCCCTCGCCGAGGTGATCGACACCTACGACAAGAGCATTCCCGCCGCGAAACGGCGCCAGTACTTCTACGCCAACGCCTGGTACGTCAATCTGTACCACCTCTACCGCGCGGGCATCCTGGACCAGGAGGAGCTGTACGGACACCTGCGCGAGCTGTTCCAAAGCCCTCTCCTGCGGGAGTACTGGGAAGCCTCGAAGGGCCAGCGCGCGACGCTGAAGAACGCCTCGGACGAGGCCAGTATCGGGCGTATGGTCGACAGTCTCATCAAGGACCTGGACGAGGCCGACACGGACGAATGGTGGGTGGTCGGCAATCCGCCCACCACGTGATCGCCGGCGCTCGCGCACCCGGCCTCGACCTCCGACGACCCGGCCCGGAGACGGCGGCGGCCGTGTCCACGCGGTCAACACCGTCCCGGAAAACGACACGGCCAGGTGGTCTTTACAGATGCGGCCCCGTATGCAACACAGGCCCCTATACGCTGCTGCCACCACTCTGCCCACATCATCGTTAAGGACCCGTACCCTTGAAGATCGTGCGCCGCATCGGTGTGCCTCCGAGTGCCCGCGGCAGTGCCTCAGGAGCCAACTGCCCGGACCTGTTCGAGCTGAGCGACGGCAATTTCGCCGTCATCGGCACCGAGGCCACCGAGGCGCTGGAGCGTGAACTCCCCGCCGATGCCTCCCGTGGCGACTACGAGCGCATCGTCATCGTCAGCCGGGAGACCCTGATCCGCGCCAAGGCGGACATCCCCGACGCCTGACCTCCTCCAGCGGGCACGCGTCGACCACCGGACTCGTCCCGTCCAGCCGCTCCCGGCCGCCCAGAACCGCTGAGCGCGCCGGGCACCGACGAGCGAGCAGGCCGTCACCCCGTCCCCTGCTCGGTCACCACCCGATGAGGCCTGGCGCCAGAACGGCACCAGGCCACACGCATGTCAGACAGCCTGCGGGACCTTCGGCACCGACCAGTACCACTTCCGGGCGTCGACGCGACCGAGCCTGCCGCCCGCCACTCCTACGAGGAGGTCGCCGGGCGGCCGTGGACCGGGCAGCCGCGCCGCGGCGCCGCCTTCACCGCACCGGAGGCCGCCGTCACCGCCGCCCGAGACCGTCTTCGCGGTGGGCCGTACTGCGGGCCGGCTCGCGCCCGCCCGGGAGGAGTACGGGAAGCGTCCGCCGCGCATGCGCGCCGGCCACCACGTGGGCCCGAGGACACCACAGCCACTGCCGGAGCAGCACGCGTGCCCCGTCAGAAGGCGCCCGCCCGAAGTCAGGTTAGGCTCACCTCTGTGAGTACGTGCTCAACCGTCTCCCGGGACCTCGACGAGCCCATTTCCGGAACAGCGGCCACGGCGACGACCTGGCTGCTGCTGGAACAGCCCGGTCCCTGGGGTGCCAAGGCGCTCACTTCGAGCCACCTGGACCCCGCGCTCGGCCGTGCCCTGGAGGCAGCGGCCCAGGACACGGGGGTACGGATCGCACTCATCCGCCGCCCCGGCCGGCACGCCGACAGCGGCACTCCGACCGCGCGCCAGGTGTACGTGGCCCACACCGTGCCCGGGAACGTGTGGCTGCGTTCCGCCATGATCTGCGACCCGCGCCGACTCCTCGACGTCGACTTCACCGCGCTCGGCCGCGGGGACCACGGCAGCTTCGACTCGGCTGTCGGCGGGCGGCCGCACACCGGTGATCCGCTCGCGCTCGTGTGCACCAACGGCAAGCGCGACCGCTGCTGCGCCCTCCTGGGCCGCCCCCTCGCGGCGGAGCTGGCCGCCTCCGGCGTCGAGGGCGTCTGGGAGGTCACCCATCTGGGCGGTCATCGCTTCTCCCCGACGCTGCTCGTCCTGCCGTACGGCTACGCCTACGGCCGGGCCGAGGCCCACGCGGTCAAGGAGGTACTGCACAGCGTCAAGGAGGGCCGGATCGTCGTGGAGGGGTGCCGCGGGAGCTCCGCCTGGGAGCGACCCGGCCAGGCGGCCGAGCTGGCCGTACGCAGGGCCGCGGGCGAGTACGCCGCCCAGGCACTGACCGTGATCCGTACGGAAGGCGCCGCACCTCGCTGGGAGGTGACCGTCGCCCACACCGACGGACGCCGCTGGCGCGTCGTCGTGACCCAGGGTGCCTCGCTGCCGGCCAGGCCGGAGAGCTGCGGGGCCTCGGTGCTCGGCGCACCCGCACGGATGGACGTGGTGTCGGTGCACGAGCCGGCGACCACGACGGCGCTCGCGGGCCGAGGCCACCGCCGTACACCGAAGGCCTGAGGTTCGTCCGCTCACGCTCACAGGCCCGCGTCCCGGGCGGCTGGTTGGACTGCGTCCCCGGGCGGCTGGTTGGCCTGACGTCCCCGGCGACCGGCCGGCGTCTCATATGTCGATCAAGTAATCCATGCCACACCCCCTGCGGCAGTTCCGGTCTCCCCACGTACCGTCATGGGTATGCGCCCCACTCCCCCCGCCCGCCGCCTGCGCCTCGGACTACCGCGGCGCATGTTTTCGCAGGTGCTGCTGATGCAGCTGGCGATCGCCGCGGGAGTCGCGGTGCTCGCGACCGGACTGTTCCTCGCTCCGCTCAGCGACCAGCTGGACGACCAGGCCATGCGCCGCGCGCTGGCGATCGCGCAGACGGCCGCCGCCGAACCGGGGATCGCCGAGGAGGTCAAGGCCACGCAGCCGACGGCCGGCGGGCCCGTCCAGCGGGAGGCGGAGCGGATCCGCAGGGCCACCCAGGCCGAGTACATCGTGGTGATGGACCGGCGGGGTGTGCGCTGGTCGCACCCCACCGCGAGCGAGATAGGCAGGACCGTCTCCACCGACCCCAGCCAGGCCCTGGCCGGCAAGGAGGTCATGGAGATCGACAACGGCACCCTGGGCCGCTCCGCCCGCGGCAAGGTTCCACTGCGTGACAGCGAGGGGAAGATCGTCGGCGCGGTCTCGGTGGGCATCGCGTACGACAGCGTGCGGGCGCGGCTGATCCACGCGATCCCGGGACTGCTCGCGTACGCCGGCGGCGCGCTGGCCGTGGGCGCGCTGGCCGCCTGGCTCATCTCCCGCCGGGTCCAGCGGCAGACCCGGGACCTCGCCTTCTCGGACATCTCGGGGCTCCTCGCGGAGCGCGAGGCGATGCTGCACGGCATCCGGGAGGGCGTTGTCGCCCTGGACCGCACGGGCCGCGTCCGCCTGCTCAACGACGAGGCGCAGCGGCTGCTGGGTATCGGGGACGAGGCCGTCGGCCGCACCCCCGACGAGGCGCTCGGCGAGGGTCGGACCGCCGACGTCCTGGCGGGCCGGGTGACCGGCACCGACCTGCTCACCGTGCGCGGCCAGCGCGTCCTGGTCGCCAACCGCATGCCCACCGACGACGGGGGCGCCGTCGCCACCTTGCGCGACCGCACCGAACTGGACCAGCTCGGCCGCGAGCTCGACTCCACGCGCGGCCTGATCGACGCCCTGCGCGCGCAGGACCACGAGCACGCCAACCGCATGCACACGCTCCTCGGACTGCTCGAACTGGAGATGTACGACGACGCCGTGGAGTTCGTCGGAGAGGTCGTGGGCGACCACCGAGCCACGGCTGAACAGGTCACGGAGAGGATCCAGGACCCCCTGCTCGCCGCGCTGCTGGTCGGCAAGGCGACCGTCGCCGCCGAGCGTCAAGTGGCGCTGTGGGTCTCGGACCGGACGCATCTGCCGGACCGGCTGGTCGACCCCGGCGGACTGGTCACCATCCTCGGCAACCTGGTGGACAACGCGCTGGACGCCGTCGCGGGGACCCCGCACGCGCGCGTGGAGGTCGAACTGCGCACGGAGGGCCGTACCGCCGTCCTCAGGGTGCGCGACACGGGACCGGGAATCCCGCAGGAACACCGCGAGTTGATCTTCACCGAGGGGTGGTCCACGAAGAAACCGCCCGCCCACCGGGAGCGCGGCATCGGACTCTCGCTGGTCCGCAGGCTCGCCGAGCGGCAGGGGGGAAGCGCGACCGTCGACGACGCGGGCGGCGGGGGCGCGGAGTTCACCGTCGTCCTGCCCGACGCCCTGGAACCCGAACCGGAGCCCGCCCTGACCGCGCCGCGGACCGCACAGCCCGCCACCGAGGAGGAGTCGTGTTGATCGAGGTCCTGATCGTGGACGACGACATCCGGGTGGCGCGCGTCAACGCCGCCTATGTGGCGAAGGTGGCGGGCTTCCATGTGGCCGGTGAGGCGCACAGCGCGGCGGAGGCGCTTCGGCAACTGGAGGTGCTGCCGCACGTGGACCTCGTCCTCATGGACCACTACCTGCCCGACGAGACGGGCCTCACGGTCGTCCAGGAGATGCGCCGGCGCGGCCATCAGACCGACGTGATCATGGTGACGGCGGCCCGGGACGTCTCGACCGTGCAGGCGGCGATGCGGCACGGCGCGTTGCAGTACCTGGTCAAGCCGTTCGCCTTCGCGGGCCTGCGCGCCAAACTGGAGGCGTACGCCGAGCTGCGCCGCACCCTCGACGGCGGAGGCGAGGCGGAGCAGGCCGAGGTGGACCGCATCTTCGGCGCCCTGTCCGCGCCCTCGGAACCCGAACTGCCCAAAGGCCACTCCCCCACCACGGCGGAGCTGGTCCGCCGCTCCCTGATGAACGCCGAAGGCCCCCTGTCGGCCCAGGAGATCGCCGAACGGACCGGCGTGAGCCGCCAGACCGCCCAGCGCTATCTGAAGCTCCTGGAGCGCACGGGACGGGCTCGCCTGACGCTCAAATACGGTGACGCGGGCCGCCCGGAACACCGTTACGTGTGGGCGACCCGCGCCTGAGGACACGGCCCGTGACGGCGGGGAAGGAACCGTGCCCGCCCTTGCACACGGATGTCGGCCCGCCTTCTTCGCGAACTCGGTCGTGCAGGTCTTCGGCAGGGCATCCGGGTCCCGTACGACGATGACGGCCTCGGCCTGTTACGTGGGCCTATGCGGCCCCCGCCCCGGTCAGCGACCGCACCTCGGTTTCCGCGTGCTTGGCCTCGTCGGGCAGTTCCGCCGAGGTGACCGTGCCGAGCCAGCCCGCGAGGAAGCCAAGCGGGACCGAGACGAGCCCGGGGTTCTGCAGGGGGAAGTACTGGAAGTCGACGGTGGGAAACAGTGACTCCGGGCTGCCGGACACCACCGGTGACAGCACCACGAGCAGCAGGGCCGGGATCAGCCCGCCATAGACGGACCAGACGGCGCCGCGTGTGGTGAAGCCGCGCCAGAACAGCGAGTACAGCAGCACCGGCAGGTTGGCGGACGCGGCGACCGCGAAGGCCAGGCCCACCAGGAACGCCACGTTGAGATCCCGCGCCAGCAGGCCCAGGGCGATCGCCACCGCGCCGATACCGACCGCGGCGGCACGTGCCACGGCCACCTCGCTACGCGGCTTGGTGTGCCGGCGACGCAGCGAGGCGTACAGGTCGTGGGCCACCGACGCCGAGGAGGCCAGCGTGATCCCGGCGACCACGGCGAGGATCGTTGCGAAGGCGACCGCGGCGACGACGGCGAAGAGAACCGCTCCTCCCGTGGAGTCGGCCCCGCCGCCCAGGTCGAGCGCGAGCAGCGGAACGGCCGTGTTTCCGGCCGCGTTCGATCCGCGTACCGTGTCCGGCCCCACGATGGCCGCCGCACCGAACCCCAGGACGATCGTCATCAGGTAGAAGCCCCCGATGAGCCCGATCGACCAGATGACCGAACGCCGTGCGGCCCGCGCGGTGGGCACGGTGTAGAAGCGGGACAGGATGTGCGGCAGCCCGGCCGTCCCCAGCACCAGCGCGAGGCCCAGACTGATGAAGTCGAACCGGGCCGTCCAGTCCCCGCCGTACCTCAGGCCCGGCGCCAGGAAGGCCTTGCCATGACCACTGCGCTCCGCCGCCGTGAGCAGCAGCTGGTCGAAGTCGCCGTGAAAACGCACCAGGACGAGCACGGTCAGGGTGACGGTACCGCCGAGCAGCAGGACCGCCTTGACGATCTGGATCCAGGTGGTGGCCCGCATCCCGCCCAGCGACACGTAGATCACCATGAGCGCGCCGACCACGACGACCGTCCAGGACTGCGCCGCCTCGCTGGTGCCTCCGAGAAGCAGTGCGACCAGGCTGCCCGCGCCCACCATCTGCGCCACCAGATACAGAACGGACACGGTGACCGAGGAGGTTCCCGCCGCGATCCGCACCGGACGCTCGCTCATCCGTGCCGCGACCACGTCGGCGAGCGTGAACCGTCCGCAGTTGCGTACCAGTTCGGCGACAAGGAACAGAACCAGGAGCCAGGCCACGAGGAACCCCACCGAGTACAGCAGCCCGTCGTACCCGAACAGGGCGATGAGTCCGGAGATGCCGAGGAAGGAGGCCGCGGACATGTAGTCACCCGCGATGGCAAAACCATTTTCCATCGGAGAGAAGAGCCGTCCGCCCGCGTAGAACTCCTCCGCCGAACCCTGGCGGTGCCGACTCACCCACGTCGTGATGCCCAGGGTGACGGCGACGAACGCGCTGAACAGCAGCAGCGCCAGCGGCTGATGGTTGCCGGTCATGATGCACCGCCCCTGATGCCGCGTGTCAGTTCCTGGGTGTCCCACCGCAGTTCGAGCGCCGCCCGGTCCCGGCGCAGCCTGGCATGCCGTGCGTACGCCCAGGTGAGCAGGAAGGTCGTGAGGAACTGACCGAGCCCGGCCAGCATCGCCACGTTCACGGCGCCCGCCACAGGCCGCGCCATCAGAGCGGGCGCGGTGGTGGCGGCCACCACGTAGGCCAGGTACCAGAGGGAGGACCCCGCGACCGCCGGCACCACGAACCCTCGGTAGCGCCTGCGCACCTCCTGGAAGGCCTCGCTGCGCTGCACCTCCAGGTACACCTCGGCCGCGGCCGCCGCCGGGGCGTCGTACTCCCGGCGCGCCGACGACTCCGCGGACACGGGCGTCCGGGTACCTGCCGACTCGCCCCAGCCGGAGGCGAGTGCGTCGTACCAGGGGTCCTCGTACCTCACGCCTCCGGCCACCTCCGCGGACACCGGATCATGAACGTCATGGTTGTCGGCCGAACTCTCGGCACCACCGCCGCCTCCGCGGGGGCGACCGTTGCTTGACTGCATGCCCAAGGATGGACAGAACGGGAAGATCCGTGACTCTTCTTCTCCCTGCTCTTCACCCCATCAGGTGACTCAGCCGGTCGGCGGCCGCACCAGCCCCTTCGCGTATGCGTAACGCACCGCCTGTGCCCGGTCCTTGAGCCCCGTCTTGGCGAAGAGATTGTTGATGTGGGTCTTCACGGTCGCCGTGGACACATGCAGCTTGCGAGCGATCTCCTGGTTGCTGAGTCCGTCCGCGATCAGCAGCAGTACCTCCGTCTCCCGTGTGGTGAGCCCGTCCGGCGCTTCGATGGGCGCCGGCGGCTGCGGCTCGGGATCCGACAGTCTCTCCAGCAGCCGCCGTTGGATGCTCGGTGCCAGTCCCGCGTCCCCGGACAACACACTCCTCACGGCCCGTACGATCTCTTCACCTCCCGCGTCCTTGGTCAGATAGCCACGCGCGCCCGCTCTCAGCGCGGGGAACAGCGACTCGTCGTCCGCGAAGGTCGTGAGCACCACCACCTGCGTCCCGGGGTGCTCCGCCCGGATGCGCCGGGTCGCCTCCAACCCGTCGCAACGGGGCATGCGCAGGTCCATCAGCACGACGTCCGGAGCGAGTTCGGCGACGAGTCGCACCGCCTGGTCCCCGTCCCCCGCGGAGCCGACGACGTCGATTCCGGGGAGCAGCCCCAGCAGCATCACGATTCCCTCGCGGACCACGGTCTGGTCGTCCACGACCACCACGCGCGCCGGACTCTGCTCATCCTCCGTCATACGGGCACCTTCAGCGACACCACGAATCCCTCCTCGTCCGGCCCGGCCTCCAGCGAGCCGCCCAGCAGTTCGGCACGCTCGCGCATGCCCAGCAGACCGTACCCGGCGCCCGCCGCGCCGAGTTCGCCCGGCGACCCTCCCGAGTCACGTACGACCAGCGTCACTTGATGCTCGCCGTAGTCGAGCCGTATCCGTACATTGGCCCCGGGAGCGTGCTTGCGGACGTTGGTCAGCGCCTCCTGGGCCACCCTGCGCACGGCCTGGGACGCCTCCGCCGGCAGGGGCCTGCGGTCACCCGTAATGGTGGCCTCGGCACCGTCGGCCGTACTGACCAGCTGGGTCAGGAAGTCCTCCAGCGGAGTCAGCTCGCCGCGCAGTGCCGACAGTGCCTGCCGGGTCTCGGAGAGACCATCGCGGGCCATTCCACGTGCCGCCACGACCCGTTCCAGGATCTGCTCCCGGTCGGCACCCCGCTCGATCAGCAGCCGGGCCGCCTCCAGGTGCACGAGCTGTGCCGAGAGGCTGTGCGCCAGCACGTCGTGGATCTCCCGCGCGATGCGAGCCCGCTCCCCCAGCGCCGCGGACTCCGCCTCAGCGGCCCGCGCGGCGCGCTCCTGGGCGAGCAGCCGCTGGGCGCTGCCCCGGGCCTCGGCGTCCAGCCTCAGCACGTATCCGGCGAGGGCGAGGCCGCCCGTCGTGGCCGCGGTGGTCAGCCATACGTCGTCGTTGACCGCGGCGTACGAAGCGAGGGCGACCGACGCGACCGGCAGGGCGGCCGCCACGGGCAGTCGCTCCAGAGCGGTGATGGCGCACCCGCACCAGATGACCAGAGCGGGGACTCTGAAACCCACGGCCTGGGCGACGACCGCTATCGCCAGCAGCGCGGTCATGAGCGCCAGAGACGGCAGGAGCCGGTGCTCGAGGGTGCTGCGATAGAGGGCCCAGGCCAGGAAGGCGGCCAGCACAAGCCCCGCCACGGCCGCGACCGCGCCCCAGCCGTGCACGTGGCGGCCGGTGAAGGCACTCCACAGCAGCATGCCGAGGACCAGCCCTCGCACCACCCAGCCGAGCAGTCGCCGGGCGCCCGAGGACTCCGCGCGCCCGAGAGCCTCGCGTGAGGGCCAGCGTGTCCAGGCGTTCTCCGTCACACCCGTTCCTTCCACGTGGGCCGGGACATGCTGTCACCGTATGCCGTGCCCGTCGCGGCAGCCGGGCGCAGGAACTTGGCCCGCCAGGCCAGGATGCCGGAGCGCACCAGCAGCGTGGCCGCCAGAGCCAGCAGCAGCGCGGAGGAGTCCTGGTGGAGGCCGAGCGCCGCGCCGAGCGCGAAGAGGCCGACGCGCAGTCCGACGCCCACCGCCCAGACTCCACCGCTCGCCTTGGTGCTTCTGCTCCACACCGCGCCGTCCGGCTCCACCCATATGCGCGTCGTCCAGGCCCAGGCGGCTCCAGTGGCGAGGCCGGTGAGCAATTCGGCAATCAGCAGGACGACCGACGCCGTGTGGTGGTGGGCGTCCACTATCGCCGGCTCACGAAGCGCCACGACGGCCAGGATCACGGGCAGCAGCCACCAACGCCTCTCGGTGTCGATCCGGCTCGCACGGAACTGCCGGACGATCACCAGGACGAGCACAGCCGCGATCACCAACGTGTTGACGAGCCCGGGCATCAGAGCCTCCGTAGCGAAGAGGGCGAGGCCGACAGCGAGCGCTGCCGACGCCTATGAAGCTACGGAAATCCGCAGGTCGACAGATCGGAGCGGGGGTGGATCACGGGTGGATCCTCCGCCGTCGGTGATCTCCACCCCCGGGTGGAGACACCCAGTCCCACCGGGACAGGCGGACAGGCGACGTGGACAGCGGGCCAGCGGACAGGTGATGGGGTACGAAGCGGGGCCGAGAACGGCGGCGTGGGCCGGGCCACTGGACAGGCGACGCAGGCCCATGATGCCGACAGGCGGTGGGGTCCGGTCTGCGAGCCGGCGGACGACCGGCGACGCACGCCCAGTGCCGGACAGGCGGTGCGGGTCCGGTCGGCGGCACCGATCGGCGCCCGGCGCCCTGAAGCCGAGAGGTGGAACCGGCGTCGACAGACCCCGGAGCCGGATCTGCCTTCCTCCACATGCGTCCTTCTCGGACCCCTCCGCTGCCCGTCCCAACCGGCACCGGCACCGGCGCGCCGTCCCCCGTCAGACGCCGACCACGGCCCATCCCACGCGAAAGGTCGCCGCGACCCCAGCCGCTCGGGCCCCAACCACTCACCCGGCCACATCGTGACCCGAGACGCACGCCCCGTCGCGGCCCGAACCCGGCCGAACACACCACTGCCGGTTGACCCGAACCTGGCTCCACCAGGCACGGTCCATGCCACACCACTGCCTGAGCCCGACTCGAGCCATCCGCAGCCCACCAGCCCATGAGACCCAGCCGGAACCAAACGCCTCCGCCCGCGCCGGCCGGCTGCCTCGCCCGAGCGCAACCGAGCCAGAACGAGCCAGAGGGAGCGGCCGCGACCGGACCCGCCCGGCATCCGCCCCGCTTCCGCCCCCGCCTCGCCCAAAGCCGAGCGCTGCGGCTACGCGTCGATACGCGACCGGTCCAGCGTCGCCGCCGAGCCGGAGATGAACTCCTTACGGGGTGCCACGTCGTTGCCCATCAGCAGGTCGAAAACCTGCTCTGCGGCCTCCAGGTCGGCGAGGTTGATCCGGCGCAGGGTGCGGTGACGCGGATCCATGGTGGTCTCGGCCAGCTGGTCGGCGTCCATCTCACCGAGACCCTTGTACCGCTGGATGGAGTCCTTGTACCGGACCCCCTTGCTCTGGAACTCCAGCAGCTTGTCGCGCAGCTCACGGTCCGAGTACGTGTACACGTACTTGTCCTGGCCCTTCCTCGGCTGGACCAGCTCGATGCGGTGCAGCGGTGGCACCGCGGCGAACACCCGGCCCGCCTCGACCATGGGCCGCATGTAGCGCTGGAACAGCGTCAGGAGCAGGCACCGGATGTGCGAACCGTCGACGTCGGCGTCGGTCATCATGATGATCTTGCCGTAGCGAGCCGCGTCGATGTCGAACGTGCGGCCGGAACCGGCTCCTATGACCTGGATGATCGCGCCGCACTCGACGTTCTTCAGCATGTCCGTGACGGACGACTTCTGGACGTTGAGGATCTTGCCGCGGATCGGCAGCAGGGCCTGGAACTCCGAGTTCCGGGCGAGCTTCGCCGTACCGAGCGCGGAGTCGCCCTCGACGATGAACAGTTCGCTGCGGTCCACGTCGTCGCTGCGGCAGTCGGCGAGCTTGGCGGGCAGCGACGAGGACTCCAGAGCCGTCTTCCGGCGCTGTGCGTCCTTGTGCTGACGGGCGGCGATACGCGTCCGGGCGGCGGAGACCGCCTTCTCCATGACCACCCGGGCCTGTGCCGCCGCGTCGCGCTTCGTGGACGTGAGAAACGCCTTGAGCTCCTTGGAGATCACGGTGCTCACGATCCTGCGCGCGGCGGACGTACCGAGGACCTCCTTGGTCTGACCCTCGAACTGCGGCTCGGCGAGGCGGACGGTGACGACCGCGGTGAGCCCCTCCAGGGCGTCGTCCTTGACGATGTCGTCCTCGGCGACGCGCAGCAGTTTCTTGGCGCGCAGCACCTCGTTCATCGTCCTGACGACGGCCTGCTCGAAGCCGGCGACATGCGTACCGCCCTTGGGCGTGGCGATGATGTTGACGAACGACTTGAGGGTCGTGTCGTAGCCGGTGCCCCAGCGCAGCGCGACGTCCACGCCGAGCTCACGGGTGACCTCGGTGGGCGTCATCTGGCCGTCGTCGTCGAGGACCGGGACGGTCTCCTTGAAGGTGCCCTGGCCGGAGAAGCGGAGAACGTCGCAGACCGGCTTGTCGGTGGCCAGGTACTCGCAGAACTCGCTGATGCCGCCGTCGAAGCGGAACGACTCCTCGCCCTTGCTGCCACCCTCACCGAGGCCGTACTCGTCGCGGACGACGATGGTCAGCCCCGGGACCAGGAAAGCGGTCTGCCGGGCTCGCTGGTGCAGGTTCTCGAGGGAGAGCTTGGCGTCCTTGAGGAAGATCTGCCGGTCGGCCCAGTACCGCACGCGGGTGCCGGTGCGGGTCCTGGGGATCTTCTTTGCCTTGCGCAGGCCGCCCTTGGCCTCGAACTTGGCGTCGGGGCCCATCGCGGCGAAGGCTCCCGGGACACCACGCCGGAAGCTGATGGCGTGCGTGTGGCCGCTGCGGTCCACCTCGATGTCCAGGCGGGCCGACAGAGCGTTCACCACCGACGCGCCCACACCGTGCAGGCCGCCGGAGGCCGCGTAGGAGCCACCGCCGAACTTGCCGCCGGCGTGCAGCTTGGTCATGACGACCTCGACACCGGAGAGGCCGGTCTTGGGCTCGACGTCGACCGGGATGCCCCGGCCGTTGTCCCGGACCTCGACCGAGGCGTCGTCGTGGAGGATCACCTCGATGTGGTCGCAGTAACCGCCCAGGGCCTCGTCGACGGAGTTGTCGATGATCTCCCACAGGCAGTGCATCAGGCCACGGCTGTCCGTGGACCCGATGTACATGCCCGGGCGCTTGCGCACGGCTTCGAGCCCTTCAAGGACGAGCAGGTGCCGCGCGGTGTAGTTGGAACCGTCCCGGTCTGCTCCTGCCAGCAGCGCTGTGGACGGCACGGACGTCTCGGCGGTCACGCGGTTCGCTCCTCGCTGAATTTCAGGTGGGGCCCTTGTGGGTAAGGGCACGGCTTCGGTCGCCGCTCAGAGGGTACCGAGGCCTGGTAGAGCCGATGTAACGCCACCCTCGTCTGAAACTCACACTAGTCCACTGTCGTATACTTGTTCGATCCCTCGATGGAGTGAAGTACACATCACGTTCCCTTCCAGGCATGAACCATTTAGGCTCCGGGCACGTCCTCATGAACAACCGGCAACCCAGCCGGCGGACCGACCCCCGACCGACAGCGCGAACCCGTAAGACACAAAGACACGCAATACGGCACATTCGCCGCCAACCGGCAGCAGCCAGCCGCCCGGAGAGATTTTTCCAGGAATAGCCACGAGCGGGAACGTTTTCGGGCTGCTTGGATGTTGACCCTGGTACGACAGCTCGTCGAGCTAGAGAAGAGGCGACGTGACTACTGTTCTGACCCCCGCGAGCCACCTGACGGCCGCCGATCGCTGCGACCGCTGCGGCGCCCAGGCATACCTGCGCGTCGTCCTGCTCAGCGGCGGAGAACTGCTCTTCTGCGCCCACCACGGCCGCAAGTTCGAGCCGGAACTCAAGAAGATCGCCGCTGAGATACAGGACGAGACGGAGCGACTGACTGCCGCTCCCGCATCCGCCTCCGAAGAAGAGCGCTGATACTCGCGTCCCACGACGAGCCAGCTCCGGCACAGGCCGGTTGACGGGCGGGTGCCCCTTTTTCCAGGGGCACCCGCCCGTGCTCGTACCACGCGCCCGTCAGCCGCCGGACGCGGTCCCGCGGCTTCCGGCGTCGGCGCCCCCGCGGTCCCCGTTCAGCGCCGGGAGGGCGTCGGACACCCGCGTATAGACGCCAGGGCTGCCCGCGCGGCCACAGCCGCTCCCCCAGGACGCGAGGCCGATCAGCTTCCCCCGGGCGACCAGCGGCCCCCCGCTGTCCCCCTGGCAGGCATCGTGGCCCCCCTCCTCCTCCCCCGCGCACAGCATGGTCTCGGCGAGGTACATCCCGCCGGTACTGCCGGGGTAGGCCTGTTCGCACAGCGCGTCAGGCAGCACATGCACCTGTGCGGCCCGCAGACTGCGCACATAGTCCCCGCCGCCGGTGGTGTCACCCCAGCCGTACACCACGGCCCCCGTCCCCGGTTCGTACGCCGGATCGCCGGCCGCCGCCATGGCGAGAACCGAGCCCTGTGGCAGCGGCTCGGCGAGGGTGAGCACAGCGAAGTCCCCGGAGTTGCTCACCTCGTCGTAACCCGGATTGACCCAGGCGTCCCGTACGGAGACCTCCTGCCCCTGGTTCGAAAGGAGATCCGTCCGACCCGCGATGACCTTGAGATCGCGCACGGTGTCCGGTGTACCGTCCAGGACGTCCTCGCTCAGGCAGTGGGCAGCGGTGAGCACGGTGGACCGGCCGACGGCCACACCAGCGCAGAACTGCCCCGCGCGTGTACCCCCGAACCGGTCACGACTGGACAGCGCCACCGTCCACGGGCTCTCGGACACATCGACCGGGAACCCACCGACGACGATGCTGTCGGCGGCCGCAGGGACGGCGGAAACGAGCGGTATGGCGGCTACGGCGGTCACCAGGACCAGCGGCCGGGCCAGGGCCCGGGCAATGCGACATCGCATGCGTGCTCCTCACTCCGGGATATTGATCGGATACCCAGAGTCACGCACGCCACTGTTCCTCGCAGCACGAAGCAGGCCGGTCGCCGCGGGCAGCACGAAGGCCCGGTCCCTCGCGGTGGGGGCCGGGCCTTCGACGTCGTACGACAGCGACCTAGTCGAGGTAGTCGCGCAGCACCTGGGAACGCGACGGGTGGCGCAGCTTCGACATGGTCTTGGACTCGATCTGGCGGATGCGCTCGCGCGTGACGCCGTACACCTTGCCGATCTCGTCGAGGGTCTTCGGCTGACCGTCGGTGAGGCCGAAGCGCATCGAGACGACACCCGCCTCGCGCTCGGACAGGGTGTCGAGGACAGAGTGAAGCTGCTCCTGCAGGAGCGTGAAGCTGACCGCGTCGGCCGGGACGACGGCCTCAGAGTCCTCGATGAGGTCACCGAACTCGCTGTCGCCGTCCTCGCCCAGCGGGGTGTGCAGTGAGATGGGCTCGCGACCGTACTTCTGGACCTCGATGACCTTCTCGGGGGTCATGTCGAGTTCCTTGGCCAGCTCCTCCGGGGTGGGCTCGCGGCCCAGATCCTGGAGCATCTGGCGCTGCACGCGCGCCAGCTTGTTGATGACCTCGACCATGTGCACCGGGATACGGATGGTGCGGGCCTGGTCGGCCATGGCGCGGGTGATCGCCTGACGGATCCACCAGGTGGCGTACGTGGAGAACTTGTAGCCCTTGGTGTAGTCGAACTTCTCGACAGCGCGGATCAGACCGAGGTTGCCCTCCTGGATGAGGTCCAGGAAGAGCATCCCGCGGCCCGTGTAGCGCTTGGCCAGCGAGACCACCAGTCGGAGGTTGGCCTCCAGGAGGTGGTTCTTGGCGCGGCGGCCGTCCTCGGCGATGATCTCCAGCTCGCGCTTGAGCTTGGGGGCGAGCTTGTCGGCGTTGGACAGCTTGTCCTCTGCGAACAGACCGGCCTCGATGCGCTTGGCGAGCTCGACCTCCTGCTCGGCGTTGAGCAGGGGGACCTTGCCGATCTGCTTGAGGTAGTCCTTGACCGGGTCCGCAGTGGCACCGGCGGCCGCGACCTGCTGCGCGGGCGCGTCGTCCTCGTCCTCGTCGGAGAGGACGAAACCGGCGCTCTCGGTGCCCTCGGGCTCCTCGCCGGGCTTGGCGGACTCCTCGAGGACCTCTTCCTCGACCAGCTCGGCGTCGTCCTTCTTGGCGGCCGTCTTCTTGGCCACCGTCTTCTTGGCCGCGACGGTCTTCTTCGCGGCGGTCTTCTTGGCGGGCGTCGCCTTCTTGGCGGCGGCCTGCTTGGCGGCCGTCTCGTCCTCGATGGAGGGCTCGGCGGCAGGCTCCGCAGGCGTGGCGGTGGCGGTGGCCTTCTTGGCAGTCACCGTCTTCGCCGCGACCGTCTTGGTGGCGGTGCGCTTGGCCGGACTCTTCGCTGCGACGCTCTTTCGGGTGCGCTTGGGCTCCGCGGCACTGACCATCAGCGTCACACCCTCTTCCTCGAGGATCTGGTTGAGGCTGCGCAGTACGTTCTTCCACTGAGTGGCCGGAATCTGGTCAGCTTCGAAGGCCCGACGCACGTCATCGCCGGCGATCTGCCCCTCAGCCTTTCCCCGCTCAATGAGCGCCATGACAGAGACGGACTCGGCGATCTCCGGCGGGAGCGTACGGGATGTGCTGGCCGACACGAACAACCTCTCGGAACGTTGGAAAACGGCTTCCGGCCCCGTCCACGGCGGACAGGAGCCGACCACCGGCCTGGGGATGGACCGACGGTGCGGGCGGGGGCCGGGAAGATGCACAGCGCCTTGAACGGCGTCCGTATTCCCTCCGCGGCTGTCACCTCTTAGGTCATCGCGCTGCTCCCACGAGCGTTACGCCCAATCTGCGTGGCCCGAGTCACATCCCGTAAGCACTCAAAAACGGTCAGATGCGGGCAGAGGCGGCCAGCCACAGCCTCGACCTGGACGCGTCAACGAGCCCGTCGGCTCGTCGTGCCGCCGGACCCCACAGGATCCCTGAAGATTCCGCGAGGCCCGACGGGAGGCGGTTCGGCAGCCGGACGCCACCCCCGGAGAGGGAGATGTTCTCGGCCGCACCGCCCATGGTGCGCTCAGTGCTCGCGCGGCGCGGGCACCACGCGCTCCACCTCGGGATGGACGGTGAGCAATTGACGCATGGCCGCCTCGGCCGCCGGGCCGTCACCGGCGGCGAGGGCGTCGGCGATCCGGCCGTGGTGCGCCAGTGAGGCCTCGGTCGGCCGGTCGCAACCTGCGACCGGGCCGCCGGAGACCTGGAGGGCGGCCGACACGATCCCGGAAAGGTGCTCCAGCATGCGGTTGCCCGCGACCTGGATGAGCAGGGAGTGGAACTCCGCGTCGGCGCGCGAGAAGGTGAGACTGTCACCCTGCGCCATGGAGTGGCCCATGATCTCGACCATGTCGGCAAGCCGCTGCTGGACGTCCTCACGCCCGTGTCCCGCGGCGAGCCGGGCGGCGAGCGGCTCGATCGTCCAGCGCAGCTCGCTCAGCTCGCGGCGCTGGTCGTCACGCTGCGGACCGAAGGCCCGCCACTCGATGATGTCCGGATCGAGGAGATTCCAGTCGCTGACGGGGCGCACCCTCGTGCCGACGTTCGGTCGGGCACTGACCAGGCCCTTGGCCTCCAGGACGCGGAGCGACTCGCGGACGACGGTACGGGAGACCTCGAAGCGCTGGCCGATCTCCTCGGGCACCAAGGGACGGTCGGCGCCCAGGTCGCCGGAAACGATCATCTGGCCGAGCTGTTGGACGAGTTGGCCGTGCAGTCCGCGTCCGCGGTTGCCGGCGGCGCGGCGGCCCACGCGGCCCATCTCGGGGTCCACGCCGTCCCAGACGGGGGCTCCGACGCGGTCGACGGCGGCGGCCTCCGCGTAGGGGTAGCGGTCGAGTTCGCCCGGGCCGGCGAGGCCGGAGTCTGCGGAGCGGGCGGCGGTCATCATGGTGTGCGCAAGGGTACTCACGGATCCTTTGTCGGCGCCGTCTCCAACTCCCTTGAGGTCTTTGGTGAAAAGCACACGAAAGGGTGATCGCTCACCCCGTCGCAATTGACGCCTTATCGGAAAGAAATGGGCTTTCCCCGGGAAGTTGTGTGCAGGGCGGGACCGGAAGGGCCTGGACGGTCGTCAGCGGGCCCTGCTGCGCAGGGTCGTGAGCAGATATGCGCAGAGCAGCGCGCTGAGCGACAACGTCAGCGCGCTGCCGACGGGTTGGACGAGCACGCGCGCGACGGCGGACAGATAGCGCTCTCCACCGAAGGGCCACTGCAGCAGGAAAACTTGGCGCAGCCGCATGGGAAACCCTGCCGCGGCCCGCACGGACGCCCCCTCCAAGGCCTTTTGTACGAGAGGCACGACGACAACGGGTACGGCAACCACCGCGGCGAGCCCGGCCGTGGTGGACCTGAAGACGCCGGCGGCCAGCACACCCGACCATGCGCATCCGACAACGAGCCCGATCCAACCCACGCTCAGGGAAAGCCAGTCGGCGGGAACATCCGCCATCTCTCGTCCGTAGACGAGATAGAGCACTTCGGCGTCGCAGCCCACCGTGAGAAAGGCCAGCGACAGCGCGGTAGCCCCGGTGACGAGAAGTTTCGCGGCAAGCAGTCCCAGTCGGCGGGGCACGGTGCCGCGGTCCGCCGCCAGGGCGGGGTGGCGGAACTCGTCGCCGAAGGCCAGCGCCCCGAGCAGTCCCGCCCCGAGGGCCGCCGGCGGCAGTGGCAGTTCCCGCGGCCACGCGGCCAGCAGCCGCGGCTGCGGGGTGTGTCCGACACGGGCCAGGAGTACGGCGGTGACGGCGGACGTGACGAGGACTGCCGCAGCGGTGAGGAAGCCGGTACCGATTCCGGCGGCGCGGCGCAGTTCGTAGCGCAGCGGGCGCAGCGGGCTGGGTGCGGAACGGACAGAAATGGGAGGCGGGAGGGGGGACGGCGGATCGGCGGCCTTGAGCTCTTCGGCGGAGCGTGCGTCTTCCCGGGCGCGCCCCTCGGCCTGGACCACGGCGACTGGCGGCTCGGCGTCATCGGCCGCGGGAACAGCGCTTCCGGTGGATTTCGATGCCGCCGCACCGGGCTGCGTCTCCTCCGGCGCGTGCCGGGCCTCCCAGGGGAACAGTCCGGCCGCCGGCCCCATGTCCCCCGTCTCCTCCGCGAGTTGATGGACGAGGACGCCGTGCCGGAAGGCCGTCTCCCCGACTTCGGCGCACGTACTGCCGTACACGGACAGGCGATTGCCGCCTTCCCGTACGACCTCGACGGAGCGCTGGGCGGTGCGGGCCTCCTTGGCGATCAGGGCCGCGAGGCGGGCGGCGTGGGGGGTGCGGACGGCAACCCGGGGGCGCAGCCGGGTGCGGGCGAAGTCCGTCGCGTCCTGGTCGGCCACGAGCCTGCCCTTGTCCAGGGTGACCACGTGGTCGGCGGTGCGTGCGGCTTCCTTGGGATCCGCCGTGGTGAACAGGACCGTGCCGCCGTGAGCGGCGTGGGAACGCAGCATGCCGTGCAGCCAGTGGCGCTCGCGGGTGGAGAGTCCGTCGGTGGGATCGTCCAGCACGAGTGTGTGGGGGTCCGGCAGCAGCGCGCAGGCCAGGCCGAGGCGGCGGTCCATGCCGCGCGAGAGGGTGCCGAGCCGTTCGTCGCGCAGGCCGACGAGGCCTACCACTTCCAGGACTTCGTCGGCCCGCCGGACCGGGACGCCCGCCGCGGCGCACAGCATGCGCAGGTGGCCGCGCACGGTACGGGCGGGATGGCCCGGCACGTCGCCCAGCAGCACGCCGACTTCGCGTGACGGATGGGCGATGCGGTGCAGTGGACGACCTCTGAAGTAGGTGATGCCACGGCCCTGTTGCATCTCGAGCATCAGCCTGAGCGCGGTCGTCTTGCCCGCGCCCGCAGCTCCGAGGAGTGCGGTGAGTCTGCCTGCGCGCGCTTCGAAGGACAGGTCGTCGACAGCGGGCGGAAGATCCTTGCGGGAGTTGCTGGTCAGTCCGAAGGCCTGGATCACCTGAAGCAAGATAGCGCCCTATGTCCGGTTTTCCAGGCATTCCAAGGCCCGCTCGGCGGCGGACGAGCGTCGCCTCCGGATCCCTGTTCGCCCGTTCGGAACAGAGGTCGCCTCATGGCGACAGCACGGGCGGCCGGCCGCCCGTCGCATGTGCGCCGGCGTCACACCTCGGGGCGCAACATCGGCGGGTTGAGCAGGGTCGCTCCGCCCGCGCGGAAAAGCTGGGCAGGTCGTCCGCCCTGACGCGTGGTCGTTCCGCCTGTGGGGACGAGGAAGCCGGGGGTGCCGGTCACCTTGCGGTGGAAGTTGCGAGGGTCGAGCGCCACGCCCCACACCGCCTCGTAGACGCGGCGCAGCTCGCCGACCGTGAACTCGGGCGGGCAGAAGGCCGTGGCCAGCGAGGAATACTCGATCTTCGAGCGGGCCCGTTCCACGCCGTCCGACAGGATCTGGGCGTGGTCGAAGGCAAGAGGCGCGACCGGCTCGCCGTCACGGCCGTAACCGCCCTGCTGCAACAGTTCCTCGACGGGTGCCCAGCGCGCGTTGCTCGCGTCACCGCCCGCCCGGGGAGCCGGCAGGTCGGGAGCGAGGGCGAGGTGGGCGACGCTGACCACGCGCATCCGGGGGTCACGCTTGGGATCGCCGTAGGTGGCGAGCTGTTCCAGATGGGCACCGTTGCCCTGGACGGGGACGGACGGGTCGTGAGCGCGCAGCCCGGTCTCCTCCGCCAGTTCCCGCGCCGCCGCCTGCGCCAGATCCTCGTCGGCCCGCACGAAGCCGCCGGGGAGCGCCCAGCGCCCCTGGAACGGTGGTTCCCCCCTGCGCACCGTCAGCGCGCACAGGGCGTGGCGGCGCACGGTCAGCACGACCAGGTCCACGGTGACGGCAAAGGGCGGGAAGGCTGACGGGTCGTAGGGCATGCGGCGATCATAGTCGTCTGCTTGACGATAAACACTCCCTTCGTCGGCCGTGCGCGGGCGTGGCCCACTGCGGTCCGGCAGCGCTTCCTGGTCGCTCACGGGCGTCGTCCGGTGGCATGTCGTCCGAGGTCACGCCCCCAGCTGCAGTCCCTCGGCCGCCTCCTCGACCATGGCGAGGCCGAGTCGGCTTACCCGTACGGAGAGGGGGGCACCCGCGATCCTCAGTCCGGTCAGTCCGAGCTCGCCGAGGGGAGCGCTGCGCACCGGGCGCAGGGTGACCTTGCCCGCCGGGGCGTCCGGACGGATGCCTGCGAGCGTCGTCAGCAGCAGGACTCCGGCGGCCGCTGCCGTGGCCGAGGGACGACAGGCAGCCGGATGGGGAAGTGGCGCACTGCCCTCGGTGCGCTGCTCTCCCGCGTACATCTCGGGAAGCCGGTGACCGAAGGTCTCGGCGGCCGCCAGGACCCCCCGCAGCAGCGAACTGGCCTCCTTCTCGTAACCCGCGGCGGTCAGTCCGGCCACGGCGACCGCCGTCTCGTGAACCCGTACGGCTCCGGAGCGGTGGCCGAACGGGCTGTAGCCCGGCTCCTTCACACCGAGTCCGCGCAGGCCCCAGCCGGAATCCAGCGCAGGGCTCCCGAGCAGCCGGGCGAGCTGTTCGGTCTGCACCCGGTCGAGCAGACCTGGCGCCTGGTCGCCTCCGCCCAGCAGCCCGGTGTCGAGCAGATGGGCGGCCGCGGAGCCGAGGTGCGGCACGAGGCATCCGTCGGGGGCGAGGGCTGCCGCGGGCCGGCCACCGCCGCGGTCCTCGACCCAGAACTCCTCACGAAAGGCTGTCCGCAGTTGCCTGGCCCAGTGCCGCAGCTCCGCACCGCCCGGTCGGCCGCACGTGTCGAGCAGATCGGCCCCGAGGAGCGCCGCCCGGTGGGCGTGGGCCTGTGTCTCGCAGCGAGCGAGGCCACCTGGGTGGGTGTCGCCCAGATACGTGCCGTCGCCCACAGTGGTGCGCAGCCAGGTCAGACAGCGCTCCGCCGCCGGCAGCAGTTCCTCCGTCTCCTGCTGGGAAAGACCCCAGCGGCGAGCTTCCGCGAGCAGCACGGGAAAAAGCAGGGTCGCCTCCGCGCCTGTACAGCTGGGCGGCAGATGCGGTCCGGCGTCCCGTCGCGGGCCGGGAATCATGCCCGCCTGGGGTACCGGGCCTCTGAGTTGCGTACGTGCGAGGGTGCGCAGTGTGCCCGCCGCGAGGCGGGTGCCCAGAGGCAGCGTCATCCGGGATGCGGCGAGCGCCTCGGCGGGGGCCATGCCGCAGCGCCAGGGCACTCCGGCCGCCAGGTGTGTGTCGTCCGGGTGTGCCGGGTCGCGCAGCAGCAGGGCCTGGAGGTCCTCGACGCTCGTGTGCAGCAGCGCCCGGACGCCGGGGTGGTCACCGATCGCGCGGGCCGTAGCAAGGGGGCTCATCGCCACCCGCCGCGCGGCCCGCACAGGTCCGGCGCCCTCGACCTGTACGCGCAGTTCCACACCTGCAGTGCCGCCCGGGGGCAGGTCGAACTCCCAGCGCAGCAGCCCTGCGGAGGCCAACGCGTCCATGGGCGGCGGGTCGGCCGCCACCGACGCGCTGCCGCCGAGACCGGACCACCGCAGGCCGGAGCGGTGGACGCTGGCGGACAGTTCGGGCCCCGCACGGCCGGACGCTATCGCTCTCAGGTCCGCCAGGTCCGTGCCCAGCGCGACCTCCACCGGTAGCCGGAGCGGGCGGGGAGCCGTGCTGTGCAGGGTGATGCGTTCGGTACCGTCCGCGTGCCGGATGCGTTCGACCACGACATCCGGATCCGGGCCGGCGCCGGGCGACGCGCTCAGCGTTGCCACGAAGCGGGCGCGGTCCGCCGCGGTCGTCCGGGCCTGGATGGGGGTCGGTTCGCGTCCGGCGACGCGGACCTGGCAGCGCGAGAGCACGCGTCGCCCCGCGCGGTAGAACCCCTCGAGTCCCTGCCCGGTCAGTTGCCCCTGCTCCGTGGAGATGGCGAGGCCGGGGAGCGCGACGCAGATGAGGACGGTGTGGGCCGGGGGGAAGCAGCCCGAACGGTGGGGAGCCGGGACAGGCACCGGGTGGCCCTGCACGGCGGATGGAGGTGGGCGGCGCCCCACGGTCCTGGTAGGAGAGGGAGCTCCTTCCAGGGGCGTCAGCGAGCCGCCCTGGGCCCTTGGCGACCGCCCCTGAGCGGTCGGCGGACTCGGTCGGCGAGACTGGTCCGAGTGCGGGGGCTGGTTCTGGCCCGTGGGCACGGACGGGCGCCGCACCGGCTCCTCCCAAGGGGGCGGCCGCTGAGCCTGCCCGGTGGGCAAGTGCCCCTGATTCACAGGCTGATCCGCCTGCGGCCGCCTCGCCTGGCCTGAGGGCAGGCAGGTGGACTCGTCCGGCGGGGTGCTGCCTCCTTTCCGGGGCGGTGCCGGCGTACCGACGGGCGGACGGTCGTTGCCGATTGCGGAGGGCGGAGTCGGCTTATGCACGGGCGGCTTCCTCTGCGCTCTGTGGGCCTCGTGGGTCGTAGGCACGGGGGCTTTCGAGGGACAAGGGCGGTTCGGCGGACCGGTACGGTCAGGCGTTCCGCCACTCAGGTGAACGGGAAGCACCTCCGCGGAGTCACGCCCCCGACCCGGGAAGCCGACCGAATGGCGGCGGGACGGACGGCTGCGGATTTTCTCGCCGCCGCCCGCTGTCGGCCTGAGTCCACTGCCCCCTGCACGTTGGCGCTCGCCCGCGGTCTGTCGTTGTCCACACACCGCGTGCCGCAGCCGGCAGACGACCCGGTCGAGCAGGCCATTGCTCCACCGGAGGCCGATCACGGCGTCCCCTCGGTGTCGTCACCTCCCGACACCACGCCATCGGAGCAGGATCCCGAGCGCCGCGGGTTTTCCCTTTCCGAGGGCCGGGGGCGTGTCCCTCCCGCACGCCGGGCGCCGGGATGTGTACCGGCCGTCGGGCGGGTACGGCCTCGGGACTCGTCCGTGCCGAACGGTCGTCCTCCTGCTTCCGCGAGATGAGGGCGGCCTTCCGGACGTGAACCGCCACGTGCCCGTCGTCGGCGACGGGAGGCCGCGTCCGGTGCAGGCGACGAGGTCTCCGCGTCGCCGTGGCCGCGGGAGACAACCTGCTGCGCGACGGTCTGGGGTTCTTGATCGCCGGTTACTTCGGTACGCCCACGGGGTGGTACCTCAGCTTCCCCCGCAGAATTCGTCTCTCCTTCGGCGGTGCGCGCACGCTCCTTCCGCGCCTCGCGTTCCGTGCGGAGGCAGGAGCGGATCGACTCCGGGTCCAGGCCCTCGTTGCAGGCCTGGTGCAGGAGCCGGGCGAAGAGGTAGTCGGGGTCGGCGCCCAGCGCCATGGCCAGGGCTTCCCTTGCCTCGATCTCGTCACCGGCCGACCATGCGACCCAGCCGACGAGAGTGAGCAGGGCCGCCGCGTGTTCGCCGTACGGCCCGACGCAGCGGCGGGCCAGGGCACGCCACAGACGAAGAGCGGGGCCTGCTTCGGCACCCTCCATCCACTCGGCTGCCCGATCGCGGGTCGTGCGGTCCTGGAGGCCGAGGATGAGCGTGGCTGCTTCCTCGTGTCCGAGCAGCTCGTCGTCACGCAGGTCCGCCTGCAGGGTGCCGGAGACGGGCGGAGCCTCCGCGAGCCGGGTCATGATCCGCCCGGCGAGCTCCACCGTCTCCTCGGCCACTGCCAAGCGGCCGGCTTCGTCGAGCATCCTGGGAACCTGCGCCATGCTCGCGGTGTCCAGAACGATCTCCTGTTCCAGCGCCGCCGCGGTCTCCCAGGGCTGCAGCCTGGCCCGCAACTCGCGCAGTGTGCCGCGCACTTGCAGCCCGGCATAGGTCGCGGCAGCCGCCAGCACGGACGTGCCGGGCAGCCCCATCGGGACTCCCTCGACGGGGCAGCATCCCTCGCTCGGGCAGCAGTACGACCAAAAGCGCCCGCCGGAGATGCACAGCGCCTCGATCACGGGCACGTCGAGCCGGCCACACTCCCTGCGCAGTTGCCCGGCGAGGTCGGCCAATCGCTGCATGACCTGCTGTCCGGACTCGCCCTGCGCCGGTTCCTGGCAGAGGTAGGCGACCATCTGCTCCGGCTTGCCGCCCCTCCGCTCGCTGCCCGTGATCAGGCCGTGGGCGAGCTGCCGTGCCGCGGACTCCCAGTCGTCCTCGTTCGTGGGAATGCCGAGCCGGGCCCGTCCACCGAACCGGCCGCGCCCGCCCCGGTCATGCAGGGCGACCAGGACGATGCTGTCCTCGGGCCGGTACCCGAGGAGATACGGCAGGGCATCGGCCAGTTCGCCCGGCGTACGCAGGGTGATCTGGTGATCGCTGCCGTGCGCGTCGTACGTGACGCACTCGACGTGCTCGCCGGCTCCGGTGCTTCCGCCGCCGGAGTCCCGCGCTCCGTGGGCCTTGTATCCGTCTCGTCCGCCGATGTCGCCGTTACCGGCGGATCCAGTCGTTTCGCTGTGATTCGTCATGCGCAGACGATCTCGCGGATCGCGAGGTTGCGCTTGGGCCTGTGGATAACTCCGATCAGGGGCACGTCAAACAGAGCTCGCGGCGCTGACCTTTCCACAGGCGCGGATCCGGTCTGTCAGAGCCGTCCTGTTGTATGGACGCATGACGCACACGAGCAACGCGGAACTGCACGCGGCAGCCGATGCGGTCCTCGCCCGACTCGTCGGGGACAGCACCGGCTCGGCCCGGCTGCGCGAGGACCAGTGGCGGGCGATCGAGGCACTGGTCGCCGACAAGCGCCGGGCCCTCGTCGTGCAGCGCACGGGCTGGGGCAAGTCCGCGGTGTACTTCGTGGCGACCGCCCTGCTCCGGGAACGCGGAGCAGGGCCGACCGTGATCGTCTCTCCGCTGCTCGCGCTCATGCGCAACCAGGTGGAAGCGGCCGCCCGGGCGGGCATCCGCGCCCGGACGATCAACTCCTCCAACACCGAGGAGTGGGAGACCGTCCGCGCCGAGGTCGCCGCGGGCACGGTCGACGTCCTGCTGGTCAGCCCCGAGCGCCTGAACAACCCGGACTTCCGCGACAACGTACTGCCCGAGCTGTCCGCCGCCACCGGGCTCCTCGTCGTCGACGAGGCCCATTGCATCTCCGACTGGGGCCACGACTTCCGGCCCGACTACCGGCGGCTGCGCACCATGCTCAGCGATCTCCCCTCGGGCGTTCCGGTGCTCGCCACGACCGCCACCGCCAACGCACGGGTCACCGCGGACGTGGCCGAGCAACTGGGCACGGGCACCGGCTCCGACGCCCTGGTACTGCGTGGCCCCCTGGACCGTGAGAGCCTGAGCCTCGGGGTGCTACAACTGCCGGACGCGGCCCACCGGCTGGCGTGGCTCGCCGATCACCTGGGCGATCTGCCGGGATCCGGGATCATCTACACCCTCACCGTGGCCGCCGCCGAGGAGGTCACCGCCTTCCTTCGCCAGTGCGGGCACACGGTCTCCTCGTACACGGGCAAGACGGAGAACGCCGAGCGGCAGCAGGCCGAGGAGGCCCTCCTCGGCAACCGGGTCAAGGCCCTGGTGGCCACCTCCGCACTGGGCATGGGATTCGACAAGCCGGACCTGGGCTTCGTCGTCCATCTCGGCTCACCCTCTTCCCCCATCGCCTACTACCAGCAGGTCGGCCGCGCCGGACGCGGCGTCGAGCACGCCGAAGTGCTGCTGCTGCCCGGCCGCGAGGACGAGGCCATCTGGGCCTACTTCGCATCCGTGGCATTTCCGCCCGAGGAAACCGTCCGTCGCACTCTCGACGTCCTCGCTCGCGCGGACCGGCCGCTGTCGCTGCCCGCGCTCGAACCGCTCGTCGAACTGAACCGAACACGCCTGGAGACCATGCTCAAGGTCCTCGACGTGGACGGCGCCGTCCACCGCGTCAAAGGAGGCTGGATCGCCACAGGCACCCCGTGGTCGTACGACACGGAGCGCTACGCATGGGTCGCCAAGCAACGCGCCACCGAGCAGCAGGCCATGCGTGACTACGTCACCACGACCGGCTGCCGGATGGAGTTCCTGCGGCGGCAGTTGGACGACGAGGAGGCCGCTCCCTGCGGCCGTTGCGACAACTGCGCCGGTCCTCGCTTCACGGTGGACGTCTCCCCCACCGCCCTGAACACCGCCGACGGCTCGCTCGCACGGGCCGGCGTCGTGGTGGACCCGCGCCGTATGTGGCCGACGGGTCTGCCCGCCATCGGCGTCAACCTCAAGGGCCGTATCCCGCCGGGCGAACAGGCCATGCCGGGCCGGGCTCTGGGCCGGCTCTCGGACATCGGCTGGGGCAACCGCCTCCGTCCGCTGCTGGCGCCCCGGACTCCGGACGTCCCCGTCCCTGACGACGTCGTGACCGCCGTGGTCACGGTCCTGAGCGACTGGGCCAAGTCACCGGACGGCTGGGCTTCCGGTTCGCCGGACGCCCCGCCGCGCCCCGCGGGGGTGGTGACCATGCCCTCCCGCACCCGGCCGCAGCTGATCCAGTCGCTCGGCGCCAGAATCTCGGCGGTCGGCCGTCTCCCCCTCCTTGGATCACTGGCGTACACGGACGACGCCGCGGATCTGGCGCTGCCCCGCTCGAACAGCGCCCAACGCCTCCGGGCCCTCAGCGGGGCGCTCACGGTGCCTCCAGCGCTGCAGGCGGCCCTCCAGACAGCCGAGGGCCCCGTGCTGCTCGTCGACGACATGACCGAGACCGGCTGGACCCTGGCCGTGGCCGCCCGCCAGCTCCTGAGGTCCGGCGCGCAGGGGGTGTTGCCACTGGTGCTGGCGGTACGAGGCTGAGTCCTCGCCCCAGTCGGCAGTCCCGCACCGTCTCTCGAGTGCCGTCCCGCCGGACGGACGTGCCGTGCTCGCATGTGCCGTGCGTCGCCGTCCAACCCACTGGGTAGGGATATAGAGAGCAATTCGTTCAATAAGGGTCGACGGGCCCAATTGCTCGTTGCCGCAACGAAGTTCGACAGGAAGAATTGAAGTCCGCTCCCCGCACGGCTCGCCCGTGGTCCGGTAGGGCTTCGCTGCGGTGCGCGCTCCCCCGAATCCGACCCTGCCCGCAGTGCGGGCGCGTAGCCGAAGGGAGGACCGTGACCTTCGGATTCGCTCCGTCCTCGGCGGCGTCGACGTCGTCCTCTGCCGATCTGTCCGCCGCACCCGCCAACCCTCTGGCTCGTCTGCTCGAACCCTCGGAGTGGGCCGCGGCAGGGATCCCCCTGCTGCGCAACCCTCGTGAGGTCGTCAGCGGGCTGCACACCCGGCACCACCCCAAACCGGCGACGGCGGTCGTGGCGGTCCTCGATCCCGACGAGCGGCTTGCGGCGAGCGCATCATTCACCCGCCGAGCGGCACCAGCGGACGGCTGGATGTTCCGCAACGTGCTGCTCGCCCAGCTCCGCCGGGTGATCCCTCATGACCTGCGGCGCCGGACACCGGTGCGCACCGCCGTGCTGCTCTACTGCCGCGAGGGCGACGCGCGTTGGACGGAGGAGGACGGCGCGTGGATGTGGGGACTGCGTGACGCCTGTACCTTGCACGGACTGCGCTGTGGGGCGTACATCACGCTGACCCGAGACGGTTGGCAGGTTCTGGGCGAGGGTCGAGGCGGGCGCCGCCCGAACGCGGACTCCGCACCCGAACCCTTCGGTCTGTCCGAGGCGCCGCCGCCGGTACCGCGCACGGGCGGCGCCGCGTCGGAGGTCCTGCGCCGCGCAGCGGCCCGCTGACGCCGACAGGGATCGCCGCTCGAACTGGCCTTGACGGTCGCGCTCCCCCGCAGTCCCGCGGCTCTCCATGGCGACGCGGGCACGGTCCCACGGCGGCTCGGGCACGGTGGCGGCTCGGGCCGTTCGCCAGTACGGGCTTGATTCGGCCGTCACGCCCTTGATCCAGCCCTACGGCAACCAGTTCGCCCCCGCGACGGCCCCGTGCGCCGCACGCACGGGAACGCCCCGCCTGCCTCGCGACGGCGGGGAGTTCCGCAAGGGGCCAGCCCTCCACGATGCGGACTCAAACCACCCCGCCTTCCGCCCGCACCAAAGCACGGACGGAGCGCATGCGCGCAGGCCTGAGCATCCGCCGTGCAGGTGCCGCCGTGACGGCACCTTCGTCGGCCCCGGCGCCTGCGGACGTACCGGTTACGGGTCAGACGCCCGCGCCCAGCACCGAGTTGATCTGCTGCGGGTCACCACAGACGATCAGCAGGGCACCGGCCCGGGCGTGAGCCAGCGACAGGGCGTCGGCGGCAGCCGCACCGGGACCGCCGTTGACGGCGACCACGACCACGGGCCGGGACGTGGCACGGGAGGCGACGGCGGCGTCCGTGTAGAAGACGTCGTCACCCGCGTCGTGCTGCGCCCAGTAGGAGGTTTCACCGAAGGACAGTTCATGGGCGGCCCACGGGTGCTGTTCGCCGGTGGTGATCACCAGCACATCACCGGGGGCACGCCCGGAGTCCAGCAAGAGGTCGACGGCTTCTTCGGCAGCATCGAGCGCACCCTCGGCGGAGGCCGGGATCAGCTGGATCTGCGGGGCAGTCGCAGCGGGAGCGGCGGCGGCAGGGGCGGCGGGGCCCGACGGTGCGGGCTTGGCCACGGCCACGTCACGCGGCGTACGTTGCACCGGCGGCGTCGGCCGCAGCGGGCCGGGGCGACCGGGGCGAAGGTGAGCCGCGGGGCGGGGACCGGGTACAGGACGGGGGGTCGGCGCGGTACGGCCACTGGCCGGGGTCGCGCGGGGACCCTGGGCACTCTCGTGAATCTGAGGCTCCTCGGGAATGAGAGGCATGGGCTGATATTTATCAAACGCTGGTACGGCTCGGGTCGGCGGGTGGCACATGAGTGCCGGCGGAGTCGTCAGAAATCGAAGCCGAGCTGACCCTCGATCTCCGGAACGCTTCCGTCCGCCCAGCTGCGGACCTTCTTGAGATGCCGCCACTGAGGCAGCGCATCAAGATACGCCCACGTCAACCGGTGGTACGGGGTGGGGCCCCGCTCCTCCAGTGCGGCCTTGTGCACGGGCGACGGATACCCGGCGTTGGCCGCAAAGTCGAAGTCTGCATGGTCGATACCCAGTTCGGCCATCATTTTGTCGCGCTGGACCTTGGCGATCACGGAGGCCGCCGCGACGGCCACACAGGAACGGTCGCCCTTGATCACCGTACGGACGTTCCAGGGCGAACCCAGGTAGTTGTGCTTACCGTCGAGGATCACCGCATCGGGACGTACCGGCAGGGCTTCCAGGGCACGCACGGCCGCTGTACGCAGGGCCGCCGTCATCCCCATCTGGTCGATCTCCTCGTGAGAGGCATGCCCCAGGGCGTACGACGTCACCCATCCTCGCAACGTCTCGGCGAGCTCTGTGCGCCGCTTGACGGTGAGCAGTTTGGAGTCGGTGAGGCCTTCGGGAGGCCGGCGCAGTCCGGTGATCGCCGCGCAGACGGTGACGGGGCCGGCCCAGGCGCCGCGCCCGACCTCGTCGACACCGGCGATGATCTTCGCTCCGGTCGTGGCGCGGAGGGAGCGCTCGACGGTGTGAGTAGGCGGTTCGTACGGCATGGCGCCCTCAGCCTACGCCGCCGGGATCATCCTCCGACACCCCGGTTGCCCAGAAGTGCTTCACGGGCACCGCGGGTCTCGCTCAACCACGCGTCGGCCGCAGCAGCGGAAGCATCAACTGGTCGATCATCTCCTCCAGATCTTGATCATTCCATTCGCTTGCGCACATCTTGGAGCGGTACATCATCATCGCCGGGATGGCGTCGAGGACATAGCCGTTCACAGCGTCCGATGGCACCTCACCCCGCTCTATTCCGTGGTTGATGACCTCACCGAGCAGCTTGACGGTCGGTTCCACGACCCCCTTGACGATCACGTCATGGAGGCGCTCCGCCTCTGCGGGATCACATTCGTGAATCACCGCCCGGAGAGCGAATCCGGGCCGGGAGAACATCGCCTCACGAACCCACCGGCACAGCGCGACCAGGTCCGCGCGCACGTCGCCCAGATCGGGCGCCTCCTCAAGACGCGGCAGCCCGGCCTGCAGGGCGTCCGCGACGAGGTCCTCCTTGGAGGGCCAGCGACGGTAGACCGCAGCCTTGCCCGTCTGGGCCCCGGCGGCGACCCCCTCCATCGTCAGCCCCTTCCAGCCGACCGTACCGAGCTGGTCCAGGGTGGCATCGAGGATCGCGCGTTCGAGCACGGCGCCACGTCGGCGAAGCGAGGCCTGGGCGGGGGCAGCCGTCCAGTGCGAGGTAACCATCTGAGCGTCTCCAGCAAACAGGGAAGCGGGGATTCCGGGGAGGGACAGCACCGCGCTGCACCAGAGGGGGATGTGAGGCGCGGCGACAAGACGAGTGAACGCTTGCGTTCTCTAGTAGAGACTCACTACCGTTGTCGCGACAGTGAACGCAATCGTTCACTAAGGCATTTGTGGGGGACCCATAGTGACAACCTCTCAATTGATCCATGATCAGAAACCAGGTGCGGCCCGCCGGGAAGGGCATCCCGGCATCGCGCTCACCGTCATCGCGGCCTGCCAACTCATGGTGGTACTCGACGCGACGATTGTGAATATCGCTCTCCCGCACATTCAAAACGCTCTCAAGTTCAGCACCACCGACCTCACCTGGGTTGTCAGCGCCTACACGCTCACCTTCGGGGGCCTGCTCCTCCTGGGCGGCCGCGCCGGCGACATCCTCGGTCGACGCCGGGTCTTCATGACCGGCATCCTGCTGTTCACCTTCGCCTCGTTGCTCGGCGGATTCGCCCAAGAGCCCTGGCAGTTGCTGGCCGCCCGTGTCCTGCAGGGCGTGGGTGGCGCGATAGCGTCGCCCACCTCGCTGGCGCTGATCACCACCACGTTCCCCGAAGGGCCGGAACGCAACCGGGCCTTCGGTGTCTTCGCGGCGGTCTCCGCAGGCGGCGGTGCCATCGGACTGCTCGCCGGAGGCATGCTCACCGAGTGGCTCGACTGGCGGTGGGTGCTCTTCGTCAACGTACCGATCGGCGTCCTGATCGCCGTGCTCACCCCGCTTTACATCAGCGAGTCCGAACGGCACACCGGCCGCTTCGACATCGCGGGCGCACTGACCTCGACGTCGGGCATGGCCCTGCTGGTCTACGGTTTCATCCGCGCGGCCGACGACGGCTGGCGGGACAGCCTGGCCATCGGCTCCTTCGGGGCAGCCCTGGTCCTGCTGCTGGCCTTCGCGTTCATCGAATCCCGCGCCAAGGAGCCGATCACCCCGCTCAGGATGTTCGCCGACCGAAACCGCTCGGGCACGTACGTGATCATGCTGAGCCTCGCTGCGGCGATGTTCGGCATGTTCTTCTACATCGTGCTCTTCGTGCAGAACGTGCTGGGGTACAGCCCGATCAAGGCCGGCCTCGCCTTCCTGCCGGTGACGGTCGTGATCGCGCTGGGCGCGGGCCTGTCGCAGCGGTTCCTTCCGGTCCTCGGACCCAAGCCGTTCATGCTGGCGGGCTCGGCGCTCGCGGCGATCGGGCTGGCCTGGCAGACCCTCATCAGCTCCGACAGCTCCTATGCCGGCGGGGTCCTCGGGCCGATGTTGGTGTTCGGCTTCGGGATGGGGCTGAACTTCGTGACGCTGACGCTCACCGCGGTCTCCGGAGTTGCCCAGCACGAGGCCGGTGCGGCGTCCGGACTGCTCAACGCCACGCAGCAGGTGGGGGGTTCGCTCGGCCTGTCCATCCTGACGACGGTGTTCGGCTCGGCCAGCAAGGACGAGGCGGAGAAGCAGGTGCCGAAGTTCCTCGCCGACGGAACCGCGGAGCAGAAGGCGGAGTTCGCCAGGACGCACCAACTGCCCTCGCCCTGGGGCCATGAAGTGCTCGCCCAGGGCATCTCGACGGGCTTCATCGCGGCCGCGGCGATGGCCGTACTCGCCCTCGTGACCGCCTGGTTGGTGATCAGGGTCCGCAAGAGCGACCTGGAGGCCCTCGCCGGCACGGCCGGGCCGGGCCTCGGCTGACCCGGGCAGCCCCACGAAAGGCCGCGGATGGCCGGATCCCGTCCGGGGGACCGATGACCAGGACGTCGGTCCGGTCATCCGCATGCGGGTCGCTGTAACCGCCGACAAGGCCGTCACGGCGAGCCCGGCCAACAGCACCATGAGACCCAGCGACACGTGCATGATCACCTCCTGCGACTCCTCGTGTCAGTCACCTGCAGGAGCTCATGCCCCACACAGCGGACGACATGAGAACGCCCGGACGGTCACGCAGAGTTCCCGGCATACACGCAGAGTTTCGGCGCCACTGTCCACCAGGGCCTCGGCGACCAGCCCGCGGAAGAGGGCAGGCCCGCAGAGAGCACCGAGGAAGAGGGCAGGACGGCAGAGGGCTCCGTCACACAACGGCGGTGACCCACGCCGGTACAGGCTCCGTCCGCGCCACCCACTCGACGGGCGGCGTCCCCGCCTTCCCCGACGCGATCACTCCGCCCACGATGGCGCACGTCGTGTCCACATCGCCGCCGACCTGCGCGGTCGTCCAGAATCCCTGCTCGTAGTCCCGCATCGACCGGGCGGCCGACCAGAGCGCGAAGGGCACGGTGTCGTGGGCCGTCGTGCGCCGTCCGCAGCCGAGCACGGCAGCGACGGTGGCCGCGTCGGCGTAATCAAGCATGTCCCTGGCCCGGCGCAGGCCCGCACCGACAGCGCTCTTCGGGACGAGCGCGATGACACCGTCGAGCAGCGCCTCGGCGCTCGGCGGTCCGCCCGGGGCACCGGCCAGCGCCGCGGCCGCGGCGACGGCCATGGCGCCGACCACAGCCTCGCGGTGCTGGTGTGTCGGGTAGGCCGAGATCTCCGCCTGGTGAATCGCCTGCTCCGGATCGTCCGCGTACCAGGCGCCCAACGGCGCGACGCGCATCGCCGCGCCGTTGCCCCAAGACCCCTGCCCGTTGAAGAGCGCGGCGGCGAGCTCACGCCAGTCGCCGCCCTCGCGGACCAGTCGCAGCAGGCGGTCGACCGCGGGGCCGTATCCGCGGTCGACGTCGTGGTGCTCGGCGAAGGAGCTGGCCAGGGCGTCCTGGTCGATGCGGTGGTGGGTGGCCAGGACCGCGACCACGGAACCTGCCATCTCCGTGTCGTCGGTCCACTGCCAAGGGCCGGGCGGCAGCTCGCGTTCCTTCAGCAGCCCGTGGTTCACGGGCATGGAGACCTGCGAGCCCAGCGCGTCCCCCACCGCCACTCCGCGCAGGCTGGCCAGGGCACGGTCCAGGCGGCCGGCGGAAGAGGAGTCAGTGGTCATCGCCCTGCCTCTCTACCCAGTGATCCCGTACGGTTCCGGATCCCGCCAGCGATCGAAAGGCCGGTCCAGCGCGTACTTGCCGTCGTCTCCGAGAACGAGCATTCGCATCTCCGCGTTCCCCGGGTTCGACAGCGACTCGAACTCCGCGACCGTCCAGTGGAACCAGCGCATGCAGAACAAGCGCATGGCCAGGCCATGGGTGACCAGCAGCACGTTCCGCGGGTGATCAGGGGCCTCGAAGCTGCGGTACAGGCTCTCCAGGAAGCCACCGACCCGGTCGTACACATCGGCGCCGGACTCGCCCTGCGCGAAACGGTAGAAGAAGTGTCCGTACGCGTCCCGGTAGGCCTTCTGGAGGCGGACGTCGTCGCGGTCCTGCCAGTTCCCCCAGTCCTGCTCACGCAACCGGGGCTCCTCGCGCACGCGTATGAGCTGTGGATCGAGGTGGAAGGCGCGCAGTGTCTCGTGCGTGCGACGGTACGGGGAGACGTACACGCTGACGCGCTCGCGACCGAAGACCTCGCGGAGCCGTTTTCCGGTCTCCTCTGCCTGCTGCCACCCCCGCTCGGTCAGAGCGAGGGCGTGGTCGGGTTCACGCTCGTACACGGAGTCATCAACATTGCCCGTTGACTCGCCGTGCCGGACAAGGACGATGCGCCGTGGTCGTGCCATGCCAAGACCCTAGATCGGGTGAGGCGCCATAGAGCACTCGTACGGCCCTCATACGGCGTAGGTCACACAGTTTCCGCACCATGGACCGCATCAGGGCACGCGCACAGGTCGAACATCAGACCGTCCAACTCGGTTCGAGCTCCACGATGTCGCCCGTCAGGGAGGCGATGTCCGTCTCCGTCTGGGCCCGCAGGGCGAGCCGCTCCACTCGCTCGATGCGGTACTTGCCGTGCTCGGCGGCCGACCGCCACATCGACAGGACCAGGAACTCGTGTCCCGGCGCCTCGCCGAACAGGCCCCGGATCATGCCGGGCGAGCCGGCCATCGCGGGGTTCCAGACCTTCTCCTGCATCAGCGTGAAGTGCTCGGCGCGATCCTCGTGGACGCGGCAGTGGGCGACCCGTACCAGGTCCGCGTCCGTGAACCGGGGTTCGAAGCCTGTCTTCACATCGAAGCGGTAATCGAAGAGCTTGGCGTGGATGTCCTTGAAGGTGCCCGACTGAGCAGCCGCCAGCCGGTCATGGGATCGGGCCATGAAGGAGTCGTAGAAGGCCCGGCTCTCCCAGAAGGCGAAGGTGTGCGCCACACCCTGTCGCCCCCGGCTCCAGCCGCCCCCCTGTCCCCGAAACCCCGGCTCCCCCAGAAGCCCCGCCCACTTTCGCTGCCCCCGCTCGAAACCGCGGCGGTCCACCACGGTGCAGCGAATCCACTTGACCAGCACCGCGCCATGGTAAGGCCAGGGAGGGTGGCGGTGGTCACAGTCGTGCGGAGTGCTCCTCCGCGGGAGCGCACCGGCGCGTGGCAGGATGGGCAACCTGCCTTGCCTGCCCGGAAGTTCGGGTCGGCACCACCACAGGGGGAAGGGGAAGTCCGGTGAACGGCATCAGCAAGGGGATCCGCAAGGTCGAGATCGCCCTCAAGTGGAACCCGAGTGCGGCCGGGCAGCCACCGACCGATCTGGACCTGGTGGCCGCGACCTATCTGGCAAGCGATCCCTATGGGGATCCCGCGTATGTGGTGCACTTCGACAGCCGCTCCCCCGACGGCACCATCTACCTGAACCGGGACAGCAAGGACGGCAAGGGTTTCGGCTGGGACGAGGTCATGACCGTCGAACTCGACCGTCTCGACGCCCGCTACGCGCGCGTGGTGGTCGGTGTGGTCATCCAGCAGCGCCCGGAGCATCGCACCTTCGTCAGCGTGCTCGATCCGGCTCTGCGCATTCGGGAGGGCTACACCGTTCTGGCAGAGGACGACTTCGGCAGCGTGCTCGGAGCGACGGCGTCGACCGTCGCGGAGTTCGTACGGCAGGACGGCGGCACCTGGGACTTCCACCCCGGACTCCACGGCTTCGACGACGATCCCGCGACCTTCACGTCAACCATGGGTCGGGCACACAAGCCCTGACTGTCGGGCGCGGGAGGCTCGAAGGCCGCGCGTGAACGCGCCGGCCGCGCCGACTCAGTCCGCTCGGCCAAGGCGTGGTACGACTTCTGGGCCTGGTCCGCTGGTTTGCTTCGAGCGGTACCGCTCCTGTTGCCGGCTGTGGCGGGCCGCCGACGAGCTCGCTGCTGTGTCGGACACGGCAGCGAGCCCGTCTCCAAGGCCGAGGGCGGTGGCGCCGGCGAACCGGTTCCACCGCCCTGACCAATAGCTTCACACCCCGAGGGTGCGCGGAATCAGCTGCAGCCGCTGGTCGATCCGCAGCCCTCGCAGATGTAGCAGGAGCCGGCCCGCTGCATCTTCGTACCGCAGGAGAAGCACAGCGGGGCGTCGGCCTGGATGCCCAGCTGCATCTCCACCAGCTCGGCGCTGGTGTGAGCCTGCTGCGGGGCCGGCTTGGCCGCCTCGACCTCGGCCTTCGGCGTGGCGACGGCCTTCAGCTCCTGGGCGCGCGGCGCCGACTGAGCCAGGCCCTCGACGTCGACCTCGTCCTCATTCGGCTCGTACGAACCCGTCTCCAGGTGACGCTGACGCTCCTCGGCGGAGTGGATGCCGAGCGCGGATCGCGTCTCGAAGGGCAGGAAGTCGAGCGCCAGGCGGCGGAAGATGTAGTCGACGATCGACTGCGCCATCCGCACGTCCGGGTCGTCCGTCATACCGGCCGGCTCGAAGCGCATGTTCGTGAACTTCGAGACGTACGTCTCCAGCGGCACGCCGTACTGCAGGCCCACGGAGACCGCGATGGAGAAGGCGTCCATCATGCCCGCGAGGGTGGAACCCTGCTTGGACATCTTCAGGAAGACCTCGCCGAGACCGTCGTCAGGGTAGGAGTTGGCGGTCATGTAGCCCTCGGCGCCGCCGACCGTGAAGGACGTCGTGATGCCGGGGCGGCCCTTCGGGAGGCGCTTGCGGACCGGGCGGTACTCGACGATCTTCTCGACCGTCTCGCGGATGGTCGCCTCGGCCTTCTCCGTGACAGCGTCGGTCGCGGACTTCTCCTTCTCCTTGGTCTTCGCGGAGAGGGGCTGGCCGACCTTGCAGTTGTCGCGGTAGATGGCCAGCGCCTTGACGCCCATCTTCCAGGCCTCGAAGTAGACCTCTTCGACGTCCTCGACGGTCGCCGATTCCGGCAGGTTGACCGTCTTGGAAAGCGCTCCGGAGATCCACGGCTGGATCGCGGCCATCATGCGGACGTGGCCCATCGCGGAGATGGAGCGCTCGCCCATGGCGCAGTCGAAGACCTCGTAGTGCTCGTGCTTGAGACCGGGGGCGTCGATCACATTGCCGTGGTCGGCGATGTGGGCGACGATCGCCTCGATCTGCTCCTCCTGGTAGCCCAGGCGGCGCAGGGCCTGCGGGACGGTGCCATTGACGATCTGCATCGAGCCGCCGCCGACGAGCTTCTTGAACTTGACCAGGGCGAGGTCGGGCTCGAGGCCGGTGGTGTCGCAGGACATCGCGAGACCGATGGTGCCGGTCGGGGCGATGACGGACGCCTGGGAGTTACGGAAACCGTTCCTCTCACCGAGGCGCAGCACGTCCTGCCAGGCCTCCGTGGCGGCGGCCCAGATCGGCGTGTCCAGGTCGTCCATGCGGACGGCCGTGGTGTTGGCGTCGGAGTGCTGCTTCATGACGCGCAGGTGCGGCTGGGCGTTACGGGCATAGCCGTCGTACGGGCCGACGACAGCGGCGAGTTCGGCAGAACGCTTGTACGACGTGCCGGTCATCAGGGAAGTGATGGCTCCGGCGAGGGCGCGGCCGCCGTCGGAGTCGTACGCGTGGCCGGTCGCCATCAGCAGGGCGCCGAGGTTGGCGTAGCCGATGCCGAGCTGACGGAACGCGCGCGTGTTCTCGCCGATCTTCTGGGTCGGGAAGTCCGCGAAGCAGATGGAGATGTCCATCGCGGTGATGACGAGCTCGACGACCTTCGCGAAACGCTCGACGTCGAAGGACTGGTGGCCCTTGCTGTCGTCCTTCAGGAACTTCATCAGGTTCAGCGAGGCGAGGTTGCAGGACGTGTTGTCCAGGTGCATGTACTCGCTGCAGGGGTTCGAGCCGTTGATACGGCCGGACTCCGGGCAGGTGTGCCAGGCGTTGATGGTGTCGTCGTACTGGATACCGGGGTCGGCGCAGGCCCAGGCCGCCTCGGCCATCTTGCGGAAGAGCGACTTGGCGTCGACCTCTTCGATGACCTCGCCGGTCATCCGCGCGCGGAGGCCGAACTTGTCGCCCTGCTCGACCGCCTTCATGAACTCGTCGTTCACCCGGACCGAGTTGTTGGCGTTCTGGTACTGGACGGACGTGATGTCGTCGCCGCCCAGGTCCATGTCGAAGCCCGCGTCGCGCAGGGCGCGGATCTTCTCCTCTTCCTTCACCTTGGTCTCGATGAAGTTCTCGATGTCGGGGTGGTCGACGTCGAGGATGACCATCTTGGCGGCACGGCGGGTGGCGCCACCGGACTTGATCGTTCCTGCGGAGGCGTCGGCGCCACGCATGAACGAGACCGGGCCGGAGGCGTTTCCTCCGGAGGAGAGTAGTTCCTTGGAGGAGCGGATGCGGGAGAGGTTCAGGCCCGCACCGGAGCCGCCCTTGAAGATCATGCCCTCTTCCTTGTACCAGTCGAGGATCGACTCCATGGAGTCGTCGACGGACAGGATGAAACAGGCGGAGACCTGCTGGGGCTGCGCGGTGCCCACGTTGAACCACACGGGGCTGTTGAAGCTGAAGATCTGGTGCAGGAGGGCGTACGCCAGCTCGTGCTCGAAGATCTCGGCGTCGGCGGGCGAAGCGAAGTACTTGTGGTCCTCGCCGGCCTTCCGGTACGTCTTCACGATGCGGTCGATCAGCTGCCTGAGGCTGGTCTCGCGCTGCGGGGTGCCGACGGCACCGCGGAAGTACTTGCTGGTGACGATGTTGACCGCGTTCACCGACCAGAAGTCGGGGAACTCGACGCCACGCTGCTCGAAGTTGACCGAGCCGTCGCGCCAGTTGGTCATGACGACGTCACGGCGCTCCCAGGACACCTCGTCGTACGGATGTACGCCGGGGGTGGTGTGGATGCGCTCGATACGCAGTCCCTTGGTCGCCTTGGTGCCCTTGGCTCGGGAACTCCGTGCCGGACCGCTCGCCGTCTCTGTCATGCCGCCTCCCTGTACGGGCTAAAACGCCCTGAAGTGCCACGATGTTCCGTGACACGGTGTTCTGTCTGGTGTTGCGGGCACGCGCTACGCCCGCAACAGGTCTTTTCATCGCCGCCGCCCGGCCGGATCCGGAGTCAGAGGCTCCGGTCCCGGCCCGCAGGTCAGTCGGCGGCGCGTGCGGGTTCGGGGACGTCAGCAGTCCCTCCGGACCCGCGGTCGTCTTCCTGACCCCCCGCGACAGCACTCTTGCCGTCGGCAGCGTCCTCGCGGTCCTCGTCGTCCGCGGCGGGGGGTCCCGTCTCCCTGAGTTCCGTGATGGCCGCCTCGAAGTCCTCGAGCGAGTCGAACGCCCGGTAGACGGAGGCGAATCGCAGATAGGCGACGAGGTCGAGTTCCTGCAACGGGCCGAGTATGGCCAGCCCCACGTCGTGGGTGGTCAGCTCGGCACTCCCGGTGGCCCGCACCGCCTCCTCGACCCGCTGACCGAGCTGGGCGAGCGCGTCCTCGGTGACAGGCCGCCCCTGGCATGCCTTGCGCACACCGTTGATGACCTTGGTACGACTGAAAGGCTCGGTTACCCCGGACCGCTTGACCACCATGAGCGAGCACGTCTCCACGGTCGTGAAACGACGGGAGCAGTCAGGGCACTGGCGGCGCCTGCGGATCGACGTGCCGTCGTCGGTCGTACGACTGTCGACGACGCGGCTGTCGGGATGCCTGCAGAAGGGGCAGTGCATGATCTTCCAACCCTCCTCACAGCAGACTCAATAGCCTCAGAAGGCCTCCCCGGCCTCATGAAGCAGCCCCAGCATAGGCGATCGTCGAGGGCCTGATGACCCGGGGGACCACAACTTCTGGGCTGCTGCTGCAATCCAACCACTAGATGTGGGGATTGGCCCATACATGCATGCCTTGCGCGCGTGTCACTCCCGTATTGGCATGCGCCGCCGATCCCTGCGTCGCAGCGACACACGGAAGCGCACAGCAGTATCGCTTCGCCACATGCGGAGATACCGTGGGCGCCGCAGGGAGGACGCGTGGGGTTCCCGCAGAGATGGGGGCCGGCTCCCGGTTGACGGGATGGCGGATGGCAAACTGGGGCGGCACCCACGAGGTCGCCACCCTAGCGGCGAAAAGTACAACAATGAGCCCTTTTGCCCGCTAGGCACCGTGTCAGCCATACACCCAAACACATGATCAAGTCGGGTTATTCGCTGTTTTTCACTCGAACGTGTGTTTGGCGCAACCTTTCGAAAGCAACTACCGTTGTGCAGCAGGGAGACCATCGAGAGGGGCCGACGTGACCACCACCGCAGACAGCGCCACCATCACTGCCCAGGACCGCTCCCAGGGCCGACTTGAGCCGGTGCATGCCATGAACGAAGCCGGGAATCCCGAGGGGCACAAGCGCTCCCTGCCGGGCCGACCTCCAGGCATCCGGGCGGACAGCTCCGGACTCACCGACCGTCAGCGCCGGGTGATCGAGGTCATCAGGGACTCCGTGCAGCGGCGCGGCTACCCGCCGTCGATGCGGGAGATCGGCCAGGCCGTCGGCCTTTCCAGCACATCCTCCGTCGCCCACCAGCTGATGGCACTGGAGCGCAAGGGCTTCCTGCGCCGCGACCCGCACCGCCCGCGCGCGTACGAGGTGCGCGGCTCGGACCAAGCCTCGTCGGCCCAGCCCACCGACACCGCCGGCAAGCCCGCCGCGTCATATGTTCCGCTGGTCGGCCGCATCGCCGCCGGTGGCCCGATCCTGGCGGAGGAATCCGTCGAGGACGTCTTTCCTCTCCCTCGCCAGCTGGTCGGTGACGGTGAGCTGTTCGTCCTCAAGGTCGTCGGCGACTCGATGATCGAGGCAGCGATCTGTGACGGCGACTGGGTCACCGTCCGCCGCCAGCCGGTCGCCGAGAACGGTGACATCGTGGCCGCGATGCTCGACGGCGAAGCCACCGTCAAGCGCTTCAAGCGCGAGGACGGCCATGTCTGGCTCCTCCCGCACAACTCCGCCTACGAGCCGATCCCGGGCGACGACGCGACCATCCTGGGCAAGGTGGTGGCGGTGCTGCGGCGCGTGTGACGGCTGCGGCGGGCGGCCCTGGAAGGTCCCCGCCCTCTGACCGGGCCCCGGGACCTCTGCGCCGGTTCCGGGGCCCTGCGCTGTGCGCCACCGGGTGACAGCCGACTTGGATCGGTGGTCGGCCTGTCCCGCGCCGGGACAGGCCGACCACCGATCACTCCGTGTGTGCCTGTTCCGCCTGTTCCGCCTGCGTCGCCGCCGCGTCGATCGCGGCCAGCGACTTCCGGACCTGGTTACGGTCCGTTGTGTACCAGAAGTCCGGCAGTGACGCCTTCAGATAGCTCCCGTACCGCGCCGTGGCCAGTCGCTGGTCCAGTACGGCGACCACGCCACGGTCCCCCGACGCCCGTACGAGGCGGCCGGCGCCCTGCGCCATGAGCAGGGCCGCGTGGGTGGCGGCGACTGCCATGAAGCCATTGCCGCCTGCCTCCTCGACAGCTTTTTGGCGAGCGCTCATCAGCGGGTCGTCCGGCCGCGGGAACGGGATCTTGTCCATGACGACCAGCTGACAGCTGGGCCCGGGCACGTCGACGCCCTGCCAGAGTGACAGCGTGCCGAACAGACACGTCTTCGGATCGGCCGCGAAGTTCTTGATCAGCTCGCCAAGGGTTTCCTCACCCTGCAGGAGGATCGGAAACTCGGGGATACGGGAGCGCAGTTCCTCGGCGGCGAGTTGAGCGCCCCGCATCGAGGAGAAAAGGCCCAGTGTGCGACCGCCGGCCGCTTGGATCAGCTCCGTGAGCTCGTCGAGCATGTCCGCACGGTCGCCGTCCCGCGCCGGGCGCGCCAAGTGCTTGGCGACGTACAGGATGCCCTGCTTGGGATAGTCGAACGGCGAGCCGACGTCGACGCCCTTCCACTGCGGAACGTCCTCGCCCTCAGTGCCCTCGGGGGCGAGGCCCAAGGAGGCGCCGACTCCGTTGAAGTCACCGCCCAGTTTCAGGGTCGCGGACGTCAGGATCACCGAGCGGTCCGCGAAGAGCTTCTCCCTCAGCAGGCCCGAGACGGACATGGGCGCGACGCGCAGGGAGGCGCCGAAGCGGTCGTGTCGCTCGTACCAGACGACATCCCACTCGGAGCCGTTCGTGATCCGCTCCGCCACGTCGTGCACGCTCTCCACCGAGGCCAGCGCCTGCTTGCGGACCGCGTCTTCGTCCTGGACGGATTTGTCGCGGGTCGCGCCGATCCCGGAGATCACGGTCCGGCAGGCGTCACGCAGTGCCATGAGCGCGTAGCCGAGGTCTTCCGGGATCTCTTCAAGGCGGCCCGGCAGCGCCAGCTCCATCAGCCGCTCGAAGCCCTCGGCGGCGGTCTGGAGCTGGTCGGCGGCCTTCTCGTTCACCAGCTTCGCGGCACGGCGCACCGCGCGGTTGACCTGACCCGGGGTGAGCTCGCCGGTGGCCACCCCGGTGACCCGTGAGACGAGTTCGTGCGCCTCGTCGACGATCAGTACCTCGTGCTGCGGGAGGACCGGGGCGCCCTCGATGGCGTCGATCGCCAGCAGTGCGTGGTTGGTGACGACGACCTCCGCGAGCTTGGCGCGCTCCCGGGCCATCTCGGCGAAGCACTCGGCGCCGTACGCGCATTTTGTGGCGCCCAGGCATTCGCGCGAGGAGACCGACACCTGTGCCCATGCCCGGTCGGACACACCGGGCGTGAGGTTGTCGCGGTCACCTGTCTCGGTGTCGTCCGACCAGTCGCGCAGCCGCAGCAGGTCCTGGCCCAGCTTGCTGGTGGGTGCCGCCGCCTCGAACTGATCGAAGAGACTCTCCTCCTCGTCCTGCGGGACGCCCTCGCGCAGGCGGTGCAGACAGAGGTAGTTCGACCGGCCCTTGAGCATCGCGAAATCCGGGCGGCGGCGCAGCAGCGGATGCAACGCCTCGACCGTGCGCGGCAGGTCCCGCTCCACGAGTTGGCGCTGCAGGGCGAGGGTGGCGGTCGCCACGACGACTCGCTCACCGTGCGCGAGGGCAGGCACCAGATAGCCCAGCGACTTTCCGGTGCCGGTGCCGGCCTGGACCAGCAGATGGGAGCTGTCGTCGATCGCGTCCGCGACGGCTTCGGCCATGGTCACCTGGCCGGGGCGCTCCGTACCGCCGACAGCAGTGACGGCAGCATGCAGGAGTTCGGGGAGTGAGGGCTTCGTCATAGCGCGACCACCCTACGGCCCGGCACTGACAAACGGGTGATCAAGGCGCGGGCCATGGGCGGGATCAAGACCGCGTGCTCCTGGGGCAGGGATCGGACCGGTCCGTTGGCGGTTGGTCCTGGCCGGTTCCGGTTCGGGCTGGATCGTTTGAGGGCCGGGATCGCTTCGGATCTGTCCGCCGGTGGGTCCGTAGGACGTGCGTGCGGGCAATGAGGGTGGAGACGGTGCCGGTCAAGGCACCCCCGGCGTGGTCGGTTGCGTGGAGTTCGTGCTGTCACGGCTCGCATCGCGAGGTCATGGCGGACGGGCGTCGGCTCGGCCGGGGAATCGTCCGGCCCGGCAGCAATTCCGTTCGGCGGGAGTGGGAACCGGATCGGCACGAGCGGTGTACCAAAAGTGACGACCCTGCGACGTCGCGTCACAGAAGACGGCGCGGGGACCGGGCTCGGACCATGAGGGCGGCCCGCTTGGCAGGCAGGTCGACCTCGGCGGAGAAAAGGAAACCGGCGCTCAGAAAGGCGGCGATGGAGGGAATGTTGCGCAAGTCGGGTTCCGCGACGACGCGGGCACAGGCGGGCCGCTTGGCGAGCACGAGATCGGCAACGGCTCTGAGCAGAACGCTGCCGAGCCCCCTGCCCCGGTCGGCGACACCGCCGATGAGGAGGTGGATACCAGTGTCGTGGGGATGGGCGGGATAGTGCCGGGCCAGCGGATCGAGGTCCGCGCGGTAGAGCTCCCAGTAGCTCATCGGCGTGCCCTCCAGCACACCGAGGCACGGGACGCTGCGCCCGTCGCCGGCAAGCTGGGCTCCCAGGTGTTCCTCGGTGACGGTCTGAGGCCCGGCAAGTGCCCAGAACTCCGCGACGGCGGGGTCGTTCATCCAGCGGCTGATGAGTGGTAGGTCCCGTTCGATGTGAACGGGCACGAGCTGGAACGCGCCTACGGGAGTGGCCATCGCCCCCCAGCCGGCGATGCGATCGAGCAGGTCCTCAGCCGCCGGGGGGACAGAGGCGGGCGGTGGCGTGCCCTCGGTGCCGAGCCGGGCGGGGCCGGTGTCGGCTCCCGCCTCCCGGAAGAACGCGAGGAGTTCCTCGGGCAGACGCAGGTCCAGCGTGTCATGACTGCCCGGGCTGCCCGCGCGGACGCCCGGCAGGATGCCGCTTTCGCAGATACGGGCTCCCGCGTCGGATCCGATGCCGACCAGGCGGGCGGTGTCGGCGTTGGTGTTCGCGTCGGTGGGAGGCACGGTGACGCTCCTCTCAGGAGGTGGGGTGGGGCATGGTCCTCGGAGATGAAGGGAGTTGGTGGTGGCCGGGGGAGGCGGAGGACCTGTCAGGAAGGCAGGAGGTCGGTGGCCATCAGGGGTGCCGGTCAGGAGGGCAGGAGGTCGGTGGTCATCAGCGGTGCCGGTCAGGAGGGCAGGAGGTCGATGGTCATCAGCGGTGCCAGTCAGGAGGGCAGGAGGTCGATGGTCATCAGCGGTGCCAGTCAGGAACGCGGGGTCGGCGGGGATGAGGAGTGCGGTCAGGAGTGCAGGGGGTTGGCGATGGTCACGTAGACGGACTGGGTGTCCACCGGGCCGACAAGTTCGTCGAGGCCGTGGAGACGGGTGAGCAGGTTGGCCTTGCAGCGCAGCACGGGCGAATCGAGGAGGCGTGAGGGCAGGGTGCTGCTCAGACGGGCCGGGCCGGAGGCGGCCTCGGTGAGGAAGCGGCGGAAGGCGGCGAGCAACAGCCGTTCGTCAGCCAGGCGTTGGGAGCCGAACGCGCCGACGAGTCCGAGGACGTTGTTGATCGCGAGGTAGTACGCGAATCGCTCGTCGGTGACCTCGTCGGAGACAAAGGTGTCGCTGTGCTCACCGATTCCCGGCAGCCGGGCGTCGAGTTCCGCGCGTCGGGACTCGCGGAAGTAGTAACCCTGGTTGTCGCGGTAGCGGCCACCGGCGGGCCAACCGTCGCCGTCCAACAGGACCAGCGTGTTCTGCTGGTGCGCCTCCAGCGCGATCCCCGCCTCCGCGTCGAGCCACAGCACGGGACGGACCACCTGTTCGAGGTAGCGCAGGAACCACTCGGCGGCGACGGCCTCTCGGGAACGGCCGGTCCGGTGGGCGAGGCGTGTGACGACTTCGGCCAGGCGGGACCGCAGAACAGGTCCACCGGTGCCGTGGCTTCCGTCGAACGCACCCGTTGGGACATGGGGCCGGGGCGAGACCAGGCCTGCGACGCAGGAAACGTCGTCCGAGGGGCTGAAGGGGTTGTGGCGGATCACCACGTCGAGTCCGGTCAGGGGGTCGCCGCCCGGTCCGTCGACGGCCAGCCAGGCCGGGTCCCGGACGATGTCGAATCCGGGATGGGCGACGTGCCACTGCCTGGCCAGGCCGCTGCGGAGCAACCGGTGGACCTCGACACCGCGGTGGAGTTCCTTGCGGAGGTTCTCACGCCGGGAGTTGGTGATGTGCAGGCCCAGGGACAACTTGAGCATGGCCGGGGCGTTGGTGCGATGGACGGTTCGCAGGGAGGACGTGGGGTGCCATGGGGCGCCGTGAGTGCCGAGATCCTGGAGGAGTCCGGCCTCGAGCAGGACCGCGGTTTCGTGGCGGTACCGGACCTCACGCAGTTGCCAGGGGTGCAGCGGCAAGGCCGTGTAGCCCTCGGGCAACGGCAGCCCGGCTCCGGCGAGCCGTGCGGTGAGCCGGCCCGCGGCGACGGGGCGGCCGCGTTCAGTCCAGGCCGAGTCGGTGGCGAGTACGGAGGGAGCGACAGCCAGCCAGTGCAAGGGGAAGGATCCGCGCAACTCGGGTGAGTACAACCGGGCTTCGGCTTCGGAGAGGCCCTCGCGGCTCTTCGGAGTCGGGTGGAGGGGGTGTCCGAGCACGAGTGCCTGCTCGGCGGCGAGGAAGAGATCGGGGAGGTCGGCAGGATGTTTCCGGCGTTCGCTGAGGAAGACGCCGGTTCGCCGGACGGAGTCGGCCACGCGCGCGACGAGATCGGCGGCTCCGGTGGCGGACGAATGAGGGTGGGAGTGGACGACGACGGTGGAAGCGGGTGCAGCGCTCGTGGGAGTGACAGTGCGAGTGGTGGGGGCGGTGGTGGAAGTGATCGCGGTACAGGCGAGATCGGGAGCGGGAAGTGAGGAGGTATGCAGCGCCGGTGAGTGATGGGCTTCCGGCCCCTTGATCCCGATGTGCCTGAGGGAGCCGAGGACCAAGGCCGTCTCGTTCGGCGTTTCCCTGGTGAGCAGTGCGGCGACCGTCACGGCGTCCGCAGGCGGTGACTGGTCGGAGGTGCCGACGAGGTACGGGAGACCGAAGCGGTGCCAACCCGTCGGGGACCAGTAGTGGACGGGGACGAGGAGAGCTGTGCCGGTGGCCGGGAGTGGGATGCGAAGGATGCCGTTGTCGGGGGCGGCGAGGAGGTTGGCCTCACGTACCCAGCAGCGGAGCAGGTTCTCCACAGCGGCGGCCTCGGCTGCGATTGTCGGGTCGAGGTGCTCCAGGAGGTCCGGGACGCCGCCGAGATACGACCCGGGAGCCGGGGCGCCTTCCTGGACCGGCGTTGCGCCTGACGTCTGGGGGCTCTCCTCTCCCCCAGGGGAGGCAGTTCCTGCCGGAGCCGAGGTCTCCGCGGGCTGTCGATCGGCCCGAGCGGCGACCGGCGGTGCGGACGGCGCGGCAGCCGGCACGGCGGCCGACTGGAACGGCGGCTGGCGGGACTGGGGGACGCGGTCGTCGTAGGGACCTGGCGACATCGTGCCGGAAGGGCCGCCTGGTGGGAGGGCGGCGGTGTCGGCGTCGGGGGTGAAACTGGCGTTCAAGGCGTGATCCTCAAGATGGTGCCGGCTCGTGCGGCCGGGGTGATTCGACGTCGTGGCGGAGCACTGGCGGGCGCGGGCCGTGGCATTGCGGAAAGGGAAAACAGTGTTCGAGGGGTGCGGTGGAGGTGAGCGATGTTCCGGGCGACCCGATCGGCGAAGGAGGCGGAGCACCCGGGTGCGGACGTCCGGGTGTCCGCCACCGCGCCAGCGCGTCCGCACGGGCCATGCGGACGCGTCATCCGGCGCACACACGCAATCCGGCGCGGACGCCCGACGCGGCGTCGGCTCATGATCCGGCGCGGAGTACGAGTTCGCGTGGACGCCCCGGCAGCCTCTTGGACCCGTGCAGGCGGACCATCACTCGTGGACGCACGAGCCGGCACGGACACGCGAGCCGCACGGGCACACAGCTCGGCATGTCGCACCAGCAGCGTTCTCGCACGTGCGGCGCCGGTGACCCTGAGGTCTCCCCATGAGCGACGGCATGGTCGCACCACGGCCCAGCCGCAGGCTTCCGACCGCGGGCCCCGTCACCCCTCAGGGGCACATCAGCCCGTGCGCGCCCGCAGGGCGATGCCGCGGCACCGATCTGCCGGTACGCACAAGCCCACCGCGACATACCGGCTCGGGTGTACGCACAAGCCCACCGCGACACACCGACCCGCGCATACGCGCGCTCCCATGTCGACACAGACGCCCCACCCCACGCAGACGCACAAGTCGACCCGATCGCAGAAGGACACATGGACACGATGGGGGACATCCTTGGCTCCGCCCTGCTCACCTCTGGTGCTGCTGTTCGCCGTGGGCGTGGTTGCGGGCCACCGTCTCCACCGCGTCGCTCAAGCGGTCCAGTACCGCTGCCGCCTGCTCGTCGCTGATCGTCAGGGGAGGAAGCAGTCGTACGACGCTGGCGTGACGTCCCCCGAGTTCGACGATCAAGCCACGTCGCAGACACTCCTGTTGGACGGCGGCCGCGAGTTCGGGGGCGGCGGGACGAGGAGCGCGGGCATGCTCCGGCGCCTTGTCCCGCCCCGTGAGATCACCAGCGCCCTGGATATCCCCGCCGCGCTCGGCGCCGGTCCGTCCTTCCCCCTCCCTCACCATCTCCACCCCGATCATCAGCCCCCGCCCTCGCACTTCCCCTATCACGGGGAACCGCCGGGCCAGTTCGCTCAGTTGGGTCAGCAGGCGGGAGCCCAGGGTGGCCGCGCGCTCGGCGAGGCGGTTTTCGCGGACGTAGGCCAAGGTCGCCGTTCCCGCGGCCATGGCGAGCTGATTGCCGCGGAAGGTTCCTGCATGGGCGCCGGGCTCCCACACGTCGAGGTCGTCGCGGTAGACCACTACGGCCAGGGGCAGACTGCCACCGATGGCCTTGGAGAGGACCATCACGTCGGGAGTGACCCCGCTGTGTTCCACCGCCCAGAAGGCCCCCGTGCGGCCGACGCCGGTCTGGACCTCGTCGGCGATCAGGGGGATGGACCGGGCGGCGGTGATCAGCCGCATGCGCCGCATCCACTCGTCCGGTGCGGGGAGCACCCCGCCCTCGCCCTGCACGGGTTCGAGGATCATGCCCGCCGGCAACGGGACGCCCGACTTGGGGTCGTCGAGGACGGACTCGGTCCAGCGGGCGGCGAGTTCGGCGCCGCGGGTGCCGCCGACTCCGAAGGGGCAGCGGTAGTCCTGCGGAAAGGGGAGGTGTGCGACCCGCATGTCGAAGGCGTCTCCGGACGCTTCGAAGGCACCGGCGGTCATTCCGTGGTAGGCACCGGTGAACGCGAGCAAGCCGTTGCGGCCGGTGGCGGTACGGACAAGCTTGAAAGCCGCTTCCACCGCGTCCGTCCCGGCCGGTCCGCAGAACTGCACTCGCGCGCGGTCGGCGAGTCCGGGTGGCAGGGTGCGGAACAACTCGGTGGTGAACGCGTCCTTGACGGGGGTCGCCAGATCGAGTGCGTGCAGGGGGGCGCCCGAGTCGAGGACCTTGCGGATCGCCTCCAGGACGACGGGATGGTTGTGTCCGAGAGCAAGCGTTCCCGCGCCCGACAAGCAGTCCAGGTAACGGCGGCCGTCCGCGCCCTCGATGGTCAGCCCGCGCGCCCTCACCGGGACGATCGGCAGGGCGCGCGCGTAGGTGCGCGCCGCCGACTCGCGCGCCGCCTGGCGCTTCAGGATCCCCTCGTACGTGAGACGCGCCCCCGCCGGCGGACCGGCGAGCGCCCCTGCAGCGACACCGGAGCGCCCCACACCAGTTCCACCGCCAGGCGCAGAAGCGGCGACCCCGTCGATGCCGTCCGCAGTGGTCTCCTCGGGCGCTGTCTCGGTCACGGCCACGGTTCTCCCCGTCCTCCCGCTGTCCAGGGGCGTGCGGTTCCTCACGTCCTCGCCCACCCCGACATACGAAACCCCGGGAGTCTTCACTCGAAATCGCCGGGGAATTGGGCACAGGAGACCCGACCGACCACCACCGGCAGCAAGTCCCCACCGCTACCAACCCCGAGCCCCTCACCGGGTTACGGGTCGCCTCAAGATCCTTGCCCTGACGGCCCCTTCCGGCAGGGCGCGCGCATGGGTGCGCGGCTTGTCCGCAGGACTACCGCTGCGGGGCGCGCGCCCCACCAAGGGACCTCCGCGGCCGGTATCGCCCGGGCGACCGCGTGCCGGCCGGCCCCGCCGACGGCGGGTCGCTGTCACCGATGCGGACGTCAAATCGGAGGTGTGCCGGACGAGTTGCCAGATCATGCAGCCCGTAGCGAAACCGTCGCCGTCCCGGGGGAAGTCGCCCCCGGCGAGCGCATATCGTGTGAGGCCGTTCCCGAAGCCCGTGAGACTGGTAGGAACTCGGCGTGAGATCAGAGTCAGATCGGCTGGGTTTCGGCCGGGTTCGGCTCGGGGTCACCGCCAGAGCGTCACGTTCGTCCACCCAGGGGGAGTCAGACATGCGATCGATACGGCCGTCCTTCACCGAGCGCCAAGGGAGGAACGCGCGCCGCACAACCTCCCCCGTGCTGGCCGCCGTCGCACTCGCGTCGGCGCTCGCGCTCACCGCCACCGCCTGCGACTCGGGCGGTGCCGAGGCAGGCGGCGAGGCCAGCGCCCCCGCCGCGTCCGAGGGCGACGGCAAGATCACGATCCCGGACGACATCAAGAACAAGCTAAAAGAGCACGGGATCGACATCGACAAGTGGAAGAACGGCGCCTGGAAGAACTGGGACAAGGACGACTGGCTGCGCGAGGCTGACGAGTACATCAACCCGATCATCAAGGGTCTGTGGAATCCGGACCGGATGCGGGACGCCGACGACCCGGACAAGGCCGTCGACGCCGGCGGCCTCACCGGTGACCAGGGAGTGACCGACCCGACGCCCGAGCCGGTGGACGCGAAGGCCGTGTCGCCTACGTACCATGCCAACGTCCCCGAGGCGGGCAAGGTGTTCTTCGACTCCCCCGAGGGCACCATGGTCTGCTCGGCCACCGTCGTGGAGGACCCGGCCCACCCCGGCAAGTCCAACCTGGTGTGGACGGCGGGCCACTGTGTGCACGCCGGCAAGAAGGGCGGCTGGTACCGCAACATCGCGTTCGCGCCGTCGTACAACGACCAGGGCAAGTCGGCCGGGGAACTTCAGAACGCCACCGAGGAGGAGGTCGCTCCGTACGGTGTCTGGTGGGCCGACTGGGCGCAGACCTCCGACCAGTGGATCGAGCAGGGCGGTGAGACGGGCGGTGACGGTGCCTCGTACGACTTCGCGGTCATTCATGTGACCCCGGAGGACGGCGGCAACGGCAAGTCCCTGGAGGAGACGGTCGGTTCTGCGCTTCCGGTGGACTTCAACGCTCCGGCGGTGACCAGCGTCGACAGCATCACGGCGACCGGTTACCCGGCCGCGCCGCCGTTCGACGGACAGGCGCTGTACCAGTGCCAGGACAAGCCGGGACGGCTGTCGATCAACAAGGCGGACCCGACGATGTACCGGATCGGATGCACCATGACGGGCGGTTCGTCCGGGGGTGGCTGGGTCGCCCCGGGCTCGGACGGCAAGCCGGCGCTGGTGTCCAACACCTCGATCGGCCCGGCGACGGCCGGCTGGCTGGCCGGCCCGCGTCTGGGTGAGGTGGCACGGGGCGTGTACGGCTCCGTCAGCAAGAAGTTCGCGGGCCAGTGACCGTGGGGGCGGGGAGACCTCGGCGCCCGGTGGTCCGGACACGCTGAAGGCCTGCCCCCTGCGGTCGGCAGGGGGCAGGCCTTCAGGCCGGCTGTGCTACGCCGACTTGAGCGACGTTTCCACGACGGCTCAGGCGAGCGGTGCCGGGACGTACAACGCGAGGTCCGCCGCCAGTTCCTCGTGCACCCGCGCCTTGAGCAGGGTGCCCTCCGGGGTGTGTTCCGCGGAGATCACCTCGCCCTCGTCGTGGGCACGGGCGACCAGCTTGCCGTGGGTGTACGGCACGAGCGCCTCGATCTCGACCGAGGGTCGCGGCAGCTCGTTGTCGATCAGTGCGAGCAGTTCGGTGATGCCCCGGCCGGTACGGGCCGAGACCGCGATCGAACGCTTCTCGTTCCGCATCAGCCGCTGGAGCGTCAGCGGGTCGGCCGCGTCCGCCTTGTTGATCACGACGATCTCGGGTACGCCGGTGGCGCCGACGTCCCTGATCACCTCGCGTACGGCGGCCAGCTGCTCCTCGGGGTTCGGATGCGAGCCGTCCACCACGTGCAAGATCAGGTCGGACTCGCCCACCTCCTCCATGGTGGAGCGGAACGCCTCGACCAGGTGGTGCGGCAGGTGCCGTACAAAACCGACCGTGTCGGCCAGCGTGTACAGACGACCGCTCGGGGTCTCGGCCCGCCGCACGGTCGGGTCGAGGGTCGCGAACAGGGCGTTCTCGACCAGCACGCCCGCGCCCGTGAGGCGGTTGAGCAGCGAGGACTTGCCGGCGTTGGTGTAGCCCGCGATGGCGACCGAGGGCACCTTGTGGCGCTTGCGTTCCTGGCGCTTGATCTCGCGGCCGGTCTTCATGTCCGCGATCTCCCGGCGCATCTTCGCCATCTTCTCGCGGATCCGACGCCGGTCCGTCTCGATCTTGGTCTCACCGGGACCACGGGTGGCGAGGCCGCCGCCCTTGCCACCGCCCATCTGACGGGACAGCGACTGACCCCAGCCTCGCAGCCTCGGCAGCATGTACTGCATCTGCGCGAGTGCGACCTGTGCCTTGCCCTCCCGGGACTTGGCGTGCTGGGCGAAGATGTCGAGGATCAGGGCCGTCCGGTCGATGACCTTGACCTTGACGACGTCTTCGAGGTGGATGAGCTGGCCGGGGCTGAGCTCACCGTCGCAGATGACGGTGTCCGCGCCCGATTCGAGGACGACGTCCCGCAGCTCGTCGGCCTTGCCGGAGCCGATGTAGGTGGCCGCGTCGGGCTTGTCACGGCGCTGGATCACACCGTCGAGCACCAACGCGCCCGCGGTCTCCGCGAGGGCGGCGAGCTCCGCCAGGGAGTTCTCCGCGTCCTGCACCGTCCCCGAGGTCCAGACGCCGACGAGGACGACCCGCTCCAGGCGGAGCTGGCGGTACTCGACCTCGGTGACGTCCTCGAGTTCGGTGGAGAGGCCCACGACGCGGCGCAGGGCCGCGCGGTCGGAGCGGTCGAACTGGTCGCCGTCCCGCTCTCCGTCGATGTCGTGGCTCCAGGCGACGTCCTCTTCCATCAGGGCATCGGCCCGAAGACCTTCGGGGTGAGACGGCGCGAGGCGCTGCGTGTCCTGGGAAGAAGATGAAGAGGAGGTCATTGGGTCCTTACGTCGATGGGGATTCCGATAGGCGGCGGCAGGGCGGAAGCCGAGCTTCTGAGCTGCTGCGTCACTGTTTTCAACGCACGAGAGCTCCGGGAGATTCCCGTCGGTGCCGTGCCGACCTGATGATGGTCGCACGGCACGGCCCGTCTCGTCACTGTCTTATGTCGCCCCCTGACGCTGGGGCGCGACCTACTTCCAGTCCGGGTGGCCGGGCATGGGCGGGGTCTTCTCCTCGTAGAGCCAGGCCTTGAAGAACCCGCCGAGGTCACGGCCGGAGATCTCGGAGGCGAGGCTGACGAAGTCCTCGGTCGTCGCCGAGGCGTCCTGGTAGCGGCTCACCCAAGCCCGTTCCACTTGTTCGAAGGCGAGGCGGCCGATCTCCTGGCGCAGGGCGTACAGGACCAGCGCGGCGCCGTCGTAGACGTTCGGCCGGAAGATGCTGATCTTTTGGCCGGGGTCCGGCACCCTGGGGGCCGCCGGGGGGCCACCTGTCGCGCGCCAGCGGTCGGAGGCTCGGTACGCCGTCTTCATCCTCGCCTCCAGGGAGCGCTTTGCCTTCTCCTCGGCGTACAGGGCCTCGTACCAGGTGGCGTGGCCCTCGCTCAGCCACAGGTCGGACCAGGTGCGGGGACTGACGCTGTCGCCGAACCACTGGTGGGACAGCTCGTGCACCATGATCGACTCGACGTACCACCGGGGGTGTGCGGGCCGGGTGAACAGGTCTCTCTCGAAGAGAGAGAGTGTCTGGGTCTCCAGCTCGAATCCGGTGTCGGCGTCGGTCATGAGCAGGCCGTACGTCTCGAAGGGGTACCGCCCGACCTTGCCCTCCATCCAGGCGATCTGGCCGGAAGTCTTCTTGAGCCACGGTTCGAGCGCGCGGCGGTCCTTGTTGGGCACGACGTCCCGGAGCAGCAGGTCGTGCGGGCCGGTGCGGTGCAGCACACTGGAGCGGCCGATGGAGACCTGGGCGAGCTCGGTGGCCATCGGGTGCTGGGTCCGGTACGTCCAGGTCCTCAGCCGCCCGTCCCGCTCCACGCCGGTGGGCAGGCCGCTCGCGACGGCGATGTAGTCGTCGGGCGCGGTGACCTGGAAGGTGAACATGGCCTTGTCGGAGGGGTGGTCGTTGCACGGGAACACCAGGTGGGCGACGTCGGCCTGGTTGGCCATGACGAGTCCGTCCGCGGTGCGCACCCAGCCGCCGTCGCGGTTCTGGGCGGGCGTCGGGTCGCTGGTGTGACGCACGGTGATCCGCATCCAGCTGCCTTCGGGCAGCGGGTCCTCGGGAGTGACCACGAGGTCCTCGCCGGCGCTGGTGAAGGCGGCGGGCTCGCCGTCGACCTCGACCGAGCCGACGGTGCCGTGCGTGAAGTCGAGGTTGACGCGGTCCAGTGGGGTCGTCGTCCACGCGTCGATGGTGGTGACCGCCTGCAGCGGCTTGCTGTTGCTGCCGGGATAGGTGAGGGAGACATGGTACGACGCCACGTCGTAGCCGGGGTTGCCGAGGTACGGGAAGAGACGGTCGCCGACACCGAGCGGGGTCACGGGAGCGCTCGCGGCGAGGAGGCAGGCGGAGAGGGCGGAGGCGAGGAGTGCGGTCGCCTTCAGGCGTCCTGGGGTCTTCGGGCGTCCAAGGGGTCTGCGGCGGGCCGGGGGAGCCGGGGAGCAGGGGATGAGCAGCATGCACCACCGCTACCAGCGCATGAGCGCCCGGGGGCGACGGCACGCGATCTGCCCACCCGAACGGGTAGGCCGGTACCCGGCGGGTGACACACTCCGGGAGGCTGCGGGTGATTCGGTCCCGGAACCCCGCGGGTGATCCGGCACTCGGCCCCGTGGGCGACTCAGTCCCCCAGCGCCTGCGGCTGTGCCCGGCTCACGTCGTACACGCCGGGGACGTTGCGCATCGCCCGCATGAGGGCCGGCAGGTGGGCCGCGTCAGGGAGCTGGACCGTGTAGGTGTGCCGTACGCGCTGTCGGCTCGGGGGTTCGACGGTCGCCGAGACGATCTCGGCGCCCTCCAGGGCCATCGCCTCGGTGAGGTCCGCGAGCAGATGCGGGCGGCCGAACGATTCGGCGAACAGGGTGACCCGGCACCCGGTGGTGTCCCCCCAGCGCACGCCGACCTCCGCGCGCCCCGCGCTCTTCATACGCTCCACCGCCGGGCACTCCACGCGGTGGACGGTCACCGCTCCACCGCGCACGACGAATCCGGTCACCTCGTCGGGCGGTACGGGCGTACAGCAGCCGGCGAGCCGTACGCTCGCCCCGGGCTGGTCGACGACGGCGTTCGCGGCGGCGGGACGGTCGGCCGGGGGCCCCTCGTCGACGGGCGCGGCGGCGGGACGGTCGGCGGCGGCCCGGGGAGCGAGACCTTCGGCGCCGGACCGGAAGGCCGTCACGGGCGGCTGGGGGGACGGCCCCGTCTCCCCGTCCAACGGTGCGGCGGGGGTCGGGTGCGTGGCGATCCACCGCTGGATGGCGATCCGGGCGGCGGGCGTGTGGGCGTGCTCCAGCCACTCCCTGGAGGGCTCGGAGGCGGGGTCCTGCCCCATGAGCAGCTGGACGGTGTCGCCGTCCTTCAGCACCGTGCTCAGAGTCGCCAGGCGGCCGTTGACGCGCGCGCCGATGCACGCGTGCGCGTCCTCGCCGTACTGCGCGTAGGCGGCGTCCACACAGGTCGCGCCCTCGGGCAGACCCAGGGTGCCGCCGTCGGGGCGGAAGACGGTGATCTCGCGGTCCTGGGCGAGGTCCTCGCGGAGGGTGGACCAGAAGGTGTCGGGGTCGGGCGCTGCCTCCTGCCAGTCGAGGAGGCGGGAGAGCCAGCCCGGCCGGGTGGGGTCGACCCGCTCACCGTCGCCCGAGACGCTCTGCTCCTCCGAAGGAGGAGCGTAGGGATTGCCGAGCGCGATGACACCGGCCTCGGCGACCTTGTGCATCTGGTGGGTGCGGATGAGGACTTCGACGACCTGACCGTCCTGGCGGGCCACGGCTGTGTGCAGCGACTGGTACAGGTTGAACTTGGGTACGGCGATGAAGTCCTTGAACTCGGAGACCACGGGCTTCATACAGGTGTGGAGTTCGCCCAGGACGCCGTAGCAGTCGGCGTCCTCGTTCACCAGCACGAGCAGCCGGCCGAAGTCGGAGCCGCGCAGCCGGCCGCGTTTGCGTGCCACGCGGTGCAGAGAGACGAAGTGCCGGGGCCGGATGAGGACTTCGGCCTGGATGTCGGCGTCCCGCAGCACCGTCCGCATCTCGTCGGCCGCCTCGGCGAGCGGGTCGTCCGTGCGGGACGCGTTGTCGACGATCAGCTCCCGGGTGTGCTGGTACTCCTCGGGGCGCAGGATCGCGAAGACCAGGTCCTCCAGTTCGGTCTTGAGCGCCTGCACGCCGAGCCGTTCGGCGAGCGGGATGAGGACGTCGCGGGTGACCTTGGCGATACGGGCCTGCTTCTCGGGGCGCATCACACCGAGGGTGCGCATGTTGTGCAGGCGGTCGGCGAGCTTGATCGACATCACGCGGACGTCGTTGCCGGTGGCGACGAGCATCTTGCGGAAGGTCTCGGGCTCGGCGGCGGCGCCGTAGTCGACCTTCTCCAGCTTCGTCACGCCGTCGACGAGGAAGCGGACCTCCTCGCCGAACTGCTCACGGACCTGATCGAGCGTCACGTCCGTGTCCTCGACGGTGTCATGGAGCAGGGACGCCGTCAGCGTCGTTGTCTCGGCGCCGAGTTCGGCGAGGATCAGGGTCACCGCGAGCGGATGGGTGATGTACGGCTCACCGCTCTTGCGCATCTGGCCGCGGTGCGAGGACTCGGCCAGGACGTACGCGTGCCGCAGCGGCTCGAGGTCGGCGTCGGGGTAGTGGGCGCGGTGGGCCTCGGCCACATGGCCGATCGCGTCGGGCAGCCGGTCACGGGCGGTGGGACCGAGCAGCGCGGCCCGGCCGAGGCGGCGCAGGTCGATCCGCGCGCGGGCCTTCCTGCGGGGCACTGTCGGCAGGACAGGGCCTGCTGTCACCGGGCCTGGGCTCGCGGGGTTCGTGGCCTCCGCACTCATGGGCACCTCCGGCTGCGTGGACCGGCGGACGGGGTGCCCCAGGGCGGACACGGCTCAGGGGATGGCATCGGTCCCCCGTCCGGGCCGGTGCTTGATGCTATCGAGCCCATCACGTGCGTCTGACCGCCTCTCGCCGAGCGTGAAAAGGATCACCCATTCGAGCGACGGTTCGGAGGTTTACGGTTTGGCGTCCCATGACTACGGCCGGGTCAGCGGACGGAGGCTTCCAGCCACTCCGCGTCGATCTCGCCCTCGGCGACGATCACGGCGGGACCGGTCATCTCGATCTCGCCGTCGGGCCGCTCGGTGATCACCAGGGTGCCACCGGGTACGTCGACCGTGTATGTCGCCGGGGTGCCGGTGACGGCCGGGTCGGCACCGTCCCTGCGGGCGGCGGCCACGGCGACGGCGCACGCGCCCGTGCCGCACGAGCGGGTCTCACCGGCGCCGCGCTCGTGCACGCGCAGGGCCACGTGACCCGGACCGCGGTCGACCACGAACTCGACGTTGACCCCGTCCGGGTAGGCGGCGGCCGGGCTGAAGGGCGGCGGGTCGTACAGACTGCCCGCGTGCGCGAGGTCGTCCACGAAGGCGACGGCGTGCGGGTTGCCCATGTTCACGTTCCGCGCGGGCCAGTTGCGCTCGCCGACGCTCACGGTGACGTCCCCTTCGGGGAGCAGTGCCCTGCCCATACCGACCGTGATGTCGCCCTCCTTGGCGATGTGCACGGTCTTCACGCCCCCACGCGTGGCGATCGCGAGGTCGCCCTCACCGGCGTACCCGGCGCGCTGGAGGTAGCGCGCGAACACGCGCACGCCGTTGCCGCACATCTCCGCGATCGAGCCGTCGCCGTTGCGGTAATCCATGAACCACTCCGCCTCGGCCGCCATGTCCTTGGCCTCGGGGTGCGCGGCGGACCGCACGACGTGCAGCAGTCCGTCACCGCCGATGCCCGCGCGGCGGTCGCACAGGGCGGCGACGGCGGCAGGGGGCAGGTCGATGGCGTTCTCGGGGTCCGGGACGATCACGAAGTCGTTCTCCGTGCCGTGCCCCTTGAGGAAGGCGATCCGCGTGCTCATTCCTCGATCGTACGGGGTGGCTACGACACCCCGGCCTACGCGGGCGTGGCGCTCGCTACCTGGGGTCGCACGTGATCTGGGCGGGGGCGGCATTCCCTCCGCCTCCGCGCGCGGTCGGACTCGCGGACCGGAGACGAGCATCGTTCGGACGCCAGGTCGACACCCCCACGCGCGGGCGGGACTCGCGGAGGTCGGCGCCCCCTCCGCTCACGGCCCGGAGACGAACATGGTCCGGACGGAGACCCGCACCCCCACGCGCGCGCGTGGCGCTCGCGGCCTGGAGACGCGCGTGATCTGGGCGGAGATCCGCACTCCTCCGCGCGCGTGGACTCGCGCGGGGCGGTCTCCCGGCTCCTGCCCCGCGTCAGCGCAGTCGGGCCACGCGCCAGACGGCGAGGATGACCACCGCGGCGACCAGCACGACGTAGGCGATCACCACCCGCCAGTCAGGTCGGCGGCCGGCGCCGCGCGGCGGCAGCCCGGGCAACGTGTACCCGACGCGGCGGGCGGCCATCATGCCCCAGCCGGCCGAGCACGAGCAGATCAGAAGGCCCAGCATCGCGATCACGGCGCCGCTGTCGCCGAAGTCGAAGGCGAGCGGGAAGGCGAACATCAGGGAGCCGACCGCGGCGAGACTCACGATGGGCGCGAGCTGCCAGATGCGCAGCCGACGCTGTGGACGGAGCTCTACCTCGACCTCCGGGCCGCCCGGGAACATCTCCTCCGGTTCGGGGCCGTCGGCGGTCACCCCGTCCGGCGTCTCGTCAGGCCCGTCGGAACTCAGACGCCCGTCGCTCAGACGGTCGTCGTCCTGCTCCGGTTCGCCGTTCTCCGCAGTGAGGTGCTCGGTGCCTTGTGCGGTGTCGCGAGGGCCGGCCTCCATCGCCACGCGCCCTCCCAACTTGGACTCCACTTGGTCGATCGAAGCTCGATGATGGCACGGCGCCGGAGCCCTCGATGACGGCCGGAGCGTCCCGATGCCATGACGTGATCAGGCTGTAACCGGTCGTTCGACCAACGTCAGTGCGAGCCGCGGAAGTTCTGTGAGATCCGCCGCAGCCCCACTCAACCAGTGCACCCGCGGGTCGCGCCTGAACCACGAATCCTGACGGCGCGCGAAGCGCTTGGTGGCACGAATCGTCTCCGCCTGCGCCTCCTCCATCCCGCACTCCCCGGCGAGCGCCGCGAGCACCTGCTGGTAGCCGAGGGCGCGGGAGGCCGTACGCCCCTCCCGCAACCCCTGCGCCTCCAGTTGGCGCACCTCCTCCACGAGTCCGGACTCCCACATCCGGTCGACCCTGCGCGCGATGCGCTCGTCGAGTTCGGGGCGAGCCACGTCGACGCCGATCTGCAGAGTGTCGTAGACGGAGTCATGGCCGGGCAGGTTGGCGGTGAAGGGCCGGCCGGTGATCTCGATGACTTCGAGGGCCCGGACGATACGGCGGCCGTTGCTGGGCAGAATCGCGTGTGCGGCCTCGGGGTCGGCGGCCGACAGACGGGCGTGCAGCGCGCCGGAACCCCGCAGGGTGAGCTCGTCCTCCAGCCGGGCCCTGACCTCGGGATCGGTGCCCGGGAACTCCAGGTTGTCGACGGCCCCGCGGACATACAGGCCGGAACCGCCGACGAGGATGGGCCAGCGGCCCTCGGCGAGCAGTGCGTCGATGCGTTCACGCGCCAGCCTCTGGTACTCGGCGACGGATGCGGCCACCGTCACGTCCCAGATGTCCAGGAGGTGGTGTGGGACGCCCGCACGTTCCTCGGGCGTCAGCTTGGCGGTGCCGATGTCCATCCCTCGGTAGAGCTGCATGGAGTCGGCGTTGACGACCTCGCCGCCGAGTCGCCGGGCCAGAAAGACGCCCAGATCGGACTTTCCGGCCGCGGTGGGTCCGACGACGGCGATGACACGGGGGGCGGGGGGTGTGCTGCTCACCGCCCCAGTCTCGCAAACCTGCCGCCGTGGCCTCGAACGAGTTACGTGACGGTCCGGGTGCGACGTCGTTCCCAGTTGCGAGGTTCTCCGCCGCCCGTTCACAGAGGCGGCGACCCGGGCGACGCAAACGGACGCACCGGACGGCGCGGGATTTCGCCCGCATGAGTAGCGTATGGAGTGGATATGGGCGTTTTCGCACGACTTCTCAGGAGGAAGAAGGCCACGGAGGAGGCACCCGCCGAGGCGCGGGCCGACGCGGCGACGGCCGAGCCGGGGGCTCAGGAGGCGGCAGAGGCGAAGGGGTCGACGGAGCCGGAGGCGGAGACAGAGTCGAAAGCCGCGGCGGACGCCGAGGCCGAGGACGCGGCGGTGGAGACGGCGGCAGCGGCAGGCGCCGCCGACGACGCCACCGGCGACGGCGTCGAGATCCCCAAGCAGCAGTCCGTCGAAGAGGTTGCCGACAACGAGGCCGGGGAAGGCGCCCGCAGGTAACCGCCCGTCACGGAAGGTGGATCATGGGTCTCCTGGACAATATGAAGGCCAAGCTCAGCCCGGCGAAGGAAAAGGTTTCCGGCCTCGCGCAGCAGCACGGGGACAAGATCGAACGTGGCCTCGACCGGGCTGCGAAGGCAGTCGACGAGAAGACCAAGGGCAAGTACAGCGAAACGATCCACACCGGAACGGGCAAGGCCAAGGACGCCATGGACCGTCTCGCGGGCAAGGAGGGCACGGGTCCGGCCGGTACGGGGCCCGGCGCCGGTCCGAGCGGCGACAGCGGCACACCGCCGGGCTCGCCCCCGCCGGCATCCTGAACGGCACGGCGCATCGACGGACGGCCGCGGAGCATCACGCTCCCGGCCGTCCGCCGTGTCCGGGGCCCTCCGGGATCCTGCGGGTCCTGCGCCGAGCCCTGCCTCGTCCTACCCTCGCGCCGGTCGCGTCACGACCAGCTCGCCACCACGTATCCCACCCCGTACGGCGCGTCCTCGTACAGCACGGCGCCACCGAGGCCCGCTCCCTCGGCGGCGCCGGCCAGGACCTGCCAAGGGGCCCGGCCGGCGGCCTTCAGTTGATACGCCAGATCGGCGTCCAGTGCCCGCAGTGCCGCCACGTCCCCCGCGCCCAGCGCACGTGCGACCTCCGCGTCGAAGGGTGCCGCCCGCTCGTCGTAGTAGCCCGGGGCTTTGAGCGTGCGGCAGGCGCTGGCGTCGCCCATCACCAGCAGCGCCACCCGCTCGGCCCCGGCGGCGATGTCCCTTCCGACGTGGATACACCGCTCGGGCGCAAGAGGTTCCCCCACACCGAGTCCCTCGATCGGGACATCCGACCATCCGACCCGCTCCAGCAGCCACGCGGCCACCGCGAGGGAGGGCGGAAGGGCCCGCCCGGGTGCTCCGCTCCCGTCCCCGCCCTCGACGGGGACCGTGTCGGAGGCGGTGGCGGCGGCGTTGGCCGCGCCCAGGCATACGTCCAAGTCCACGCCGAACCCGCGGAACGAGCCCCTCGTCCCCTCCGGGTGCGGCCCCCGTCCGCTCTCGTCGGCGGGCCCGACGACCACCAGCCGGTCGGGCCGGGCGGCGGCGAGGACACTGAGCGCGTCCGTGCACGCGGCCCGCGCGGCGTCCAGCTCGGAGGCGGCGCCTGCGGCGACATCGGGCACGAGAAGGGGTGGGCAGGGGCAGACTGCGGCGGCGACGAGCATGATCGGCAGCGTAACGCCGTACGGCGGCCGGGCGTCACCCGACCGTCGCGGCGGCGCGGTAACGGCCACCGTCGACATCGGCGCCGCAATCAGTGTCGACATCGGCGCCGCGGCCACCATAGGCGTCGGCGCCCCGGTCGCCCTCGCGTCCGCGTCCGAGCAACCGCCGTCAGTCGCAGCCGCAGCCGCTCCCGGTGGCGACCGGCAGAGGAGCCGGTGCGCCGATCTTCGGCAGGCCCAGCAACACGCCCGCCGGCTTGGCGGCCTTCTCCGCGTTCCGCTTCTCCCAGGCGTCACCCGCGCGCGTGCGGCGCACCCGCAGAGCAGCGCCCTCCGCGAGGAGGTGGTGCGGGGCGGCGTACGTGATCTCTACCGTGACCACGTCGCCGGGGCGGACCTCCTGCTCGGGCTTGGTGAAGTGCACCAGGCGGTTGTCGGGGGCGCGGCCGGAGAGGCGGTGGGTGGCGCCGTCCTTGCGGCCCTCGCCCTCGGCGACCATGAGGTCGAGCGTGCGGCCGACCTGCTTCTTGTTCTCCTCCCAGGAGATCTCCTCCTGGAGGGCGACGAGACGCTCGTAGCGCGCCTGGACGACCTCCTTGGGGATCTGGTCCTCCATGGTCGCGGCGGGGGTACCGGGCCGCTTGGAGTACTGGAACGTGAACGCTTGCGCGAACCGGGCCTCACGGACGACGTGCAAGGTCTGCTCGAAGTCCTCCTCGGTCTCGCCGGGGAAACCCACGATGATGTCGGTGGTGATCGCCGCGTGCGGGATCGCGGCGCGGACCTTCTCGATGATCCCGAGGTAGCGCTCCTGGCGGTACGAGCGGCGCATCGCCTTCAGGATCGTGTCCGAACCGGACTGCAGGGGCATGTGCAGTTGCGGCATCACGTTCGGGGTCTCCGCCATGGCCGCGATGACGTCGTCGGTGAAGTCGCGCGGATGCGGGGAGGTGAAGCGGACGCGCTCCAGGCCCTCGATGGTGCCGCAGGCCCGCAGCAGCTTGCTGAAGGCCTCGCGGTCGCCGATGTCGGAGCCGTAGGCGTTGACGTTCTGGCCGAGCAGGGTGATCTCGGAGACGCCCTCGGCGACCAGGGCCTCGATCTCGGCCAGGATGTCGCCGGTGCGGCGGTCCTTCTCCTTGCCGCGCAGCGCCGGGACGATGCAGAAGGTGCAGGTGTTGTTGCAGCCGACGGAGATCGACACCCAGGCCGCGTACGCGCTCTCCCGCCGGGTCGGCAGGGTGGACGGGAACGCCTCCAGGGACTCGGCGATCTCGACCTGCGCCTCCTCCTGGACGCGGGCGCGCTCCAGCAGGACCGGCAGCTTGCCGATGTTGTGCGTGCCGAAGACGACGTCCACCCAGGGCGCCTTCTTCACGATGGTGTCGCGGTCCTTCTGGGCGAGGCAGCCGCCGACCGCGATCTGCATGCCGGGACGCTTCGTCTTCATCGGGGCGAGCCGGCCGAGGTTGCCGTACAGCCGGTTGTCGGCGTTCTCGCGCACCGCGCAGGTGTTGAACACGACGACGTCGGCGTCGCCGTCCGAGCCCTCGGGTGCGCGCACGTATCCGGCGTCTTCGAGCAGCCCGGACAATCGCTCGGAGTCGTGGACGTTCATCTGGCACCCGTAGGTGCGGATCTCATAGCTCTTGGATGATCGAACGTCCACTGCCGGGCTCCGGTCGCTGCTGCTGGTCATGAACCAAGGGTAGGTGCTCCTGAGAGCGCTGCGCTCAGCCCTTCTTTCACTGCCCGTCCTTCACTGCCCGTCCTTCACCGCGCGTCCGTCACCGCCCGTCCTTCACCGGCGGCCCCGTGGCAGAGCTCCCTGGTCCGGCGGACACCGATCGATGAGGCGTGGGGCTGCGGCTGAGTCCCGTTGTCATCAGGATCCGCGCGAGCAAGGGGAATTGACGGACGCGTGGTTGGAGGGCTTGGCGGTCCTGGTCGCGCGGGCCCACTTGCGGGCGCCGGCGGAAGACGACAGGGCCACCACTGGACGTCCTGGCCCTCGCCGCTTCCGAGGTGTTCCTACGTCGCCTCGGTCAACGGCGAGGTCATGGGCCGGGATCGGCCGGCAGGGGGCACGTGAAGGTGGCCGGCACGCACCCCCCCCGGCCCCGCGGCTCAGACCGCCGCCGACCGCCCCGACCTGGACCTCATCAGCGGCTGGATGCGTGTGCCGAAGTTGTCGAGCCCTTCGAGGAAGTCGTCGAAGACCAGCATGATCCCCTTGGTGCCGGGGACCTCGGCGATCTCGTCGAGCATCGCCGCGACGGTCTCGTACGAGCCGACGAGCGTGCCCATGTTGAAGTTCACGGCACCCTCGGGCAGCGAGATGGTCCGGGCGGTGGAGGAGCCGTCGGACGTGGTGTCCGTGGCGGACTCGCCCGCCATGTACGCCAGCGCCGCGCGGTCGGCGTTGTCGTGGTAGTCCTGCCACTTCGCGCGCGCGGCCTCGTCGGTCTCGTCCGCGATGACCATGAAGAGGGAGAGCGCGCCCACGTCGCGGCCCGTCTCCCGCACCGCGTCCACCAGCGCGGCGGTGGTGTCCGAGAAAGCGAGCGGGGTGTTGACGCCGCTGCCCAGGATGAAGTTGTAGTCGGCGTGTTCGGCGGCGAACCGCATTCCGGTGCTGCTCTGCCCCGCGGCAACGATGTCGATGTGCCCGTCCACCGGCTGCGGGGACAGCACGCAGTCGTCCATCTCGTAGAACTCGCCCTTGAAGTTGCTGACGCCCTCGCTCCACAGCTCCTTCATCACGGTGACGTACTCGACGGCCCGGGCGTAGCGGTTGCCGAAGTGCTCGTCGCCGGGCCACAGGCCCATCTGCGCGTACTCGCCGGGTGCCCAGCCGGTGACGATGTTGACGCCGAACCGCCCCGGGGCGATGGAGTCGACCGTGGTCGCCATGCGCGCGACGATCGCCGGTGGCAGGGCGAGGATCGGGGTGGAGGCGTACAGCTTGATCCGGTCGGTGACTGCGGCCAGCCCCGCCATCAGCGTGAACGACTCGAGGCAGTGGTCCCAGAACTGTGTGTCACCGCCGAAGCCCTTGAGTTTGATCATCGACAGGGCGAAATCGAGTCCGTGCTCCTCTGCCTTCCGCACCACGGCCTTGTTAAGGTCGAAGGTCGGCATGTACTGCGGCGAGCTCTTCGATATGAGCCAGCCGTTGTTGCCGATGGGGATGAAGACACCGATGTCCATGCCGCTCCTCATGATCGCAGGCCTGCCCGTGAACGGCACGCTACACGGGACACGTTTCGACAACTCGCTCCGGCTTCCCCGCTGTTGAGGCATGGAGCAGGCAGGAAGCCGCCGGTGAGAAAGTGTGAAAGAGGTTTCGGGCCAGGACGGGAACGATACGTTCCTGGCATGAACGCACGGCTCGCTCTGCTCCGCACAGTGGCCCCCGGTGTCACGGAGAGCGAGGTCTTCCGGCTGGCGCTGCAGCACGCGGTGGGTGAGCTGTCCGCGCTCGGTGCCACCATGCACCTGCGTGGTCCGATGTCCGCGTTGCGCCTGGTGTCGGCCGCCGGCCTCCCTCCCGCCCTCACCCGCTCCTGGGAGATCATCGACCAGGAAGGGCCGCTGGCCCCCGCCCGCACCCTCCAGCAGGGCAGTGGCGTCTGGGTCCCGCTGGACCCCGCCGCCTCCGGGCCGGAGGTGACCTGGCCCGGCACGGGCCTGGCCTCCCTGCCGGTGTTCAGCGGAAAGCGCGGTATCGGCGCGCTGACCGTCCTGGTGGGCGAGCGGGGTGAGCCGACCCCGCAGCAGTGGGACTTCCTCCGGGACCTCGTCGCCTGGACCGAGGACCGGATGGCCCAGGCGCCGCCCCCGGCCGGGCCCGCGCAGACGGAGCTGAGCGGTGAGCGCCTGCGGCAGGCCCTGAAGGAGGTCCAGGTCGGTTCGTGGGACTGGGACATCCGCACCGGCGAGCTGATCTGGGACGAGGCGGCGCTGGATCTGTACGGCACCCTGCCCGCCGACTACACGGGCGAGATCGAGAACTGGATGCGGATCGTCCACCCCGACGACCTGGCGCCGACGCTGGCGGCGGCCCAGCAGGCGATCCTCGACCACACCGTGTACGAGGCCGAGTACCGGGTACGGCGCCTGGACGGCACGTACGGCTGGACGCAGGCCCGAGGCCGGGCCACGTACGACGAAAACGGCGAACCCCACCGGATGATCGGCGTGGGCTGGGAGAGCAACGAGTCGCGGACCGCCCGGGACGCGCTCAGCCGGGCCCTGCGCCATATGAGCGACGGCTTCCTGGCGGTGGACGAGGAGTGGCGGATCACCTTCGCCAACCTGGAGGCGGAACGTTTCCTGGGCTTCTCCGAGGAGGAACTGTTCGGACGCCTCCTGTGGGAGCTGCCGTCCACCCGGCAGGTGCCCGGTCTGGAGAGCCGCTGCCGGGAGGCCGCCGCCGATGAGAAGCCCACCGGCTTTGACGTGCACATGCCGGACACCAGCCGGCTGTACCACCTGCGGCTGGTGCCGGGCCCCGACGGGCGCACCCTCTACTTCACCGACGTGACCGTGCGGCGACGTCTGGCCGAGGAGCGCAAGGCCGCCGAGCGCGCCGCCTCCGAGCGGGCGAGCCGGATAGCGGAGCTGACCGCGGAACTCGCCACGGCGACGACCTCCCGGGACGTGGTGGACGCGGTCGCCCGCCGGGTGCTGCCCCCGTTCGCCGCCGCCGGGATCCTGGTCCAGGTCATCGAGGGCGACCGGCTCCACAACGTCGGAGCCGTCGGCTATCCGGACGACTTCCTCGAGGTCCTCGACAACCGCCCCCGCACCCTCGGCGACCCGGCCTGGGACGTGATCGCCACCAACGCGCCGCTGTTTCTGTCCTCTCCCCAGGAGCTGACCGTGCGCTCACCCCTGCTGACCGGCCTGCCGGAGCACGCCGGCAAACAGGCGTGGGCATTTCTGCCGCTCACGGCGTCCGGGCGCACGTTCGGGGTGTGCGTCGTGGCCTTCGACCGTCCGCGGCGGCTCACCGACGAGGAGCGCGCGCTCCTGACCACCATCAACGCCCTTGTCGCGCAGTCCCTGGAGCGGGCCCGGCTCTATGACGCCGAGCACACCCGGTCCCGGGAACTCCAGCGCAGTCTGCTCCCCAAGGAGCTGCCCGAGCTGCCCGCGTGCACGGCCGCCGCCCGCTATCTCCCGGCCGGGCAGGGCGCGGACGTGGGCGGCGACTGGTACGACATCATCCCGCTCTCCGGCGGGCAGGTGGCGCTGGTGGTCGGCGACGTCATGGGGCACGGTCTGCCGGAGGCGGCCACCATGGGGCGGCTGCGCACGGCCGTCCACACGCTGGCCGACCTGGAGCTGCCCCCCGACGAGATCATGGGACACCTCAACGACATAGTCGGCGGCATGGGCGAGACGTCGTACGTCACCTGCCTCTACGCGCTCTACGACTCCACGACCCGGGTCTGTTCCGTCGTCCGTGCCGGGCATCCGCCGCCCGCCCTGGTCCATCCCGACGGCACCGTGCACTTCCCTCAGCCGGAGGCCGACCCGCCGCTGGGCGTGGCGGAGCCGCCGTTCGAGACGGTCGAGCTGGAGGTGCCCGAGGGCAGCCTGCTCGTGCTCTACACCGACGGACTGGTGGAGTCGGCGAAGCGGGACATCGACGCGGGCATGGCACAGCTGGCCGAGATGCTGAGCGCGGCGCACGCGGGCCGCGCTGTCGAGACCGTGGCCGATCTTGAGCGCCTGTGCGACACGCTGACGGCCGGCCTGCTGCCCACCGACCAGCAGGCCGCCGACGACGCCGCGTTCCTCGTCGCCCGTCTGCACTCGCTGCCCTCCGACCGGATGGCCTCCTGGCCGCTGCCCGAGGATCCGAAAGCGGCCGGCCAGGCCCGCCGTCATGTCCGCGAACAACTGGCGGCCTGGAACCTGAACGATCTGGCCCCCACCACGGAACTCCTGGCCAGCGAGCTCGTGGGCAACGTGGTCCGGCACGCCCGGGGCCCGGTGAGCCTGCGTCTGCTGTACGGCGACGATCTGGTCTGCGAGGTCTTCGACGGCAGCCAGACCATGCCCCGCATCCGCCGCGCGACGGAGACCGACGAGGGAGGCCGGGGGCTGCAGCTGATCACGGCGCTGTCGGAGCAGTGGGGCGCCCGCTACACCCCGAAGGGGAAGTGCATCTGGACCGAGCAGCCGCTGCCCGATCCGGACGGCGAGCATGAGCCGCCCGTCGACATGGCCGGGCTGTTCCTGAACCCGGCAGACTTCGAGGGGGACTGGGAAGCGCTGCTTTGAAGGCGGTGGTTCACGGGTCGCGGCGAGGGCGGTTCCGGGTCCCGGTGAAGGCCGTTCACGGGTCGATGAGACCGGCCCGTATCGCGTAGCGGGTCAGTTCGAGGCGGTCGCGCATGCCGAGCTTCTGGAGGAGGTTCGCGCGATGGCGTTCGACCGTCTTCGCGCTGATGAAGAGGAGTTCGCCGATCTCCTTGGAGGTGTGCCCCTCGGCGACCAGTTTGAGGATCTCCTCCTCGCGTTCGGTGATGGCCCGCTCGGGCAGTCCGTCGCCCCGGTGCAGCCGCTCCAGGTAGGAGCGGACCAGGGCCCGTTCCGCGCCCGGATAAATGAACGGTTCGTCCCGTACGGCCGCCCGGCACGCCTCGACGAGGTCGCGGTCGGCGACGGACTTCAGGACGTAGCCGCTGGCGCCCGCCTTGAGGGCCTCGAAGAAGTACTGCTCGTTGTCGTACATCGTCAGGACGAGGATGTGCACCCCAGGCAGCCGGCGGGACAGTTCGCGGGCCGCCTGCAGACCGGTCATCCGGGGCATGGCGATGTCCAGCACGGCCAGATCGACGTCACGCGCGCGTGCCAGTTCGACCGCCTCCGCCCCGTCGCCGGCCTCGGCCACCACGGTGAGGTCCGGCTCCCCCTCCAGGATGAGGCGCACGCCCCGGCGTACGAGGGTGTGGTCGTCGGCGAGCAGAACCCGGATCGGGGCCGCCATCAGCGGCTGTCCGCTGCCACGACCGGGATACGCAGCCGTATGTCGGTGCCCCGGCCGGGGGCGGGTTCGAGGCTGAGCGCGGCCCCTATGAGGAGCGCCCGTTCGCGCATACCGCTGATGCCGGAGCCCTCGGGCGCCCCGGCGAGACCCTTGCCGTTGTCGCGTACGAGGAGTTCGACGCCGTCCGTGACCGGCCGCAGCCGGACGTCCGCGCGGTCGGCGGCGGAGTGCCGGGCGGTGTTGGTGAGGCCCTCCTGGGCCACCCGGTAGAGCACGAGTTCTGACTCCTCGGTGAGGTGGGGCAGATCGGCGGGTATGTGATGGCCGACCGTCAGGCCGTGCGCGCTGAACTCGGCCGCGAGCGAGCGCAGGGCGCTGGCCAGGCCGAGTTCCTCCAGCACGCCGGGGCGCAGTCGGCGGGCGATACGGCGGATCTCGTCGAGGCCGGCGCGGGTGGCCTCCTGGGCCTGGCCGACCTCCTCGCGCAGTTCCTCGGGCGCCCGGTCGGCGACACGTTTGAGCTGGAGGAGGACGGCGGTCAGGGTCTGACCGACCTCGTCGTGGAGTTCGCGGGCGATGCGCTGCCGTTCACGCTCCTGGGCGGAGAGCGCGCGCGCCGCGCCTGCGGCCCGCTCGCCCTCCAGTCGGTCGAGCATGGTGTTGTACGTCGTGATCAGCGCGGCCGTCTCGGCGGGTCCGGAGACGGGGGCCCGGGCTCCGGGGCGGCGCAGGTCGGCGGTGGCCATGGCGCGGCCCAGCCGCTGGAGGGGGGCGAGACCGACCCGCAGCACGAGCGCGTTGGCGGCCAGCAGAGCCGCGAGGCCGCCGACGACGGCCAGCGCCTCGCCCGGCAGCACGGGTGTCGACACGGTGACCGGGCCCAGCAGCAGCGCGGCGGCGACGACCAGGCCGAGGGCGTTGAGCGAGAAGATCCGCCAGAACAACGACACGGTCCCGTTTCCGCCCCTCCCGTCCGGTGCACCCGACCCCTTCGCGGCCAGGCTCTCAGCTGTCCGCCGGCCGCGTATATCCGTGACAACACCCATGTCGCCACCGTACGGGTGGGTGACAGCATGCAGACCGGGCAACCGTGATCATCGAACGCCCTCGACCGACCGACCGATGGCCGCTCGTATCGACAAGCCATCCGCATCCGCACGCCACACGCACGACAAGCCATACCCATCCGCACGCCCCACGCACGACAAGCCGTCCGCACCCGCACGCCAGCCGCATCCAAGCAAGGGGAAGAAACGTGTCTGCACCACGTCTGAGGGCGACGCCGCTGCCGGGGATCGGGGTCCAGTACGACCTTGTCACCCGGGAACAACGCCATCTGTCCGTGGTGGCGCACCGCGACGGCGCCCGCACGGTGAGCGTCTACCGGGCCGACGACCCCGACTCCTGTGCGCAGTCCCTGCGACTGACCGGTGCCGAGGCCGGCGCGCTGATCGACGCGCTCAAGCCGGCCCACCACAGCGCCGGCCTGCTCTCCACGACCGAGCTGGGACTGGTCGCCGAGCGGATCGAGGTCGCGGCGGCCTCACGGTGGAACGGACGTGTCCTGGGCGACACGCGGATGCGGACCGAGACGGGCGCGTCCGTGGTGGCGGTGCTGCGGCGGACCGAGGCGATCCCGTCGCCGGCGCCGGACTTCCGGCTCGTCGGCGGTGACACGCTGATCGTGATCGGCACCCGTGAGGGCGTCGACGCGGCCGCGTCGATACTCGGTCGGGAGTGATTCGGTGCACTCCGCGGTCCTTCTGATCGAGTTCGGTTCCATCATCCTCGGCCTCGGTCTGCTCGGCCGGTTCGCCGCCCGCTTCCGTCTCTCCCCCATCCCGCTGTACCTGCTGGCCGGGCTGGCCTTCGGCGAGGGCGGTCTGCTGCCGCTCGGCGCGAGCGAGGAGTTCATCGCGACCGGCGCCGAAATCGGCGTGATCCTGCTCCTGCTGATGCTCGGCCTGGAGTACACGGCCGGTGACCTGGTCACCAACCTGAAGGCCCACTATCCGGCCGGCCTCGTGGACGGGGCGCTGAACGCGGTGCCGGGGGCGCTGGCGGCACTGCTGCTCGGCTGGGGTCCGGTGGCCGCGGTGGTACTCGCCGGCGTCACCTGGATCTCGTCGTCCGGGGTCATCGCCAAGGTGCTCGGCGACCTGGGCCGGGTGGGCAACCGGGAGACGCCGGTGATCCTCAGTGTCCTCGTCCTGGAGGACCTGGCGATGGCGGTCTACCTGCCGATCGTCACCGCGCTGGTGGCCGGGGCCGGGCTGCTGGCGGGCAGCCTCACGCTCGCGATCGCGCTGGGCGCGGCGGGACTCGTCCTGTTCGTCGCGGTCCGCTACGGCCGCCTCATCTCCCGTTTCGTCTCCAGCGACGACCCCGAGAAACTGCTCCTGGTCGTGCTGGGGCTGACCATCCTGGTCGCGGGGATCGCGCAGCAGCTCCAGGTCTCGGCCGCGGTGGGCGCCTTCCTGGTGGGCATCGCGCTGTCCGGCGAGGTCGCGGAGGGCGCGCACACCCTGCTGAGCCCCCTGCGGGACCTGTTCGCGGCCGTCTTCTTCGTCTTCTTCGGGCTGCACACCGACCCGGCCAGCATCCCGCCCGTCCTGCTCCCCGCGCTCGCCCTGGCGGTCGTCACGGCCGCGACGAAGATCGCCACCGGCTACTGGGCGGCCCGCCGGGCCGGGATCTCCGTCAAAGGCCGCTGGCGGGCGGGCGGCGCACTGGTGGCCCGCGGCGAGTTCTCGATCGTCATCGCGGGGCTCGCGGTCAGCGCGGGCATCGAACCGTCGCTGGGCCCCCTGGCCACGGCGTACGTCCTCATCCTGGTCGTTCTCGGTCCTCTCACCGCCCGCTTCACGGAACCGGTGGCGTCTCGGTGGACCCGCCGCTCCGACCGCCGCGCGCAGGCACCCGAACGTTCTTCGTGTACGGCGAAGGCTGAGGCGGGCGCGTCGGTAGGCGGCGACTGAGCCGTCCGGACCGGTCAGCCCTGGCAGCCGGCGGCGGGACCGCCTCCCCGTACTCGCCGTCACCGCCGCGGGAAGCGCCCCAGCCTCCCCTGGTCAGCACCGCGTCCCGGCTGGCAGGATCGCGCGCATGTCCAGAGGCTTCCCCCACATCGGCAGGCGCCGGGCCCTTCAGGGTGCTGCCGCCGGCTTCGTCGCGTTCGGGCTGCTCCTGTGGTGGCTGCTGCCCCTGGGCGAGGAGCCGCCGAGCGGGACGATCACGTTCAGCACGGGGACACCGGCCGGCGTGTACCAGAAGTACGGAAAGTTGCTGAAGGACGCGATCGGCAAGGACATGCCCGCCCTGACGGTCCGCCTGAAGGACAGCGACGGCTCACAGGTGAACGTCGCACGTGTGGCGACCGGGGAGGCCGACTTCACCATCGCCGCGGCCGATGCGGTGAAGACGTACGAACTGGACAAGGGGGCCGACGCCGACAAGCTGCGCGGTGTGGCGCGTCTGTACGACGACTACGTCCAGCTCGTCGTGCCGCGCGACTCCTCGATCCGCTCCGTGGCCCAACTGGAGGGCAAGCGCGTTGCCATAGGGCCGGCCGGGTCGGGTGTGCGGCTGATCGCCGACCGGGTGCTCAAGGCGGCGGGTATCAACGCGCAGAAGGACATCACGCCGTTCCCGGACGGCATCAACACCGGCCCGGGCCAGCTGAAACGCGGCGAGATCGAAGCGTTCTTCTGGTCGAGCGGGCTGCCGACCGAGGGGCTGGAGAAGCTGTCCAAGACCTTCGCCTTCCGGTTCGTGCCGATCGGTGCCGACCTCGTCACGAAACTGCACGACCAGGGCGGCGCGAGCGGCTACTACCGGGCCACCAACATGCCGGCGTCGGCCTATCCCTCGGTGCAGAGGGGATCCACGGTGGCGACGATCGCGGTGTCCAACCTGCTGGTGACGCGCGCGGACATGGACCCGAGACTCACCGAGTGGCTGACCCGGACCGTGATCAGGAGCCGGGACCACATCGGCGACAGAGTTCACTCCGCCCAGTTGGTCGACGTCCGCACGGCGATCTACACGGATCCCTTGCCCCTGCACGACGGCGCCCGTCGCTACTACCAGTCCGTCAAGCCGTAGAGAGCGTGCGTACGCAGTTGACGTGTCGTCACCGCAGGCGGTGGCGTACGGACGCTCGCTCGCCCGCCGTGTGCGGAGTCCTGCGCGACGCCGCGCCGCGCCTCACGCGGACACCGCACGACGGCTGACGAGCACGCCGTACCCCACCTCACGCCGGCGGCCCCGACCGCGGCACCCTCACCGTGACCGTCAGGCCGTGCGGCTCGTGGTGGTCGTAGGAGATCGAGCCGCCGCCCGCCGCCAGCAGGGCCCGGGAGATGGACAGGCCGAGGCCGGAGCCCTTGACGTTCTGGTGGCGGCCGCTGCGCCAGAAGCGGTCGCCGATGCGGGCGAGTTCCTCGTCGCTCAGACCCGGGCCGTTGTCGCTGACCACAACGGTGGAGGTGTCGCCGTCGGAGGCGACCGTGACCTCGACGGTCTCGGCCCTGGGGGTGAACTTCACGGCGTTGTCGATCACCGCGTCCAGCGCGCTGGAGAGGGTGACCGGGTCGGCCCAGGCGGTGGTGGGCAGGCAGTCGCCCACCAGCCGTACGCCCTTGGCCTCGGCGGTCGGCGTCCAGGCGGCGACTCGCTCGGCGGCCAGGGCGCCGATGTCGGTGATCCTCAGGTCCGCCTCGGTGTGCTCGGCCAGGGCCAGGTCGAGCAGATCGTCGAGGACCTGGGCAAGGCGCTTGCCCTCGGTCTGGACGGAGGCGATCTCCTGGTTGCCCTCCGGGAGTTCGAAGGCGAGCAGTTCGATGCGGAGCAACAGCGCGGCGAGCGGGTTGCGCAGCTGGTGCGAGGCGTCGGCGACGAAGGCGCGCTGCTGCTCCAGCACGTCCTCGACGTTGTCCGCCATCTCGTTGAACGCCCGGGCGAGCCTGCGCAGTTCCGGCGGGCCGCCGGCGACCCCGACCCGGGACTTCAGGGCCCCGCTCGCGATCGCGTGGGTGGTGGCGTCCAGGACACGAACGGGCCTGAGCACCCAGCCCGTCAGCCGCAGGGCGGCGCCGACGGCCAGCAGCATCGCGGCGATCTCGCCGGCGCCGATGACCAGCCAGCCGTGCAGGATCCGCGACCGCATCTGCCCGGTGGGCGAGTCGGTGACCACCACCGCGACGACATCGCCGTCCCGGATGACCGGCGAGGCCACCACCAGTCGGTCGCGCTGCCAGGGCCAGACCTGCTTGGGGTCGTGGCTGCGCCGGCTGAGCAGCGCCTCGGCGAACGCGTCGCGCACCACGCCCGTCCCGGGGACGACGAAGTCGGCCGGCGCCTTGGCCATGGCGTTCTCGTTGGCGTAGAAGACACCGGCCTGGATGCCGTAGACGCCGTAGTAGCTGGCGAGTTCGGTGTTCAGGGTCTCCTGGCGTTCGTTCGACGCACCGGGCGGGTCGGTGACGAACTGGGCGAGCGCCGCGAAGCGCGCCGTGTCGTCGATCCGGTCGACGACCACCTTCTGCTGCTGGGCGGCGGCCACGCTCACCGCGAGCGGGACGCCGAGCGCCAGCAGCACGGCCGCCATCAGGACGATGAGCAGCGGGAGGAGTCGTGTACGCACCCGGCCCCGCTAAGCGTCCGGGGCGACGAGCCGGTAGCCCACGCCGCGCACGGTCTCGATCAGGGCCGGCATGCGCAGCTTGGCGCGCAGTGAGGCGACGTGCACCTCAAGAGTGCGCCCCGTCCCCTCCCAACTGGTGCGCCACACCTCACTGATGATCTGTTCCCGGCGGAAGACCACTCCCGGGCGCTGGGCGAGCAGCGCCAGGAGGTCGAACTCCTTGCGGGTCAGCTGGATGACCGAACCGTCCACACTGACCTGACGGGTGGGCAGCTCGATGTGCACCGGACCGAGCCGCAGCCCGCCCTCTCCGCCGCCCTGGGTGTCGTCCTGGACGGTGCGCCGGCTGACGGCGTGGATACGGGCGAGCAGCTCGCCGGTGTCGTAGGGCTTGACCACGTAGTCGTCGGCGCCGAGGTTGAGGCCGTGGATGCGGGAGCGGACGTCGGAGCGGGCCGTGACCATGATCACCGGGGTGCTGGTGCGCTTGCGGATCTTGCCGCACACCTCGTAGCCGTCCTGGTCGGGCAGGCCCAGGTCGAGGAGGACGACGCCGAAGCCGGCGCCCTCCGGGACGAGCGCCTGGAGGGCCTCCTCGCCGCTGCGGGCGTGCGTGACGTCGAAACCGTGGCGCGCGAGGACCGCGGACAGGGCCGCGGCCACATGGTTGTCGTCCTCGACGAGGAGAAGTCTCATCCGGCCCCCTTCGATTCATCGGACGTACCCTCTGAATATGTGCTGAATACATGCTGCATGCGGTCCGAATGCACACAAATCACGCGCACGCGCGCGTGCATGCCGTGAGCAGTCACGCTGATGAATGAGGACGGCGTCAAGAGGGTTCCGGTTGCGGGCGCCTTCCGTTACCCGGCCGATACGGACCCAGGTCGCAAGTGCTACGACAGGTGTCCGATTGCTATCGGATCGTGATGCTCAGATTCCCCTCAGATGTAATGACGCTGGTCGCGTGCCATTACTAGGGTCCTTCGCAACCGAGGAGGACGGAGCCCAAAAGCGATGACCGAAGTATCGGTGGCCAAGGAAGATGTGGCCGCGACCGGCGAACTGGTCGTCCTGAAGAGCGTCAACAAGCACTTCGGCGCGTTGCACGTGCTCCAGGACATCGATTTGACGATCGCCCGCGGCGAGGTCGTGGTGGTCATCGGACCCTCCGGGTCCGGGAAGTCCACCCTGTGCCGCACCATCAACCGCCTGGAGACGATCGACTCCGGCACGATCACCATCGACGGCAAGCCGCTGCCCCAGGAAGGCAGGGAGCTGGCCCGGTTGCGCGCCGACGTCGGCATGGTGTTCCAGTCCTTCAACCTGTTCGCGCACAAGACCGTGCTCGAGAACGTCATGCTGGGCCAGATCAAGGTCCGCAAGGCGGACAAGAAGCAGGCCGAGGAGAAGGCGCGATCCCTGCTCGACCGGGTCGGCGTGGCCACGCAGGCCGACAAGTACCCCGCACAGCTCTCCGGCGGCCAGCAGCAGCGCGTGGCCATCGCGCGGGCCCTGGCGATGGACCCCAAGGTCATGCTCTTCGACGAGCCCACGTCGGCTCTCGACCCGGAGATGATCAACGAGGTCCTGGAGGTCATGCAGCAGCTCGCCCGTGACGGCATGACCATGGTCGTCGTCACCCACGAGATGGGTTTCGCCCGTTCGGCTGCCAACCGCGTCGTGTTCATGGCCGACGGTCGCATCGTCGAAGAGGCTGTGCCGGGCCAGTTCTTCAGCAACCCCCGCAGCGACCGGGCCAAGGACTTCCTGTCCAAGATCCTGCACCACTGACGGCCCCGTCACGCGCCTGAGACCTGCGTCGCGGCCCCTGAGGGTCCGCATCTTTCACAGACAAAGGATGTTCACCATGAAACTCCGCAAGTCCGCCTCCGCGGCCGTCCTCGCCGTCCTCGCCCTGACCGTCTCGGCCTGTGGCGGCGAGTCCGGCAACGCCGGCGACACGCCCGGCGAGACCGGCGGCGCGAACCAGCCGAAGCTTCCGACGTACACCGTCGCCTCGGACGTGAAGGTCGACTCCCCCACTCTGAAGAAGGCCCAGCAGGCCGGCAAGCTCGTCATCGGCGCGAAGAACGACCAGCCGTTCCTGGGCTTCGAGGACACCGACGGCAAGCGTTCCGGCTTCGACATCGAGATCGCCAAGATGGTGGCGGCCGACCTCGGCTTCAAGCCCTCGCAGATCGAGTTCAAGACTGTCGACTCGAACGTCCGCGAGACCACCATCTCCAAGGGCGAAGTACAGCTCTACGTGGGCACGTACACGATCAACGACGAGCGCAAGAAGCAGGTCGGCTTCGCCGGACCGTACTTCCTCGCGGGCGCCGACCTCCTCATCCGCGCGGACGAGAAGGGCATCACCGGCCCCGACTCGCTCAAGGGCAAGACGGTCTGTTCCATCAAGGGCTCCACTCCGCTCCAGGAGATCAAGAAGCCCAAGTACGGTGCCAAGACCGTCGAGTTGTCCAAGTACTCCGAGTGCGTGCAGCAGTTGCTCAACAACGAGGTCGACGCGGTGACCACCGACGACGCGATCCTCAAGGGCTATGCCGCGCAGCGCCCGACGAAGCTGAAGGTGGTCGGCAAGCCGTTCACCAAGGAGCCGTACGGCGTCGGCATGAACAAGGACGACAAGGCCCTGCGCGACGCGGTCAACGACGCCCTCGAGGCGCACGAGAAGAACGGCGACTACAAGAAGGCGTACGACGCGACGCTCGGCCTGTCCAAGTCGGCGTACACGGAGCCCCCGGCCGTCGAGCGTTACTGAGGATCGGTGCGGCGTCGCGACCGGGGAGCCGGCCACGTCCGCCCTCACCGACCGGCCGCCGTCATGAACCGTCCGTCCCGGGCGCCCGCACCCTGCGCGCCCGGGGCGGCCCCTCCCCTGCCCGTACGCCGCCCACGAGGACCTTCTCCGTGAACGTACTGCTCGACCATCTCGCGGAATTCCGCGAGGGGTTCATCGGCACTGTCCTGCTGACCCTGGCCAGCGGACTCCTCGCGATGGTGCTGGGTGTCATCATCGCCGGATTCCGTGTCTCTCCCGTGCCTCCGCTGCGGCTGCTGGGCACCGTCTGGGTCACCCTCTTCCGCAACACCCCCCTGACCCTGCTCTTCCTCGTCGCGTGGTTCGTGGTCCCCGTGATCTTCGTGCCGGGCCTCAGCCCGTGGACGAAGGCCCTCCTGGCACTCGGTTTCTACACCTCGTCGTTCGTCTGCGAGGCCATCCGCTCGGGCATCAACACCGTGCCCGTCGGACAGGCGGAGGCCGCCCGTTCCCTGGGCATGACCTTCACGCAGACGCTCCGCATGATCGTGCTGCCTCAGGCCACGCGCACCGTGATCCCGCCCCTGAGCTCGATCTTCATCGCCCTGACCAAGAACTCGGCGATCGCGGGCGCGTTCAGCGTCACCGAACTGTTCGGCGTGCAGAAGCTGCTCAGCGACCAGGGCTTCGCCATCGCCTGGATCTTCCTGTGGGTGGCCCTCGGCTACCTCGTCATCACTTTCTCCATCAGCGGTCTCTTCCGGCTGCTGGAGCGGCGCCTGGGGGTCGCACGATGAGTTCGAGCGTTCTGTACGACGCGCCGGGCCCCCGCGCCCGGCTGCGCAACCGCCTCTACACGGTCCTCGGTTCCCTGGCCGTGCTGGGTCTGATCGTCTTCGCCGTGTACCGGCTGCACGCCAAGGGCCAGCTGGAGCCCGAGGTATGGGACATCTTCAACAACGCCGGTGTGCGGACCAACCTCCGTGACGGCCTGCTGACCACCTTGAAGGTGTTCGCCGTCGCCGGCGCGCTGTCCCTCGTCCTCGGCCTGCTGCTCGCCGTCGCGCGGCTGTCGGAGCACAAGGCCGTCCGCTGGTTCGCCACGGGGTTCATCGAGGTGTTCCGGGCGGTACCCCTGCTGATCACGATCTACGCCCTGTGGGTGCTGTTCCTCACCTACAAGAACGACCTCGGCGTCCTCGGCACCGACACCGGATTCTGGGGCCTGGTCGTCGGCCTGACCATCTACAACGGTTCGGTCCAGGCCGAGGTGCTCCGCGCGGGAATCAACGCCGTGCCCAAGGGGCAGGTCGAGGCGGCGTACGCGCTCGGGCTGCGCAAGCACCAGGTCATGACCACGCTGTTGGTGCCGCAGGCCGTGCGTTCCATGCTGCCCACGATGATCAGCCAGCTGGTGGTCACGCTCAAGGACACGTCCCTGGGCTACATCATCCTGTATCCGGAACTGCTCTACGCCGCGCGCACGATGGCCGGCAACATCATCGTGAACGGCGAGAACCCGTTCACCGCCGTCACCATCGTCGTCGGCGCGATCTACATCGCGATGTGCCTCGCGCTGTCCTCCCTCGCCAGTTGGATCGAACGGCGCGGACGCCGCGCGAAGACCGGCGTCGCCGTGGCCGCGGCGGCCGAGCCGGCCGAGCAGCCGGGCGTCCTCGACGTCACCGAAGGGCCCCTCGGCCCTGTGGAGGGCGACGAGAACCGCCCGACGGCGAAGTGACGGCGACGCCCGGTCCTGTCCGGCGGCGGGGTCTGCGACACCGCCACCAGCGGCTCCCGGGCAGGACCGGGCACGGTGTCCCGCTTGTCCGCGCCTCGGGGACCGGCAGGACAACCCGTCAGCGGTGACTCCTGCGGCAGGGACCCGCCCCGCTCCCGGAGGCAGACGCCCGCGCCGGCCTCGCGAGGGGCGCGGCGCGGAGGGCGCGCAGGGACTCAGCGCACCGGTGTCCTGCTCCGTCGCTCCGCTCCCGGCCGAGGGCGTCACCGGCTCTGCCGGACCGAGCCCGACACCGGCTCCACCGGCCCAGGGCCGTCACCGGTGAGACACGGTCAGCCCGGCCGCGGCCACCGTCACTTGACGCAAGCACCCGCAATAGGTTGCATACGTTCTGTGATCGTGCACCCTGCTCCACCTGCCTGTTCGCCCACGTCCTCCACGATGTCACCGCGAGCAGGGGGCGCCGCGCCGTGGACCCGGTGATCATCGTGGGGGCGGGGCCCGTCGGGCTTGCGCTCGCCCTTGCGCTGGCGCGTCAGGACGTGCCGTCCGTGGTGCTCGACGAAGGGCCCGGGAAAGACGAACCGCGTCTCGCGCGCACCGTGGTGCTGCGCGAGGACACCGCCGCCCTCATGGAGCGGCTGTCCGGGGTGTCGTTCGCCGACGCCGGTGTCCATTGGGCCGGATGGCGGTCGATGCGGCGCAAGCAGGTGATGCGCGAGGTCACGTTCGGCGCCACCGACCCCGAGGCCGAGCCGGCCGCCGACGCCGGCCCCGCCCCCTTGCACATCGCCCAGCACGTCCTGACCGGGGCCCTGCGCGCCGCCCTGGCCCGCGAACCCCTCGTCAAGATCGCGGTGGACAGCCGCCTCGACAGCATCGAACAGGAACCCTCCGGCGTCACCGCCCACACCCGCGGCCCCAAGGGCACCTGGTGGCGCGGCAGTTACCTGGTCGGCTGCGACGGCACCCGCTCGACCGTGCGCAAGCTCCAGGACATCCGCTTCCCGGGCCGTACCGCCGTCGAACGGCACGCGGTCGCGGCTCTGCGCACGGAACTTCCCCGGCCCGACGAGGCGTTGCTCCACCGGATGCCCCCATGGCGCACCTCCGGCCCCTCCGCCGGTGAGATCACCGCCCGCCCCCTGCCGGACGGGGTCTGGCGCCTGGACTGGCTGCTGCCGCCCGGCAAGGACCTGGTCACGCCCGAGCTGCTGGTGGCCCGCGTCAGGGAGACCCTGGCGGGCTGGACCGGCGGGTCGACGCCGCCGTACGAACTCCTCGACACCGGCGTGCACACGGTCCACCACCGGCTGGCCCGCCGCTGGCGTGCGGGCCGGGTCTTCCTCGCCGGGGACGCGGCGCACCTGCTCGGCGCGCTCGGCACCCAGGGGCTCGACGAGGGACTCCGGGACGCCGACAACCTCGCCTGGAAGCTGGCGCTGGCCTGGCACCACGGGCCGCACGAGGCGCTGCTCGACAGCTACCAGGCAGAACGGCGCGCGGTCGTCGCCGCCCGACTGCGCGCCGCCGACCAGGCCCTGCCGCTGCTGCGCGGCGGCACAGGCCTGCGCGGGTACGTTCCCGGCTCGGCCCGCGGCAACGACGCACTCCTCACGGACGGTCACTTGGGGCGCGGAGTTCTGGGTGCGCCGAGGGCGTACGCCGACTCACCGCTCGCCCCCCGGCAGCTCGAAGGAGAGACCCTCGTCGGCACGGAGCCCGGCGCGCCCGTCACCGATGTGCGGGTGACCGCGGAGGACGGCTCCTTCGTGCGACTGCGCGACCGCCTCGGTCACGGCGCCCTGCTCGTCGTACTGATCGCCCCGGGCACCGGCGTGTGGGAGCGCAAGCACTGGGTGACCGCCGGGATCATGCCCCGGCTGGCGGCGGCGGTGACCGCGCTGCCGCACCCCGCCGAACTGCTGGTCGCCGAGGAGTACCCGGGCGCCGCCCCCCACACGGTCCTTCTCGTACGACCGGACGGTCACCTGGTCACCGCGCTGACCGGCGTGCGTCCGGCCGACCTGTACGCGGCGGCGGAGTCGGCACTCGGCGGCCCCTCGAAGACGGAGGCGCGGGCCGGGTCGCACTGACCCGCGCGCGTGCTCCTCGTCACTGTGCGTCCACCGCTGGGCGTCCACATAGTGACAGTGAGTTGACCGGCCCGGACCCTCATGGTGTACTCCGGATCGTGACCGACACCTGTGTGCGCCTGTGGCGGAGGGTCCATATGGACCTCGTCCGCTATGCGGGCTGCGTGTGTCGCCCGTCCCACTGACTTCGCATCTCTTCCCACCCGCGCGCGCCACCTCGGTGCCTCCGCGCGCTCCCCGCGAACGTTCTCCAGGACGGTACCCGTGTCTGCATCGCCCGCTGTGTCCACCTCCCCCAACGCTGCCGCTGTTTCCGCTCCCACCCAGGCGGACCTCTTCGACTTCGTACGGCGCGCGGCCGTCGACACCGAGCTGATCGACTCGTTGCCGCTCGACCCCGAGGGCCGGACCTGGATCCGGCTGGAGGGGCCCGGCGGCAGCGAGGCCTGGCTGATCGGTTGGCCGCCCGGCAGCGGTACGGGCTGGCACGACCACGCCGACTCGGTCGGCGCCTTCGTCGTCGCGGCCGGCGAGCTCAAGGAGCACTCGCTCGCCGCGCGGCTGCCCACCGACGGCTGGAAGACGCTGGAACTGGCCGAGGACGTGGACCGGGAACGCCGGCTGCCGGCCGGAAAGGGCCGCGCGTTCGGCCGCCACCACGTCCACGAGGTACTCAACGAGTCCACCGAACGGCACGCGATCTCCGTCCACGCCTACTACCCGCCCCTGCCGCAGATCCGCCGCTACAGCCGCAGCGGACCGATCCTGCGCCTGGAGCAGGTGGAGCGCCCGGAGGACTGGCAGTGAGCCCGGCGGGACCAGTGAGTGGGGGCAGTGTGTCCGGACCGCCGGTCGCGCCGGTCGGCATCGACGAGTTGCTGGAGCGGGTGCGCGAGGGCTACGAGCGGATCGAGCCGCAGGACGCGTACGACGCCGTCCGGGCCGGGGACGCCCTGCTCGTCGACATCCGGTACGCGGCCCTGCGTGACCGGGACGGGGTGATCCCGGGCGCCCTCGTCGTCGAACGCAACGAGTTGGAGTGGCGCCTCGACCCGCACGGCAGCCACCGCGCACCCGAGGCCACGAGCCACGACCTGCGTGTCGTGGTCATCTGCAACGAGGGCTACGCCTCCAGCCTGGCAGCCGCATCCCTGCACCAGTTGGGCCTGCACCGCGCCACCGACCTGATCGGCGGGTTCCAGGCGTGGAAGGCGGCGGGGCTTCCGGTGACGCCGCCTCAGGGCAGTCGGGGAGCTGGTTGACCAGGGAACCGGGGTGAGTGCTTTCGGTGAAGGGCTGGGCCAACCACCGAACCGTTCGCCTGCTGCCGTGCGGCCTGGAGCGAGTCCGCGGCAGCGGGATCGAGAACGCGCGCTCCCGGGAACCCGCGCAAGTACCGACGACGGCCAGCACCACCGTCGGCGTCCTTCAGAACCCTTCGTCCTCGAGGAACTCCGTATCCTCGCCCTCCTCATCGAGGGCCTGTCGGACCACTCTCAGGGCCATGCCCTCCGGGTAGCCCTTGCGGGCCAGCATGCCCGCGAGGCGGCGCAGCCGCTTGTCGCGGTCGAGGCCGCGGGTGGAGCGCAGCTTGCGGGCGACGAGTTCCCGCGCGGTCGCCTCCTCCTGCTCGGAGTCGAGCTGAGACACGGCAGCGTCGATCAGGGTGGGGTCGACGCCCTTGGTCCGCAGTTCCTGGGCGAGTGCGCGGCGGGCCAGCCCTCGGCCGTGGTGCCGGGACTCCACCCAGGCATCCGCGAACGCGCTGTCGTTGATCAGCCCGACGTCCTCGAACCGTGACAGCACCTCCTCGGCCACGTCGTCCGGGATCTCCCGCTTGCGCAGCGCGTCCGCGAGTTGCTTTCGCGTGCGCGGGGTCCCGGTGAGCAGGCGCAGGCAGATCGCCCGTGCCCGCTCCACCGGGTCCGCTGGGGGTTCCTCCTTCTCGGCCCTCGACGAGAGGGAGGAACCCCCGGCCTCACCGGACGACTCCTCGCGGCCACGCCGACGGCGTCCGCGTGAGCCGCCCGCGCCACGACTCGCGCCCCTGGGGCGCGAGGTGCCGGCGGACGAGTCGGCGCCGAACTCCGAGCCGCTGTCCGGCCCGTCCTCCGGTCCGTCCGGCCACCGTCCCCCGCCCGGCTCGGCGCCCGCCTCGGCGTCGTACGGCCCCCTCGTACCGTACGACGCCGCGCGGGCGTGGATTTCGTCCGTGCCGTGGGCCGGGGAGCCGTGCCTCGGACCGGCCGAGCCCCTGGTGCCTGGTCCGCCCCGCTCCCGCGGGGCGTCCTGGTAGGTGTACTCGGCCCAGTCGGTTCGCCGTGTCACGGTCAGCTCTTGGCTGCGGCGGCCTTGGTCTTGGCCACCTTGGCCGCCGCGGGGGCGGGCACGGTCTTCGCGGCATCGTCCGCGGGGGCGGAGACCGCCGCGTCCGCGCCCGGCTCGGCGGCCGGCTCCTCCGGCCGGACCCCGACGCCCAGCTTCTCCTTGATCTTCTTCTCGATCTCGTTGGCCAGGTCGGGGTTGTCCTTCAGGAAGTTGCGCGCGTTCTCCTTGCCCTGGCCGAGCTGGTCGCCCTCGTACGTGTACCAGGCGCCGGCCTTGCGGACGAAGCCGTTCTCCACGCCCATGTCGATCAGGCCGCCCTCGCGGCTGATGCCGTGCCCGTAGAGGATGTCGAACTCGGCCTGCTTGAAGGGCGGCGCGACCTTGTTCTTGACGACCTTGACGCGGGTGCGGTTGCCGACCGCTTCGGTGCCGTCCTTCAGTGTCTCGATGCGCCGGATGTCGAGTCGCACCGAGGCGTAGAACTTCAGCGCCCGGCCACCGGTCGTGGTCTCCGGGGAGCCGAACATCACGCCGATCTTCTCGCGGAGCTGGTTGATGAAGATGGCGGTGGTCTTGGACTGGTTGAGCGCGCTGGTGATCTTCCGCAGGGCCTGGCTCATCAGCCGGGCCTGCAGACCGACGTGGCTGTCGCCCATCTCGCCCTCGATCTCCGCGCGCGGGACGAGCGCGGCGACGGAGTCGATGACGATCAGGTCGAGGGCGCCGGAGCGGACGAGCATGTCCACGATCTCCAGGGCCTGCTCGCCGTTGTCCGGCTGGGACAGGATCAGGTTGTCGATGTCGACGCCGAGCTTCTGCGCGTACTCGGGGTCGAGGGCGTGCTCCGCGTCCACGAACGCGACCTGGCCGCCGGCCTTCTGAGCGTTCGCCACCGCGTGCAGGGTCAGGGTCGTCTTGCCGGAGGACTCCGGTCCGTAGACCTCGATGACGCGGCCGCGCGGCAGGCCGCCGACGCCGAGGGCCACGTCGAGCGCGGTCGACCCGGTCGGGATGACCTCGATGGGCTCCTTCGACCGATCGCCCATGCGCATGACCGCGCCCTTGCCGAATTGCCGTTCAATCTGTGCGAGTGCGGCATCAAGGGCCTTCTCGCGGTCGGTACCTGCCATGGGTTCCACCCGATTTGCTTGAGTCGATCGCTTCACGTCAAAGACGCTAACGCCTGCCACTGACAATGCGCCCCGACGCTCGTCCGGCCTGTGGATAACTCAGGCGCTTCTCCACCCAAATCGGGCTGAAGTTCCCATCCAGAGGCTCGTCGGAGCCTCCATAAGAATGGATGTTCGATTTTCGTGTCAAGCGCACCACGCGGCACTCCCGAGACTGCACGGGGCAGTTCGGACCCCGGCTGCTTCCCACGGTGTACGGCGGGTGTCTTCCGCCGGAGGACGACGAGGCGGAGCGTCCTCGCGAGGCTTGAGGCATGGAGAACCCGAAGAGCAACCGAGAAGCGTGCCGGGCCGCCAGGCCCCCTGCCGTCACCGCGACACTGGCCGCGCTGCTCCTGCTGGCCGTCTCGATCGTCGGCCAGATCGCGGCCGGCGCGGACTATCCGGCCGTACCGCCCGGCGTCGTCATCCCGCTCGTGGCCGGCGGCCTGCTGCTGTGGCGCACGAACCGCTGGACATCCGGCCTCGCGCTCGCTGTGGGCCTCCTCATCGGCATCGGCGCGCTCCTGACCCCGAACACCGGGGACCACCTCTCGTCGGGCGACGCCGCACTCCTGACCACAACCGTCGCCGAGCTGGTCGCCCTCGCCGGTCTGGTCGTCGCCGGAGCCGCGGCCACGCTGCGCGGGACGGGAACGCGGGCCTGATGGACGCCGGCCCGACCGACCCGCCCTCGGCACGGACAGTGCCGCCGGCCCTGGGACCGCGAGTGCCCGGCATGCGCCGCCCCGAGCGCCTCTGCCACGCCACCGGGCTCCTCCTGATCGCCTCCGGTCTGGCCCATCTGATGGTGTTCGCCGTCGACGGCGGCCCCTGGGACGGGCCGGTCTCCTGGCGCAAGCCGGTGACGTTCGGGCTCTCCTTCGGGGTGACGCTGATCGCGGTCACCTGGGTCACGTCCTACGTGCGCGTGCAACCACGGCTGCGTACCACCCTGCTGCTCGTCTTCGCCGCGGACTGCGTCGTGGAGGTCGGTGGCATCACCCTTCAGGCGTGGCGCCGGGTGCCCTCGCACCTGGACATGGAGACCCCCTTCGACACCGCGGTGTCCATGACGCTGGCGGTGGGCGGCGGTGTCCTCGTGGTGCTGCTCACCGTGTTCGCGCTCGCGTCCTTCCGGCACCGGCCCGCCGGGCCCCCGGAGATGGTGCTCGCCGTGCGCGCCGGGTTCGCGATTCTGCTCGTCGCCCTGGCCTCGGGGGCCGCGATGATCGCGCGCGGGGTCGTACTCACCCGCGCCGGTCATCAGGAGGCGGCGTACCGCTCGACGGCTCCGCTCAAGCCGCTGCACGGGGTCAGCCTGCACGCCGTCCTGGTGCTGCCGGCCCTGGCCTGGCTGCTGTCGCGCACATCCTGGAGCGAGCCGACCCGGCAGCGGATCGTGACCGCGGCGGTCTGCTGTTACGTGACCGCCGTCGTCGGGGCCGGGACATGGGCCGGCATCACCCACTGACCGCTCGCCCTCACCTGCTCACCACCCGGACCTGCGCGGCGACCGGCCCGCCGGCCTCACGTACCACCGGAGGAGGGTCCGTCGGAGGCAGGACCCGAAGACGGTCCGTCGGAGGCAGGACCCGAAGACGGTCCGTCGGAGGCAGGACCCGAAGACGGTCCGTCGCCCGAGTCCTGTGCCGCCGTTCGCCGCCCCCACGGCTCACGCGCGCGCGTGAGCAGCCCCTCCACCGGTCTCCGTCTCCGGTGCCCATGCACCCGGGGGTCGTCCGTGACGTCGTACCGCTTCACGTACGCCCCGAGGAAGGCCTGGAGCGTGGCGACCGCCGGGATGGCGATCAGGGCGCCGACGGCACCGAGGAGAGCGGTGCCGGCGATGACCGAGCCGAAGGCGACCGCGGGGTGGATGTCGACGGTCTTCGAGGTCAGCTTGGGCTGCAGGACGTAGTTCTCGAACTGCTGGTAGACCACGACGAAGATCAGCACCCACAGCGCGTACCAGGGATCGACCGTGAAGGCGATCAGCATGGGCAGGGCGCCCGCGAGATACGTGCCGATGGTGGGGATGAACTGCGAGACCAGTCCCACCCAGACGGCGAGCACGGGTGCGTACGGCACGCCCAGGGATTGCAGCAGGATGTAGTGCGCGATGCCGGAGATGAGCGCCATCAGGCCGCGCGAGTATATGTAGCCGCCGGTCTTGTTCACGGCGATCTCCCACGCGCGCAGTACCTCCGCCTGCCGGGCGGGGGGCAGCACGGAGCAGATCGTGCGGCGCAGCCGTGGGCCGTCGGCGGCGAAGTAGAACGAGAACAGCGCGATCGTCAGCAGCTGGAACAGCCCGCCGAGGACCTGCGCGGACACGTCCAGGACGCCGGTGGCGCTGTTCTGCACGTAGTTGCGCAGCCAGCCGGACCGGAGCAGGCCCTCCTGGACGTCCACACGTCTGAGCTCGGTGTGGAAGTGCGTGTTGATCCAGTTGATGACCGAGTCGAGGTAGTCGGGGAAGTCCTCGACGATCTTGATGATCTGACCCGCGAGCATCGAGCCGAGCAGCGTGATGAAACCCGCGGTCACGATGAGCACGGCGAAGAACACGAGGAACGTGGCCAGTCCCCTGCGCATGCCGCGCGAGTTCATCCAGCTCACCGCGGGTTCGATGGCCAGGGCCAGGAAGAACGCGATGAGGATGTTGATCAGCAGGCCGGTGAGCTGGTGGAAGGCCCAACTGCCGAGCTGGAAGACGGCGATGAGGGCGAGGGCGAGCACCAGGGCGCGCGGCAGCCAGCGGGGCATACGGGCGCTCGGCCCGGCGGCGCCGTCGTCGGCCGGGGGCCGGGTGGGCGGCGTCGCGCCGAACGGAGATGCGTGCCGGCCGGTCTCGTCAGTGGGTGCCACGGTGCAAGTCTCGCCCACCGGACCGACAATCGGTTGCCCTGGTGCGATCTTCGTGACCGATCAGTGCTTGTCCCGCGAAACGTTCACGGCCGGTCAGTGTTTCTCCCCCGGAACGTTCATGACACTGCAGACCACACGCCAGACGTCCTTGGCGTCCCATCCGGAGTCCAGTGCCTCGTGCACCGTGCGCCCGCCGAGCTCCGTCATCACGTGGTCGCGCGCGAAGGTGTCGGCGTAGCCCGGACCGAAGTGATCCGCCATCCGCTGCCAGAAGACCGTCAACCGCATGCCTCCAGTATCCCGCCCCTGAGGGTGGGCCTGAGCCAGGACCGCTTGCCGAGACCGCTTTCCGCCCTACGGTCTGACGCATGGCCGAAACCGGAGCTTCCCCACTCCTCCCGACGCCCCCGGCGCACTCCCCGCTCGCCCGCGCCGAGCACTTCGTCTGGCTCACCGCGCGTGTGCTGGAGCAGCGCCTCTTCGCGTACCACTTCCTGCGCGGCAGCGCCGACCCTGTGGAGACGGCGCTGGACGCCTACCGCAACACGGACGGCGGATACGGCCACGCGCTGGAGCCCTATCTACGGGGACCCGTGAGCCAGCCACTGCACACCGGTCACGCCCTGCGGGTCCTGGACGCCATCGGACGCTGCGGCGGACAGCGCGTGGAGCGCGTGTGCCGGTACCTGACGTCCGTGACCGCACCGGACGGTGCCCTGCCGGCGATCCGTCCCAGCCAACGCGGCTACCCCACCGCTCCGTTCATCCCGGTCCTGGACGACCCGCCGAGCGACCTCCTCGCCACCGGGCCGGTGGTCGGCCTCCTGCACCGCAACGAGGTGTGGCACGCCTGGCTGTTCAGGGCCACGGATTTCTGCTGGCAGGCGGTGGAGTCCCTGGAGCGGTCCCACCCGTACGAGATCCAGGCGGCCGTGGACTTCCTGGACTCCGCGCCCGACCGCCCGCGCGCGGAGGCGGTCGCCGACCGCCTGGGCCGCCTGGTGCGCGAGCAGCGACTCGCGGTGCTGGACCCGGACCGGCTCGACGGCTACCCGGTCGCGCCGGGATATGCGTCCGGCGAGCACCACTTCCCGTACGACTACGCGAGGACGCCGAGCTCACTCGCGCGCGCGTGGTTCACGGACGACGAGATGTCCCGCTCCCTGGACTTCCTGGCCGACGAGCAGCGGGAGGACGGCGGCTGGCCGATCCGCCGGCGCCTGTGGGCCCCGGGCACCGCCCTGGAGGCCCGCCCCGTCGTGACCATCCGGGCACTGCGCACCCTGGCCGCGTACGGCCGTCCCTTGAGCTGAGCTACCTGCGGGCAACTCGGCGTACCGCCGATACAGGGCCACGCCCCGCACCACGGCGGTGGCCCCGGCCGCCCGCGGCGGAAGCGGACGGGGCGGGGTGTCCGCCCGCAGCGGTTGTCGCGTCAACACCAGCCAGTCGGTCGAAACCCGATCCGCGACGTTCGAGGACGGACACCCCCGCCGGCCCCGATTCGCACGCACCTCAGTCGCTACGCGCACCCCCCGATGCGCACCTCCCCGCAGGCATCACCACGCACACCTCCACCCACCCGCACCGCACACCCACAAGCCACAAGCCACAAGCCACAAGCCACCCAAAGCCTCACCGCGGCATCGTCGCAGCTCAGCGCCATTGTCAGTCCCGAGGTGCAGGATGGACACATGGTCAGCGACGCACACCGAGCCCTCGACGGCTTCTCCCCCGCGACCCGCGGCTGGTTCACGGGCGCCTTCGACGCGCCCACCGCCGCCCAGGCCGGCGCGTGGCAGGCCATCGCAGCGGGTTCGGACGTGCTGGTCGTAGCCCCCACCGGCTCCGGCAAGACCCTCGCGGCCTTCCTCGCCGCACTCGACCAGCTCGCCTCCACACCCCCGCCCGCCGACCCCAAGAAGCGCTGCCGGGTCCTGTACGTCTCCCCCCTCAAGGCTCTCGCCGTCGACGTGGAACGCAACCTCCGCAGCCCCCTGACCGGCATCCGCCAGGAATCCGTACGTCTGGGCCGGCCCGAGCCGGAGGTCAAGGTCGGCATCCGTTCCGGCGACACCCCCGCCGCCGAGCGCCGAGCGCTGTCCACCCGCCCCCCGGACATCCTGATCACCACTCCGGAGTCCCTGTTCCTGATGCTGACGTCGGCCACGCGTGACGCGCTGACCGGAATCGACACGGTGATCCTCGACGAGGTGCACGCGGTGGCGGGCACCAAGCGCGGCGCGCACCTGGCGCTCTCCCTGGAGCGCCTGGACGAGCTGCTGCCCAAGCCGGCCCGCCGGATCGGCCTGTCGGCGACGGTCCGCCCGGTCGACGAGGTCGCCCGGTACCTCTCGCCGCGCCGCAAGGTGGAGATCGTCCAGCCGAAGTCGGGCAAGGAGTTCGACCTCTCGGTCGTCGTCCCGGTCGAGGACCTGGGCGAACTGGGCGGCTCCCCGGTCGCCGACGGCTCCGAGGGATCGAACGGCGCGGACCGCCCGTCCATCTGGCCGCACGTCGAGGAGCGGATCACCGACCTCGTCCAGGCCCACCGCTCGACGATCGTGTTCGCCAACTCCCGCCGCCTCGCCGAACGGCTCTGCAACCGCCTCAACGAAATCGCGTACGAGCGAGCCACCGGCGAACCGCTGGACGAGCACCACGCCCCCGCCGAACTGATGGGCGGCTCGGGTGCGGCACAGGGCGCGCCCCCGGTCATCGCCCGCGCCCACCACGGCTCGGTCTCCAAGGAACAGCGCGCCCTCGTCGAAGAGGACCTCAAGGCCGGCCGCCTCCCCGCCGTGGTGGCCACCTCCAGCCTCGAACTGGGCATCGACATGGGCGCGGTGGACCTGGTCATCCAGGTCGAGTCCCCACCCTCCGTGGCCTCCGGCCTGCAACGCGTCGGCCGCGCGGGACACCAGGTCGGAGCCGTCTCCACCGGCGTGGTGTTCCCGAAGTACCGCGGTGACCTGGTCCAGGCGGCAGTCGTCACGGAGCGCATGCGCACCGGGTCCATCGAGTCGCTGAAGGTCCCCGCCAACCCTCTGGACGTCCTCGCCCAGCAGCTCGTCGCGATGACCTCGATGGACACCTGGCAGCTGGACGACCTGCTGGCGATGGTCCGGCGGGCCGCCCCCTTCGCCTCGCTCCCCGAGTCCGCGTTCACGGCCGTCCTCGACATGCTGGCCGGTCGCTACCCCTCCGACGCCTTCGCGGAACTGCGTCCGCGCGTGGTCTGGGACCGCGTCGCCGGGACGATCACCGGCCGCCCGGGTGCCCAGCGGCTCGCCGTCACCTCCGGCGGCACGATCCCCGACCGCGGCCTCTTCGGTGTCTTCCTCGCCGGCTCCGACCCCAAGAAGGGCGGCGGCCGGGTCGGTGAGCTCGACGAGGAGATGGTCTACGAGTCCCGGGTCGGCGATGTCTTCACCCTCGGCACCAGCTCCTGGCGCATCGAGGACATCACCCGCGACCGCGTCCTGGTCTCCCCCGCCCCCGGTGTCCCGGGCAGGCTCCCGTTCTGGAAGGGCGACCAGCTGGGCCGCCCGCTCGAACTGGGCCGCGCGGTGGGCGCGTTCCTGCGCGAGGTCGGTTCCCTCAGCGAGGAGGACGCCCGTCTCCGCCTCCTCGCCGCGGGCCTGGACGCCTGGGCCGCCGACAATGTCCTGTCCTACCTGGCCGAGCAGCGCGAGGCCTGCGGCCACATCCCGGACGACCGCACGATCGTCGTGGAGCGCTTCCGTGACGAACTCGGCGACTGGCGCGTGGTCGTCCACTCCCCCTTCGGCGCCCAGGTGCACGCCCCCTGGGCACTGGCCCTCGGCGCCAAGCTCTCCGAGCGGTACGGCATGGACGCCCAGGTCATGCACGCCGACGACGGCATCGTCCTCCGGCTTCCCGACGCCGACCTCATGGGCCTGGACCTGCTCGACCAGGAACCGGCGAAGATCGGCACCGAATACGACGCGGACCGAGCCCCCGTCGGCGCGGCGGACGTCGTCTTCGACAAGGGCGAGGTCGACCAGATCGTCACCGACCAGGTCGGCGGTTCGGCCCTGTTCGCGTCCCGCTTCCGCGAGTGCGCCGCCCGCGCGTTGCTCCTGCCCCGCCGCAGCCCCGGCAAGCGCACCCCACTGTGGCAGCAGCGCCAGCGCGCCGCCCAACTGCTCCAGGTCGCCAGCGAGTTCGGCTCCTTCCCGATCGTCCTGGAGGCGGTCCGCGAGTGCCTCCAGGACGTCTTCGACGTCCCCGGCCTGGTCGAGCTGATGGGCGATCTGGAGGCCCGCAAGGTGCGCCTGGTCGAGGTCACCACCCCCGAGCCCTCCCCCTTCGCCCGCTCCCTCCTCTTCGGGTACGTCGCCCAGTTCCTCTACGAGGGCGACTCACCGCTCGCCGAGCGCCGCGCCGCCGCCCTCTCCCTGGACTCGCGGCTGCTGGCCGAGCTGCTCGGCCAGGCGGAGCTGCGCGAGCTCCTCGACGCCGAGGTGCTGACCGAGCTGGAGCGGGAACTCCAGTGGCTCACCGAGGACCGCCGCGTCAAGGACGCCGAGGGCATCGCCGACCTCCTGCGCGTCCTCGGCCCGCTCACCGCCGCCGAGCTGGCCGAACGAGGCGCCGAGCCGCAGTGGGCCCAGGAGCTGGCCGCAGCCCGCCGCGCGATCCGGGTCCGTATCGCCGGCGCGGACCACTGGGCGGCGATCGAGGACGCGGGCCGTCTGCGCGACGCGCTCGGCACAGCGCTCCCGGTGGGCGTCCCGGAGGCCTTCACGGAGCCCGTCAAGGACCCGCTGGGCGACCTCTTCGCGCGCTATGCCCGCACCCACGGCCCGTTCACCTCGGCCACGGCCGCCGACCGCTTCGGTCTGGGCGTCGCGGTCACCGAGGGCGCCCTGCAGCGCCTCGCGGCGACCGGCAGGGTCGTCCAGGGCGAGTTCCACCCGGCCGGGATCGGCCAGGAGTGGTGCGACGCGGCGGTCCTGCGCCGCCTGCGCCGTCGCTCCCTCGCCGCCCTGCGCCACGAACTGGAGCCGGTGCCGCCGCCCGCCCTCGCCCAGTTCCTTCCCCAATGGCAGCACATCGGCAGGGGCCACAGCCTGCGCGGCCTCGACGGTCTGGTGCGGGCCGTCGAGCAGTTGCAGGGCGCGTCCGTGCCCGCCTCCGCGCTGGAGAAGCTCGTCCTGCCCTCCCGCATCGCGAACTACACGCCCGCGATGCTCGACGAACTCACCGCCGCCGGAGAGATCGTCTGGGCCGGAGCGGGCTCTCTGCCCGGCAAGGACGGCTGGGTCTCGCTCTACCTGGCGGACGCGGCCCCTCTGCTCCTCCCACCGCCCCACCCCCTGGAGCTCACCGCCCTCCACCAGTCCGCCCTGGACGCCCTCTCCGGCGGCTACGGTCTGTTCTTCCGTCAGATCGCCGACCAGGTCCGCGCCACCACCCATCCCGAAGCCACCGACCCCCAACTGGCCGACGCCCTCTGGGACCTGGCCTGGTCCGGCCGCCTCACCAACGACACGCTGACCCCCATGCGCTCCCTCCTGGGCTCGGGCCGCACCGCCGGATCCACGGCCCACCCCGCCAAGCGCACCATCCCGCGTGGACGCTACGGCTCCCTGACCGCCGCCGCCCGCCCCGCCTCACGCAGCGGCCCGCCGACCGTCGCCGGCCGCTGGTCCCTGCTCCCGGACCGGGAGGCCGACCCGACCGTCCGCGCCCACGCCCTCGCCCGGGTCCTCCTCGACCGGCACGGCGTGGTGACCCGGGGAGCTGTCTCCGCGGAGGGCGTGGAAGGCGGTTTCTCGGCCGTGTACCGCATCCTGTCCGCCTTCGAGGACAGCGGCCAGGCCCGCCGCGGCTACGTGGTCGAGGGTCTCGGTGCCGCCCAGTTCGCCATGGACGGCGCGGTCGACCGCCTCCGCGCGGTGGCCAACGCCCGCGACCGCGGCGAAGCCCTGCCGCTCCCGCCCCGGACCGACGGCACCCCCGACACCGCCTCCGGCGGCACCGCCCCGTACACCGACTTCGCTCCCGACGCCTTCGGCCCCCTCCCGGACTTCTCCCAGGACGCCTTCGACACCCCCACCCCCTTCGGGTCCGGCGGACAGACCCCGTCCGACGGACAGAGCCCGCCCAGCGGTCGCGCCACCCCCACCGATCCCGACCTCGGCGACGACTGGCCTCCCTTCCCCACCGCACGGAGCGAATGGATCTCCCCCCGCGACCTCACCCCACCGACCGCTCCAGGCCCGGGCACCAGCACCCCGTACGGCTCCGCCCCGTCCGCCCCGGGCACCCCTCAGGGCGGCCCGTACGACCCCTACGGCTCGTACCCCCCGTACAGCTCCGCCCCCACCGGCCGCCGCAACCGCCCCGCCCCCGAATCCCGGGCCGTCGTCCTCGCCGCCGCCGATCCCGCGAACGCGTACGGCGCTGCTCTCACCTGGCCGGAGCCCCCCACCGGCGCCGGACACAAGCCCGGCCGCAAGGCGGGCTCCCTGGTCGTCCTCGTGGACGGCGAGCTGACGCTCTACATGGAGCGCGGCGGCAAGACCCTGCTGGCCTGGCCCTCAGACCCCGACGGCACAGCCACCGACGACCCGCGCCTGAGGGCCGCCGCGGAGGCCCTCGCCGCGGCCGCCAAGGCAGGTTCCCTGGGCACGGTCACCGTGGAACGTGTCAACGGTGCCTCGGCCCTCACGTCCCCCATCGGCACCCTCCTGGAAGCCACCGGCTTCATCGCCACTCCGCGCGGTCTACGCCTCAGAGCATGAAACGACGACACCCCCTCCGCACTCTCACCCAGCCCCCGCAATCACCCCCCGACATCGCCCGGTGTCACGCCCGACCTCCCGCCCGCCAAGGAACCGGAAAACGCACGAACCACCCCCACCGTGCCACTCTTGACTCATGCCCGAAGGAGACACGGTCTGGCAGGCCGCGAGGCGGCTGCACAGCGCCCTCGCGGGCAAGGTGCTGACGCGCAGCGACCTGCGGGTCCCCAAGTACGCCACCGCCGACCTCACCGGCCGCACCGTCCTGGACGTCACCCCGCGCGGCAAGCACCTCCTGGCCCGCATCGAGGGCGGCCTCACCCTCCACTCGCACCTGCGGATGGACGGCTCCTGGAAGGTGTACGCCCACGACCAGCGCTGGACCGGCGGCCCCGCCCACCAGATCCGCGCGATCCTCGGCACCGCCGACCGCACGGCCGTCGGCTACCGCCTCCCCGTGCTCGAGCTGCTCCGCACCGCCGACGAGCACCGCGCCGTGGGCCACCTCGGCCCCGACCTCCTGGGCCCGGACTGGGACCCCGACCTGGCTCTGGCCAACCTCCTCACCGACCCCGCCCGCCCCCTCGGCGAGGCCCTGCTCGACCAGCGCAATCTCGCCGGCATCGGCAACGTCTACAAGAGCGAGCTGTGCTTCCTCCTCGGCGTGACCCCCTGGCTGCCCGTCGGTGCCCTTCCCCACGACCGCGCCGCGCACCTGCCCGCGCTAGCCAGGAGACTTCTGGAGGTCAACCGGGACCGCCCGGTCCGCGTCACGACGGGCCGCCGAGGCCAGGACCTGTTCGTGTACGGCCGCGCGCCCCGCCCCTGCCTGCGCTGCCACACGCCCGTCCGTGTGGCCGACCAGGGCGACGGCTCCCGTGAACGCCCCACGTACTGGTGCCCGACCTGCCAGACCGGCCCCGCGCCGGCACCGGACGCCCACCGGTCACCCCGGGCCCGACCCGTCCGCCCCCCACAGCCCTCCCAGCCGTCCCGGCCAAGGCCGCCCCGTACAGCTCCGCACGACTGATTGACGGGCCGTCAGAAACCCTCGTACCGTCCTCACATGGCCGTCAGCGCGTACGACCTCACCGGACGCACCGCCTTCGTCACCGGCGCCGCCGGCGGCATCGGCCGCGCCTGTGCCGTCCTGCTGGCCCGGGCGGGTGCAGCCGTGCACTGCGCGGATCTCGACCCGCACGGCCTGGACGAGACGGCGAGGAGCATCAAGGAGGCAGGCGGCACCGCCCACCTCCACCACCTCGACGTCACCGACCGGGACCGGCTCCGCCAGGCCGTCGCCTCCTGCGAGCGCCTCGACGTGATGGCCGCGATCGCCGGAATCATGCACAGCAGCCCGGTCCTGGAGACCCGGGACGAGGACCTCGACCGGGTGCTGAACGTCAACTTCAAGGGCGTGCTGTACGCCTGCCAGGAGGCCGCCCGCCTGATGCTCGCCCGGAACACCAGGGGCAGCATCGTCACCATGGCCTCGGGCGCCGTGGACACCGGCGGCCCCGGTCTGCTGTGCTATGGCGCGTCCAAGGCGGCGGTCGTCCAGCTCACGAAGACCTTGGCCACCGAGGTCGGCCGGCACGGCATCCGCGTCAACGCGGTCGCCCCGGGCTGGATCCGCACCCCCATGACGGACCGCCACGACGCCGAGGCCCAGGCGCACACCGAGTCACTGATGGCCCGGATGTCCCCGCTGGGCCGGGTCGGCGAACCCGAAGACATCGCCCACGCCGTGCTCTACCTCGCATCCGACGCCTCGGTCTTCACGACCGGTCAGATCCTCCGCCCGAACGGCGGCGTGACGATGCCCTGGTAGACCCGTCCGCCACCGCCTCACCGGCCCCGTCCGAGGACGCCGTACCCCCATCGGACAACCCGCCACCCCCTCCGCCCCACGGCCGCGCCCCACCTCCCCCACCCGGCGACACCGGACCACCCCCACCGCGCGGCCCCTCACCGCCCGCCCCCGCCACAACCTGCCCACCCGCTACTCCCCAGTCCCTCCCCCACCGCCCCGCGGCCACCACCCCCACAGCCCGCGCCTTGGGCACACAGTGCACCGGCAGCAAACTGAGCCCCCACCCCCCGGCCGCGACCGCCCCCTCCAGCGCCCCCGCGCCCGGCGACAGCGCCAGCCGCAGCACAGCCCACCACCACAGCCCCCCAACGCCCAGAACCGCCCCCCAGGCGCCGCACGCCCGCCAGTCCCGCCAGGGCCGTCGGGCCTCCAGCACCCGCCAGACCCCCCAACGCCCCATCGGCCGTGCCATCGACCCTCCTCCAGCCAGACACCAGTGACCGTCCGCCCCCGGAGGGAGGGCGCACCGACAGCACACGGTCGCGGGCCGGCGCAGAAGGCGGCGCCGCGGCGGCACACCGCCAGGCGGCACACCCGCCACGCCTGCCACGGCTCCACGATGCACGAAGGCCCCGGCCGGCGCCTCTCCAGCTCACCTGTGTCCAGGTACTCCGGAGAAACCCCGGCCGGGGCCTCGCACACGTCTCGGCGCATCGTCAGCTCATGCGCACACCGCCCGAACGATCAGGCGGCAACCACGTCCACCGCTTCGGCGGGCGCCTTGATGGTCACCCGTTCCGGTGGCACACCGGCCACCGAGACAGAACCCAGCATCGGGCGAACCGGCGTGGTCACAGGCTCGCTGGGGGTGGCCGCAGCAGACCGCGCCAGCTCGGCGAGGGCAAGTTCGTCGCTCACTTCCCGCATGAGCTCGGACATCCGTACGTCCAGCGCGTCGCAGATGGCGGAGAGCAGCTCGGAGGAAGCCTCCTTCTGCCCCCGCTCCACCTCGGAGAGATAGCCGAGTGAGACTCGGGCGGACGAGGAGACTTCGCGCAGAGTACGGCCCTGGCGTTGGCGCTGCCGACGCAGCACGTCACCCAGCAGGCGACGGAGCAGAATCATCGGTGGCTCCCTCCTCGGACCGCGTAGCCGCATCCTTCTCGCCCCACCGTACCGCCTTGCGCCGCGGCCGTGCGGGGAGCGATGTCGTGTTCACTCAGGGCTGCAAACATCAAAACCCCCCGTTCCGTTCCGTATCCTGTGCCCGCTCATTCCCGGTCTGTTCGCTCGCAAGCCCCTCCAGGAGCAGTGCGAGTACGCTCCGTACACTCTCCATACGAATTTCCGCCCGGTCGCCGTTCAACCGCAACGCGGTCACTTTCTCGCCTCCGGTCGCCCCGCCGGGCGCTTCGGAATCCGCCGCGGACGGTCCGGCGACGGCCACGAAAACCGTCCCGACAGGCTTGCCGTCCTGTGGCTCGGGGCCGGCGACCCCTGTGGTCGCGATGCCCCAGTCGGCGCCGAGTGCCCTGCGCACTCCGGCCGCCATCTCCGCCGCGACCTGCGGATCCACCGCTCCACGCTCCGCCAGCAGAGTGGCGTCGACGCCCAGCAGTCGATGCTTGAGCTCGGTGGCATAGGCGGTCACCGAGCCCCGGAATGCCTGGGACGCCCCGGGTACCGCCGTGACCTCCGCCGCGACCAGACCGCCGGTGAGCGACTCGGCGACGGCGAGCGTCTCGCCCCTCACCGTCAGTAGTCGTACCACTTCGGTGGCCCCGGAACTCACCCTTCCGTCTCCTCCAACGCCGCCTTGCGCTCGGCGATTCCCTGTCGGCGCAGCACAATGGCCTGTCTCACATAGTCGAGTCCGGTCACCACGGTCAGCACGACCGCCGCCGCCATCACCCAGAACCTCAGGGTGGCCAGCCACCCCGTCAGCGCCAGGACGTACATACCGACGGCCACGCCCTGGATGAGCGTCTTCAGCTTGCCGCCCCGGCTCGCCGGGATGACGCCGTACCGGATGACCAGGAAACGCAACAGCGTGATCCCGAGTTCCCTGCCGAGGATGACCACAGTCACCCACCACGGCAGGTCACCCAGCGCTGACAGACAGATCAACGCCGCCCCCATGATCGCCTTGTCGGCGATGGGGTCGGCGATCTTCCCGAAGTCGGTGACCAGGTTGTACGTCCGCGCCAGATGGCCGTCAAACAGGTCGGTGATCATGGCGATGGCGAAGGCCGCCCAGGCGAGCGAGCGCCACGCGGGGTCGTATCCCCCGTCGGCCAGCATCAGCGCGACGAACCCGGGCACCAGGACCAGCCGGAGCATGGTCAGCAGATTGGCGATGTTCCAGACACTGGCCTGGTTGACGGCCGCGGCCGCGATCTTCCCGCCCCGCAGGGCCTTCGCGTCGGACGCACCATCGGACGCCCCGGCAGAGACCCCGGAGCCGTCCGCGGCATCAGCGGCCCCGAATTCACCTGGGCCACCCGAACCGTCAGAAGAACCGGAAGCATCAGAAGGACCGGAAACACCAGCAACACCGGAAACCCCGGAAGACCCCAGATCACCCGAAGCACCAGAAACACCGGAACCATCAGAGGGACCGGCAGCACCGGGAACACCCCCGGACACGGACGAGGTACCCGAAGCCGCCGCACCCGCACCCGCGGCCGCGCCCTTCGCGGCGGAGGAGCCACCCGCGGCGGACGCCGGTACTCCCGTCATCTGCCCGCCTCCTCACTACCCGCGAGCGAACCATCGAGCGGCTCGGCCACCAGGTCGACACCTTCCGTACCGACCACCTTCGCCTCGACGATACGGCCGACGCTGAGTCCCTTGGCGCTGGTGAGCAGCACCTGACCGTCGGTCTCGGGTGCTTGGTGTGCCCCGCGGCCGTACACACCCTCGACAGGGTCCACCGACTCCACGAGCACGCTGACTGTCTCGCCCACCCGCTCCTCGGCCCGCTGCGAGACGAGTTCCTCGGCGAGCCGGGAGACCCGGGCCAGCCGCTCGGCGACGACGTCCTCGTCCAGCTTGTTCTCGTACGTCGCCGCTTCCGTGCCCTCCTCGTCGGAGTACCCGAAGACGCCGATGGCGTCCAGCCTCGCGCCGTTCAGGAAGCGCTCGAGTTCGGCCAGGTCGGCCTCGCTCTCGCCGGGGAAGCCCACGATGAAGTTGGAGCGCACGCCGGCCTGGGGCGCCTTGCCGCGGATGGTGTCGAGCAGTTCCAGGAAGCGGTCGGTGTCGCCGAAGCGGCGCATTGCGCGCAGCACATCGGGCGCGGAGTGCTGGAAGGACAGGTCGAAGTAGGGGGCGACCTTCGGGGTCGACGTCAGCACGTCGATCAGGCCGGGCCGCATCTCGGCCGGCTGGAGGTAGCTGACGCGGACCCGCTCGATGCCGTCGACCTCGGCGAGTTCGGGCAGCAGGGACTCCAGCAGGCGGATGTCGCCCAGGTCCTTGCCGTACGACGTGTTGTTCTCGGAGACCAGCATGATCTCCTTCACGCCCTGCTCGGCCAGCCACCGCGTCTCGTTCAGCACATCGCTGGGCCGGCGTGAGATGAAGGAGCCGCGGAAGGACGGGATGGCGCAGAAGGAGCAGCGGCGGTCACAGCCCGAGGCGAGCTTCACGGACGCGACCGGGGCGCCGCCCAGACGGCGGCGCAGGGGCGCACGCGGACCGGAGGCCGGAGCGAGCCCCTCCGGCAGGTCGGCGGGGGCGGCAGCTTCCTCAGCGGCCGGCCCGTGGCCCGGCAGTGCGACGGACGCCGCCGAGTCCTGCCGCTGGGCAGGGCTGATCGGCAGCAGTTTGCGCCGGTCGCGCGGGGTGTGCGAGGCGTGGATGCCGCCGTTCAGGATGGTCTGCAGGCGGTCGGAGATGTCGGCGTAGTCGTCGAAGCCGAGTACGCCGTCCGCCTCCGGGAGGGCCTCGGCGAGGTCCTTGCCGTACCGCTCGGCCATGCAGCCCACGGCCACGACGGCCTGGGTTCTGCCGTGGCCCTTGAGGTCGTTGGCTTCCAGGAGGGCGTCGACGGAGTCCTTCTTGGCGGCGTCGACGAAGCCGCACGTGTTGACGACGGCCACGTCCGCGTCCGCGGCGTCCTCCACGAGGGCCCAGCCGTCCGCCTCCAAGCGGCCTGCGAGCTCCTCCGAGTCCACCTCGTTACGGGCGCAGCCAAGAGTGACGAGTGCGACGGTACGGCGTTCAGGCATGGGCTCAAGACTACTTCGTCCCGCTGACACCCCACGTCGACGGGGTTGGCCGATCCTGGCCGACCCCGTCCACACGCAGCCAGGTCCTCAACCGACCTGCGGGTCGCCCTTCGTATACGTGAGCCGCTCCACAGCCCCCGGCTGCCAGTCGTCATCGATCTTCTTGCCGTTCACATACAGCTGGATCGCGCCCGCGTCGCCGAGGACGAGATTGACCTTCTCGTTGTCCTGGAAGGTCTTGGACTCGCCCTGCTTGAGCAGGCCGTCGAACAGGAGGCGGCCGCTGTGGTCCTTGGCCGAGATCCAGCTCTTCCCGTCGGCGGCGCTGACCTGGACGGTCACCTTGTCCTGGGGCGCGGCGGCGATGGCGCTGTCCGACGGGTCGGGTTTCGGCTCCTCGGTCTTGTCGCTCTTCGGGGTGGGCGAGGCTTTTGTACTGGTCGAAGGCTTGGTGCCGTCGGCGACCTGCGTGTTGGTGCCCGCGTCGCTGTCGCCGCCCTTGAACGCGGTGAACCCGACGAAAGCGACCACGGCGACGATCGCGGCGACCATGGCCGCGGTCCAGTTGGGCCCGCGCCGCTCCGGACGGATCCGCTCCGCCTCGAACAGCGGTGCGGCCGGCGTCGGCGCCGGACGACCGCCGTGGTCGGCGTCGTACCGGGCGAGCAGCGGAGCGGGATCGAGGTGGACGGCCCGGGCCAGGGTCCGGATGTGCCCGCGCGCGTACACGTCTCCGCCACACGGAGCGAAGTCGTCCGCCTCGATGGCGTGCACGATGGGCAGGCGGACCCGGGTGGCGGTACTGACGTCGTCGACGGTCAGCCCGGCAGCGATACGTGCCTGCTGGAGGGCACGACCGATCGAGAGGCGATCTTCCTCACGGTCGTCTTCGAACGGACGCTCGTCTTCAGGGGAGTTGCCGAGGGACACGAGGGCGCCTTTCGAGCGTTTTAGCCGCCTGTGCTGGAGGTTCAGTCTATGGCGGGTACGAAAGGGTGGGGCAACCGGTCGGTGGGACTTTGTACGCCATCGGTATGGCCGGACACGCCGATGGCGAGGCAGCAGCCGACTGCTTCCCTCAACTTGACGTACGCCGAAGGGAAACGGTTGCTCAATGATCCCTTACGGATGGGTCACGATCGGCCACCCGCCTTGGGGCTCCCCTTAAGCCTCCCCGCGGATCACCGCGAGCACGCCGTCCAGCTCATCAGGCTTCACAAGAACATCACGAGCCTTTGAGCCTTCACTCGGCCCGACGATCCCACGGGACTCCATCAGGTCCATGAGCCGCCCTGCCTTGGCGAAGCCGACCCGCAGCTTGCGCTGGAGCATGGACGTCGACCCGAACTGTGTGGAGACGACCAGTTCGGCCGCCTGGCACAGCAGGTCCAGGTCGTCGCCGATCTCCTCGTCGATCTCCTTCTTCTGCTTGGTGCCCACGGTGACGTCGTCCCGGAAGACCGGCGCCATCTGGTCCTTGCAGTGCTGGACGACCGCCGCGACCTCCGCCTCGGTCACGAAGGCGCCCTGCATACGGGTCGGCTTGTTGGCCCCCATCGGCAGGAACAGACCGTCGCCCTTGCCGATCAGCTTCTCGGCACCGGGCTGGTCGAGGATGACCCGCGAGTCGGCGAGAGAGGAGGTGGCGAAGGCGAGCCGGGAGGGGACGTTCGCCTTGATGAGACCGGTGACGACGTCGACCGACGGCCGCTGCGTGGCGAGCACCAGGTGGATACCGGCCGCGCGGGCGAGCTGCGTGATCCGCACGATCGCGTCCTCGACGTCACGCGGGGCGACCATCATCAGGTCGGCGAGCTCGTCGACGATCACCAGCAGATACGGGTAGGGCTGGAGCTCCCGCTCGCTGCCCTCGGGCTTCTTGACGGTCCCTTCACGTACGGCGCGGTTGAAGTCGTCGATGTGCCGGTAGCCGTACGCCGCCAGGTCGTCGTAGCGCAGGTCCATTTCCCGCACGACCCACTGGAGCGCCTCGGCCGCCCGCTTCGGGTTGGTGATGATCGGCGTGATCAGGTGCGGGATGCCCTCGTAGGCGGTCAGCTCGACGCGCTTGGGGTCGACCAGGATCATCCGGACGTCCTCCGGGGTCGCCCGCATCATGACCGACGTGATGAGGCAGTTGATGCAGGACGACTTGCCGGAGCCGGTCGCACCGGCGACCAGCATGTGCGGCATCTTCGCCAGCGAGTGCATGACGTAGCCGCCCTCGACGTCCTTGCCGAACGCGACCAGCATCGGGTCGTCGTCCTCCGCGGACTCGGCCAGCCGCAGCACGTCACCGAGGTTGACCATCTCCCGGTCGGTGTTGGGGATCTCGATGCCGACGGCCGACTTGCCGGGGATCGGGCTGATGATCCGCACGTCCGGACTGGCGACGGCATACGCGATGTTCTTGGCGAGGGCGGTGATCCGCTCGACCTTCACGGCGGGGCCGAGCTCCACCTCGTAGCGCGTGACCGTCGGCCCGCGCGTGAAGCCGGTGACGGCCGCGTCGACCTTGAACTCGGTGAAGACGTTGGTGAGCGAGGCGACCACGGCGTCGTTGGCGGCGCTGCGCGCCTTGCCGGGCCCCCCGCGCGTGAGGAGGTCGAGCGCGGGGAGCGCGTACGTGATGTCGCCGGACAGCTGGAGCTGCTCGGCACGCGGCGGCAGTTCACGGGGCGCGCTGGGCGGCGCCTTGGTGAGGTCGCGGACCTCGCCCTTGCGTGGCGTGTCGAGCTTCTCCTGCTTGGGCCGCGCGGCCGGCGCCGGTACGGGGGTCGGCGTCGGCGTGCCCTCCTCGCGGTCCCCCACGCTCACCCCCTGGGTGAGGTCGGCGACGATCGGCGAGGGCGGCATACCGTGCAGCACGGCTCCGTCGAGCGCGGCGGCGGCGGCCGCGGCGACGTCCACGGCGTCCAGGGAGCGGCCCAGGTCGGGCTGTGGCACGGCGGAGCGCCTGGGGCGTCCACGGCGCTTGGAGAGGGCCTCCTGCTCCGCGCTGTCGGGGTCGTACGCCGCCGGGGCGGGAGTGCGCCTGGGGTTGCGGGCGGGCACCGCGTCACGCCACTGGTCGTCGTACCGCTCGTCGTCCTCGGTGAGTTCGTCCTGGACGGGCTCGTGGACGATGCCGAGCTTCACGCCGAGCAGCCGCAGCCGCTGCGGGATGGCGTTGACCGGGGTCGCGGTGACGACGAGCAGCCCGAACACCGTGAGCAGCACCAGCAGCGGTACGGCGAGGACCTCGCCCATGGTGTACGTCAGCGGAGTGGCCGCGCCCCAGCCGATGAGGCCGCCCGCGTCCCTTATCGCCTGCATGCCGTCGCTGCGTGCGGGCGAGCCGCAGGCGATGTGGACCTGGCCGAGCACGCCGATGACGAGCGCGGACAGACCGATCACGATCCGCCCGTTGGCCTCGGGCTGCTCGGGGTGACGGATGAACCGTACGGCGATGAGCGCGAGCAGTATCGGCACGAGCAGGTCGAGCCGGCCGAATGCACCGGTCACCAGCATCTCGACGAGATCCCCGACGGGCCCGCGCAGGTTGGACCAGGTGCCGGCGGCGACGATCAGGGCGAGGGCGAGCAGCAGCAACGCGATGCCGTCCTTGCGGTGAGCCGGGTCGAGGTTCTTCGCGCCCTGTCCTATGCCGCGGAACACCGCGCCGACGGCGTGCGCGAGGCCCAGCCAGAGGGCGCGGACGAGCCGGTAGACGCCCCCGGTCGGGCTGGGCGCCGGCTTCGGAGGTGCGGCTTTCCTCGCCGCGGCCTTCTTGGCGGGCGCCTTCTTCGCGGGTGCCCTTTTCGCGGCGGCCTTCTTCGCCCCAGCCTTCGCCGGAGCGGCCGCCTTCTTGGCGGGCTTCTTGGCTGCGGAGGGACGTGAGGCCATAGGTGTGAGGTTACCGGTGGAGACGACGGTGGACACGCGTGCCCGATGCTTCACCCGTTCGTGTCGCCGTTGACGAGGCGCGGGATTGACGCCGACTCAATCGAGGCCGCCCAAGCCGGGAGAGGGTGGGCGCGGGCACTGCGCCGACGCCGGGCTGCGCGGCCCACCTCGTAGCGAAGGGCCGCGCCCACACAACACACCCCCGCCGGGGGTCAGTTCTGCGAGGGCACCGAATTCGTGCTCCCGGTCCCCGGCTCCAGCGCGTCGAGCGCCCGCCGCAACCCGGTGAGTTTGCGTTCGAGATGAGCTGCCGTGGCCACCGCCGCCGCATCCGCCGACTCGTCGTCGAGCTGCTTGGACAGCGCCTCGGCCTGTTCCTCGACCGCCGCGAGCCGCGCGGAGAGCTCGGCGAGCAGCCCCGCCGGCTCCTTGGCCTCGCCGACCGCGGCCTTGTCACCGCCACCGCCCTCCAACTGGAGCCGCAGCAGCGCCGCCTGCTCTCGCAGCTGGCAGTTCTTCATGTAGAGCTCGACGAAGACGGAGACCTTGGCGCGCAGCACCCAGGGGTCGAACGGCTTGGAGATGTAGTCGACCGCTCCTGCCGCGTACCCGCGGAAGGTGTGGTGCGGTCCGTGGTTGATGGCGGTGAGGAAGATGATCGGGATGTCCCGGGTCCTCTCCCGCCGTTTGATGTGCGCGGCCGTTTCGAATCCGTCCATGCCCGGCATCTGGACGTCCAGCAGAATGACCGCGAAGTCGTCCGTGAGCAGTGCTTTGAGCGCTTCCTCCCCGGACGATGCCCGCACCAGCGTCTGATCGAGCGCAGAGAGGATGGCCTCCAGCGCCAGCAGATTCTCCGGCCGGTCATCGACCAGGAGGATCTTGGCCTTCTGCACCATGGCCCGCCCTCCTCGCCCCGGCGTGGGGCCTCCCCTGTCCGCAGGACTCGGGGTGACGCCGACCGACGTCGCCCCGGGGGACGACTCCCTTGCGCCGCCCGTCCCTGTGCCGGTCATCGTAGCCGCACCCCGCCCGTCGCCACACCCTGTCACCGCGATGTCACTGTGCACATAGCAGAAACGCGGCGAGAGACCAGAAGGTTCCCCGGATCCCGTACTTCTACACGACATCGGCCACCCGAAGTCAGCGACTCCGGGCGCCTGCCGAAGGTTCCCGCCACATGGTCACGAAGCCCGAACATACTCCGACCGTTCCCGTCACTCCCCACGCATCCACTGCTCCATCACGGCCAGCAGGTGATCGGGGTCTACGGGCTTGGTGACGTAGTCGGAGGCGCCCGACTCGATCGCCTTCTCCCGGTCGCCCTTCATCGCCTTGGCGGTCAGCGCGATGATCGGCAGCCCGGCGAACTGCGGCATCCTGCGGATCGCCGTGGTCGTCGCGTACCCGTCCATCTCCGGCATCATGATGTCCATCAGCACGACCGCCACGTCCTCGTGCTGCTCCAGCACCTCGATGCCCTCGCGGCCGTTCTCGGCGTACAGCACGGACAGTCCGTGCTGCTCCAGGACGCTGGTCAGCGCGAAGACGTTGCGGATGTCGTCGTCGACGATCAGCACCTTCTCCCCGCCGAACCGGATGCCGCGCCGCGGCTGCTCGGGCGCGCTCTCCTGCTCCGTGGCCGTCGGCCAGCCCTCCTGCTGCGCGTGCCGCTGTTCGATCTCCGGTACCGGCCTGCGACGGCGCCGGAAGAGCGCGGCCGGACCGTTCTGTGTCTCCCGGTACGACTTCACCTCGGCCGGCGTCTCGATCTCCGCGTCGGACAGCTCGGACGACTCCGGCAGCCCTGAGGCGGACGCCACCAGCTCGCCGACCTCCAGCGGGGGCGCGAGCTGCTGGTAGCCCTGGGGCGGCAGCTCGCTGGGGTGCAGCGGCAGATACAGCGTGAACGTGGATCCACGCCCCGGCTCGCTCTGCGCGTGGATCTCACCGCCGAGCAGCTGGGCGATCTCCCGCGAGATCGACAGCCCGAGGCCGGTACCGCCGTACTTGCGACTGGTCGTGCCGTCCGCCTGCTTGAACGCCTCGAAGATCACCCGCATCTTGCTGGCCGCGATACCGATGCCGGTGTCGGTCACCGAGAAAGCGATCAGGTCGGCGCCCGGGTCGCGCAGCGAACCGGTCTCCAGGAGCTGCTCGCGGATCCCCCTCGGCACATCCCGGCCGACCGGCCGGATGACCAGCTCGACGGCGCCCGAGTCGGTGAACTTCACCGCGTTGGACAGCAGGTTGCGCAGCACCTGAAGGAGCCGCTGTTCGTCGGTGTGCAGCGTGGCGGGCAGCTCCGGCGACACCCGCACGGACAGATCGAGGCCCTTCTCCGCGGTCAGCGGCCGGAAGGTGGCCTCCACGTAGTCGACGAGCTGGACGAGCGCGATCCGCGTCGGGGACACGTCCATCTTGCCCGCCTCGACCTTCGACAGGTCCAGGATGTCGTTGATCAGCTGGAGCAGGTCGGAGCCGGCCCCGTGGATCGTCTCGGCGAACTCGACCTGCTTCGGGGAGAGGTTCCCCTCCGCGTTGTCGGCGAGCAGTTTGGCCAGGATCAGCAGCGAGTTGAGCGGCGTCCGCAGCTCGTGCGACATGTTGGCGAGGAACTCGCTCTTGTAGCGCATCGACACCGCGAGTTGCTCGGCACGCTCCTCCAGGACCTGCCGCGCCTCCTCGATCTCGGTGTTCTTCACCTCGATGTCGCGGTTCTGCTGGGCCAGCAGCTCGGCCTTCTCCTCCAGTTCGGCGTTGGACGCCTGGAGGGCCTTCTGCCGGTTCTCCAGCTCGGCCGACCGCTCACGGAGTTGCTCGGTGAGTTCCTGCGACTGCTTCAGCAACACCTCCGTCTTCGTGTTGACGGAGATGGTGTTGACACTGGTCGCGATCATCTCGGCGATCTGGTTGAGGAAATCCTTCTGGATCTGTGTGAAGGGAGTGAAGGACGCCAGCTCGATGACGCCGAGCACCTTGCCCTCGAACAGCACCGGAAGGACGATCACCTGCGCGGGCGGCGCCTCTCCGAGCCCGGAGGAAATCTTGAGATAGCCGCTGGGCGCGTTCTCCACGAGGATCGTGCGCTTCTCCTGGGCGGCCGTCCCGATGAGTGCCTCACCCGGCCGGAACGACGTCGGCATGGAACCCATCGAGTAGCCGTACGACCCCAGCATCCGCAGCTCGTACCGGTCGTCCTCCTCGGTGCTCAGGTCCTTGCCGTCGAGGAGCGGCATGGCGACGAAGAACGCGCCGTGCTGCGCGGTCACCACCGGCGTCAGCTCGCTCATGATCAGCGAGGCCACGTCCGCCAGGTCGCGCCGGCCCTGCATCAGGGCGGAGATGCGGGCGAGGTTGCCCTTGAGCCAGTCCTGCTCCTTGTTGGCGATCGTGGTGTCGCGCAGGTTGGCGATCATCTTGTTGATGTAGTCCTGGAGTTCCTGGATCTCCCCGGACGCGTCCACGTCGATCTTCAGGTTCAGGTCACCACGGGTCACCGCGGTCGCCACGCGCGCGATGGCACGCACCTGCCGGGTCAGGTTGCCGGCCATCTCGTTCACCGACTCGGTGAGGTCGCGCCAGGTGCCGTCGACGTCCCGCACGCGTGCCTGACCGCCCAGCTGGCCCTCCGTACCCACCTCCCGGGCGACCCGGGTGACCTCCTCGGCGAACGAGGACAGCTGGTCGACCATCGTGTTGATCGTCGTCTTCAGCTCGAGGATCTCCCCGCGCGCGTCGATGTCGATCTTCTTCGTCAGGTCGCCCTTGGCGATGGCCGTGGTCACCATGGCGATGTTGCGCACCTGACCGGTCAGGTTGGACGCCATCTGGTTCACCGACTCGGTGAGGTCCTTCCACGTACCGGCCACCCCCGGCACCCGCGCCTGCCCGCCCAGGATTCCGTCCGTACCCACCTCGCGGGCCACCTTGGTGACCTGGTCGGCGAACGAACTCAGCGTCTTGACCATGGTGTTGAAGGTGTCGGCGAGCTGCGCGACCTCGCCGCGCGCCTCGATCGTCACCGTACGCGTCAGGTCACCGTTGGCGACCGCCGCCGCGACCTGGGAGATGTTGCGCACCTGCATGGTCAGGTTGTTGGCCATCAGGTTCACGTTGTCGCTGAGGTCCTTCCAGATGCCCGTGACACCCGGCACCCGCGCCTGACCGCCCAGCTGACCCTCGGTGCCCACCTCGCGGGCCACCCGGGTCACCTGCTCGGCGAAGGACGACAGCTGGTCGACCATCGTGTTGACGGTGGTGACGAGTTCGAGGATCTCGCCCTTCGCGTCGACGGTGATCTTCTTCGACAGGTCGCCCTTGGCGACCGCGGTCGTGACCTCGGCGATGTTGCGCACCTGGATGGTCAGGTTGTTCGCCATGAAGTTCACGGACTGCGTGAGGTCCTTCCAGGTGCCGGAGACACCCTGCACCTCGGCCTGACCGCCGAGGATGCCCTCCGTACCCACCTCACGGGCCACCCGGGTGACCTCTTCGGCGAAGGACGACAGCTGGTCCACCATTGTGTTCAGGGTGTTCTTCAGCTCCAGGATCTCCCCGCGCGCGTCCACGGTGATCTTCTGGGACAGGTCACCCCGGGCCACCGCGGTGGCCACCTGGGCGATGTTGCGGACCTGGCCGGTCAGGTTGGACGCCATGCCGTTCACGGAGTCCGTCAGGTCCCGCCACACACCGGCGACGCCGGGCACCTGGGCCTGCCCGCCCAGGCGGCCCTCCGTACCCACCTCACGGGCCACCCGGGTCACCTGGTCGGCGAAGGCGGAGAGCTGGTCCACCATCGTGTTGATGGTGTTCTTCAGCTCCAGGATCTCGCCGCGCGCGTCGACGTCGATCTTCTGGGACAGGTCACCCCGGGCCACCGCGGTCGTCACCTGGGCGATCTGCCGCACCTGAGAGGTGAGGTTGCCGCCCATGAAGTTGACGGAGTCGGTGAGCTCCTTCCACGTACCGGACACTCCCGGCACCACCGCCTGGCCTCCCAGCCGGCCCTCGGTGCCCACGTCCCGGGCCATCCGCGTCACCTGGTCGGCGAAGGCGGAGAGCTGGTCCACCATCGTGTTCACGGTGTTCTTCAGCTGGAGCATCTCGCCGGAGACGTCCACCGTGACCTTCTGCGAGAGGTCACCGTTGGCCACCGCGGTCGTGACCTGGGCGATGTTCCTCACCTGTCCGGTGAGATTCCGGAACGCGGTGTTGACGGAGTCCGTCAGGTCCTTCCACGTACCGGCGGCCCCCGGCACCTGGGCCTGTCCGCCGAGCTCACCCTCGACGCCGACCTCGCGCGCCACCCGCGTGACCTCGGCACCGAACGCGGAGAGCTGGTCCACCATCCCGTTGACGGTGTTCTTCAGCTCCAGCATCTCGCCGGCGACGTCGACCGTGACCTTCTGCGACAGATCACCGTTGGCGACGGCCGTCGTCACGGCGGCGATGTCCCGCACCTGGGTGGTGAGGTTCCGGAAGACTGTGTTGACGGAGTCCGTCAGGTCCTTCCAGGTCCCCGCCGCACCCGGCACGTTCGCCTGTCCGCCGAGCTGCCCCTCGGCTCCGACCTCGTTGGCCACGCGAGTGACCTCGTCCGCGAAGATCCGCAGCGTCTCGGTCATCTGGTTGATCGTGTCGGCGAGCTGGGCGACCTCACCGCGCGCCGACACCGTCACCTTCTGCGACAGGTCGCCGCTGGCCACCGCGGTGGTCACCTGGGCGATTCCGCGCACCTGGGCCGTCAGGTTGCCGGCCATGAGGTTCACCGAATCGGTGAGGTCCTTCCACACACCCGCCACACCGGGCACCTGCGCCTGGCCGCCCAGCTCGCCCTCGACACCCACCTCGCGGGCGACGCGCGTCACCTCGGAGGAGAAGGACGAGAGCTGGTCCACCATCGTGTTGACGGTGTTCTTCAGCTCCAGCATCTCGCCTTCGACGTGAACCGTGACCTTCCGGGACAAGTCGCCCTTGGCCACCGCCGTCGTCACCAGCGCGATGTCCCGCACCTGCGCCGTCAGCCGGTACGCCATCGTGTTGACGGACTCGGTGAGGTCCTTCCACGAACCGGACATGCCCCGCACGCGTGCCTGTCCGCCCAGCTTGCCCTCGGTGCCCACCTCGCTGGCCACCCGCGTGACCTCGTCGGTGAACGTCGACAGCTGGTCGACCAGGTTGTTGACGGTCCGCCCGACCCGCAGGAACTCCCCGCGCAGCGGATGCCCGCCCCCGTCCGGCGCCTGCGTCCGCAGCTCCATACGGGGCGACAGATCACCCTCCGCCACCGCCGACAGCACCCGGCCGACCTCGGAGACGGGCCGTACGAGATCGTCCACAAGGGCGTTCGAATTGTCGATCGCAGTAGCCCAGGAACCCTCACAGGCGCCCGTTTCCAGCCGTTCTGTGAGCTTTCCCTCGCGGCCCACCATTCGCCGCACGCGCGACAGCTCACCCGTCAAATGGAGATTCCGCTCGGCCACCTCGTTGAAAACCGCGGCAATCTCCGACACCACGCCGTCGCCGGACACCGTGAGCCGCTTCCGGAAGTTCCCGTCGCGCATCGAGACGAGCGCCACCAGCAATCGGTCCAGGGCAGCCGTGTCCACCGCGGTGGTCCCTCCCCGCGGCTTGCGCTGATTACTCGGGGACTGTCCGCCTTTCGCGCGCGTCTTAGTGCCCCGCGTCGCTGCGCCAGACTCCACTGTGTCCCTCCCGCAGGGGTCGACCGTTACTGCTGTGGTCCGGTACTACTGCTCGGCGTACCAGTTACTGCTGGGTATGCACGTCCGCTGTATCAAGGCCGCACCAGGGGCTGCTGCCCACCACATGCAAACCCCACTCAGCCTGCCGGTACCTTCACCGGAAGCTTGCCCAGTGTTTCACCCCGGCTGAACCAGGCCATAACAGTTCGGCAGCTTCGCACATCGTCCGCACACCCTCCGGACGGAAACACTGCAGACCGGCATCCGGACGGACGGGGAAGGTAAGTAACCTTGCATGCGGCTGTCCAGCCACGCCGGTCCGTCCGGCCTGGGCGGTGGCACGAGAACGAGCGGGCATCGGAGGGCGGCCGCACACATGACCACCGGACTGATCCCGGGGGGACAGACCCCGGACCCCCGGCCGACGGACGCTCTGCCGCAGCAGCGGCACGAGCCGACCGGCCAGGCAGCCCTGCACGCCGACAACAGGCCGAGGAGTTCAGTGATCACCGCGCGCGCGGCCGCCAGCTTCGAGCCCGTCGGGCGATCGGTCGCGAGCGCCCGCGCCTTCGTCCGCGACACCCTCCAGGGTTGGGGCTTCGCCGACATCGTCGACGACGCCGTCGTACTCACCAGCGAACTGGTGACCAACGCGGTGGTGCACGCGGGTACCTCCGCGGACGTCCTGTGCCTGCGCACGGACGACGGCGTACGGGTCGAGGTGGCCGACCGCTACCCGGAGCGCGAGATCCCCCTTCAGGGCCAGGCCGTCAACATGGGCAACCTGGACCGCGAGGGCGGCCGCGGCCTCCAGCTCTGCGCGGCCCTCGCCGCCCGCTGGGGCGTGGACTACACGCCCACCCACAAACAGGTCTGGTTCCAACTCGACCTCCCGGAACGCCCGGTGGGCACCCGCGCCGCGGGGCCGGCTCTCCCCGCCGACCTCCTCCCGCTCGCCGACGGCCGCGTCCGCGTCGCCGTCGTCCAGATCGACCGCACCGGCGCCGTCACGTCCTGGAACGAGGACGGCGAGGAACTCTTCGGCTACTCCGCCGAACAGGTCATCGGCAAGCCCCTGACCGACCTCGCCGCCTGGCCGCACACTCCCGGCACCAGCACCGGCGTCGCAGAGGCCCTCCAACTCTCCCGCTGGGAAGGCAGTTACGGCATCAGGGGCGCCAGCGGGCGCGTCATCTCCGTGTACGCCTCCCACCTCCGCGTCCGCGACACCGGCGGCGAGCCCTCCACCGTCTGCCTCCTCGTACGGGACCACGAACGAGCCGTGCTGCAGACCCCGCTGCGGGTACCGGCCTCGGACACGTCCACCTCCTCCGACGGCCAGAGCACCGACCCGTTCGAGGTGTTCATCGGCTCCCCGGCCCCGGACGACCTCGACGGCCTCCTCCAGCGCACGGTGGAACGCGCCCGCGACATGCTCGACGCCGACTCCGCCTTCCTCCTCCTGGCGACCGACGACGAAACAGAGTTGGAGGTCCGCGCCTCCACCGGCCTGCCCTCCGCCCGCCAGCGCTTCGCCCGCGTCCCCGTCGAGGCCGGCCCCGGCCGCTACGGCTCGGCCCGCATGCCGGCCGTCCACGACGACCTCACGGCCGTACCGGGCGCCGTGCCGCTGCTGAGCGGCACCGGCATGCGCTCGGTCGTCACGGTCCCGCTCAAGGTCGAGGGCCGCCTCACGGGCTCCCTCGGTGTGGCGGCGGAATCTCCGGGCAGATACTCCAACGAAGAGGCCCTACGCCTCCAGTTCGCCGCGGACCGCATCGCGTTGGCGGTGGAGTCCGCCCGCCTCGGCGAGCTCGAACGCCTGCGCAGGGGTTCCCTCAGCTTCCTCGTCGAAGCCTCCGACCTCCTGGCCGGCACCCTGGACCGCGACCAGACCCTCGCCCTCATGGCCCAGATGACGGTTCCGACCCTCGCCACCTGGTGCGCGGTCTACACGATCGCCGACCAGGCCTCCGAGCCGTACCTCTCGTACGTCCTGCACGAGGACGAGGAACTGATCGACGGCATCAAGTCCCTCCTCTCCAAGGTTCCGCCGCCCGACCCGGTGCCCACCCCTGGCGCCCGCGTCTGGTCGGCCCCCGGCGAGGCGGCCCACCAGGCGGCCTTGCGCAGCTCCATGCGCAGCCTGGGCCTCAGCGGCGGCCCGACCCACCAGATCGCCTCGGGTATCGGCCCCACGCTCGCCACCGCGTCGGCGGTGGGCGGCGAAACTGTGGTGCTCCCCCTGGTGGCCCGCAACCGCGTCATCGGCATGCTGACGCTCGGCAAGCCCACCGACGAACACTTCCGCCAGGAAATCCTGGAACTGGCCGAGGACTTGAGCCGCCGAGCCGCCCTCGCCCTCGACAACGCCCGCCTCTACTCCGAGCGCACGGCCATCAGCCAGTCCCTCCAGCGCAGCCTGCTGCCGCCCGAACTCCCCGAGATCGACGGCGTCGAGGTCGAGGTCATCTACCGCGCGGCAGGCGAGGGCAACGAGGTCGGCGGCGACTTCTACGACCTCTTCCCCATCCGCGACGGTGCCTACGGCTTCGCCATCGGCGACGTTTGCGGCACGGGTCCGAACGCCGCCGCGGTCACCGGCCTGGCCCGCCACGCGCTGAGGCTGCTGGCCCGCGAGGGCCTGAGCGGCCCGGCGGTCCTGGAACGCCTGAACTCCGCGATCCTCGACGAGGGCGCCCGCAGCCGCTTCCTGACGCTCCTGTACGGCGAGTTGTGGCCCCAGGAGGACGGCAGCGCCCAGCTGAAGGTGGTCTGCGCCGGCCACCCCCTCCCGCTGCGCCTCCGCCAGGACGGCACGGTCGAACCGGCCGCCGAACCCCAGCCGCTCCTCGGCGTCATGGAGGACCTCGAACTGTACGAGCAGACGGTCACCCTCGATCCCGGCGACGTCCTTCTCTGTGTCACCGACGGCGTCACCGAACGCCGCGAGGGCACCCGCATGCTGGGCGACGACGGCCTCGCCGATGTCCTCACGACCTGCACGGGCCTGACGGCCGGCGCGGTCGCGGCCCGCATCATGCGCGCGGTGGAACGCTTCGCGTCGGACGCCCCGTCCGACGACATGGCGATCCTCGCGATGCGCGTCCCCGGCCTCCACAAGGACTGACCAGAACCGTCGAGAACCGTGGAGGACATGCGAAAGGCCCCCGCCTGAAAAGGCGAGGGCCTTTAGTACTGGAGCCCCCAAACGGAATCGAACCGTTGACCTTCTCCTTACCATGGAGACGCTCTACCGACTGAGCTATAGGGGCCGGTCGCCTTTTTGAGGTTTCCCCCGCGGCAACGGAATAGATCATACCCCGAACACACCCTTGTCCCCAACCGCGCTCACCGAGGGAACGAACCCTCAGAAAGCAGGCTCCAGCAGCCCCCCGAGGGCATTGCACGCACCCACGGTCCGCTGCATGTCCCGCTTGGTCAACGAGGCGTCCACCGGCAGCGCCAGCGTCTCGTCGGCGGCCCGCTCGGTCTCCGGCAGCGACACGCACCGCCGGTACTCCGGCAACCGGTGCACGGGCGTCTTGACGGGCACCCAGCACTCGACGCCCCGGGCCCGCACGGCCCTGGCGAACGCGTCCCGGTCCGGCCGGCCGTTCCCCGGTACCCGTACGACGTACTGCTGATAGGTGTGGCCGACGCCTGCTTCGGGCGTCCGCACACCCCGCAACTTCATGTCGAGATAGGCGGCCCGCTGCCTGCGCTGAGCGACCTCGTCATACGGCGCCTCGGACTCGCCCTCCTGCAACACCAGCAGCCCGTGCCGTTCCCCGACCCCGAGCAGTCGGACCATGTCGGCCGGCCGCCCGAAGCGGTGGACGACGACAACAGCCGCCGTTCGCGGAGTCACGGCCGCCTCGACAGCGGCCACGTCGAGACAGTAGGTGAGCGGGTCTATGTCGGCGAACACCGGAAGCGCCCCGGCCAGCACGACGGCCTCGGCAACCTCCACGTTCCCGAAGGCCGGTACGACGACCTCGTCACCGACACCTACGCCGGCGGCCCTGAGCATTGCAGCAGTACCCATGCCTTGGATGCTGGTTGCGCAACGTGAACTTCAAGTGACGCTGAACAAAAAAGGGTTGGTCCCGGAACCGAAGTTCAGGGCCCAACCCTTTGAATGATTGTTCGGCGGCGTCCTACTCTCCCACAGGGTCCCCCCTGCAGTACCATCGGCGCTGTAAGGCTTAGCTTCCGGGTTCGAAATGTGA
>NZ_JBITIY010000016.1:111650-187775 GCF_044459385.1 Streptomyces sp. NPDC050287 | reverse complement strand
CGCGCGGTCCTGGCGGCCACCCTCTCCCCGACCTGGGGTGTCTACAGCGGCTACGAACTGTGCGAGAACACCCCGCTCAGGGAGGGCAGCGAGGAATACCTCGACTCGGAGAAGTACCAGCTCAAACCCCGCGACTGGGACACAGCCGAACGCGAGGGCCGCACCATCGCCCCCCTCATCGCCCGGCTCAACGCGATCCGGCGCCGCCACCCCGCACTGCACCGGCTCAGGAACCTCCACTTCCACCACACCGACAACGACTCCCTGATCGCGTACAGCAAGCGTGCGGGTCAGGACACGGTTGTGGTGGTGGTCAATCTCGATCCGCACCGCGCCCAGGAGGCGACGGTCTCGTTGGACATGCCGCGGCTCGGCCTGGAATGGCACGAGTCCGTGTCCGTGCACGACGAACTGGCGGGTGAGACCCATCGCTGGAGCAGGAACAACTACGTGCGGCTCGAGCCCGGCCGGGCGCCCGCGCACGTGTTCCACGTCCAGCGAACGGCCGCCTCGCCGCAGATCGGAGGGTCCCCCGCGTCATGACAGTCAACGAGCCCGTCCACGACACCTTCCAGGACACCCCCGCCAAGGACCGGGACCCCGAGTGGTTCAAGCGCGCCGTCTTCTACGAGGTCCTCGTCCGTTCCTTCCAGGACAGCGACGGCGACGGCGTGGGCGACCTCAGGGGCCTCACGGCCAAGCTCGACTACCTGCAGTGGCTCGGTGTCGACTGCCTGTGGCTGCCGCCGTTCTTCAAGTCCCCCCTGAAAGACGGCGGCTACGACGTCTCGGACTACACCGCCGTCCTGCCGGAGTTCGGTGACCTCGCCGACTTCGTGGAGTTCGTCGACGCCGCCCACCACCGCGGCATGCGCGTGATCATCGACTTCGTCATGAACCACACCAGCGACCAGCACCCGTGGTTCCAGGAGTCCCGCACCAACCCCGACGGCCCCTACGGCGACTACTACATGTGGGCCGACGACGACAAGCAGTACCAGGACGCCCGGATCATCTTCGTCGACACCGAGGTCTCCAACTGGACCTTCGACCCCGTCCGGCAGCAGTACTTCTTCCACCGCTTCTTCTCCCACCAGCCCGACCTCAACTACGAGAGCCCGGCGGTCCAGGAGGAGATCCTGGCCGCCCTCCGCTTCTGGCTGGACCTCGGCATCGACGGCTTCCGTCTCGACGCGGTGCCCTACCTGTACGCACAGGAAGGCACCAACTGCGAGAACCTGCCCGCCACCCACGAGTTCCTCAGACGGGTCCGGCGGGAGATCGACGCGATGTATCCGGACACGGTGCTGCTGGCGGAGGCCAACCAGTGGCCGGAAGACGTCGTCGACTATTTCGGCGACTACCGCTCCGGCGGCGACGAATGCCACATGGCGTTCCACTTCCCGGTCATGCCGCGGATCTTCATGGCGGTGCGGCGGGAATCCCGCTACCCCGTCTCGGAAATCCTCGCCAAGACCCCGGCCATCCCGTCGAACTGCCAGTGGGGCATCTTCCTGCGCAACCACGACGAGCTGACCCTGGAAATGGTCACCGACGAGGAACGCGACTACATGTGGGCCGAGTACGCCAAGGACCCCCGCATGCGCGCCAACATCGGCATCCGCCGCCGCCTGGCACCGCTGCTGGACAACGACCGCGACACGATCGAGCTGTTCACCGCCCTGCTGCTGTCCCTGCCGGGCTCGCCGATCCTGTACTACGGCGACGAGATCGGCATGGGCGACAACATCTGGCTCGGCGACCGCGACGCCGTCCGCACCCCGATGCAGTGGACACCGGACCGCAACGCGGGATTCTCGTCGTGCGATCCCGGCCGCCTGTGTCTGCCGACCATCATGGACCCGGTCTACGGCCACCAGGTCACGAACGTCGAGGCGTCCATGGCCTCGCCGTCCTCGCTGCTGCACTGGACCCGCCGCATGATCGAGATCCGCAAGCAGAACCACGCCTTCGGCCTCGGCTCCTACACCGAGCTCCAGTCCTCCAATCCGGCGGTGCTGGCTTTCCTGCGCGAGTACCGGGACGACCTCGTCCTGTGCGTGAACAACTTCGCCCGGTTCGCGCAGCCCACGGAACTCGATCTGCGGGAGTTCGCCGGCCGCCATCCGGTGGAGCTGTTCGGCGGGGTGCGGTTCCCGGCCATCGGCGAACTGCCGTATCTGCTGACCCTCGGCGGCCACGGCTTCTACTGGTTCCGGCTCTCCCGAGTGGCATCCCGCATCGGTCGACGACTTTGAGCGTGTGCCGACGAAAGGACGCGTCACCATGCCGAAGACCGCATTCCTCCGCCCCATACGCAGGGTCGTCGCCGACCCGATGGTCTCGTTCGGCGGCCTGTTGCGCGACTGGCTGCCCCGGCAGCGCTGGTTCGCGGGCAAGGACCGGCCCGTCACGGAGCTCGGGCTGCTGTCGATGACCGAACTGTTCCCGGGCTGTCTGCACCTGCTGGTGCGGACAGCTCACGCGCCGGTGCCCACGCCCGGCGGCGGCGTGCCCGGCGGCGACTGCTACCAGTTGCTGCTCGGCGTACGCGCGAACCTCTCGCCCCGGCTCGGCCGGGCGCTCATCGGGCGGGCCGAGCAGGGACCCTTCGCGGGGCTGACGGTCTACGACGCCCTGCAGGACCCCCGGTCGGCGCAGCTGCTCCTGGAACGGCTTCGGCAACCGGGCTCGGCCGGTCCGCTGCGTTTCGAGTGCGACCCGTCCGTGCCGGTGCCGGCCGGGCTGCCGCCGCGGTTGCTGGACGCGGAGCAGTCCAACTCCTCGCTGGTGTACGGCGACGAGTTCATCCTGAAGCTCTTCCGGCGCGTCCAGCCAGGCATCAACCCCGATCTGGAGGTGCCGGGCGCGCTGGCCGGGCAGGGCTGCGGCCGGGTGCCCGCCCCGGTGGCCTGGTTCCGGACCACGCATCCGCAGGAGGCGACGCTGGGCGTGCTCCAGCCGTATCTGCGGGACGCCTCCGACGGCTGGACGCTGGCGCTGCGCGCGCTCGCCACCGGGGACGACTTCACCGCGCAGGCACGCGAGCTGGGGCGGGCCACGGCCGAGGTCCACCTCGCGCTGGCCTCGGCCTTCCCCACCGGCGCCCACGACGAGAGCGCCCGGACCGCGGCGGGGATGACCGAGCGGCTTGACTCCGCCGCGCACTGCGTACCGGCACTCAAGCCGTTCGTGCCCCGGCTGCGGTGCGCGTTCGGCGCGCTGGTCGCCTGCGATCCCGGGCCGCCCGCCCAGCGCATCCATGGCGATCTGCACCTGGGGCAGGTGTTGCGGGCAGGACGCGAGTGGTTCGTGATCGACTTCGAGGGCGAGCCGTCCCGTCCGCTCGCCGAGCGGCGCAACCTCCAGTCCCCCGTCCGGGACATCGCCGGCATGCTGCGCTCCTTCGACTACGCGGCCCGCCAGCGCCGCCCCTGGCGTCCGGAGTGGGCGCGCCGCTGCCGGGAGGCTTTCTGCGCCGGCTACGCGGCCCGTGCGGGTTGGGATCCCCGCAAGAAGCACGGACTGCTGCGTGCCTACGAGACCGACCGAGCTGTGTACGAAGTCCTTTACGAAGCCAGGCACCGACCGGACTGGCTCCCTGTACCCATGGCGGCGATCGAGCGTCTCGCCGTGAGAGGAGACTGACCCGTGGCCCTGCGCGACGACACCATCTCGCTGCCCGAGCCGTCCGGCCCCGCCGTGTGCGGTACGGCCCCACCGCTGGACCCCGGCGACCGCGGTCGCCTGCTGGCGGGCGCCCATCACGATCCGCACGCGCTGCTGGGCGCCCATCCTGTCCCGGGCGGGATCGTGTTCCGTGCGCTGCGCCCGTTCGCCCGCTCGGTGAGCGTCGTGATCGACGGCGAGCGCAGCCGGCTCGCGTCGGAGGGCGACGGGCTCTTCACCGGCGTCCTGCCCCTGGCCGCGATCCCCTCGTACACCCTGCTGGTGGCGTACGGGGACGGCGAGCAGGAGGTGCACGACCCGTACCGCTTCCTGCCCGCCCTCGGCGAGACCGACCTCCATCTCATCCGTGAGGGCCGGCACGAGCAGCTGTGGAAGGCGCTGGGCGCCGAACCGATGACCCACCAGGGCGTCACCGGCACCCGCTTCACGGTGTGGGCGCCGAACGCCCAAGGGGTCCGGGTCGCCGGGGACTTCACGTTCTGGGACGGGCAGGCGTTCCCGATGCGGTCCCTCGGAGCGTGCGGGGTGTGGGAACTGTTCCTGCCCGGCATCGGCGAGGGCACCCGGTACAAGTTCGAGATCACCTCCCGCCACGGCGGCCGGTTCCTCAAGGCCGACCCGATGGCCCGCCGCGCCGAGGTGCCGCCCGACACGGCGTCCATCGTGACCTCCTCGCGCTACGAGTGGGGCGACCAGGACTGGATGGCCCACCGCGGGGACACGCCTGTGCACGAGGCGCCGTTCTCGGTCTACGAGGTCCATCTCCCGTCCTGGCGGCCCGGCCTGACGTACCGTCAACTGGCCGACGAGCTGCCGTCGTACGTCAGGGACCTGGGCTTCACCCATGTCGAGCTGATGCCGGTCGCGCAGCACCCCTTCAGCGGCTCCTGGGGCTACCAGGTCACCGGGTTCTACGCGCCGACGGCGCGGCTCGGCACCCCGGACGACTTCAAGTACCTGGTCGACGCCCTGCACCGGGCCGGCATCGGCGTGATCATGGACTGGGTGCCGGCGCACTTCCCCAAGGACGACTGGGCGCTGGCCCGGTTCGACGGGGACCCTCTGTACGAGCCCGGAGACGACCGCCGGGCCGAGCATCCCGACTGGGGGACCTACGAGTTCGACTACGGGCGCGTCGAGGTACGCAACTTCCTGGTCGCCAACGCGGTGTACTGGTGCGAGGAGTACCACATCGACGGGCTTCGGGTGGATGCCGTCGCCTCGATGCTGTACCTCGACTACTCACGTGACTCGGGGCAGTGGGCGCCCAATGTCCTCGGGGGACGCGAGGACCTGGACGCGATGGCGTTCCTGCAGGAGATGAACGCGACCGTGTACCGGCGGGCGCCGGGCGTGGTGACGATCGCCGAGGAGTCCACCGCCTGGGACGGGGTCACCCGGCCCACCGACACCGGCGGTCTCGGCTTCGGGCTGAAGTGGAACATGGGCTGGATGCACGACTCGCTCGACTACATGAGTCACGAGCCGGTGCACCGCAAGTACCACCACAACGAGATGACCTTCTCGATGGTGTACGCCTACAGCGAGAACTACGTCCTGCCCATCTCGCACGACGAGGTCGTGCACGGCAAGCAGGCCCTCGTGTCGAAGATGCCCGGCGACTGGTGGCAGCGGCGCGCCAACCACCGCGCGTACCTGGGATTCATGTGGGCCCACCCGGGCAAGCAACTCCTCTTCATGGGCCAGGAGTTCGCGCAGGGCGCGGAGTGGTCCGAGGCGCACGGCCCGGAGTGGTGGCTGCTGGACCCGGAGTACGCGTTCGAAGCCGACCACCGGGGCGTGCGTGACCTGGTCCGCGACCTCAACACGGTCTACCGGCGGACCCCGGCGCTGTGGCAGCGGGACACCGACCCCGGCGGCTTCCGGTGGGTGGCCGGCGACGCGGCGGAGGACAACGTCTTCGCGTTCCTGAGGTTCGACGCCGAGGGGTCGCCCCTGCTGACCGTGTCCAACTTCTCCCCCGTGGTGCGCCACGACTACCGGCTCGGCGTCCCGGACGACGTGAACGCCTGGTACGAGGCCCTCAACACGGACGCGGCACGGTACGGCGGCAGTGACGTCACGCATCCCGAACCGCTCAAGCCCGAGGACGGAGCACTGCGGCTCACGCTGCCGCCGCTCGCGACGGTCTGGCTGACACCCTGCTCCTTCTGAGGCCGCCGCGGCGACACCAGGTGTTCGAACGGCTCCGGAGGGGCAGTCGGGGTCGTACGACCGAGGAATCCTCGTCGTCGCCGAGGAGCCACAGAAAGGCTGCATCACGTGCGCACCGTGGGAGTGGAGGAGGAGCTCCTCCTGGTCGATCCGGAGACGGGCGAACCGCAGGCACTGTCCGCCGCGGTCCTCGCCCGTGTCTCGCAGGACGACACCGACAAGGAGGTGTTCGAGAAGGAACTGCACAACCAGATGCTCGAATTCGCGACCCATCCGCAGTCGGGCATGGAGGAACTGCGCGCGGAGATCGTCCGCTGCCGCAAGGAGGCGGCCCGGCACGCCGGGGAGATCGGCTCCGCGGTCGCCGCGCTGGCCACCTCGCCGCTTCCGGTGAGCCCCTCCGTGGCGGCGGGCAGGCGCTACGAGTGGATGGCGCGGCAGTACGGGATCGCCACCCGGGAACAACTCGTGATGGGCTGCCACGTCCACGTGTCCGTGGAGTCCGACGACGAGGGCGTCGCGGTGATCGACCGGATCCAGCCCTGGCTGTCGGTGCTGTCCGCGCTGAGCGCCAACTCGCCGTTCTGGCAGGGCAAGGACACGCTCTACAGCAGCTACCGCAGCCGGGTGTGGCAGCGGTGGCCGTCCGCCGGCGCCACCGAGCCGTTCCGGTCGGCCGAGCGCTATCACCGCAGGGTCGCGGACATGGTGGCCACCGGGGTGATCCTCGACGAGGGGATGATCTACTTCGACGCCCGGCTGTCCCGGAACTACCCGACGGTGGAGATCCGCGTGTCGGACGTCTGTCTGCGGGCCGACATCGCCGTGCTGATCGCCACCCTCGCCCGCGGGCTCGTGGAGACCGCCGCGCGCGAGTGGCGACAGGGCGTGGAGCCGGCCGGGCACAGCGTGAGCCTGCTGCGGCTGGCGTCCTGGCGGGCCGCCCGCTCCGGCCTCACCGAGGAGTTGCTGCACCCCGCGACCATGCGGCGGATGCCCGCCGAGACGGTGGTCCGGGCCCTGCTGGAGCACGTCGAGGACGCCCTCGTGGACAGCGGTGACCTGGACCGGGCCCGCGAGACCTGCGCCGAACTGCTGCGCGGCGGCAGCGGTGACCAGGTACAGCGCGAGCTGATGGAACGGACCGGGAGCCTGCGGGAGGTCGTCACCGAGTGCGTGCGACACACGCAGGGCTGACCGGCCCCCGTACGCTCCGGGACGCCGCTACAGCACCAGCACCAGGGCGTACGCCAGGAAGAACGCCGCGATGAGGACGGCCAGGACGAGGATGATGGCCAGCGGTGCCTTGGCCCAGCCCTTGGGAGGATTGTGGGTCTCCCGCGGGCCGGCCTCGGGCAGGCTGCTCTCGGCCGGCGGAGTCTCGCCGGGCGGCACGCCGCCGCCCGGTTCCAGACCGGTGGTGCGCTCGGGTTCGGGATCAGGGTTCGTGTAACTCATACCGTCCGAGTCCCCCGAACCCGGCGAGATCATCGGTCGCCGGCCAGTTGTGCGTTCCCGGCACCCCGAGCGGTCGCCTCGGCTAGATTCGAGCACCGCAGATAACCGTACTCATCGGCGGAGTCACACCCCGTACACGTCAGGATCAGCATGCGCGACGCCGCTCCCCCGCCCCCGATCGCCCCGCCCCCGACGGGCGGGCTCGCCGACAGCGTCTTCGAGACCGCCACCCTCGACCCCAGCCGGCCGGTGCTCGCCCGCCGTCCCGACGCCGCGTCCTCGGTCTGGGAACACGTGAGTGCCGTGGAGCTGCGGGACGAGGTCGTGGATCTGGCCAAGGGACTGGTCGCCTGCGGGATCTCGCCGGGGCACCGCGTGGCGGTCATGGCGCGCACCCGGTACGAGTGGACGGCCCTGTGCTACGCCCTGTGGGCGGTGGGCGCCGAGGTCGTGCCGGTCTACCCGACCTCCTCGCGCGAGCAGGTCGAGTGGATCCTCGGGGACGCCGGCTGCGTGGCCGTCGTCGTCGAGGACGAGCAGTCGGTGATGACGGTGGGCTCGGTGTGCGCGTCCCTGCCCCGGCTGCGGCACGTGTGGCAGCTGGACGCGGGAGCGCTGGCGGAGCTGACGGCGCGGGGGCGGTTCATCCCCCAGGCCACGGTCGACTCCCTGCGCCGCATCGTGCTTCCGGACTCCACCGCGGTCGTCACCTACACCTCCGGCACCACGGGACGTCCGCTGGGCTGCGCGCTCAGCCACCGCAGTCTGGCCAGCCCGTGCGACACGCTGCTGGCGGGCTGGGGGCAGACGGTGGCGCCGCCCGGAGAACAGGGGTCCGTGCTGGCCTTTCTGCCGTTCTCCCATGTGTACGGCCTCATGATCCAGACCCTGTGCGTGCGCGGCGGGCTGCTGATGGGGCACCAGCCCGATGTCAGCGGGGAGGCTCTGACATCGGCGCTGCGCTCCTTCCGTCCCACCTATCTCTACGCCGTGCCGTCGGTCTTCGAGAAGATCTACAAGACGTTCCTGCGCACCGCCCAGCAGTCGGGCCGCGGCGCGTTGTTCGAGCGGGCGGCCGAGACGGCCCGGGACTTCGCCGCGGCCTTAGAACGGCAGCGGCTCGGCGAAGGACCCGGTCCCGGCTTCGACCTGCGGCTCCAGCACGCCCTCTACGAGCGGACGGTGTACCGGCGGCTGCGCGGCGCCCTCGGCGGCCGGGCCCGCCGGGCGACATCGGGCGGCTCCACCCTGAACCGGGAACTGTCGCTCTTCTACGAGGGCATCGGCCTCTACGTCCACGACGGGTACGGGCTGACCGAGACCAGCGGCGCGGTCACCATGCAGCCGCTGGGCCGGGAGAGGTCCGGGACCGTCGGACAGGCCCTGCCGGGCATGGACATCCGGGTGGCGGACGACGGGGAGATCCTGGTGCGCGGGCCGTCGTTGTTCCAGGGCTACGTGGGCAACGAACCGGCGTCGCGGTCCGCACTGCGGGGCGGCTGGCTGGCCACCGGGGACCTCGGGCGACTGGACCCTGAGGGCTATCTGACGATCACCGGCCGCAAGAAGGACGTCATCGTCACCAGCAGCGGCAAGAGCGTCGCCCCGGCGGCGCTGGAGCACCGGCTGCGGATGCACCCGCTCATCCACCAGGCGGTCGTCGTCGGCGACAACCGTCCCTGCGTGGGGGCGTTGATCACCCTGGACCCGGATTTCCTCACGCACTGGCGTGCCCACCAGTCCACGCCCAGCGACACACCGAGCCGGGAGGCCCGGGAGGAGAACGCGCTGCGGGAGGAGATCACGCGGGCGGTGGCGGCGGCCAACAGCGCGGTGTCACGCTCGGAGTCCATCCGCGTGTTCCGGGTGCTGCCGGAGCCGTTCGACCTGGCCAGCGGTTTGCTGACGCCGTCGATGAAGCTGCGCCGGGACGTCATCGTGCGGACGTACGCGCTTGAGATCGACGCGATGTACCAGGCCCGTTCGAGTGCCGGACGCACCGGAGTGCCGGACGAACTGACGGCCTGGGACGAGGCGGACAACGTGTTCCGCTGAGCGTGGGGTGTCGCGCGGTGACGCGTCAGCGCCTGCGACGGCGTGCCGCCCAGGAGGTGCCGACGCCCGCGAGGTGCAGGGCCAGCACCGTCAGGCCGAGGAGCATCACGTTCGTCGACGTGAAGACGTCGTTGGTCGAGATGTCGGCGGCGTTGATCAGGAACGCGATGAAGAACAGTACGGCCGCTGCTGTGGCGAGCACGGGTCACCCTCCGTCCGTCGTCTCCTACCAGGTACCTCTGCCCCGGAACCGCGGGGACAGGCCCGACGACGCCACACGATCCAGCACTCTGATCGCGCCCACGCGCGTAGCCTCCGCCCGCCTGGGAACTAGCAAACGGTGGGGACACATGGGAAAGGACTACAGCCCTGCTGACGCCGGGCCGGGAAGGCGAGATGGCAACCGAGCCGCACAGGGACAACACACTGGCTTCCAAGGAGATCCCGAGCCGCAGCACCCGTTTCTCGGGGGAGCTGCGCAATGTGACGGGCGCGCGACTGGAGGCGGAGAAATTCCTCTCCGACCTGGCGCGTACCGCGCCTCCGGCCACGCCGGAGTACTGGGACGACATTCTCCTGGTCGTCACGGAGCTGGCCGCCAACGCGGTCCAGTACGCTCCGGGTCCCTTCGAGCTGAGCATGCGTCGGACGTTCGACGGCGTGCACATCGTCATGCAGGACACGAACACCACGCCGCCGGCGCCTCGCCCCTTCCACCCCAGTCGCGGTGGCGGCGGAATCGGCTGGCACCTGATCCACACGCTGTGCGACCAGGTCAGTGTCGTCACCCAGGACAGCGGCAAGGAGATCCACGTCTTCCTGCCCTGGTGAGGTCACGGGCCGGCTTCCTGGTGAGCCGCGCTTCAGCCCGCAGGCCTCCCGCCCTGGTGAGCCGCGCTTCAGCCGGAGGCCTCCCGCAGGGGCACGAACACGCTGATGGTCTTGCCGCCCTCGGGGCGCCGGTCGACGGCGATCTCGCGGGCGAGGCGGATGATCAGAGGCCAGCCGTACCCGTTGCCGTGGTGTCCCGCGGGCAGGGCGCCGGGACCGTAGGCCACCTCGGGCACCACGTCGCTGTGGTCGTGGACGGCCAGCCGGGCCCCGTCGGGCGCGGGCAGGACGTCGAAGCCCGCCAGGCCCTCACCGTGCCGGATCGCGTTGGTGACCAGTTCCGAGACGACGAGCAACAGGTCGACGACATCCTCCTCCCGCACCGTGCGGGATTCCGCTGCCCAGCGCTCACGCACCACCGCCTGCGCGTGGGCCCGTGCCGCCGCCGCGGTCGTCACACCGGTCGTCGTCCCGGGCGCCGTGCGGGCCTCGTCCGCCGCCCTCACGGCCGCGTCAGTGCCCGGGGCGCCTCCGATACGGACTCGACGCCGTCGGTCAGGACGAAGAATCCCGCCCTTCCTGTCACCTCAATCAGCCTTTCCACGTTCTCGTTGCCCGTCCGCCGCACACCCTCCGGTGCGACGACCATGCCGGGAGGTTTCGCTCGCAGTGACACTTTCGCTCGCAGTCACACGTGACGGCGGCCTCCGGCCCGGACATCGGCGGCTTCTCCCGTGCGATGCCGGATGCGCCCGCGGCCCCGGTCGCATCCGGTCAGGTGGTGGTCGTCTCGCGCGGCGGGAGCCGATGGTAGTAGTCGCCGACGCTCGCCAGATAGTCGGGATCCATGGTCTCGCTGTCGGTCCGGAACCGGGGCGCCGCCTTCACCTCACCTCGGGTGCAGGACAGGGATATCCGCCCCTCCGCGGTGTCGACGCCGGTCACGACGCCCACGGGTACCAGGACACTGCGGCCGAAGACCCAGACGCCGGTGTCGACGACCAGGTGCCGCATCCCGAAGTGGTCCGCCTGCCGGTCCACGTGGCCGATGGTGCCGTCGGTCGCCGCCACGGTGTACCCCGTGAGCTCCTGGCCCTGCACGTAACCGCTGTCCGGTGCGTACGACCAGATTCTGTCGATGGCCACGCCGCTCCTTTCTCCCCGACCCGATGACACGTCATAGCGTGCGGACGGACGATGCTCCCGACCGTTCCACAGCAGCAATTACCCTCCAGCCGCGCTCGCATTCTGCGCGGCGCCTCACAACGACGGAGATCTGGCGCGGGGCCCGAGGAGGAAACCTGCCCCAGTACCCCTGCCGCAGGGGGGTATGCACGCTTCACGCCTGCTTTCTCCGCGCGGAGCACACGTTGACGCGACACTTTGTCCGCAGATCGCCAGGTGGGTTAGCCTGCCTCGTCTTTCTCATCACGCAAATCCGTGAACTGCGGAAATGCACATACGACATGCGAGGGCCGCCCGACGGCCCGGCTGGGTTCCGAGTCCTCGTCCCGGGGACTCCTGGGGAGCGGAACGAGGGTGCGCATGACCGGCAACACCATCGAGGTCACCGATGCGGTCCCGGGGGACCACGAGCTCAGACAACTCCTTGCGGGTCTGACGGCCGTACGGGACGGGGACTTCGGCACCCGCCTGCCGGACGACGGGCAGGGCCTCATGGGCGACATCGCCACCGTGTTCAACGGCATGGTGGACCAGTTGTCCGTGTTCACCTCGGAGGTCACGCGGGTGGCCCGCGAGGTCGGCACCGAGGGCACGCTCGGCGGGCAGGCGGAGGTGCCGGGCGTCTCGGGCACCTGGGCCGATCTCACGGACTCCGTCAACGCCATGGCGGGCAACCTGACGACCCAGGTCCGCGACATCGCGCAGGTGGCCACGGCGGTGGCGAAGGGCGACCTGTCCCAGAAGATCGACGTTCCCGCGCGGGGCGAGATCCTTCAGTTGAAGGAGACCGTCAACACGATGGTCGACCAGCTGTCCGCCTTCGCCGACGAGGTCACCCGCGTCGCCCGCGAGGTCGGCAGTGAGGGCCGGCTGGGCGGACAGGCGCAGGTGCCCGGGGTCGCCGGCGTCTGGCGGGACCTCACGGACTCCGTGAACGGGATGGCGGGCAACCTGACCGGTCAGGTCCGCAACATCGCCCAGGTGACGACGGCCGTCGCGCAGGGCGACCTCTCCCAGAAGATCACCGTCGACGCCCGCGGCGAGATCCTCGAACTGAAGAACACCATCAACACGATGGTCGACCAGCTCTCGGCCTTCGCCGACGAAGTCACCCGCGTCGCCCGCGAAGTGGGCACCGACGGACGGCTCGGCGGACAGGCCGACGTCAAGGGCGTCAAGGGCACCTGGCGTGACCTGACCGACTCGGTGAACTTCATGGCGGGCAACCTCACCGCCCAGGTCCGCAACGTCGCCCAGGTGGCCACTGCGGTGGCGAAGGGCGACCTCTCGCAGAAGATCACCGTCGACGCCCGCGGCGAGATCCTGGAACTCAAGAACACTCTGAACACGATGGTCGACCAGCTGTCGTCGTTCGCCGAGGAGGTCACCCGCGTCGCCCGCGAGGTCGGCACCGCCGGGAACCTGGGCGGGCAGGCGCAGGTCCGGGGTGTCTCGGGCACCTGGAAGGACCTCACCGACAACGTCAACGTGATGGCGTCGAACCTGACCGGGCAGGTCCGTTCCATCGCCCAGGTCGCCACCGCCGTGGCCCGGGGCGACCTGTCGCAGAAGATCACGGTCGAGGCCAAGGGCGAGGTGGCGGCCCTGGCGGACGTCATCAACACCATGGTCGACACCCTGTCCGCCTTCGCCGACGAGGTCACCCGCGTCGCCCGCGAGGTCGGCACCGAAGGACGCCTCGGCGGACAGGCGCACGTGCCGAACGTGGCCGGCACCTGGAAGGACCTCACCGACAACGTCAACTCGATGGCGAACAACCTCACCGGCCAGGTGCGCAACATCGCGCTGGTGACCACCGCGGTGGCCAAGGGCGACCTGTCGAAGAAGATCGATGTCGACGCCCGCGGCGAGATCCTCGAACTCAAGACGACGATCAACACGATGGTCGACCAGCTGTCCGCCTTCGCCGACGAGGTCACCCGCGTCGCCCGCGAGGTCGGCACCGAGGGGCGCCTCGGCGGACAGGCCGAGGTGGAGGGCGTCTCGGGCACCTGGAAGCGGCTGACCGAGAACGTGAACGAACTCGCGGGCAACCTGACCCGGCAGGTTCGCGCGATCGCCGAGGTGGCCAGCGCCGTCGCCGAGGGCGACCTGACGCGCTCGATCACGGTGGAGGCGTCCGGCGAGGTCGCCGAGCTCAAGGACAACATCAACTCCATGGTCGGCTCCCTGCGCGAGACCACCCGGGCCAACCAGGAGCAGGACTGGCTCAAGACGAACCTGGCCCGCATCTCCAGCCTGATGCAGGGCCACCGTGACCTGCCCGTCGTCGCCGAGCTGATCATGGACGAGCTGGTGCCGCTGGTGTCGGCCCAGTACGGCGCGTTCTACCTCGCCGAGGACGGTGACGACGGCCCCGAACTGCGGCTTGTCGGCTCCTACGGCCGCCCCGACGACGACACCCGGCCCACCCGGATCGCCTTCGGCCGCACCCTGGTCGGCCAGGCCGCGCGCAGCCAACGCACCATCACCGTGGACGAGCTGCCGGCCGACTACGTGACCATCTCCTCGGGGCTCGGTCAGGTGGTGCCGACCGCGCTGGTGCTGCTGCCCATCGTGGTCGAGGGTCAGGTCCTCGGCGTGATCGAACTGGCCTCCGTCACCGCCTTCACCCAGATCCACCAGGACTTCCTGGAACAGCTGATGGAGACCATCGGCGTCAACCTGAACACGATCGTGGCCAACGCCCGCACCGACGAGCTGCTGGGCGAGTCGCAACGCCTGACGGCCGAACTCCAGGCCAGATCGGCCGAGTTGCAGACACAGCAGGAGGAACTGCAGCGCTCCAACGAGGAGCTGGAGGAGAAGGCCTCGCTGCTGGTGGCGCAGAACCGGGACATCGAGGCGAAGAACCTGCAGATCGAGCAGGCCCGGCAGGAACTGGAAGCCCGCGCGCAGCAGTTGTCGCTGGCCTCGAAGTACAAGTCGGAGTTCCTGGCGAACATGAGCCACGAGCTGCGCACACCGCTCAACAGTCTGCTGATCCTCGCCCAGTTGCTCGCCCAGAACCCCTCGCGCAACCTCACGCCGAAGCAGGTCGAGTACGCGGGCATCATCCACTCCGCGGGGTCGGACCTGCTCCAGCTGATCAACGACATCCTCGACCTGTCGAAGGTCGAGGCCGGAAAGATGGACGTGGCGCCGGAGGTCGTCTCCCTGCGCCAGCTCATCGACTACGTGGAGGCCACCTTCCGGCCGATGACCACGCAGAAGAGCCTGGACTTCACGGTGACCACGGCGCCCGGCGCGCCGGCGGACCTGCTGACCGACGAGTCCCGGCTGCGCCAGGTGCTGCGCAACCTGCTGTCCAACGCGGTCAAGTTCACCGAACAGGGCAGCGTGAACCTGCGCATCGAACCCGCTTCCGACGACGAGGTGCCCAGCGGAGTGCTGCGCAGCAGCACCATCGTGGCCTTCCGCGTGCAGGACACGGGCATCGGCATTCCGGAACAGCAACTGGAGACGATCTTCGGGGCGTTCCAGCAGGCGGACGGCACGACGAGCCGCAAGTACGGGGGGACGGGTCTGGGTCTGTCCATCACCCGGGAGATCGCCCATCTGCTCGGCGGCGCGGTCACGGTGGACAGCACACCCGGTCAGGGCAGTACGTTCACGCTCTTCCTGCCGGTGGCGCGGCCCGACTTCGGGGAGCTGATGGGCAGCAGCCGGTCCTTCGAGAAGGACCCGGACACCGTGCTCCCCATCGACGCCGCGGCGGGCCGGCACGCGTTGACCGGTCCGCCGGCCGGGGCCGGGCAGCGCCGTCGCCGGCTGCTGGTGGTGGAGGAGCGCGCTCGCGGGCTGCTGACCCTGGTCGCCGAGAGCGTGGTCGCGGATCTGGCCCCCGGCCGGGACTCGGACGGCCCGGGGGCGGCGGTCGACGTGATCACCGCCGTCGGCGCCCAGGAGGCCGCGGGTGCCCTGGCCGACGAGCCGTGCCACTGCGTCGTCCTCGAACTGGGCCTGCCGGACGGTGAGGCCTCCCGGTTCCTGGAGGCCCTGCGGGGCGACTCCGCTCTGGCGAGCGTTCCGGTGCTGGTGCACAGCGGGCATCGCACCGACCTCGCCCTGGAGGAGTCGCTGCGCTCCCGTGCCCAGGGCGGGGCGCTGGAGTTCCTGTCCAGCCTGGACGAACTGCGCGAGCGCATCGCGCTGCACCTGTCGGCCGACGAACCCGGGGACGTGCCGTCGCTGGTCCGCCCCGAGGAGCCGCGGCAGTCGGCGCCCCAGCCGGCCGACGAGGCGCTCGACGGCCGTACGGTGCTCGTCGTCGACGACGACGCGCGCAACCTCTTCGCGCTCAGCGGGATACTCGAACTGCACGGTTTCCGGGTACTGCACGCCGACAACGGCCGCAAGGGCATCGAGGCGCTGGTCGACAACCCGGACGTGGCCCTCGTACTGATGGACGTGATGATGCCGGAGATGGACGGGTACGCCGCCACGGCCGAAATCCGCAGAATGCCGCAGTACACCGACCTGCCCATCATCGCCGTCACCGCGAAGGCGATGCCCGGCGACCGGGAGAAGTCCCTCGCCTCGGGCGCCAGTGACTACGTCACCAAGCCCGTGGACACCCAGGACCTGATCGCCTGCGTCCGCCGCTGGTTGCCCGCATGAGGGCGCCGGATTCCGCCGGCCCGCACGGGCCCGGCGACGCGGAGGTACCGCTCGATGCCTCCTCCCCCGTGGGCCGGCTGGCCGCGACCGTCGAGCGGCTGCGCCGCGAGGTGGTGGCGGCCCAGGCGGAGGCCGAGGGACGCGCCCTGATCGAACTCGCCAAGGGCATCCTGGTCGAACGGCTGCGGTGCGGGCCCGCGCAGGCGGCCCGCCAGCTCACCGAGCTGGCCGAGCAGGCGAAGGTCACGCCGCTGGAGTTCGCGGTCGAGGTCATCAACCAGGCCGCCCGGGACAAGATGTCCGAGGTCACCGAGGCCTTCCTCGCCGCGACATCGTCGACCGCGGAACCGGCGGGCGAGTCCCCGGCCGTACGGCTGCGGGCCGCCGAGAGCGGTGCGCTGGCCGCGGACGACGCCCAGGCGGTCGCCGACTCGCTGCTGGAACAGGCCCTGCGGCCGCTCGGGGCGGTGGCCGTGGCCATCTGGGCGGCGGCCCCCGACGGGTCCCTCACCCTGGCCGGCAGCGCCGGTTTCTCCGCGGTCGAGGCGGCGCGCTGGCGCTATGTGCCGCCGGACGTGGCGACGGTGGCGCGGCGCGGTCTCACCGAGCGGGCGGGGTACTGGATCACGTCCCTCGCGCACACCGGGCTGCCCAGCATCGGCCGGCACCACCATCCGGACGGCGGCCGGGTCGCCCTGCCCGCCGGGACCGGCGGACGCCTGCACGGCGTCCTGGAGATCGCCTGGCCCGATCCGCTGGGCCCCCAGCCGCAGCGGATCGTCCGCCAGGTGGAGGCCCTGGCCGAGCTGTGTGCGCACACCCTGGAGACGTACACCCAGCTGGCCGGCACCGGTCAGGAGCCCCGGTTACTGCCGGACGCGGCGGAGCTCATGGACCTGGCCGACGGGCTGCACGACCCCGCGCTGGTCCTGGTGCCGCACCTCGACGACTTGGGCCATCTGGTGGACTTCCGCATCCAGCATGTCAACGACCGGTTCCTCGATCCCGCGGGCCGGCCGCGCGCCGTGGTCAACGGTGCCCTGCTCCTGGAGACCTACCCGATGGCCGCCGGGGAGAGCGAGCTGTTCCAGCGGCTGGAGCGGGTGTACGCGACGGGTGAGCCCTTTCGCGCGCAGCGGATGAACCTCACCGCCCTCGTCGACCAGGTCCCGCTGTCCGCGGTCGCCGACATCAGCGTCAGCCGGCACGGCAGCAGCGTCCTGCTGCTGTGGCGCATCGAGGACGAGGCCGCCCGGCTGGCGAGCCTGTTGCAGCACGCCCAGCGGCTCGGGCGGATCGGCGGGTTCGAGGAGAACCTGCTGACCGGCGAGATCACCTGGAACGGACAGCTCTTCGACCTGTACGGCCGCTCCCCGTCGAGCCCCCCGGTGCCGCTGGAGGAGCTGCCCGCCCACGCCCACCCGGACGACACCGGCGCCATCCGCCGGTTCCTGCGCACGCTGCTGCACCGACGGCGCTCCGCGTCCACGGCGTTCAGGCTGCAGCGGCCCGACGGGGTGACCCGGCACATCCGGGTCGTCGCCGAACCGGTCCTCGACACGGACGGCCGGTTGTTCGCCGTCCGCGGGGCCTACCAGGACATCTCGGCGCAGCACTGGACGGAGGTCGCGCTGGCGGCCACCCGTGACCAGCTCGCGCACACCGAGCAGCAGGCCACCGAACGCAACCGGCTGACCCTGCAGTTGCAGCACGCCATCATGCCGCCCACCCAGGCGCCCCTGAAGGTCCCGGACCTCCAGGTGGCCGTCCGCTACCGGCCCGCTGAGACCGAGCAGCTCGTCGGCGGGGACTGGTACGACGCCGTGGTGCTCCCGTCGGGCATGGTGCTGCTGTGCGTCGGTGACGTGGCGGGGCACGGGATAGAGGCGGCGACCAGCATGGTGGTCCTGCGCAACGCGCTGCGCGGACTGGCCGTCACCGGTGCCGGGCCGGGCCAACTGCTGGCGTGGCTGAACATGGTGGCGCACCACCTCACCGGTGCCGTCACCGCCACGGCGGTCTGCGGTCTGTACGACCCCGCCCGGCACACCCTGCGCTGGGCCCGGGCGGGTCATCTCCCGCCGGTGCTGGTGCGGGCGGCTGAAGCCACGCCGCTGCCGCTGGTGAAGGGGCTGCTGCTCGGTGCCGTTCCGGAGGCGGTGTACGAGGAGAGGGAGGTCCAACTGGCGGCCGGGGACACCCTGTTGATGTACACCGACGGTCTGATCGAGCGTCGGGACCGGTCCGTGGAGGAGTCGCTGAGCCACCTGCTGACCACCGCCCGTACGGTGCCCAGGACCCTCGACCAGCAGCTGGACCGCCTGCTCACCTACAGCAGGTCGGACACGGACGACGACACGTGTCTCGTCGGCATCCGGGTCGGCTGAGCAAGGGCCGACGGCACGGCGAAAAGAGACAAGGGATCAGGAGGCGCGCAGGTACGTGTCCCAGTGGGCCTCGGGCCACAGGTCAGCGGCGTGCCGCAGGACTCTGCGGGGCTGCCCGGTCAGTCCCGCCACCCGCAGCCGCCCGCCGTTGCGGTCGACGGCCCGCCGCATGCCTTCGATCACGTGCAGGACCGCGCTGTCCGCGAAGACCACATGGCCCAGGTCCAGGGTGAGTTCGCGGACGGTGCCGGGCAGGTCCTCGGCGGCGGACTCGAGCTGCGGACGGGACGCGCCGTCGATGTCGGTGTCGACCGTCAGCAGGGCCGAAGTGGCGCCTCGGCCCAGAAAGATGTGTGTGCCCCTCGTCATCGGGCCCCCTTTCGTCGGGGCTTGGCGGCCCGCTGCCGGGCCGTCCGGGCTCCTCCCACCGTGTCACAGGTGCGGCGACGCGTCGACAAACGGCCATCGCGACCGGCTCGCATACGGAGCGGATTCGGGGGTAAACGCGGGGGCGCGGCGACATACGACCACCGAAGGCGGGAGGGCGCGGGATGAGATGCGGCAGAGCCGGGACATCGATCGGACCTGCGGACGGGGCCGCCCCTCACCCGCCGGACCGATGAGAGCTTGATCACGGGACACCGCTCGCACCGGTGTGCATCGAAGTCGCCCACAGGGGTAACCAGCCCTGGCCGTAAGCATTTCGTGGAGGTACTCGTGTCCATTGCCCAGAACCCCTTGTCCGTCGAGGTCACCCTGCCCCGGGAGGACGTCGCCCTGATCGCGGTCGAGGGCTACTTGGACGTTGACACCGCGACGGAGTTCCAGCACCACTTGGCCAACCAGCTCCACCACGGCCGTCGGCACTTCCTGCTCGACCTGGCGTCCGTCCCGTTCATGGACTCGTCCGGGATGAACATCATCCTTCGGGTGTACCAGGAGGCCCGCGGCCTGCCGGGAAGCGTGCACATCATCTCGCCCACCCCGGCGGTGCGGCGGATCCTGGACCTGACTGGCGTGAGCATCACGGTGCCGGTGTCGGAGAGTCTCGACGAGGCGCTCTCCCGGGTCGACGCGCACCAGGAGGACCAGGTCGAACCGGCCGCGCAGGACGGGCTCCAGACCTGATCCGGCGGGCAGTCAACGGACCGTCAACCGGCGTTTCGCCCCACCTGATCGTTTGTCCGGGACGAGGTGTCGTACGAGGTCGGGCCATGGTTACAGTGGTCGCCCGGCAGGGTCGCCACGCCGTCTCGCCGCCGTCGGCGGACGGTACGACAAGACCTCGACGAGGACACTGAGGAGTTATGCAGGTGCCGGAGCACGACACGGTAGGGCAGCACACTTCGCCGGCACGGGAGGTCGGGGAGTTCCTGCGCCGTCGCCAAGAGCAGATCGCCCAGCGATGGGCCGACGAACCCCTCTTCCGTACGGTGTTCACCGTCTCGCGGGACGAGGCGGTGGAGGCGGGCAAGATCGTCGTCGAGGCGCTCTCCCAGGTCGCCGACACGGGTCAGGTGCACGATCCTGACGCCGCCGGTTTCACGGTGGTGCGCGAGCAGCTGTCGCGGATGGGCGCGGCCCGCTCCCGGGCCGGCTTCACCACGGCGCAGGTGTCGAACGACGTGAACGCGCTGCGTCCGCCGGTCGAGAACCTGCTGCTCGCCGATCTTCCCGAGGACGACACCGACCGGGTCCGGGAGTGCACCACGTCGCTCACCGTGCTGATGGGCACCCTGCGGCTGGTCGTGCTGGAGACGGCGCTGAGCGAGGGGCAGGCCCTGATCGAGCGGCAGCGGCTCCAGTTGATGGAAGTGGCCACGCCGGTCATCAAGCTGTGGGACGGCATCGTGGCGGTGCCGCTGATCGGGACGCTCGACAGCGCCCGCAGCCAGGTCGTCATGGAGAACCTCCTGGAGGCCGTCGTCGAGCAGCGCGCCCGGTTCGCGATCCTGGACATCACCGGCGTGCCGACGGTCGACTCGCTGGTGGCCCAGCATCTGATGAAGACCGTCGCCGCGACCCGGCTGATGGGCGCGGAGTGCGTCGTCTCCGGGATCCGTCCGGCGATCGCGCAGACCATCGTGCACCTGGGCCTGGACCTGGGCACGGTGATCACCCGGTCCAGCCTGGCCGACGCCCTCGCCTACGCCCTGCACCAGCTGGGGGCCGGCATCATCAACGCGACGCCCGGCGGTGCGGGTTCACGGTGAGCCACGACTTCTCCCGCCCCGTCACGGGGCATGTGCCGGTCCTGCGGCTCGGTGACGTTCTCCTGGTCACGCTCCAGGGGGATCTGTACGACAGCACGGCACAGCAGTTGCAGCAGGACATCGGCGAGACCATCGCCGGCACCGGGGTGACCGGTGTGGTGATCGACATCTCCGGCATCGAGATCATCGACTCCTTCCTCGGGCGGGTACTGGCCGAGATCGCGGCGAACGCCCGGCTGCTGGCCGCGCGGACCGTGGTGGCCGGCATGCGGCCGGCGGTCGCGATCACGCTGGTGGAGCTCGGCCTGACGCTGCCGGGGCTGCGCACCGCGCTCACCACCGAGGCGGCGATGGACCTTCTCGCCGGACTGGATCCGGACACCCGCTCCGGCGGCCGGCGCCGGGAGAGCCGGTGATGCAGACAGCTGCGGGCGTCGAGGCCTGCCTGCCGATCCGTTCGGACATGGATCTGGTGTGGGTGCGACAGCACGTGCGGCAGGCAGCCGGCCTGCTGGGATTCGGTCTGGTGGAACAGACCAAACTGGTCACCGCGGCCAGCGAACTGGCCCGCAACACCCTCGTGCACGGCGGGGGCGGCCAGATGGAGACGGTGCCCGTGACCAACGGGCGGGCTCGCGGACTGCGGCTGACCTTCGCCGACGACGGGCCGGGTATCGAGGACCTGGAGCGGGCGCTGAGTGACGGCTACACCTCCGGCGACGGCTTGGGGATGGGCCTGGGCGGTGCGCGCCGGCTGGTGCACGAGTTCGCCATCGACAGCACCCCGGGTGTCGGCACCAAGGTCACGGTGGTCTCGTGGGCGGCGGTGCCACGTCCGCGCGAGGAGGTCTGATGCCGCGCGTGTGGGACGTCCCGGTGCACGACTCGACCCGGGTGCGTGACGCCAGGGTCGCCGCGGAGAGGGCGGCCACCCTGGCGGGCCTCGACGAGCCGCGTACGGCGGCGGCCTCGCTGGTGGCGACCGAGCTGGCGACCAACCTGCTCAAGCACGCCGGGGGCGGTCAGGTGCTCATCGACATCATCGACGTCGTGGCCCCGCCGCGGGCCGGCGGCTCCCGTCTGGTGCAGATCGCCGCGATCGACCACGGGCGGGGCATCACCGACGTCCGGGCCGCCCTGCGCGACGGCTACTCGACCGCGCGTTCCCTGGGCGCCGGGCTCGGCACGTGCCGTCGTATAGCGGACGACTTCGACCTGCACAGCGTGCCGGGCCGGGGCACGGTGGCGCTGGCCCGGGTCGGTGCCCGCCCCCGGGAGGCGGCACCGGCGGCGGCCGTGCGGGTCGGCGGGGTGAACGTCCCGTTCGCCGGGGCGGACTACTCGGGCGACGCCTGGGCGTGGGCCTGGTCGGGCGACCGGCTGACCCTGATGATGGCCGACGGGCTGGGACACGGTCCCGAGGCGGCCCGCGCGTCGACGGCAGCGGCCGAGGCCCTGCACCGCTCGGCCCACCTCTCGCCGTCTCAGGCGCTGCTCCAGCTGGACTCGGCGCTGCGCGGCACCAGGGGGGCGGCCGTCGCGGTGGCCCAGGTCGAGACCGGCGCGGGCGTGCTGCGTTTCGCCGGAGTCGGCAACATAGGGGCACGGCTGCTGGAGGGCGGCACCTGGCGTTCCCTGCTGTCGCGGCCGGGGATCGTCGGCGTCCACAAGCACGCCACGCTGCGTGAGGACCGTCTGCCCTGGGCGGCCGACCGGCTGCTGATCCTGCACAGCGACGGCCTGCCCAGTCGCTGGACGCCGCCGTCCGATCCGCGGTTGCTGACGGCCGACCCGGCCGTGGTGGCCGCCGTGACGGTTCGCGACGCGAGCAGTTCCGCCCGTCCGGTGCGGGACGACACCGCCGTGGCGGTGCTGGCTCCGACCCCGCCGGAGGCTTCATGACACGCAGCCTGCGGATCACCACCGTCGTCGACGCGGCCCGGGCCCGGATCGCCACCGCTCGGCTGGCCGCCGCCTACGGTGTGCCCGCTCTCGAACGCACCCGTCTGACCTCCGCGCTCAGCGCGCATCTGCGGCAGTGTCTGACGAAGGGCGGCACCTGGCGGCTCACCCTGCAGACCACGGCCGCGCCCACCGACGAGGGGCTGCTGCACGTGGAGGTGACGCCCGCGCGGGGCACGGGTCTCGCCACCGCTCAGACGCAGTGGCGGATGACGGTCCGCTGCCCCGAGGCGGCCGACCCTGCCGGTGCCGCCGCGGTCGCCGACGACCCGACGGTCCTCTCGGAGGCCCTGCTGGGTGCCGACGAGGACACCGCGCTGGTGCTGGAGAAGCTCGCCGAGCAGGAGGATCTGGTCACCTTCCACCGGGAGGAGCTGCACCAGACGAACCAGGGCGTGCTGGCGCTGCACGCGGAACTGGACGCGGCCGGGCGGGCGCAGCGCGAGGCCTTCGCCGCCGAGCGCAAGGCGCGCACCGAGGCGGAGAGCGCCCGGCGCCGGCTGACGTTCCTGGCGGACGCCAGCGCGGTGCTCACGGCGTCGTTGAACCATCACGAGATCGTGCGGCGGCTGCCCGACCTGCTGGTGCCCGAGTACGCGCGCAGCGTCGACGTCTGGCTGTTCGACGACGAGGACCGGCACCGGCCCGCCCCGCACCCGGCCGCCGCCGTGCTCGCGGCCCGCACCGGACGCCCGCAGTACGCCGCCGACCACCCGGGCGGTCTGCCCGGCGTCGACGACCAGCCACCCTCGGCGCTGGATCCCGCCCGGCCCCTGCTGTGCATCCCGCTGCCGACACGGCGCGCCCCGCTGGGCGTGCTGACGCTGTCCCCGCCCGGTGGCCGCTGGGACCCGGACGACGCGGTGATGCTGATCGAGCTCACCAGACGGGCCAGCATCGCCATCGACAACGCCCGCCGCTTCGAGCACAACCGCGACATCGCCGAGACCCTGCAGCGCGCCCTGCTCACGAATCTGCCCGCCACACCGGGGCTCAGCCTGGCGGCCCGCTATCTGCCGGCCACGCACGGGCTGAACATCGGCGGCGACTGGTACGACGCCTTCACGCAGCCCGACGGCAGCCTGATCACCGTCATCGGCGACGTCACCGGGCACGGTCTGCACGCGGCCGTGATGATGAGCCAGCTGCGCACCGCGCTGCGCGCCTACGCCGTCGACGGTGGCAGTCCCGGCCAGCTGCTGACCCGGCTCCACACGTTCCTGCACCATCTGCAGCCCGATCTGTACGCCACCGCGGTCATCGCGCGGTTCCGGCCCGGCGACCCCACCCTGACCTGGGCGGCGGCGGGCCATCCCCCGCCGGTGCTGCGTACCCCCGACGGTCAGGTGCACACCCTCGACGCCAAACCCGGCGCCATGCTCGGCATCCCGCTGCGGCAGAAGATCGCCGACCACACCGCGCCGCTGGCACCCGGCTCGACACTGGCGCTGTACACGGACGGCCTGGTGGAACGGCGTGCGCGGGGCATAGACCCGGGCATCGAGCGCCTGGCGGACGCGCTCGGGTCGTTCGGCCCGGCCGAGCTGGACGCCGATCTGGAGGGTGCGGCGGACGGGATCCTCACCCCGCTGCTGAGCGACTCCGAACGCGACGACGACGTGTGTCTGCTCCTGTGTCATCTGCGTGCCTGAGGTGGCGTCCGCGCAATTCCCTCGCTTTCTTTCCGTTCTGCCCCGGTGCGTTTCGGCGGCCGGGCGGGCATGGTGGTGATCGACGCGTTCGTCTGCCTGCCGGGGCCCGGCAGGTGAACGGCCGGCATCGCGGTGGGACCGATGAGGTGCGAAGCGGCGATCCACGGGCAGGCGAATGGCGTTCGAGGCAGACCGCCTGGAGCCGCAGAAAGGGATGAACACCGTGACACGACCCAGGATCCTGGTGGTTGGCGCAGGCTTCGCCGGAGTGGAGTGCGTCCGCCGTCTGGAACGGAAACTCTCCCCGGACGAAGCCGACGTCACGCTGGTGACGCCGTTCGCCTACCAGCTCTATCTTCCGCTGCTGCCCCAGGTCGCCTCCGGCGTGCTGACACCGCAGTCGATCGCCGTCTCGCTGCGCCGCAGCAAGAAGTACCGCACCCGGATCATCCCGGGCGGCGCGATCGGCGTGGACCTCAAGGCGAAGGTCTGCGTCATCCGCACCATCACCGACCAGATCATCGACGAGCCCTACGACTACATCGTGCTGGCCCCCGGCAGCATCACCCGCACCTTCGACATCCCCGGCCTCACCGACAACGCCTTCGGGATGAAGACCCTCGCCGAAGCCGCCTACATCCGCGACCACGTCATCTCCCAGCTGGACCTGGCCGACGCCAGCCAGGACCCGGCGGAGCGCGCCTCCCGGCTGCAGTTCGTGGTCGTGGGCGGCGGCTACGCGGGCACCGAGACCGCGGCCTGCCTGCAGCGCCTCACCCACGCCGCGGTCAAGCGCTACCCGCGTCTGGATCCAGGCCTGATCAAGTGGCACCTGATCGACATCGCCCCGAAGCTGATGCCGGAGCTGGGCGACAAACTCGGCCGCAGCGCCCAGGAGATCCTGCGCAAGCGAGGCATCGAGGTCTCGCTCGGCGTCTCCATCGACAAGGCCGCCCCCGAGGAGGTCACCTTCACCGACGGCCGGGTGGTTCCCACCCGCACCCTGATCTGGACCGCCGGTGTCGTCGCCAGCCCCCTCATCGCCACGCTCGGCGCGGAGACGGTGCGGGGTCGGCTCGCGGTCACCGCCGACATGAACCTGCCCGGACAGGACGGCGTGTTCGCGCTCGGTGACGCCGCCGCGGTGCCCGACGAGGCCAAGGGCGAGGACGGCGCGGTGTGCCCGCCGACCGCGCAGCACGCCATGCGACAGGGCAAGCACGTCGCCGACAACGTCATCGCGACGCTGCGGGGCCAGGCGATGAAGCCGTACGTCCACAAGGACCTCGGCCTCGTCGTCGACCTCGGCGGCAAGGACGCCGTCTCCAAGCCGCTCGGCATCGAGCTGCGGGGTGTGCCCGCGCAGGCCGTGGCGCGCGGCTACCACTGGCAGGCGCTGCGCACCGGGGTCGCCAAGACCCGCGTGATGACGAACTGGGTGCTCAACGCGCTCGCCGGCGACGATTTCGTCCGCACCGGCTTCCAGGCCCGCAAGCCCGCCAAGCTGAAGGACTTCGAGTACACCGACTCGTATCTGACGCCCGAGCAGGTGCGGGCCCACGTCGACGGCACCGAGCGGCAGGAGCAGTGACGCTCCCGCCCGCGTGACGCGGCTCACTCCTGACCGCCGATCAGTTTCCGTGAGATCGGCGGTCGAAGGAGGGACAGCGCAGCGCCACGACGAGAGGACATCCCCATGACCGCGACCGTGAAGGGCCCAGCGAGCTACTTCCCCGCCATCGAGAAGAAGTACGGCCGCCCGGTCGCCGAGTGGCAGGAGCTCATCCGTTCCTCGCCGCTGACCCGGCACATGGAGCTGGTGTCCTGGCTGAAGACCGAGCACGGTCTGGGGCACGGTCACGCCAACGCGCTGGTGGCTCACACACTCGCGGAGGCCGGGGGCAGGTGATCCGCCCCGTCATGACATGCTGAACGGAGATCATGACGTGACACGGGAGTGAGTCAGGCGGCGTGAAGGCAGCGGGACGTTCGGTCCGGGCACGACTGCGGGACGGCGTCGCGGCGTCCGACCCCGGACTGCTGCGGCTGACCGCGGGACTGAGAACGGTCGGCGCCATCGCGCTCACCCTGGCGGTGCTCGGGCTCGTCGGCGCCGGCATCACCCTTCTGGTGGCCGGGGCCATGGCGGCGATGGTCGCCACCTTCGCCATCCGCGAGAAACAGCGCGCGCGGCAGGCGGTGACCCTGGCGCTGGGCCTGCCGGTGGCGCTGACGTCCGTGACGCTGGGCGCGGTGCTCAGTACCCGTGTGGTGGGCGGTGACGTCTTCTTCGTCGCGCTCATCTTCTGCGCGGTCTACGGCCGCCGGTTCGGCGACCGGGGCACCGCGCTCGGCCTCATCGGCTTCCAGCTCTACTTCCTGTCCCTGTTCGTCGGCGCCACCGTCTCCGGGCTGCCCCGGCTGTACGGCGTCCTCGGCATCGCCTTCGCGAGCAGCGCCCTGGTGCGTTTCGCGCTGGTGCCCGAGACACCCGCGGGCATCCTGGAACGGCTGCGCGACGCCTTCCGGGCCCGGCTCGCCCAATTGGTGTCCGCGCAGATCGACCTGCTCGACGCCGGGCCGGACGAGGTGGAGAAGGCCCTGGCGGACCTGCGCGACGGCAATGCCCGGCTGCACGAGACGGCGATGATGATCCAGGGCCGGCTCGAGGACGGCACCGCCGACAAGGCCACGGCCCGCCTGCTGCAACGCCGTGTCGCCGACGCCGAGATCGCCGCCGAGCGGCTGGGCCTGCTGCTGCTGACCGCGCGCAGCGCCGAACGGGCCGACACGCTCACTCTGCACCTGCCGGGCGCCTCTGTCCGGGTCGGCGCTCCCCCGCCCGTGCGGGACGAGGCGACCGTCACCCTGCGCCGCGATCTCGAAGCGGTGCGGATGCTGGTGCTGCGCCCGGTCTCCGACAACACCGGGACCGCACTGGCCCTGGTGCGCAACCGGCTGCTCGGCTACCGCGACGAGGAGCACCTGCCACCCGCCTCGGCCGCCGTCCAGGACGTGTTCCGGGGTATCGGCGAGGCCGCGCGCGCGGTGCTGGGGCTGCGGATCGCGCTCGGTGGGGCCCAGGACGACGCGGACGACTCCCCGGCGACGGCCCGCTCCCGCGAGGAGCTGGACGCCGAGGACGCGGCGATCGACGCCGGTGGGGACGAGAACCAGGAGGACGAGGCGGCCACCGGGCTGCGGCGGCCGACGACGCGGGCGGCCGTGCAGGTCGCCGTGGGCTCCTCGCTGGCCATCGTCGGCGGCGAGTTCCTCTCCAGTCAGCGCTGGTACTGGGCGGTGCTGACCTGCTGGATCGTCTTCCTCAACACCGCGTCCACGGGCGAGATCCTGGTCAAGGGATACCGTCGGCTGGTGGGCACCGTGCTGGGTGTCGTGGCCGGTATCGTCCTGGCGGGCCTGGTCGGCCATCACACCTGGACGGCGTTCGCGCTGGTGCTGCTGCTGGTCTTCGCGATGTTCTACACCGCGCCCCTGTCCTACACGCTGATGTCGTTCTTCGTCACCGCCGCGCTGGGGCTGCTGTACACGCTGCTGCACACCTACAGCTTCTCGGTGCTGGTGCTGCGGGTGGAGGAGACGGCACTCGGTGCGGCCTGCGGGGTGGCGGCTGCGGCCCTCGTACTGCCGGTGCACACCGACCGTCGTACGAACGATCTGCTGGTCACCGTGCTGGAGCGGCTCGCCGATGTGACGCAGTCGGCGGTCGACCAGCTCAGCGGCGGGCCCGCGGTCGATCTGCTCGACCAGGCGCGCGACCTCGACCAGGCGCTGGCCGACCTGAGGGCCGCCACCCAGCCGCTCACCTATCCGATCACCCCGTTGCGGGCCCGGCGGGACACCGCCCGGTATGTCGTCGCGCTGCTGGAGACCTGCGCGTACCACGCCCGGTCGCTCGCGGCGACGGCCGAGCTGCTGCCCACGCATCGATCGATCGCGGCGGACCCGAGACTGCGCCGCGCCGGAGGGCGGATCGCGCACAACATCGAGGCGATCGCCGCGCACGTCACCGACGGGCAGGTCGCCGCCGGGATCGAAGCAGGGCCGAGCATCGCCTCGCTGCTGGAGCCGGACGCCCCGGGCACACCGAGGTACGGCAGGATCACCGACCGGGTGCTGCGGCATCTGCAGCGTCTGGACGAGACGGTGGCCGGTCTGGCCCGCCCGCTGGACGTTCCCGTGGCCGAGCCCCGGCGGTGATCGCCGTCGCGTCCCTGGGACACCCGAGGGATCCTCAGATGTCCGTCGGCAGGTTGCTCACTTCCGCGATGCCGCGCAGCTCGTCGTTGAGCTGCTGGCGTTCACGGATGTAGTCGGCGATCTCACCCAGGCGGACCGGGTCGGACGCGGTTGCCGCGTCGGTGACGACCCGGACCGGTCCGGTGTCGTCGATGTCCAGCTCGATCACCTCGTTGTCCAGCCGGCCGGTGACGGCGGTGGCGATGACCAGGGCCGCCTCGTCCCGGATCTCCTGGGAGAGCTCGTCGGTATGGGATTCGTCGAGTGCGAAGTCGAGTGCGGGCAGACGTTGTTCGTCGATGGCCCGAAGAACCGGTTCGACCACGCTGAGCAGCATCTCGTAGTCCTCGGTGTCCATACGGATGCGCAGCAGGCCGAGGTAGACGTCCACGGGCCGGCCGTCGGGCGGAAGCTCGGGTTCGTTCATCCTGTGCGGGTTCCCCCGGCAGCGCCGGTTCAGACCCGGCGCCAGCGTGCCATCGCGAACGAGAACAGACCGAACAGGACGAACCCGGCGGCGACGCACACGAGCAGCCACGGTCCCAGGGGCGTACCGGCGAACGAGCGGAGCGTGTCGTCCAGCCCCTTCGCCTTGTCGGGTTCGTAGTCGACGGCGGCGCGCACCGCGAAGCCGCCGGCGGCGGCGAACACCACGCCCCGGGCGATACCGCCGCCCACCCCGGTCACGTCGACCAGCTTCCGGGTGCGCGGGGACAGCTCCCCGAGCTTGAGCTTGTCGTGGTACTTGCGCAGCAGCGCGCGGGCGGCGATCCACACGCCGGCCACCACGATCCCGGCGCCGGCCGCACCCACGAGCCACTGTCCGGCGGGCGCCGCCAGAGCCCGGGCGGTGACGTCCTTGGACTGCTCGTCGCTGGATCCGCTGCCGCCCGAACCCGCCGCGAAGGACAGCACCGAGTAGGCGACGAACGAGTAGAAGACCACGCGCACCGCCGACAGCAGGCGTTTGCTCGCCTTACGGCCGTCGGGTCCCGCCGAGCCGAACAGGACCTCGGACAGCCGCCACAGAGCCATGCCGGCCAGGCCGACGCCGAGCGCCCACAGCAGGACGGCACCGAAGGGTTTCTCGGCGAGTTCGGCGAGGGCGCCGCCGCGGTCCGCCTGCTGCCTGCTGTCGGTGAAGGCGATCTGCAGTGCCAGGACGCCGACCAGCAGATAGATGACGCCTCGCGCGGTCAGTCCCGCTCGTGCGGCGCCCTCCACCGCCGATCCCCTCGCCATCCGGTGGGCCCGCATCCGGCCGGGACTTGCCGTGACACTCGTGTTCATGTCGACCTCCTGGAATCGGGGATGCCCCGGCCTCCGCCGGACACGCCCGGCGCGGACGGTGGTGTTCGACGGCACGTCCCGTGCGCGGGCTCACGACCGTCGCATCCTCAGGCCGCGAAGGGGTGCGGCCGAGGCCGTGCAGGTGCTCCAGGGCGTCCAGGACCACCGTGTGCTCGTGCCAGGCGAGCCATCGGCCGGTCTCGGCGCCGAGCTCGTCGAGCGCCTTGAGCTGGGCCTTCGTCAGTCCGGGCACGGGGTGGGCCAAGTGGGCCGAGACCATGCCCACGCACCGACCGGACGCCGTCGTCAGTGGAACGCTGTGGCAGACCCGGCTGCCCGCCGCGAGGATCGCCGCCCGGGCCGGTTCGGTGAAGACCGGGTCCGTCTCCACGTCGCGGACGGTGACCTGGGCGGCGTCCCGGGCGGCCTGCGCGCAGGCGGTGCCCTGCTCCCCCACGTGGGCGAAGAAGTCGACGAAGTCGCGGTCAGACCGGTGTGCCTCTCCAGGCACAGGCCACCGCGCACCGGGTCGGGCAGTGGCACGGTGCCCATGTCGGTGCCGGTCACGTCGAGCGTCCGGCTCAGTACGGCGCCGAGTACGGCGGTGCGGTGGCGGCCCCCGGGCCCGGCTCCCGCCACGAAGCTCACCGAGGGCTCCGGTTGGCGGACCCGGGACGGGAACCACAAGGTGTCCCGCGGGTCCGGGCGCGGGGCGCTCAGCAGCGCCCCGGCCAGGGTGCGCATCTTGACGTTGGACCGTTGGGACGCCCGCTGCGGCAGCGAGAACGCGCTCTCGGCGTCGGGCAGCGCGTATCGTTCCCGCAGCATGCCCTGGGCCTGCGCGATGAGCGGACGGACGCGGGCCCGGGCGCGCAGATCGCGCACCTCGGCCCGCAACCGCTCGAGTTCCTCCCGCTCCGTGCCGTCGTCGCCGCCGCCGACGACGCTCATCCGCATGCCGTCACTCGAATACCTGCGCGGTTTTGGGCTCCGGGGCGACCTCCAGCAGCCGGTGAGCGGTCTCCAGAGCCAGCCTCACATCGCGCGTCCCGGTCGACACGCACAGCGTGTAGGCGAGGTCGCGGGCCCGCGGACCGGGTCCGCTCGCACCGGCGGCCTCCTCGGCGGCCAGCGCCTCGTACTCGTCGACGAGTCCGCGCAGGAACGCGGGGTGGGGGATCAGCATCCGTTCTGCTCCTCCTTCACTCAGGCCTCACTCAGGCCACCCGCCCGCCCGGGCCACGGCCGTTCGCCCGCTGTCCCATCACCTCGTCGCGCACCCGGGCGCAGCTGCGGCTGATAAGGCGGGAGACATGCATCTGGGAGATGCCGAGCTGGTCGGCGATGCGGCTTTGGGTCATGTCCTCGAAGAAGCGCATGTAGAGGATGGCGCGCTCCCGCTCGGGCAGCCGGCGCAGGCCCTCCTTGGCGGACTCGCGGTCGACGACGGTGTCGTAGGAGGCGTCCGCGGCGCCCAGGGTGTCCACCAGGCTGTAGCCGTCGTCGCCGGCCGAGAGTTCGGCGTCCAGCGACAGGGTGCTGAAGCTTTCGAGGGCCTCCATCCCGGTGGCGACCTCGTCCTCGGTGAGTCCGGTGTGGGCGGCGATGTCGGCCGCCGACGGTTCCGGGGAGCCGGGGCTCTGGGTCAGTTCCCGGCGGGCCACGCGCACCTTGTTGCGCAGTTCCTGCACCCGGCGGGGCACCCGCAGCGCCCACATCCGGTCCCGGAAGTGCCGCTTGACCTCACCGGTGATGGTGGGCACGGCGTAGCTCTCGAAGGCGCCGCGTTCGGGTTCGAACCGGTCGATCGCCTTCACCAGTCCCAGCGCCGCCACCTGACGCAGGTCCTCGACGGACTCGCCGCGGTCGCGGAAGCGGCCGGCGATCCGGTGGGCCATGGGCAGCCAGGCGGTGACGAGTTCGTCGCGGACGGCGTCCCGCTCGGGACCGTCCTCCAGTTCCGCCATACGGGCGAACAGGGCGGCGGTGTCAGGGGCGTCGTCGTGCCGGCGCCGGTTCTGAGAGGTCTGCTGGCCGGACGCACCGGGACGGCTTGTCGACATATCGATGAGCATGCGGAATCGCTCCTGAGCGGTCGGTTCAGGGAATTGCCGCGGGAAGGTCGCTGCCCGGATGACCTGGAAGGGGCCCCGGAGCAGCCACACCACTCCCGCTGGCGCGCCTCCGGTCCGAAGCACGAAACTGCGTCTGCCCTGCCCTCCTGGGTGCAAACTCGGGTTCCGAAAACTCTTCAGGACAGGGGCACCATGGCGGTGATGCACTTACCGCCGGACGGCAGGTCGGTCACCCGGATGTCGTGGGCCAGCCTGCAGACGATGGGCCAGCCGTGGCCCCCGATCCGGCGCCGGCCCCGCCGGTCCACCGCGGGGGCGACGACCGGTACGTCGTCACTGCGGTCGCTCACCGACACGCGGACGTCGAGCCCCACCACGTCGACATGGAAGTCGGTGATGCCTCCGCCGTGCAGGATGGCGTTGGTGGTGAGTTCCGACGTGACGAGCAGGGCGTCGGAGAGGGCGTTCGCGTCGCACCGTGTGCGGGTGGCACGGCAGCGTTCGGTCACGGCCCGCTCCACGGCCCTGCGCGCCTCGGCCGGTTTGCACGGCCCGGCATGACCGCGCCGGTAGGCGGCGAACGGCTCGAGGGCGATTTCGGTCCCGTGCTGATCGCACATCCCTGTAACTCCCTGATCGCTGAAAGAAGGCGGCAGCCCGTTGCGGTCACATCCGCGGCGGTCCCGGCCGGGCACGGGCGCCTGGGTTCCGGCGGCTCCCCGCACCGCCGCAGCGGTCGTGCACCCTCGCTGCGCGGGCCCTGTGCAGGTCTCTCTCTTCCGGCTGACCTTTCCCCGGCCTGCCAAACCCCTCCTTCCGGGCGGGAAACGGGCCATCGTGGGGCGCTGAGCGGGTACGTGGATGCCATGACCGATGTGGTGGACTCAGACGAACTGCTGCGACGCATCCAGCGCGCCCGGGCCTGCGCGGAAGAGGAGGAGCGGGCCTGGAGGACCCGGCGCGAGACCCTCCGGCAGACCGATCCGGACGGGGCGCGTGACGCGGAGGTGCGCAGTGTGGCCTACGAGAGCGTGCTCCGGGTGCTGGACGAGATCGTGACTCCCGGCAAGCACGGCACGGAGGAGGCGTGAGAACCGGTGGACCGCCTGGTCACACGGCTGACTGAGCGACGGTCGCCGGGGCCGGTCACCCGCGCGGACTGATTGGCGGCCGGGGAGGGCGGGCACCCGCGCTCCATGACTGACCACACCCGCGCACCCGTTCTGGAAGCACTGGCCGACTATCACCGCGAGGGACGGCTGACGTTCGCGCCACCGGGTCACAAGCAGGCCCGGGGCGCGGACCCCGCGGTGCGGGAGGTCCTCGGGGACGCGGTCTTCCTCGGTGACGTGCTGGCCTCGGGCGGGCTCGACGACCGGCTCACCCGGGGCCGGGTGCTGGAACGCGCCGAGGAACTGATGGCCGACGCCGTCCACGCGAAGACCACGTTCTTCACCACGTGCGGCAGTTCCCTGTCCGTGAAGGCGGCGATGCTGGCCGTCGCGGGGCCGCACGAGAAGCTGCTGATCGGGCGGGACGCCCACAAGTCCGTAGTCTCGGGACTGATCCTGGCCGGGATCGAGCCCGTCTGGGTGGAGCCGCGGTGGGACGCCGAGCGGCACCTGGCCCATCCGCCGTCCGCCACCGAGTTCGACGCCGCCTTCGACGCCCATCCCGACGCCAAGGGCGCGCTGATCACCAGCCCGACGCCGTACGGCGCCTGTGCTGACCTGCGGGCGGTCGCCGAGGTGTGTCACCGCCGGTCGGTTCCGCTGATCGTGGACGAGGCCTGGGGCGCCCATCTGCCCTTCCACCCGGATCTGCCGTCCTGGGCGATGGACGCCGGCGCCGACATCTGCGTCACCAGCATCCACAAGATGGGCAGCGGTCTGGAGCAGGGTTCCGTCTTCCATCTGCGGGGCGATCTGGTCCCCGCCGAGCTGTTGCAGATGCGGGCCGACCTGCTGGGCACCACCAGCCCGTCGGTGCTGTTGTACGCGGGGCTCGACGGCTGGCGGCGCCAGATGGCCCTGCACGGCGAGGAGCTCATGGGCGGGGCGCTGGAGCTGGCCGCCGAGGTGCGGGCCGCCGTCGAGGAGATCGGCGGGATGCACGTCAACGACCGGAACGACTTCTGCGGTGCGGGGAAGGCCGACGACTTCGACCCGCTGCCCGGGGTCATCGATGTCGAGGCGCTCGGGATCACCGGGTACCAGGCGGCCGACTGGCTGCGCGAGCAACAGGGGATCGACGCGCACCTGAACGACCACCGGCGCATCGGCATGCAGATCACCCACGGTGACGACCATGAGACGGCCGGCCAACTGCTCCGCGCGCTGAAGGAGCTGGCGCAGGCCGCGCCCGACCTGCCCCCGGCACCGCGGGTGGAGGTACCGTCGCCGGGTGAGCTGCGGATGCCCCAGGCCCTGCTGCCCCGGGACGCCTTCTTCGGGCCCGCCGAGAACGTTCCGCTCTCCGAGGCAGCCGGCCGGGTCGCGGCGGAGATGATCACACCGTATCCGCCCGGGATCCCGGCGGTCCTGCCCGGCGAACGACTGACCGAGCCGGTGCTGCGGTACCTGCGCACCGGACGGGACTCGGGCATGAACCTTCCCGACGCGACCGACTCCGAGCTGGAGACGATCAGGGTGGTGCCCCGGAACGCCGAATGAAGAACGAGTGAAACAGGTCACGTGACCCGGATTCGGCTTCACGCCACCGCCATCGATGGTTTAGCGTTCATGCATACGTGGCCACGGAGTCGACGACATCAGTCCTCCGTGCGCCACCACCTACTGCCCTGGCTGGCCTCCCCCGTCCAGCCAGGGCTTTTTTCTGCCCTCGGCCGGATGGGGAGAGCAGCGGCGCGGCGGTCGGAGGACCAGGCGCCGGCCGGGCCCCGAGGAGGGCGTTCTCACCGGTGCCCAACGGCCGCGCTGTCCCAGGCTCTGGCCGGCCGCGGCTCTGGCTGTCTGAACGGGTACGCCGATCTGTACGGGTACACCGACGCCGCGCGCGGGGACTGGCAGATGCCGATCGAGGCGTTCGCCCGCCTCGGGGTGATCAGCGGCGCGGCGAGCGGGCCATCGGCCTGCGAGGCATCGCCGACCGTCCTGCCCGAGGGCGCTCGGGAGCTGTTCCGCGCACAGACCCACCGCGCGCTTGCGCCGGTGATCCTCGGCGCGCGGTGGCCGGTCCCGAGGGCCTGGCCCGGCTGGTCCGGCGGCGGCGCGTCGCGGACCGGAGCGCGGCTGCCCCCTCCCCTCCCCTCCCCGTGATCCACCGGGGCCCGGGGCGCCGGCCCCGTACCCGGCCACGCCGCTCGGTGCCGGTACGGCGCGGCACACGACCGTGCTGCGGCCTGCCTGCTCGTGCCGGGCTGCGGCGCCCTGGTCCTCGTACCGTCACCGCGGTACCCGCACACGACTGTCCAGCCCGAGCCGCCGCCCGCCGCCGAGAAATCCGCGACCGGTTCTCGCGCCGCCGAGGTGCCCCCGGCGCCGCCAGCCGCTGAAATGGGCGTAGGGAAGAACCGGAATCCGTCGCCGGCGAGGAGCCCCGTGTCATGACCAAAGCGATCAAACTGCTGACCGCCCTTCCGCCGCCGCAGCGCGGGCGTCTGATGGGGCTGGCCCGGGAGGTGTCCTTCCCCGAGGACACCCGGATCTTCGAGGCGGGCGGCACGGCCGACCGGTTCTGGGTCATCCGTTCCGGGGCGGTGTCGCTGACCCAGCAGGTGACGTCCCATCAGCGGGTGACCGTGGCGGGCCTCGGCGCGGGCGATCTGCTCGGCTGGTCGTGGCTCTTCCCGCCGTACCGGTGGGACTTCGGAGCGGAGGCCTTCAGCCCGGTGCGGGCCTACGAGTTCGACGCGGACTCGGTGCTCAGGCTGTGCGAGGAGGACCCGCAGCTGGGGGTGATCCTGGTGCGCACGGTGGCCGAGATCCTCGCGCACCGGCTGGAGACGACCCGGGGCAAGCTGCTGGAGCAGTACACGACGCGCCGGCGAGGCACCCTGTAGGGCCCCGGCCTCAGATGCGGTAGCGGCGCAGCGCCGGTATCGCGAAGGCGAGGCCCAGCATGGCGGCGATCACCAGGAGTCCGCCGCCGGCGACCGCCGTGCGGGCGCCGAAGACGGAGCCGGCCGTGCCGTGCAGGACGTCGGCCAGGCGCGGGCCGCCCGCGACGACGACGATGAAGGCGCCCTGCATCCGGCCGCGCATCTCGTCGGTCGCGGCGGACAGCAGGATCGCCCCGCGGAAGACCATGGAGACCATGTCGGCGACGCCGGCGACGGCCAGGAACACCACCGCGAGCCACAGGCTGTCCGTCAGTCCGAAGCCGGTGATGGCGGCGCCCCAGGCGACCACCGCCCCGATCACCATCCAGCCGTGCCGACGGGCCCGGGAGAAGGTGCCGGACAACAGGCCGCCGACCACCGCGCCGATGGGGACCGCCGCGAACAGCAGGCCGAGCGCGAGCCCTTCGCCGTAGGGGGCGTACGTCTGGGAGGCGAGCTGGGGGAACAGGGCGCGGGGCATGCCGAAGACCATCGCGATGATGTCGGCGAGGAAGGACAGCAGCAGCACCTTGCGGGCGGAGATGTAGCGGAAGCCGGCCACGATCTCCCGCACGCCGGCGCGGCGGGCCACCGCGGACGCCAGCGGGGGCAGCGAGGGCAGCTCGTGGACCGCCCACACGGTGACGCACAGCGCCAGGGCGTCGATGAGGTACAGCTCCGGCAGGCCGATGACGGGTATCAGGACACCGGCGAGCAGCGGTCCGACGACCTGTCCGGTCTCCAGGACGGTGGAGCCGAGGGCGTTGGCCGCGGGCAGTTGGTCCTCAGGTACCAGACGGGCGATGGAGGCGTTGCCTGCCGGGGCGTTCAGGCCCCAGAACGCCTGCTGGACGCCGAGCAGCACCATGAGGACGGCCACCGAGTCGAGCCCGCTGACGGCCTGCAGCCAGAACAGGACCGAGGTGACGGCGATGCCGCTGTTGGTGATCAGCAGCAGCTTGCGCCGGTCCATGGTGTCGGCGACCGCGCCGCCCCAGAGCGCGAACACGATCAGCGGCAGCAGTCCGGCGAGGCCGGCGGCGCCCACCCAGGCGGAGGATCCGGTGATGTCGTAGATCTGCTTGGGCACCGCGACGGCGGTGAGCTGGCTGCCGACGGCCGTGACGATCGTGGAGGACCACAGGCGGCGGTAGGCGGGGATGCGCAGGGGGCGGGTGTCCATGGCCCAGCGGCGCCAGCCGCGCCGGGGTGCTGCCACCGAGTCCGCGGCGGGTGCCTGCGGTTCGGTGCTGCTGCTCTCACTGGTGTCCACGGGCTTCCTGGCTGCTTGTTACATCTATCCGGTCGGGGGATCACTATCGCAGCGCTGTCCGGAGGTTCGGGACTCCACGTCTCAGATTCCGGACGTCAGGCCCCGGCCACGAGGGTGGCGCCGAGGACCAGCATCGTCGCGGCGATCAGACCGTCCAGGGCCCGCCAGGCGGCCGGACGGGCCAGGAAGCGGCCGAGCAGGCGGGCACCGAAGCCGAGCGCGGTGAACCAGCACAGGCTGGCGAACGCGGCGCCGAGCCCGAACGTCCAGCGCAGCGGGCCCCGGTCGGCGGCGACGGAACCGAGCAGGAAGACGGTGTCGAGGTAGACGTGCGGGTTGAGCCAGGTCATCGCCAGACAGGTGAGCACCGCCCGCCGCACCGACCCCTCCGCCTCGCCCTCGGTGCGCAGGGCACTGCCCGGCCGGAACACCCGACGCACGGCGAGGAGGCCGTAGCCGAGCAGGAACGCGCCGCCGATCCAGCCGATCGCGGTCAGTGCCCCCGGCCACGCGACCACCACGGCCCCTACGCCGCCCACGCCGAGGGCGATGAGGAAGGCGTCGGACAGGGCGCAGATGCCGACGACGGCGAGTACGGCGTGCCGGCGGACCCCCTGACGCAGGACGAAGGCGTTCTGGGCGCCGATGGCGACGATGAGGGAGAGCCCGGTGCCGAATCCGGCGGCCGCGGCGGTGAGGGAGGCGGTCATGACCTCGACGCTAAAGAAGCGATCACCGCTCGTACAGCTAAAGATTCTTACGTACCCTTAGCTGTCGTGATGATGACCGAGCTTCCCCTGGACCAGGTGCGGACACTGCTCGCGGTGGTGGACGAGGGCACGTTCGACGCGGCGGCGGCCGCCCTGCACGTGACGCCGTCGGCGGTGAGCCAGCGGGTGAAGGCCCTGGAGCAGCGCACGGGGCGGGTGTTGCTGGTGCGCACGAAGCCGGTGCGGCCGACCGGGTCCGGGGAGGTCGTCGTGCGGTTCGCCCGTCAGCTGGCCCGGCTGGAGCGGGACGCGCGCGCCGAGCTGGGCATGAGCGGCGCCGGGGAGCCGACGCGGGTGTCGGTCGCGGTGAACGCGGACTCCCTCTCGACCTGGTTCCTCGGCGCGCTCACGCGGGTCGCGGAGGAACCGCCGCTCTGTTTCGAGCTGCGGCGCGAGGACGAGACACGGACCGCCGAACTGCTGCGGGAGGGGCTGGTGATGGCCGCGGTGACCTCGTCGCCGGAGGCCGTGGCGGGCTGTTCGGTGCGCGCGCTGGGCCGGATGCGGTATCTGGCGGCGGCGAGCCCGGACTTCGCCGCCCGGCATCTGGGCGGACCGCTGCGGGACGCGCTCGCGGCGGCGCCGGTGCTGGTCTTCGACCGCAGCGACGACCTCCAGGACGCGTTCGTCCGCGGACTGCACGGCGGCCGGGGCGGGGCGAGCGGGGTACGGCGGCACTACGTTCCCGCCTCGGAGGGCTTCCTGGCCGCGGTGGTGGCAGGCCTGGGGTGGGGTCTGGTGCCGGAGGCGCAGGCGGAACCGCTGCTGCGGGCGGGCAGCCTGCTCCCCCTGGCGCCGGACCGGCCCGTCGACGTACCCCTGTACTGGCAGCAGTGGAAGCTCGACTCCCCGGCGCTGGCCGCGCTGGCGGAGGCGGTGAGGGCGACAGCGGCGGAGGCACTGCGGCCTGGCCCCTGATCACTCCCGTGTTCGTCTCCAGCCGGGCCCGCGCACTGTCCGGCAGCATCTCCTCCTGGCCGCCGGTGCCTTGACCGGCGCCGGCGTGCTCGGCCCGGAGGCCTTGCCGGCCCGCCCCTTCCCCGACCCGCCCACGGCGTACGGCACTTGCCCTGGAGCCTGCGCGAGTGACGCACGCCATATCTTCACGAGGTCTCACAGGGCTCGGCTGTTTCACCCCCGCATCGACAGGTGACCCGGAAGCGAGTAAGGCATCCCCGAGGGCACGTCCGACTTCGATCGCAGGTGACATTTCATGGAGAACTGGCGCGAACACGCCGCGTGCCGCCACGAGGACCCCGATCTCTTCTTCCCGATCGGCACCACCGGTCCGGCGCTGGTGCAGCAGGAGCAGGCGAAGGCGGTCTGCCGGCGCTGCCCGGTGCGGGAGCAGTGCCTGGAATGGGCGCTGGACACCGGTCAGTCCATCGGCGTGTGGGGCGGCACGAGCGAGAACGAACGCCGTGCGCTGAAGCGGCGCGCGGCCGCCCGGAGGCGCTCCGGGTGACACGGTGACGTGAGGGGGCCCGGTGCCGTCCGGCACCGGGCCCCCTCACGTGCGCGTCAGCCGCCGGTGCGGCGCAGCGGACCCCAGGAGCTCTCCTGCCGCTCCACCGTGTCCCGCGCCTCGTCGATCACCCGGGGGTCGATCCAGCACACCGGCCGCACGTCCGCGACCAGCGGTTCGTTGTCGGGCCCGCGGCCGTTCTCCCGTCCCCGCAGGGCCCAGGGACGGACGCCGGGGCCCTTCTCGTGGGGCAGGTGCGAGTAGTCGTACAGCCGACGGGCCACCCACACCTCGACGGGGCGGCCCTGCCACCACTCCTCGACGTCGAGCGGGTTGGCGGACAGTCCCGGCATCGGCACGCCGGTCAGGTCGTCGGTGCTGGACACGTCCGCGAGGTCGGTCTCCGGTCCCCGTGACCAGCGGACGTACATGCCCTGGTGCCGCTCGACCAGTTCGGTGAACTCGGCGAGTGTGCGTACGACCGGCAGGTCGTCCGATACGCCCATGTCGTGACCTCCCTCTTCGTGCTCGCGCGCTGACGGAGTACCCGTCCGGGCAGGAACGGAATCAGGCAGGCCGCTACCGCTCCGGTACGCCGGGCAGCCGCATAGTGAAGACGCTTCCGGTGCCCGGTTCGCTGGCCACGTCGACGGTGCCGCCGTGCCCCGCGACCAGGTGGCGGACGATCGGCAGGCCGAGGCCGCTGCCGCCGGTGCGACGGCTGCGGGACTTCTCCGCGCGCCAGAACCGGTCGAAGACGTGCGGCAGGTCCTCGGCCGCGATGCCGGTGCCGGTGTCGGTGACCTCCAGCAGTACGTCACCGTCACCCTCGCCGCCGCCGTCGCTGTCCCGGCGGGCGGACAGGGTGACGGTGCCGCCGGCGGGGGTGTGGCGCAGCGCGTTGGAGACCAGGTTTCCCAGCGCCTGCCGCATCCGGACCGGGTCGGCCTCCAGCCACGGCGTGCCGTCCACGGTGGTGCGCAGGGTGACGCCGCCCGCGTCGGCCGCGACCCGGTGGGCCGCGGCGACCTGGTCGAGGAGGTCCTGGCAGCGCACGGGCTCCGGGTGCAGGCGCAGCGTGCCGGCGTCGGCGTCGGCGAGGTCACGCAGGTCGTCGATGACCCGCTGGAGTACGAGGGCCTCGTCGTGCAGGGCGGCGAGCAGGGCCGGGTCGGGGGCGACGACGCCGTCGCGGGTGACCTCCAGCCAGCCGCGGATGTTGGTGAGCGGGCTGCGCAGTTCGTGGGCGATGTCGCTGACCATCGCCCTGCGCTGGGACTCCAGGCGTTCGCGGCGCTCGGTCAGTTCGTTGAAGGCGGCGGCCAGGATGCCGGTCTCGTCCCGGGTGGTGACGGGGACGCGGACATGCAGCTCGGGCGGCTGCTGGGCCGCCTCGGTCAGTGCGCGCAGCGGCCGTACCAGCCGGGTGGCGACCACCGCGGTCACGGCGACGGTGACGGCGAGAACGAGCCCGGCGGTGCCGAAGATCTTGGTCTTGTTCGCCGGGGACATGTCGAACCGGACAGCGGGGGTGTCCCCGCCGCCGCCCAGGAACAGCTGCGCGACGGGGGCGACGTACGGGTCGAGCTGGGCGCGGCGGGCGGCGTCGAGGCAGCGCTGGGCCGCACGGGCGACCCTGGACTCCTGCTCGGCGAGCCTGGGCGCGTAGCTCGGGACTCCCAGGGTCGGGCTGCTGGTGTCCGCCCCGAGGAACAACGGCGTCCCGGGGTCCAGACCCGCCCGGGTCAGACAGCCGCGAGCGCTCTTCCGAAGCGCGGTCAGCGCCTTCTTCTCGGTGGGCGTCGCCGAGTTGAACACTCCGTCGGCACACGCGTCCGGCACATAGCCGGGGTCGGTGCTGCCGTCCGTCACGGTGAGGACCGGACGGCCGCTCGGCATACGGGTCAGATCCAGGTCGATGCCGAAGCGGGCGAAACAGCTCTGCCGTTTCCGGGCCAGGGCGTCGAGCTTCTCGCGTTCCGGCGCCGTGAGCCGGTACGGGCCCACCACCCGGGGGTCGGTGCCGCTGCGCTGGGCGCCGCGCTCGGTGTAGGTGTCGGTGCGCAGCGGGTCGACGGTGGCGGCGGCGGTCAGCGGCAGGGCGGTGCCACGCGGCGCGGAGTCGGCGACGACGGTGCGGTCGGCGCGGGCCAGGGCGATGCGCCGGCCCGTCTTCGCGGACAGCTCCCGCACGGTCTCCCGCACTCCCCGCCAGTCGGGATGGGTGGCGGCGTAGCCGCTGAGCCGGGCGAGGACGTCCATGTCGTCGGCGAGGACCTGTCCCTGCTCCTCCCGCAGCGCGCGGGTGGTGGTCTCCACGGCCAGCCAGGCGGTCGCCGCGACGGAGCACACCGCGATCAGGCCGGAGGCGATGAGCAGACGGACCAGCAGCCGTTTGCGCAGGGGTATCCAGCCGCTCATCCGCGGCCGCCGCTGAGCTTGTAGCCGACACCGAAGACGGTCAGCAGCCGGGTCGGGCGGCGCGGGTCGGTCTCTATCTTGCGCCGCAGGTTCATGACATGGACGTCTACGGCCCGTTCGGTGGAGGCCCGGTCGGTGCCCCGGGTGACCTCCAGCAACTGCCGTCGGGAAAAGACCCGTTCGGGTTCGCCGGCCATCGCGAGCAGGATCTCGAACTCGGCCGGTGTGCACTCCACGAGCGCACCCTCGCAGCGCACCTCGTGCCGTACCGGGTCGACCGTGACTCCCCCGGCACGGACGACGGGATCCTCCCGCCGGTCGGCGACCGCGCGTCCGCTGCGCCGCAGGACGGTGCGGATGCGGGCCATCAGTTCGCGCGGGCTGTAGGGCTTGGTCATGTAGTCGTCGGCGCCGAGTTCCAGCCCCAGCAGGACGTCGTCCTCGGCGGTGCGGGCGGTGAGCATCAGGACCGGGATGTCGTCGTCCTGCCGCAGCACCCGGCACACGCCGAAGCCGTCGATCACCGGCAGCATCAGGTCCAGGACGACGAGGTCCGGCCGGAGCCGGCGGGCCGCGTCCAGGGCGGCCCGGCCGTCGTGGACCACGGTGGCGGTGTGCCCCTCCGCCAGCAGGGACCGGCGGATGAGTTCGGCCTGCATCTCGTCGTCCTCGGCGACCAGCACATGTGCGCACACGCGGCGGATCCTAAGCGGTTGGGGGGACTTCGGCCGACTCAGCGGGCCAGGGAGGCGGCGTCGCCCATGACGACGACGGGGTGGCGGTCGGGGTCCAGCGTCCGCAGCAGCTGCTTCATCTGCGGCTCGGCGAGGCTGACGCAGCCGTGGGTGGGGCCGCCGTGGTCGACGTGCAGCCAGATGCCGCCGCCGCGGCCCGCGCCGAGGGGCCGGGTCCAGTCCAGCGGGGACGTGCCGGGCTCGCGGTTGTAGTTGATGGCGATCACATAGTCGAAGGACCCGGCGAGCGGCTCGCCCTCGAAGCCCGTGCCGGGTGAGGTGAACGCTCCGGATCGGTCGTACGGCAGCCGGCTACCGGGGTCGCGCAGCAGGCCGCCGGCGTCGGTGAGCGTGAAGACGCCGATCGGGGTGCGCAGGTCACCGGCCGTGTGGTGGTCGCTCCAGCCCTTGAGCGCGTTGTGCGCGGGCCAGCTGACGCCGGCCTGCCAGCCGGCCGCGGTGCGCTCGTACAGGACGACGGTGGACGTCGGGGAGTCCTTGTCCCGCCCGGTCACCACGACGGCCTGGCGGGTGCGGGAGGGCACTTGCGCCAGGGTCTTCGGTCCCAGCCCGGGCAGCTCCTGCGGGAGCGCCTCGACCGACGCGTCGGGCGAGCCGGGAGACGAGGGCGCGGACGGCATCGAGCCCCGGGTCGCGAGGGTGCTCGTCTCCCCGGCGGCCCCCGGCCGGTGGTCCTGGACCGCGGCCGCGCCGCCGCCGCATCCGGTGAGCAGCAGGGACGCGGCCAGCAGCGCGGCGGGAGGTGTGCGTCTGATCATGGTTCGACCTTGACCGAGACTTGTGAGGAACTGGTCAGGTTCATGGGCTTGTTCGACTGTCGGCTGTTCAAACTGCCGGCTGTTCAAACTGCCGGCCGCTTCGGGGGGTCGGCCTGTTCGGGTGTCAGGTGTCCCAACCCTCGGCTTGTTGGGTGCCGGCCTGTTCGGGCTACGGGGTGGCCGGCTTGCCCGGGGTGTAGAGCCAGGTGTGGAACAGGGCGTCCAGGTCCTTGCCCGACAGCCGCTCGGACAGGCGCACGAACTGGGGGGTCGTGCCGTGGCCGTCGCGGTGTTCGGTGGCCCAGGTCCGCAGGATGCGGGAGAACGTCCGGTCGCCGACGGCCTTGCGCAGGGCGTGCAGGGCCATGGCGCCGCGGGCGTAGACAGGGGTGCCGAAGATGTTCGCGCCGCTGCCGGGGTCGCCGGGCGGGAACGCCCACAGGTCGTCGTCCGCGGGGCGCTGGTAGAGCTCGTCGAAGGTCCGCTGCGCGCTCTTCCCGCCGTGCTGTTCGCTGTACAGCCACTCGGCGTAGGTCGCGAAGCCCTCGTTGAGCCAGATCTCCTTCCACGAGGTGAGGGAGACGGAGTCACCGAACCACTGGTGGGCGTTCTCGTGGACGAGGGTGCTCAGGTCGGGCGCCGAGTCGTACACGGGCCGGGTCTGGGTCTCCAGCGCGTAACCGACGTTCGGGGCCCGGTCGACGATCGATCCGGCGGCGCGGAAGGGGTAGGGCCCGAAGAGCTTGCTCTCCCATTCCAGGACGGACGGCAGCTGCTTGAGGACGGGCGCGGCGGCGGAGGCCTCGCGGGGGTCGACGGCGTTGTAGACCTGGACGCCGTCGCGGGTGGTGTACCGCTCCGTCTTGAAGGTGCCGACGGTGGCCGTGGCCAGGTAGGCGGCCATTGGTTCGCTCTGCCGCCAGCGGAAGGTGGTCTTCCCCCGCGCGGTCCGCGCGCCGAGGAACACGCCGTTGGCGACGGCGGTCTTGCCTTCGGGGACCGTGATCGTGAAGTCGTACGACGACTTGTCCGTGGGGTGGTTGTTGCTCGGGAACCAGGTCATGGCACCCTGCGGCTCCCCGGCGACGAACGCGCCGTCGTCGGTGGGGATCCAGCCGTCCAGCGAGCCGTCGGGGTCGGTGACCGGGGCGGGTGTGCCGTCGTAGGTGACCGTGACCTGGAACCGCCGGCCCTCGCACAGGGCGTGGCGCGGGGTGACGACGAGTTCCTGGCCGTCGCGCCGGTACTCCGCCTTGGCGTGGTCGACCGTGAGGCCGGTGACCCTGAGCCCGCTGAAATCGAGGTCGAAGCGGGTGAGCCGCTGGGTCGCGCGGGCGGTGAGGACCGCTTTCCCGGAAAGGTGGCGGCTGCCGGGGTCGTAACGGAGCGTCAGGCCGTAGTGGCCGACACGGTAGCCGCCGTTGCCGGCGAGCGGGAAGTACGGGTCACCGACGCCGGAGGCGCCGAGGGGGCCCGCCGCGGCGGGTCCCGCTGCGGCGAGCAGGGCCGCGAGGGCGACGGGGACGGTGACGATCACGGCCTCGCGACGGAGTACCGCGGTGCGCCTGACGGACGGTCTCACGTGGGCTCCTACGGGTGGGGGTGCCAACAGCCTCAGGCTAAGGGCCACTTCTTCCCGTATCGACCTTGACCGGGTCAAGTCCCGTCGCGTCGCCCGTCGTGTCCGGAACCGGGCGATACGCTCCCCGGGAACCGTTTCTCCGCCCGGGAAAGGCCCCGCCCGTGAGTGTGCGCGTCCGTCGCGTCTACGAACCGCCCGAGCCGGACGACGGCGTCCGCGTCCTGGTCGACCGGCTGTGGCCGCGCGGCCTGAAGAAGGAGGCGGCCCGTGTGGACGAGTGGCCCAAGGCGCTCACCCCGTCCACCGAGCTGCGCCGCTGGTACCACGCGGGCGAGGGGTCGTACGAGGAGTTCGCCGAGCGGTACGAGGCGGAGCTGGCCGCTCCACAGGCGGCTGAACTCCTCGGCCACGTACGTGAGTTGGCCACCCGGGGCACGGTCACGCTGCTGACCGCCGCCACGTCACCCGAGGAGAGTCACACTTCTGTCCTGGCCCGCCTCCTGCAGACATGAGGAGACGGACCAGGCGTAAGCAGACGGGGCCCGGCGTGAGCAGACAGACGGGCGATGGCCTCCTGCTCGGCAACGCGGACGCGGGCGCGTCCGTGTCGTCGGCAACGCGGACGCGGGCGTCACCGGGCGTGCGCATACGGGACCAGGCCTGAGGCGACGGGTCCGCCGATGTCAGGCCGTCTGCCGGGCGGCCGCCCGTCCCGCCGTCCGGCCGGAGAACAGGCAGCCGCCGAGGAAGGTGCCCTCCAACGCGTTGTAGCCGTGGACGCCGCCGCCGCCGAAGCCGGCCACCTCGCCCGCCGCGTACAGACCGTCGATCGGCGTGCCGTCGGTGCCCAGGGCGCGCGAGTCGAGGTCGGTCTGGATGCCGCCGAGGGTCTTGCGGGTCAGGGTGTGCAGCTTGACGCCGATGAGCGGGCCGGCCGCCGGGTCGAGGATGCGGTGCGGGGTGGCGACCCGGCCGAGGCGGTCGCCGATGTAGCGGCGGGCGTTGCGGATGCCCTGCACCTGGGCGTCCTTGCTGTAGGCGTTGGCGATCTGGAGGTCGCGGGCCTCGATCTGGCGCCGGATCTCGGCCGCGTCGAGGAGCGCCTTGTCGGTCAGCCCGTTCATCTTCTCCACGAGCTGCTCCAGGTTCGGGGCGGTCACGAAGTCCGCGCCCTTGCGCAGGAAGGCGTCCACCGGCCCCGGCGCCCCCTTGCCGAGCACCCGCTCCTTCAGGAACCCGGCGCGGTCCTTTGCGGTGATGTCGGGGTTCTGCTCGGAGCCGGAGAGCGCGAACTCCTTCTCGATGATTTTCTGGCTGAGGATGAACCAGGAGTGGTCGTGGCCGGCGATGTCCTCGGTGGTGCGCAGGTACTTGAGGGTGCTGAGGGTGTCGTAGCCGGGAAGGCAGGGCTCGGGCAGCCGGCGGCCCAGGGCGTCGAACCACATCGAGGACGGGCCGGGCAGGATGCGGATGCCGTGGCCGGGCCAGATCGGGTCCCAGTTCTGCAGGCCCTCGGTGTAGTGCCACATGCGGTCGCGATTGACCAGGCGCACACCGGCGCCGGCGCTGATGTCGAGCATCCGGCCGTCGACGTAGGCGGGCACGCCGGTGACCATCTCGGCGGGCGGGGTGCCGAGGCGTTCGGGCCAGTAGCGGCGGACGATCTCGTGGTTGGCGCCGATGCCGCCGGTGGTGACGACGACAGCCTGGGCGGTGAGTTCGAAGTCGCCGACGCGCTCGCGGGTGGAGGCGACGCCCCGGGGCGAGTGGTCCTCGGCCAGCACGGTGCCGCGCACACCGCGCGCCGCGCCCTCCTCGACGACCAGTTCGTCGACCTGGTGACGGTGGTAGAAGGTGAGCAGCCCCTCGCGCGCGGCCTGCTTGGCGTGGTGGACGAAGGGCTCGACGACGCCGGTGCCGGTGCCCCAGGCGATGTGGAAGCGGGGGACGGAGTTGCCGTGTCCGTCGGCCCGCAGATCACCGCGTTCGGCCCAGCCGACGGTGGGCAGGAAGCTGATCCCGTGCCCCTGGAGCCAGGACCTCTTCTCCCCCGCCGCGAACTCGACGTAGGCGCGTGCCCAGCGCACCGCCCAGGAGTCCTCGTCGTCGATACGGTCGAACTGCGCGCTGCCCTGCCAGTCGTTCCAGGCGAGGTCGAAGGAGTCCTTGACGCCCAGGCGGCGCTGCTCCGGGGAGTCGACGAGGAACAGGCCGCCGAAGGACCAGAACGCCTGTCCTCCGAGATTGGCGGCGTTCTCCTGGTCGACCAGCGCGACCCGGCGGCCCCGGCTGGTGAGTTCGTGTGCCGCGACCAGGCCCGCGAGCCCGGCTCCGACGACGATGACGTCCGCGTCCATGGCGACCGTTGCCCTTCTCATTGGGGTCTCATTCGGGGGTGCCGCTGCCGTCGGTCAGCAGGGCGGTGAGCAACTGCCCCAGCCAGCCGCGGGCGTGTTCGACGTCCCGGTCCAGCAGCAGTTGGGTGGTGACGCCGTCGTAGGCGGCGACGACCGCGCGGGCGGCGCCGCCGACGTCGCCGAGCACGGCGGGCAGCGCGGTGGGCCCGGTGGCCCGGGCGAGCCGGTCCTCGATCGCCCGCCGCAGCCGCTCCCGGTGCTCCAGCAGGGTCTGGGCCACGGCCGGGTCGCGGGCGGCGTGGACCAGGAAGTCGGTCTTCACCAGCAGCCAGTCCACGTCGAGCAGCAGCACGTCGGTGACCCGGGCCACGGACGCCGTTACGTCGAGTTCGGGCCCGTCGAGGGCGAGCGCCTCGGCCACCTGCTCGGCGATCAGGGCGGCCCGCTGCCGGTAGAGGGCGAAGAACAGTTCGTCCAGGCTGCCGAAGTTCGAGTAGAAAGCGCCGCGGCTGTAGCCGGCCGCGTCACAGACCTCCTCGATGGAGACCCGCCCGAAGCCCTTGGCCGCGAAGACCGCGAACGCCGCGTCCAGGAGGTTGGCCCGCGTGCGGACCCGCCGCCTGGTGACGCGCCTGTTCGTCTGCTCCACCGCCATGTCCGGCCCTCCGTTCGATACAGGAATGTATCCGATACATGGATGTATCGAAAGTGCCGCTCAGCGGAAGGGACACGATATAGGAACAGGTATTCGATTAAGGGGTACACTGGATTCATGACCAGGCATCTCCAGGGCTCCCTCTTCGACCAGACCGACGAGCTGAGGCTCGGCTCTCTCGACGGGATCCGCCGGACCGCGCTCGGCCTGGGCGCCTGGATCGACGTCGTGCCCGGCTGGCTGAGCGGATCCGATGCCCTGTTCGAACACCTGGCCGCCGAAGTGCCCTGGCACGCGGAGCGCCGGAAGATGTACGACCAGGTCGTCGACGTACCACGCCTGCTGGCCTTCTACGGCGCGGGCGACCCGCTGCCGCACCCCCTGCTGACCGAGGCACGCGAGATGCTGTCCGCGCACTACGCCGAGGAGCTGGGCGAACCCTTCACCACGGCCGGACTGTGCTACTACCGCGACGGCCGGGACAGCGTCGCCTGGCACGGGGACCGGACCGGGCGGGGCGCGCACGAGGACACGATGGTCGCGATCCTCTCCGTGGGCACCCCCCGGGACCTGCTGCTGCGGCCGGCGCGCGGCGGCGACACGGTCCGGCGGCCCCTGGGACACGGCGACCTGATCGTGATGGGCGGCTCCTGCCAGCGCACCTGGGAGCACTCCGTACCGAAGACCACCCGCGCCGCGGGGCCGCGCATCAGCATCCAGTTCCGCCCGCACGACGTGCACTGACCCACCAGGACGGCGTGTCCCGGGGCGGAGAGGCGGCTGCTTCGGACGCGCGCGGGGGCTGCCTCCGGCGGATCGTGCCGGAGGCAGCCTCACGACCGCCATGGCAACGTCCGACGTCATGATCACCGCGGCGCCGTCCGGCCGCACCGCCGCCGCGCCGCCCTGTGACACGGGGCAGGCCCGGCCAGGCGCCGTCGCCCGCGAACGGCGGCTGCGGCCGCGCACCGGTCCACGGCGCCAACTCGCCCAGGACCGGGGCCCGTTCGCGCGCCACAGGGTGCACGCCCGCTGTTCGGCCGGTAACCGGACCCGCCGACTCCGCCCGTCTCCCCGTCTGCTTTGCTGTCCCCGTTCGAGCAGGGACCTCACACCCGGGACGATCATGCGGCCAGCTGTGCAGCAAGTAGCCGACGGCGCCTATCTGGTGCACGGCAGCAACACCAACTGGGTGATCCTCACCGAGGGGGACAGCGCGACGCTGGTCGACACCGGCTACCCCGGCGACCGGGAGCAAGTCCTCGCCTCCCTCGCGGAGGTGGGCGGTTCACCGGAGGCCGTGGAGGCGGTGCTGATCACCCACGCGCACAACGACCACCTGGGCTCCGCCGAGTACCTGCGCGGCGCGTACGGCATGCCCGTGTATCTGCACGAGGCCGAAGTGCCGCACGCCCGGCGGGAGTTCCTGCACCAGGTGAATGTCGGGACCGTCCTGAGGAACGGCTGGCGGCCGGGTGTCCTGCCGTGGGCCGTGCACGCGATCCGCGCGGGCGGCACCGCCCATGTACCGGTCACCTCTCCGCAGCCGTTCCCGACGGCGGGTCCGCTCGACCTGCCCGGCCGGCCCGTGCCGGTCCACACGCCCGGCCACACCGACGGTCACGCCGCCTACCACCTCCCGGACCGCGGCATCGTGATCTCGGGCGACGCCCTGGTCAGCGGTCACCCGACCTCCCGGACCAAGGGCCCCCAGCTGCTGCCCGACATGTTCCACCACGAGCGGACCCGCGCCGTGGCCTCGTTGGAGGTGTTCGAGGGGCTGGAGGGCGACCTGCTGCTGCCCGGTCACGGTCCCGTGCACCGCGGTCCGGTCCGTGAAGCGGCTCTTCAGGCCAGGGAGCGCGCCCTTTAAGGTGAGGTGACGATCACCGGCGAGGCGGCAGCACGCCACAGGCGACAAAGGACACCCGACCCATGGCCCTGCAGATCAGCGCGACCAACCCGGAGCATCCCGCGCTCCTGCTCGAACTGCCGTGGCACCTCCCCCTGGAGGAGTGGCCCGACGAGTACCTGGTGCCGCTGCCACGCGGTATCTCCCGCCACGTCGTGCGCTACGCCCGCGCCGGCGACGAGGTGATCGCCGTCAAGGAGCTCGCCGAACGCCCGGCGCTGCGCGAGTACGAGCTGCTGCGCGACCTGGACCGGCTCGGCATCCCCGCGGTCGACCCGCTGGCCGTGGTCACCGGACGCGTGGACGCCGACGAAGCCCCGCTCGAGCCGGTGCTGATCACCCGGCACCTGGGTGGCTCGATGCCGTACCGGTCGATGTTCGAGACGACCATGCGGCCCGCCACCATGCACCGGCTGATGGACGCGCTGGCGGTGCTGCTGGTACGGCTGCACCTCGCCGGGTTCGCCTGGGGCGACTGCTCGCTGTCGAACACGCTGTTCCGGCGGGACGCGGGCGCCTACGCCGCGTATCTGGTGGACGCGGAGACCGGTGACCTGCACCCGCAGCTCAGCGGCGGGCAGCGCGACTACGACCTGGAGCTGGCCCGGGTGAACATCAGCGGCGAACTGCTCGACCTGGAGGCGTCCGGGGCGCTGCACCCGTCCGTGGACCCGATCGAGTTCGGCATGGAGATCTGCGCCCGCTACGGGGGCCTGTGGGAGGAGCTGACCCGCAGGTCCGTCTACCCGGCGGGCAAGTACCAGTACATCGAGCGCCGCATCCGCCGCCTGAACGAACTCGGTTTCGACGTGGCCGAGATGCAGATCGAGCATTCCTCCAACGGCGACACGGTCACCTTCGTGCCCAAGGTGGTGGACGCGGGACATCACCAGCGCCAGTTGCTGCGGCTGACCGGCCTGGACACCGAGGAGAACCAGGCCCGCCGGCTGCTCAACGACCTGGAGAGCTGGATGGCCACCCAGGACGACTACGCGCCGGGCGACCCGCTGGCGGCCCGCCCGGAGGTGCTCGCCCACCGCTGGGTGCGGGACGTGTTCCGCCCCACCGTGCGGGCCGTGCCACTGGAGCTGCGCGGCTCGATGGATCCGGCGGAGATCTACCACCAGCTGCTGGAGCACCGCTGGTACCTGTCCGAGCGGGCGCAGCACGACATCGGACTGGACACGGCGGTGGACGACTACATCAAGAACATCCTCCCCAAGGCGCGCGAGACGCTCCAGCCCAGCCCTGTCGCCGCCGCCGACTGACGGTCCCGGACCGAACGCGTCGGCCGACTCAGGCAGGCGGCACCACGGCCACCGGGCAGCCGGCGTGGTGCAGCACGCCGTGGGCCACCGATCCGATGCGGGCGCCGACCGCCGTACGGTGGGCGCGGCGCCCCACGACCATCAACTGGGCCGTCTGGGCCGCCGACAGCAGCACCTGCCCGGCGCTGCCCAGCTCCACGTGCGCGACGACCGGCACCTCGGGGAAGCGGTCCCGCCACGGCTCCAGCGCCGCGGCCAGGGCCCTGTCCTCGTACGGCTCCAGTCCGCCGGCCTCGTCGAGGAGCTTGAGGGAGCCTGGGCTGTAGGCGAAGACCGGCGGCAAAGTCCAGGCCCGTACCGCGCGCACCGTCGCACCGCGCGCCGCGGCCGTCTCGAACGCGAACCGCAGCGCCTCGGCGCTGTCCTCGGGCTCGCCCTGCTGGCCCACCACGATCTCGCGGCCCGCCGCCTCGGCCGCGGGCTCGTCACCGGCGCGCACCAGGACGACCGGCCGGGTGGCCTCGACGATCACCTGCTGACCCACCGATCCGAGCAGGAAGCCCATGACCCGACCGTGCCCGCGCGAGCCGAGGACCAGCATCTCGGCCTCATCCGCGGCCGCGACCAGCGTCTCGGCGTCGGCGCCCTCGATCACATCGGTGGACACCTCCAGCTCCGGGTGGCGCTCGGTGACGGTCCGGGCGGCCTCTCCGACCGCCTCCTTGGCCCAGCCGATCTGGACCTCCGGGTCCGCCGCCTCGATCGCCTCGTGCGCCTGGTACCGCCAGGCGTGCACCACCCGCAGCGCCAGCTTCCGGCGGACCGCCTCCCGGGCCGCCCAGGCCAGCGCGGCCAGACTCTCCTCGGTTCCGTCGACCCCTGCCGTGATCGGGCGCGTCATGCTCTCCGTCCTCCCTGCCTCGTGGTCCCGTGACCGGAACCCAGTCTTCACCACGCTGACGACATGACGTCGCACGTGGAACAGGTCGTCGTGGACTCGGCCGGTCCGGCGGCGCCGCGCCGCTGGTGGGCCGAGGCGCTCGGGCGGCTGATCCGGGCCGCGTTGACCTCGTGTGCTCTGCCGTGTACCGAGAGCGCACTGTCTCCGGTATCCCCGGGCGAACCCGTACGATCGAACATACGATGACCGGGAGCCGGCACGGTGGCTGGAAGGCGACTGGTCCGCCGTGCCGTCGGTTCGATCCTCGGGGTGGGAGACGTATGGCACAGGCCGCGGACGCAGCGCGGACCGTCATCTTGACCGTGGACGACGATCCGGGGGTCTCCCGTGCCGTCGCGCGGGACCTGCGGCGGCGCTACGGCGAGTCGTACCGGATCGTGCGCGCGGAGTCCGGCGAGTCCGCTCTGGAGGCGCTGCGCGAACTGAAGCTGCGCGGGGATCTGGTGGCGGTGATCCTGGCGGACTACCGGATGCCGCAGATGAACGGCATCGAGTTCCTGGAACAGGCCCTGGACGTGTATCCGGGCGCGCGGCGGGTGCTGCTGACGGCGTACGCGGACACGAACGCGGCGATCGACGCGATCAACGTCGTCGACCTCGACCACTACCTCCTCAAACCGTGGGACCCGCCCGAGGAGAAGCTGTACCCGGTGCTGGACGACCTCCTGGAGGCGTGGCGGGGCAGCGACTTCCGGCCGGTGCCCGCGACCAAGGTGGTCGGACACCGCTGGTCGGCGCGCTCCTCGGACGTACGGGAGTTCCTGGCCCGCAACCAGGTGCCCTACCGCTGGTACTCGGCGGACGAGCCGGAGGGGCAGCGGCTGCTGGCGGCGGCCGGCCTGGACGAGCGGCGGCTGCCGCTGGTGATCACCCCGGACGGCACCCCGCTGGCCGAGCCGGAGGCGCCCGAACTGGCGGCGCGGGTGGGGCTGGCCACGACTCCGGCCGCGGACTTCTACGACCTCGTCGTCATCGGCGGCGGCCCGGCCGGTCTTGGCTCCGCCGTGTACGGGGCCTCCGAGGGGCTGCGGACGGTGCTCGTGGAGCGGTCGGCGACCGGCGGCCAGGCCGGACAGAGCTCCCGCATCGAGAACTACCTCGGTTTCCCCGACGGCGTGTCGGGAGGCCAGCTCACCGACCGGGCGCGCCGCCAGGCGGCGAAGTTCGGCGCCGAGATCCTCACCGCGCGCGAGGTGACGGGGCTGGAGGCCAACGGCTCCGCCCGGGTCGTACGGTTCTCCGACGGCTCCGCCATCGCCGCGCACAGCGTGATCCTGGCGACCGGCGTGTCGTACCGGCAGCTGAACGCGCCGGGCACCTCCGACCTGACGGGTTGCGGCGTGTTCTACGGCTCGGCGCTGACCGAGGCGTCCTCCTGCCAGGGCCACGACGTGTACATCGTCGGCGGCGCCAACTCCGCCGGGCAGGCGGCCATGTACCTGGCCCGGGGCGCCAAGTCGGTGACCCTGCTGGTGCGCGGCGAGTCGCTGGCCGCGTCGATGTCGTACTACCTGATCCAGCAGATCGAGGAGGCGCCGAACATCTCGGTTCGCTGCGGCACGGTGGTGGAGGCCGCACACGGCTCCGAGCATCTGGAGCAGCTGACGCTGCGGGACGTGGCGAGCGGGCGGACCGAACTCGTCGACGCGCAGTGGATGTTCGTGTTCATCGGCGCGGCCCCGCTGACCGACTGGCTGGACGGCGCCGTGCTGCGCGACGATCACGGGTTCATCCTGGCCGGGCCCGACCTGACCCCCGACGGGCGGCCGCCGGCCGGCTGGGAGCTGGACCGGCCGCCGTACCACCTGGAGACCAATATTCCGGGCGTGTTCGTCGCCGGCGACGCGCGCGCCGAGTCGGCGAAGCGGGTCGCGTCCGCCGTCGGAGAGGGAGCCATGGCCGTGATGCTCGTCCACCGTTACCTGGAGCAGTCGTGAGCGGGCAACCGATGCCGTGCAGTCCCCAGGAGGTCGGGGCGCTGTTCCTGTTCGAGAAGCTCACCCCCGAGCAGTTGGGGGAGCTGTGCAGCGTGGGCCGGGTGGAGAAGTTCGAACCCGGTCCCGTCTACGCCGAGGGCGAACCCGCCACCTGCTTCTACGTGATGATCGAGGGCACCGTCGTGCTCTCGCGCCGGGTCGGCGGCGACGACGTGGAGGTCAACAGGACCTCGCAGCCCGGGGTGTACTCGGGCTCCATGCAGGCGTATCTCGCTGACCGGGTGCCCCAGGTGTACACCAACTCGATGCGTGTCACGGAACCCTCGCGGTTCTTCGTGCTGCCCGCGGAGGCGTTCTCGAACTTCATGCAGCGGTGGTTCCCGATGGCGGTGCATCTGCTGGAAGGACTGTTCTTCGGGGCGAAGAACACCCAGCGGGCCGTCGGACAGCGCGAACGGCTCCTGGCGCTCGGCTCGTTGTCCGCGGGGCTCACCCACGAGCTCAACAACCCCGCGGCGGCGGCCGTGCGGGCGACGTCGGCTCTGCGGGAACGCGTCGGCAAGATGCGGCAGAAGCTGCGGGTGCTCTCCGCCGGCTCCTTCTCGCCGGAGGTCCTGGCGAACCTCGTCGACATCCAGGACCGCACCGCCGAACGCGTCGCCAAAGCACCGGCCTTGAGCCCGCTGGAGGCCTCCGACCGCGAGGACGAGCTCACGGACTGGCTCGACGACCACGGCATCGCCGAGGGCTGGCGGATGGCGCCCACCTTCGTGCAGGCCGGGCTCGACGTCGACTGGCTGGACCAGGTCGCGGCGGCCGTGGACCCGGAGATCCTGCCGAGCGCGGTCGGCTGGCTCAACTACACGGTGGAGACCGAGCTGTTGATGGACGAGATCGCGGACTCCACCACCCGTATCTCGCACCTCGTCGACGCGGCCAAGCAGTACTCGCAGCTCGACCGCGCCCCCTACCAGGTCGCCGACGTCCACGAACTCCTGGACAGCACGCTGCTGATGCTGTCGGGCAAGATCGGGCCGCGTATCAAGGTCGTCAAGGAGTACGACCGTGCGGTCCCGAAGGTGCCGGCGTACCCGGCGGAGCTCAACCAGGTGTGGACCAACCTGATCGACAACGCGGTCCACGCCATCGCGAGCACGGGCGGGGACGGCACGTTGACCGTGCGGACGGCACTCGACCACGACCGGCTGCTGGTGGAGTTCCGCGACACCGGGCCCGGCGTCCCGCAAGAGATCCGCGGCCGCATCTTCGACCCGTTCTTCACCACCAAGCCGGTCGGTGAGGGCACCGGGCTGGGCCTGGACATCTCCTGGCGGATCGTCGTCAACAAGCACCACGGCTCCCTCCAGGTCGAGTCCGAGCCGGGTGACACACGCTTCCAGGTCCTGCTCCCGCTCACCGCCGCGGAGCCCGACACCGACACCCCCTCCGAGGAGAGCGCATGACCAGCGACAGCGGAATCGACGGACTCGACCCCAGCGCCCCGCCGAGCGGCGCCGGATGCGTGGAGTGCGACGCGGCCGGCGGCTGGTGGTTCCATCTGCGGCGCTGCGCGCAGTGCGGACACATCGGCTGCTGCGACTCCTCCCCCTCCCAGCACGCGACCAGCCACTACAAGGCCACCGGTCACCCTCTCGTGCAGAGCTTCGAGCCGGGCGAGGGCTGGTACTGGAACTACGCGACCGACGAGCTGTTCGAGTCGGGGCCGGAACTCGCGCCTCCGGCGAGTCACCCGGCGGACCAGCCGACGCCGGGCCCCGCGGGGCGGGTGCCGGCCGACTGGGCTCGGGCGTTGCATCAGTGAGCGTCTGAGCACTCCAGCGTTTTCGGCCGACGGCGGCCGCGGGTCGTTCGTGGCTTGTCGCGCCCACGATGAGGGTCCGCACGACCTGCGGCGCCGCCGGCCGTCGGGCGGGGCGCCGACGGCCGGGACGGCGCCGTCGGCGGAGGGGAGCCGCCTCCCTCCGCTCGAGCGAAGCGAGAGTGGGGGACGAGCCGCACATCGGCACAGCCCCGCGCCCTCAGGCCGGCCCGGTCGCCCTTGGGCACGGGCGCTGTCAGTCTCCCGTGCCAGGATGGATGCGTGCCGACGATCTCAAGCGCCACCCCGCTGATCGGCCGGGAGGACGAACTCGCGCGCCTCGCCGGTGTGTTGGAGCGTGCCCGGGGCGGTCAGGCCGGGGCGGTGCTGGTCGCGGGGGACGCGGGCGTCGGCAAGACACGGATGCTGGACGAGGTGGCCGGCCTGGCCTCGCGGTCCGGGATGACGGTGCTGACCGGGCACTGCGTCGACCTCGGTGACGTCGGTCTGCCGTATCTGCCGTTCACCGAGGTCCTGGGCGTGCTCGCGGCCGACGCGCGGTTCACGGAGATCCTCGCCGCGCATCCGGTCGTGGACCGCCTGCTGGGCGGCGGTGCGGACGCGGGCCGGGACACGGGCGGGCGGCTGCGGCTGTTCGAAGGCATCGCGGGACTGCTGGCCGACCTCGCGGACACCGCCCCGCTGCTGCTCGTCCTGGAGGACCTGCACTGGGCGGACCAGTCCTCCCGGGACCTGCTGCGGTTCCTGCTCAGCCGGGGCATCCTCCAGCGGTCGGCGGGCGGCGCGCCCACCCACCGGCTCGCCGTGTTCGCCTCCTACCGCGCGGACGACCTGCACCGCCGCCACCCCCTGCGGCCCCTGCTGGCCGAGCTGGTGCGGCTGCCCTCCGTGGAACGGCTGGAGCTGCGGCCGATGCCCGACGCCGAGGTGGCCCGGCTGGTACGCGCGCTGGGCGAGCGTCCCCTGCCGGACACCACGGTCCGGCGGATCGTGGAACGCGCCGAGGGCAACGCCTTCTACGCCGAGGAACTCCTCGCGGCCACCGACACCGAGGCCGGTGGCGTGCCCAGCGGTCTCGCGGACGTTCTGCTGATCCGCTTCGAGCAGCTCTCCGACACCGCCCAGCAGGTGCTGCGCACCGCCGCGGTCGCGGGCCGCCGGGTCGAGCACGACCTGCTGCGGGACGCGGTCGGACTTCCCGAGGAAGAGCTGGAGTCGGCCCTGCGTGAGGCCGTCGGACGGCAACTGCTGGTCCCCGGCGCCCAGGACACGTACACCTTCCGGCACGCCCTGGCCCGCGAGGCCGTGTACGCCGACCTGCTCCCCGGTGAACGGGCCCGGCTGCACGGCGCGTTCGCAAGGCTGCTGACCGGTCGGGGCCGTCGCGCCGAGAGCGCGTCGGAACGGGCCCACCACTACCGCGAGAGCCACGACCTGGCCGAGGCGCTGGCCGCCTCGCTGGAGGCCGCCGACCACGCCCGGTCGCTCGGCGCGCCCGCGGAGGAGCTGCGCCATCTGGAAACGGCCCTGGACCTGTGGCAGGCGGTGGAGCCGTCCCGCCGGCCCACGGGCGAGGGGATCGAGCGGGTGACGCTCACCCTGCGTGCCTCGGCGGCGGCCGCGCACGCCGGGCAGGCGCATCGGGCGGTGTCACTCACCCGCGCCGCGCTCGCGGGCGTCGGCCAGGACGCGGACTCCGAGCTGGCCGCCCGGGTCCGGTACACGCTCGCCGGGAATCTGATGGGCGTCGACAGTCTGACGGCGGCGTTCGCCTACAGCAGCGAGGCGCTCGCGATGATCCCGGCCGATCCTCCGTCGCCCACCTGGGTGTGGGCGGCGGCCACCCATGTGCTGGCGGCGCGTCAGGTCGGGGAGGACGGCATCGCGTTGCGCCTCGCCCGGGAGGCGCTGGGCGTCGCGGAGCAGTTGGACGTGGCCGACGCGCGAGCGGACCTGCTGATCTCGCTGGCCGTCCTCGAAGGCGGCGGCCGTCGCACGCGGCAGGGCCGGGAGCAGCTGCGCGAGGCCCGGGATCTCGCTCGTCGCTCCGGCAACGCGCCGGTGGAGATGCGGGCGCTGTTCAACCTCGCCGTCGGCTGCTTCGAGTCGGGTGACCTCGACGAGTGTCTGCCCTGGCTGACCGAGGGGCTGGACCGGGCCCGCCGCGCCGGCCTGCTGTCCTCGCCGTATCCGCTGGAGATGCGCTACCTGCGGCTACTGGTGCTGTACACACTGGGCCGCTGGGAGGAGTGCGTGCGGGCGGCGACCGCGGACGCCGACGTGCTTCCGGCGGCCGGCGGGTACACCGTCGCGCCCGCCCTGTACGCGGCGCTGGCACGCGGTGATCTGACCGCCGCCGATCGCGCCCGCACGCTCCTGGAAGGACCGTTCGACTGGATGGGCACGCTGGTCGCGGGCATCGTGCTCACCGACGCGGCGGCCCGGCAGGGCGACCCTGAGGAGGCCGTGGAGCGGCTGCGGTCCACGGTGGCCGCCCTGACAGCCGAGGCGGGCACACCCCCGGATGTCACGGTCCGGCTCGCCGCGCTCGCCCTGTCCGCGGTCGCCGACCGGGCCGCCGCCCTGCGCCTGACCGGCGACGAGGCCGGGGCACGCGGCTGGTCGGACACCGCCACCGAACTGCGCGACCTGGCCCGGCGCACGGCCGCGCGCGGTGAGGGCGGTATACCGCAGGGTCCCGAGGGACAGGCGTGGCTGGCCCGGGCCGAGGCCGAGTGGACACGGGCCGTGTCCGGGCTGGACGCGGAGGCCTGGGGCAGGGCGGTCGCCGCGTTCGACTTCGGCGACGTGTACGAGCTGGCGCGCTGCCAGGTGCGGTTCGCCGAGGCCCTGCTCGCCGCCGAGCGGCGCGAGGAGGCCGCGGTGCAAGCCCGCGCGGCCCGGGAGACGGCCGTACGACTGGGCGCCACTCCCCTCCTGGAGCAGGTGGACGCCCTGATCCGGCGCGGACGCCTGGCGGGGCCCCCGGCCGCCGACACACACGCCACCGTCCTCACCGCCCGGGAACAGGAAGTCCTGCGGCTTCTCGCCCTCGGCCGCAGCAACCGGCAGATCGGCGAGGAGCTGTTCATCACCGGCAAGACGGCGAGCGTCCATGTCTCCAACATCCTCGCCAAGCTGGGCGCGGCGAGCCGGACGGAGGCGGTGGCGGTCGCCTACCGGCAGGGCCTGATCACTCCGGAGCCGAGCGGATCCGGGCGGAGGCCGTCCTGAGCCCCCTAGGGGGCTGGGTCGGCGCAGTCGAGGGACTTGAGGTCGACGGAGTCCGCCATCGCCTGCATCCCCTTGTCGTTGGGATGAATGTGATCACCTCCGTCGAAGGTGGGCAGCATGCGTTCGTGGTCGTAGGGGCTGCGGAGGACGCGGTCGAAGTCGGTGACGGCGTCGAACTCACCACTGGTTCTGATGAAGGTGTTGACTTCCCGCCGTACCGCCTCGGCCTCCGGGTCCCATTCGGACCAGCCCTTGAAAGGCCCGACCGTGGCTGAGACGACGCACTTGCCGGCCGCGTGGGCCCGCTCGACGATCTCCTGGTAGCCGCCGATCAGGTCGTCGGCGGTGACGCCGGTGTGGGCCTTGAGGTCGTTGACGCCCTCGAAGAGGAACACGGTGCGGACCCCGGGCTGGGAGAGCACGTCGCGCTCCAGCCGGTTCAGGGCGCTCTGTCCGGCGCCGTCGGCGAGGACCTTGTTGCCGGAGATTCCCTCGTTGGCGACGCCCTTCACCTCAGTGTCCGCCCGTTGCAGGCGGCGAGCGAGGTAGTCGGGCCAGCGCCGGTCGAGGTCGCTGGTCGACTGCCAGCCGTCGGTGATGGAGTCGCCGAGGGCCACCACGGCCGCGGTGCGGGCGCTCGCCCGTACGGAGACCGCGTCGAGGTAGAACCAGGAGCCGGTGGTCTGCGTCCAGGCGGCGGCGCTCTCCTCGGCGGTGTGGTCGCCCGAGGTGGCGTACGACGTCTGCATGGCCATCCAGTGCCCGGTCGCCGGGCCGGCCGCGTCGGGCGAGTGCAGGCTGACGACCAGGTCGGCCGCGGCGGGCAGCCGGCCGGGCAGCCGATCGCTGAGCACGGTCTTTCCGGCGGGCACGGAGACCGAGCGCGCCCCGTCGAAGGTCAGCCGCCGGTTGCTGCCCCGCACCAGCTCCGCGCCCCGCTTCTGGAGACCCGCGTAGACGCTGTCGAAGGTCACCGGACGGTCCCCGAAGGCGTTCGACAGCCTCACGCGCAGGTCCTGGCCCCCGACGCTGGTGTGCACGACGAGCCGGTAACCGCGGTCGGCGGCGGCCTCGCCGAAGCGGTCGGCGCTCGCGCCCCAGGTGATCACACCCTCCGGGACGTCCGTCGCCCCGGCCGGCGTGGACGGAGACTGGCAGGCGCAGGCCAGCAGCAGCACCCCGGCCACCCGGCCCACGGCCGCGACGAGTCGGCCCGTCACTGTGCGAGGTCCTTGAGGGTGACGGACTCTCCGGGCTTCAGACGCACGGTCCGGACCGTACCCGCGTACGCCACCGTCGTGCTCCGGCCGCCCACGCTGCGGAACCGGGCCCAGGTCGGCCTGGAGTCCCGCCAGCGCAGGTCGACGACGAAACCGCCCCGGGCGCCCGCCCCGGTGAGGGAGCCGGACGCCGACCACGCGTCCGGCAGGGCGGGGAGGAGTTCCAGATGGCCGGGGCGGGAGTAGAGGAGCATCTCGAGCATCGCCGCCGGGGTGCCGAAGTTGGCGTCGATCTGGAAGATGCCCCGGCCCGCTGAAACTTCGTAGATGTCGAAGAGGTTGGGGGCGGTGCCGTTGCCGCCGTCGGCCGAGGGGCGGAGGTTGTTGACGACGAGCCGGTAGGCCGTCTCCGCGTCTTTGAGGCGGGCCCGGCACAGACTGCGCCAGGCGTTCGCCCAGCCGAAGCTCTCCGTGCCCCGGGCGGTGAGCAGGGCGGTCGCGCCCTTGACGATGTCGGCCGGGGTGGAGCCGTCGGGGCGGATGCGGTCGCCGGGGAACAGGCCGACGAGCGGGGACAGGTGCCGGTGGGTGGTCTCACCGAGGTTGTCGGGGGACATCCACTCCTCCAGCCAGCCCGTCTTCGGGCTCACCTGCGGCAGGTGGAGCCTGCGGCGCAGCGCGGCGACTGTGTCGGCGTAGCCCGTGTCCTTCTTCAACTCGGCAGCGGCTGTGCAGTAGTTGCCGAACAGCGTCCACACGAGCTCCTGGGCGTAGGTGATGCCCTTCGCGTCGAGCGGGCCGTGTTCCGGCGACCAGTCGCTGTCGGCGATCAGGACCTCCCGGGTGGTGCCGGGCAGGGTCGTGGTGAGCAGCCTCGCCTCCCAGAACTCGCACGCGCCCTTCAGCAGTGGGTAGATCCTCTCCAGATGGGATGACGACCGGGTGAACTCGTAGTGCTCCCACAGTGAGTTGCACAGCCAGGCGTTGCCGGCGGGATGCCACCACCAGCCGTTGCCGCCGTGCGGGTTGGTGGAGATGGCGAGCGTCCAGCCGGCGATCTTTCCGGTGGAGTTGCGGTAGCGGTTGCGCGGGTCGTTGAAAAGCCGGTGGGTGAGGTCGGTCCAGGAAGGGAGTTGGGCCAGGCAGTAGTCGGTGAGCGCGTCGAAGCAGTCGGACAGGCCGGCGCGGTCGGCCATCCAGTAGTTCATCTGGAGGTTGATGTCGGTGTGGTAGTCGCCCATCCAGTCCGGGTCGTTGCCGTCGAGCCACAGCCCCTGGAGGTTCAGCGGCAGGCTGCCCCGGGATCCGGAGATCATCAGGTAGCGGCCGAACTGCAGGTAGGCGGCCTCAAGTTCGGGATCGGGCCGCCCGTCCCGGGCGCGGGCCCGCAGGCGTTCCCAGGTGTCGAGGGAGCGCTGCTCGGCGGAGGATGTGCCGAGGGAGAGGTCCATCCGGCCGTAGAGCCCGCGGTAGTCGGCGACGTGGGTGCGCAGGAGCGTGTCGGCCGCGTGAGCCGCCGCGTCGCGGACCTTGGTGCGAGCCAGCCGCTCGGGGTCCAGGGACGGGTCACGGTAGTGGGTGGCGGCGTCGGGCGCGTAGTTGGTGCCGCCGCCCACCACCACGGTGAGTTCCTTGCAGCCGGAGAAGGAGATGCGCGGGCCGTCGACGGTGACACGGCCGCCGTCGCCGTGTGCGGTGACCGCGGCGCCGTAGCGCAGCCCGCCCGGGAACGCGGCGCCGAACGAGGTTCCGGCGCCGTCGCCGTGCGTTCCCTCCAGCGTGACGGTGCCGGTGTGGTGGCCGCCGCCGCTCTGAGTGAAGTGCAGCACGATCACGTCATCGGGGCGGCTGGCGTAGATCTCCCGCCGGTACGTCACTTGGGAGCGCACGTACGAGGTCGTCACCACGGCCCGGTCGAGGTCCAGGGTGCGACGGTAGCCGGAGACGGCGGACAGGTCGTGGTCGGGGATGTCGACAGTGAGCCGGGCGAGGAGGGTGAAGGAGCCGAAGTTGTCGCGGTCATAGGGGAACTGGCCGTCGGCGTCGAGGGAGTCGTTGAGGCCGCCGGTCCACATCGTGGCGTCGGTGATCAGCAGGGTCTCGCGGCCGGGGTCGTTGCTCGCGAGGGCTCCGAGGCGGCCGTTCCCGACGGGCAGACCCTGCTCGATCATCGACCCGTCGTCGGCGGGCGCCTGCCACCACAACTGGTGGCGGGGGTCGCTCGTGAACGCGGTGGTGCCGGCGGGGCGTTCTGGCGCGGCGTTCGCGGTGAACGTCGGCAGGGCGGCGAGGGCTCCGGTCGTCGCGGCCAGGGCGAGCAGGCCGCGTCTGGGCAGCCGGGGTGCGGGGTACGTGTCCATGCGGGCTCCCGGAAGGTCGGTCAGGACGACTGGGGGACGTCGATGCGGTCGATGTCCGGGGCGTAGCCCGTGCCGCTGTCGAAGGTGATCGTGTTGCCGCCCGCCTTCAGGGTCACCGGCACGCTGACCGTCTCCACGGTTCCCCAGTCCCCGGTCGAGGGGAACTTGTGGCGGGTGGGACCGCCGGTGTTGGCCAAGACGTCGACCGAGCGGGCGTCACCGCTGATGTAGGCGACCTTGACCCAGTAGGTGCCCGCCTTTGCGACGACCACGTCGTTGAAGCGGAGCTTGCCGCCGAGGTACAGGTTGCCGGTCTTCTTGCCGCCGGAGCAGGCCGGGCAGTCGGCGACGGAGGCGTTGCCGCTGAGGGTGTTCGCCGGGGACTCGGCCTCGTAGGCGGTCGTGGTGAGCGCGCCGCCGTGCGGGGTGACGGTGAACAGGCGGGAGCCGTGGGCGGGCAGGGCCTGGGTGATCCTGTTCTTGTAGGTGCCGAGGTTCTCGTGGTTCCACAGGTCGCGGACAGCGGCCTTGCCGGTGAAGCCGAGGACGGACCAGTCGGCGGTGACGGCGGCGGGCGCGTCGGCGAGGTTGAACAGGGCGACGGTGTAGGTGCCGTCGGGGTTCTTCGCGGCCCACACCTGCTGGGCGTCGGACGCGGTCACCGGCCGGGCGGGCGGGGCGGCGCCCTGGTCGATGGCGATGACCTCGCGGTTGGTCAGCAGGGACACACCGTAGGAGTCGAGGCGGGTGAGGTCGTCGCCGGTGTACAGCGGGGACTTGGCGATGGCCCACAGGGTGGCGTAGCTCTGCCGTTCGGCCTTGGTCAGACCGTCCATCTCGCCGTTGCCGACGTCGAGGGAGTCGAGGTCGTTCCAGCCGCCGGGCCCCGCGTGCCGGGTCCAGGCGGGGGCGTCGTCCCAGCGGTCGTCGACCGAGTTCTCCCAGCTGACCAGGGTGTTGCAGTAGCACTCGACGTCGGTGTCGATGCGCCAGCCGTTGGAGTACTTCTTCCAGTCGGCGGCGTGTCCGATGTCGAGGGACCAGGAGATCTCCAGGTGCACCGGGCGGCCGGTGGCGGCGATGGCCTTGTTCCAGGCGGCCACGTCGGCGACGTTGTCGTACTGGTCACCGCTCTTTCCGGAGCCGGGCCCGACACCGTCGAGCTTGAGGAAGTCGTAGCCCCAGTCGGCTATCGACCGGGCCTGGGAGTCGATGTACTTCTGGGTGCAGGGGCGGGAGAAGTCGAGCTTGTACGCGCTGTCCCAGCCGTTGGTGGTGCGCAGGTCGCCGTAGACGATGTCGGCGGTGGTGCAGCCGTCGGCGTTCCAGATGGGCGTCTTCCCGTCGCCGTACGCCTCCTTCTCCAGCCCGGCGGGCAGGTAGATCCCGGCCTTGAGGCCCTTGGCGTGGATGCGGTCGGCGACGGCCTTCATACCGCTGGGGAAGCGGTCGGGGTCGGCCTTCTGGCGCCCGTACCGGTCGAACCCGGGCTTCCATGCCTTGTCTCGCCACCAGCCGGCGTCGATGTTGACGTACTCGTAGCCGTAGTTCTTCAGCTTGGCGGCCAGGGCGTCGGTCTGCTTGAGGACGTTCGCCTCGGTCAGGTAGCTGTAGTCGCCGTCCGGGTTGAGGCCGGGGTACTTGGACGACTGCATGCTCCAACTCGACCAGCCCATATAGGGCTTGGCCGCGACGGTGGGGGCGGCCGCGGTCCCGGCGTGGGCCGCGGGCACGGCGGTGGTGGTGCCCGCCGCGAGGGCCAGGACCACGGTGGCTCTCAGGGCGCGTGCGGGCAGGACGGCGTACGAGGATGACCGCATGGGTCGTACCTCCTGGGGTCGGCTCAGCAGGGAACTGCCAGTCGGGGTGACGGTCGGTGGGGGACGATCGGTGGGGGGACGGCGAGTTGGGGGAGGGTGCCGGTAGGGGGATTGTCCGTGGGGGAACTGCCAGGAGGGCCTGACTAGGTGTCGGCTCGGATGAAGGACTGGATGGCGGTGGCCGCTGCCCCGCGCGCCCACTCCTCGAAGGTCAGCGGGCGGATCTGGACGTCGCACCGGGCGGCGGAGCCGAAGGCGGCCGCGGTGAAGGCGTCGCGGATCTGCTCGGCGAACAGGTCGTAGGCGGCCAGGCCCTCGCCGGAGATGATCACGCGTTCGGGTCCCAGCAGGTTGGCGACGGTGGCGATGCCGCGGCCGATGGCCTCGCCCGCCCGCGCGTACGCTTCCCGTGCCGCGGCCACCCCGCTGTGGGCGAGCCGTACGGCCTCGGCGGTGTCGGTGACCTCGACGCCGGTGGCCTCGCGGATCCGCCGGAGGATCGCGGCGTCCCCCGCGATCGCCTCCACACAGCCACGGTTGCCGCAGTGGCAGCGCGGACCCGACGGGTCGACGGTGACATGGCCGATCTCGCCGGCCACGCCGTGTGCGCCGGCGACCACCCGGCCGTGTACGACGAGGCCGCAGCCGATGCCGGCGCCGACCGTCACCACGGCGAAGTCGGACAGGCCCGCTCCGGCGCCGAACCACTGCTCGGCGACGGTCAGCGCCCGCACGTCGTTGTCGACGGTGACCGGCAACCCCGTGGTGGTGGCGGCGAGCTCGGCGAGGGGGACGTCTCGCCACTCCAGGAACGGCGAGTAACGGACGGCCCCCTCGCCCCGGTCGACGTCGCCGGAGACGGCGATCCCGACGCCGAGGACCGCCGCCCCGAAGCCGTCCGCCTCGATGCGGAGTTCCTGGACCACGTCCGCGACGGCCGCCAGCACCGCCGTGAGGTCATGACTCGTCAGCGAGGTGCGGCGGGCGACGCGGATCCGGCAGCACAGGTCGGTGAGCACGCCGATGATCTCATCGCCGGTCACTTTGATCCCGACGAAGAGTGCCCGTCCGCTGTCGACCCGTACGAGGTTCGCGGGCCGTCCCAGGGCGGGAGGCGCCTGCGCGTCCGCGTCCTCCACCAGGTAGCCGGCCTCGATCAGGGGCCGGACCGCCTTGGTCACGGCGGCCGCGGACAGCCCGGCGCGCCGGGCCACCTCCAGGCGCGTGAGGGGCCCCTGGGACAGCACGGTGGTGAAGATCTGCGAGGCGGCAGGCGTGTTGACCGGAAACCTCTCGGCCCGGGGTGTCGGGAGCATGCCCGGGAACCTAGGGCTGTTCTTTTCCGACGTCAATAAAAGAAACAGAATCGGGCCGCCGGAACTGTCGAGGCATACGCGAAGCAGCCGAAAGTAAGGATGAAATGCCCGATTTCATACAATCTTGCGGCCATACTGTGCGCGTCCCGCCGACAGCACCAGGACAGGAGAAGAACCGGATGGCATCAGCAACAGCGCGCAGGGGCACGGTGGTCGGGGCGGTTCTGCTGTCCCTCCTGGGGGTCCCCGCGCAGGCCGCCCCGCGGCAGTCGACGGCCGCCGAGGCCGGCAGCACCCTGCCGGCACCCGACCTCGTGGGGCTGCGCGCTGTCCTGCGCACCGCGCAACGCCAGGGCGCGCCCGGCGCGATGGCTCGGATCGACGACCATGGCACGGCCTATCGGGTGGCCGAGGGCTTGGCCGACCGCGGCACCCGACGGGCCCTCGACGAGGCCGACCGTTTCCGCATCGGCAGCGTCACCAAAGTCTTCACCGCGGTGGTGCTGCTGCAACTGGCCGACGAGAAAAAGCTCCGGCTCGACGCCCCCGTCAACCGCTATCTGCCGGGACTGCTCCCGGACGACCGGATCACCGTGCGGCACGTACTGAGCCACCGCAGCGGGCTGTACGACTACACGCACGACATGTTCGCGCAGTCGGTCCAGGGCTTCGAAGCGGTCCGCGGCAAGGTCTTCACGTACCGCGAACTGGTGGACCGTTCGCTGCGCCGGCCGCGCACCGACGCGCCGGGCGCGGTGTACGCGTACTCCAACACCAACTTCGTGGTCGCCGGGATGCTGGTCGAGAAGCTGACCGGCCACTCGGTGCGCACCGAGTACCAGAACCGGATCATCGAGCCGCTGAACCTGCGCGACACCGTCTACGTCCACCCCGCCACGAAGATCCCCGGCCGCTACGCCCACGGCTATCTGACTCCCGACCAGGCGGGTGCCGCGCTGGTCGACGCGACCGACCAGACCGCGTCCTGGGCGCAGAGCGCGGGCGCGATCATCTCGACCACCCGGGACCTCAACACCTTCCTCAGCGCGCTGCTCGGCGGACGGCTCACCTCGGCCGCGCAACTGGCGCAGATGCGACGGTGGATGCCGTCGGGCACCGCGCAGGCGTACGGACTCGGCCTGCGCCGGCGTGACCTGTCGTGCGGTGTGTCGGTGTACGGCCACACCGGAGCCGTGCAGGGCTACTACACGTACGCGTTCGCGTCGAACGACGGTCGGCGCAGCCTCAGCGCTCTGGCCAACACCTCGAACAACGGCACCGTCCTCACCACGATGCTGGGCACGCTGGAATCCGCGTTCTGCGGCGAGCGCACGAGGGTGCCGAGCGGCTCTGCCGGACCGGTCGAAGGCCCCACCGAACGGCCCGTCGGGCGGCCCGCCGCAGAGGACATCGCTCACGGGATCGCCGCGGACTGACCGGCGCCCGCGGGTTCGGACAGGACGGGGAACCCTGCGGCGCCGGCACGCGTTGTCCGGACGACCCCACGGGGTCCCGTACGACGACATCCGGGCGGCACGATGAACGAGTTGGTTCCCGGGGGCAATGTGCCCCTCCCCGGCGGTGCCGTGACCGTCCGGGTCCCCGGCCCGTTCGACGTGTCCGCGCTGATCACGGATGACAGCGGCAGGGTCCGGGGCGACGAGGACTTCGTCTTCTACAACCAGCCGGCCGCGCCCGGCGCCCGGCTGCGGGGCGACACGCTGACCGTCGATCCGCCGGGACTGCGCGCCGGCGCGACCCGGGTCATCGTGGTCGTCAGCCCCGCCGACCCCGCCACTCCCCTGGGCCGCCTGCCCGCGCCCACCCTCCAGGTCACCGGCGTGGGCGGACGCCCACTGGCCCGGTTCGCCCCGCCGCGCCCGCGGCAGGAGACCGTGCTGCTCCTCGCGGAGCTCTACCGGCGCGGCGACGGCTGGAAGCTGCGCGCCCTGGGGCAGGGGTACGCGGACGGACTCGCGGGCCTGGCCCGCGACTTCGGGGTGGACATCGCGGACGAGCCGGACGGGCCCGCGGTCCCGCACACACCGTCTCCCGCCTTCCCCGCACCGCGAACCCCGTCCCACACCCATCCGGCCCCGTCCGCGCCCACACCGACCCGCCCCGAGTCCCGCGCACCGTCCGCCACCCACCCGGCATCACACTCCTCGTCGGCAGCCGGCCTCGCGGCCCACGCCCCTCCCACCGACCAGGACGGCTTCCTCGGCTTGGTCAACTCGGCCCGGGCCGCCGCCGGTTCGCCCCCGGTCTCCGTCGACGCCCGCCTGGCCGCCGCGGCCCGTTCGCACGCGTCCGCCATGGCCTCGGCCGGGCGCCTCGGTGTCGAGGGCCCGGACGGTGTCTCGGTCCACCAGCGCGTCGCCGCCGCCGGATACGCGTACCTCACCGTCGGCGAGCACCTGGTCTCCGGCCCGCGCACGCCCGCCGAGTTCGTCGCGTACTGCCTGCGCACCGAACAGCCCCGTCGCACCCTGCGGGACCCGGTGTTCCGCCACGCCGGACTGGCGTACGTCACCGACGGCCGCTCCGGCGACACGTTCTGGACCGCGCTGTGGGCCACGCCCTTCAGCGCCGCCGGGCTGGCGCGGACGCAGGCCGAGGTCGTCGAGCTCACCAACCGGGAGCGGGCGCGGGCCGGGCTGCTTCCCCTGGCGGTGGACCCGCCGCTCGTCACCGCGGCCCAGGCGTACAGCGCGGACATGGCGGCCCGGGCCTTCTACTCGCACACCTCGCCGGAGGGCACCCAGCCCTGGGACCGGGCCGCCGCCGCGGGCTCCACCCGACGCTCGATCGGCGAGAACATCGCCTGCGGCCAGCGCTCCCCCGCCGAGGTCGTGGACGGCTGGATGAACAGCCCCGGCCACCGCGCCAACATCCTCAAGCCGGACTTCACCCACATCGGGGCAGGGTTCGCGGGCGGCGGCCCCGCGGGCACGTACTGGACCCAGCTCTTCGGCGCCTGAGGCAACCGGGGGCGGCACCAAGGCGCCCTGACGACCCGGGAATTCGGCACGTCCCCGCTCATCCCGGCCCCGCCTGGCGCACGATCTTGGCGGAATGTATCCGTCCGGGACAGGATGCCCCCATGAAGGGTGACCTCTTTTCCAGCGAGCACATGGTCCAGCCGGCCACACAGGCGGGCATGACGGTAGAGAACGCCAAGTGCATCCGGTACACGGTGAACGGCGAGATGCTCGCCCGCCAGGGTGCGATGATCGCCTACCGCGGCAACCTCCAGTTCGAACGCAAGGGCCAGGGCGTGGGCGGCATGCTCAAGCGCGCGGTCACCGGTGAGGGGCTGCCCCTGATGACGGTCCGCGGACAGGGGGAGGCCTGGTTCGCGCACGAGGCGCAGAACTGCTTCGTCGTGGACGTCGACCCGGGTGACGAGTTCACCGTCAACGGCCGCAACGTCCTGTGTTTCGACGCCACACTGGCGTACCGGATAGCGACCGTGAAGGGTGCCGGGATCGCCGGCGGCGGCCTGTTCAACAGTGTCTTCACCGGCCAGGGCCGGCTTGGCCTGGTGTGCGAGGGCAACCCGCTGGTGATCCCGGTCTCGCCGCAGTACCCGGTCTACATAGACACCGACGCGGTCGTCGGCTGGACGGCGGGCCTGTCGACCTCGCTGCACCGTTCGCAGTCGATCGGCTCGATGCTGCGCGGCGGCTCCGGGGAGGCGGTCCAGCTGATGCTGCAGGGCGAGGGATACGCCGTCGTACGGCCTAGCGAGGCGACACCGCAGAAGGCGCAGCAGCACTGACCTCCCGTCGGCTCCCAGGGGCACGAGGACCTCAGGAAGCGATCTGCGCCTCACGGGCAACCCCAGGGCTGGCCAAGTCCCTGGCCCGCCTGGGCCGCGACCGCGCCGGGACGGCCGCCGAACTGGCCGATCCGGCCCGCACCCTGGACCGCCTCGGCCTGCGGCACGCCCGGGAGATGGTGGCCCGGGCACAGGAGGAGTTCGGCGTCTCGGAGGAGTCCCGAGCGCGGTCCGACGAGCGGGCGGAGGCCGTACGGCGCCGGCGCCGGCGCCGGCCGCACCCGAGGTCCTGGACCGTTGCCGCGCGTTGGTGCGGCCCGCGCTGGAGGAGACGGTCGGGCGTCCGACGTGCTGGGCATCTGGGGCGATCCCGCCGTCACCGGCAAGCCCGTCCACGGCGATCCGCGGGAGCGGAAGAAGACGCTCCCCGTACTGGCCGCGCTCGACGGCCCCTCCCCCGCGGCCGGCCGGCTGGCCGCCCTCTTGAAGTCCGACGCGGAGCCCGCGCGGGTGGTCGCGCTGATCGAGGAGGCCGGCGGCCGGACCGTGGCGCTGGCCGAGGCACGTCGGCACATCGCCGCCGTGGAGACGGTCCTCGCCGGCGTCCCCATGGAACCCGCGGCCGAGCGAGAGCTGCGGTCCCTGCTGGACTTCCTGGTGCGCCGCGACCTCTGAGCGGGGCGGCCTCTGGCGCGGCCCGCGTCGGAAGCGTGCGGGGAGCGCGTCCATTCCGGTCGGTCCTCGTGCAGTTCCACTGACGGGTCGTACAGCAGTCGAACAGAAGGAAAGCGCTTCTCTTCTGTCGGGGATTCATTGAACGCACCCCGTCCTGGCCCGCGTACCTCTGGGAAAGGTGAGAGCCAGAAGGTTTGAAGAGCCAGGGGTTCAGCGAGGGATGACCATGGTCAAGGCGCACGTGTCGACACATGAGTGGGTCGCCGGAAGGTACCGACTCCTGGAGGTCCTCCACCGCGAGACCAACCGCGTCTGCTGGTACGGCGAGGACGTCGCCACCGGGCGCCCCCGTCTCCTGACCGAGATCGGCCTGCCGGCAAACGCGGACCCGGAGAGTTCGCGCCGGGCCACCGCCCGTGTCGTGCGGATGGCCGAGACCATGGAGGCACTGTGCCCGGGCCGGGTGGCGACGGTCCTCGACGCCGTCGAGGAGGCCGGCACCCTGTGGATCGTCACCGAGTGGATCGACGGCACCCCTCTGGGCGAACTCCTCGCCCAGCAGGGCACCTTCACCTGCGTCCGGGCGGCCCGCGTCGGTCTGGAGGTGCTGGACGTGCTGGAGGCCGCGCACAGCGAGGGCATCACCCACGGCGAGCTCAGTCCGGGCCAGGTGTTCGTAAGGGACCAGGGCACCGTCGTCCTCACCGGTTTCGGGCTGACCGGCGCGACTCTGGCACCCCGGGTCACCGCACCGGCATACGCCTCCCCCGAACAGGCCCGCGACGAGCGCATCGGACCGGCCGCCGACCTGTGGGCGCTGGGGGCGATCCTGTACACGATGGTCGAGGGACGCCCCCCGTTCCGCGACCGGGACCGGCCGGAGAGCACCCTGCGTTCGGTGGACCGGCTCCCGCTGCGCGGCCCCGTGCACGCCGGGCCGCTCACCCAGACCGTGCAGGGGCTGCTGCGCAAGAACTCCCAGGAACGGCTGACCCGCCCGGTGGTCCGCGAGGCGCTGACCCGGGTTCTCTCCGAGGATCCGGACGCGGCCCTGCGGGCGCTGCCCAAGCCCCGGCTGCGCGGCCTGTACCAGTCGGGCCCGGTGTGGAGCAGGCGGACCATGATCGTCGGGACCGCGCTGGCCGTGGTCACCGTCTCCGTCGCGGTCCTCGCCGTGACCCGTCAACTGCCGGGCACCGACACCTCCTCGGGCGGTCCGCAACCCCAGCCGAGCGCCTCGGCCCCGGTCACCGACGAGCAATCGTCCCTCCCGGCAGAGACACCACCGCCGCCGACGCCGACGTCCGCACCACCGCCCGCTCCCAGGCCGACACCGACACCGACCAAGTCCGCTTCCGGCACGCCACAGCCCTCCGGTTACCGTGAGTATCACTCGCCGGAGGGCTTCTCTGTGGCCCTCCCCGACGGCTGGAAGCCGCTGAACACGACGCGGATGGGCGACCTCGCCTACCGCGTGATCCTCGGCAAGCAGGGCGATCCGCGCACCCTGGCCGTCACCTACAGCGAACGTGTCGGCCCGGATCCCGTCGCTGTCTGGCGCGACGACGTCGAACCGAACCTGAAGCAGGAGGACAGCGACTACCGTCGGATCGGCGAGATCCGGGCGACGACGTACCAGGGGCGCAAGGCCGCCGACATGGAATGGCTCGCCGACGACTCCGACGGCACCCTGGTGCGCACGTTCGGCCGCGGCTTCCTCATCGGCGAGGGGCGCAGCTTCTCACTGCGCTGGACGACCCCCGCGGCGGACTGGAACGACTCCGCGAACCAGGAGGCCCTGGACACCTTCCTGAGGACCTTCCGGCCGTCCACGGACTGACGCGCGGGCCCCCGGCCATCGGCGGGCGACGGTCCAGAGGGAGGCGATCGGCCTGTTTTCCCTCCCGTTCACCGGGGACCCAGCCCTTATGGTGCAAATCGGATACACGATGATGACCGAGCAAGCCGGCCCCCGTGAGCTGGTCGACCATGTCGTCCGGGCCGAGGAGGCGGGCTTCGACTTCTCGGTGACCTCGGACCACTACTTCCCCTGGCTGCGTACCCAGGGTCACGCGCCGTACGCGTGGAGTGTGCTGGGCGCGGCCGCCCAGGCGACCTCGCGCATTCCGCTGATGACGTACGTGACCTGTCCGACCCGCCGCTACCACCCGGCCGTGGTGGCGCAGAAGGCGGCCACGGTGCAGCTCCTGTCTCAGGGGCGCTTCCGGCTCGGGCTCGGCTCGGGCGAGAACCTCAACGAACATGTGGTGGGCGGCGGGTGGCCGTCCGCCGACATACGGCACGAGATGCTCGAAGAGGCGGTGGACATCATCCGCGCCCTGTTCAAGGGCGGCCATGTGAACCGTCGCGGCAAGCACTTCGACGTCGAGTCGGCCCGGCTGTGGGACCTGCCGGACCAGCCGCCGCCGATCGGTATCGCCGTCTCCGGAGAGCAGTCCTGCTCGCTCGCGGGCCGGCTGGCCGACCTGGTGATCGCCACCGAGCCCAAGGCGGGGCTCCTGGAGGCCTTCGACCGGCACGGTGGCCAGGGCAAGCCGCGGGTGGGCCAGGTGCCGGTGTGCTACGACACCGACCGGGACGCGGCGATCAAGCGGGCGCACGCGCAGTTCCGCTGGTTCGGCAACGGCTGGAAGGTCAACTCCGAACTGCCGCACCCGGACGCCTTCGAGTCGGCCACCCAGTTCGTCACCCCCGACGACGTCGCCGACTCGATCCCGTGCGGCGACGACCCGGAGGCCTTCGTCGAGGCGGTACGGCCGTACGCCGAGGCGGGCTTCACCGAGATCGCCCTGGTACAGATCGGCGGCGAGTCGCAGCCCGAGTACCTGGACTGGTCGGCGAAGACGCTGCTGCCCGCGCTGCACGACGCGCTGGACTGACGACACTCCGGAGTGACGCCACGGAAGGAGGCCAGAGGGACCGCGGGGACACTGCCGACGGCCGCAGGGGCGACGGGGCACCGCCGACGGGTGCCATAAGCTTCCGGCCTGCACACCCATAGGTGCGGTCCGAGCAGCCTGCCCAGGAGAATCCCCCGTGACCCTGTCGATCGTCCGGTCCGAGATGTCCCCCGTGCCCCTGTCCGACCTCGTGGCGCGGGACGCGCGTGAGTTCGGCGTCTACGCGCGCACCGGAGGATGGGCCTTCGGCCTGATGGTGGCGCGCAGCGTGCGCCCTGGCGGCCAGAGCGCCGACGAGACGCCCAAAGTGTCGGCGAAGGAGTTCGCCGAACTGGCCGGCTGCTCGCCAGAGCGCGTGATGCGCTACTACAAGGCGTGGGACCGGGCCGCCGACGACGGTCTCGTCCCGCACTTCGAGGCGCTGACCCCCGGGCAGGAGGTGGAACTGCCGGACGCCGACGTGTGGCTGAGCTACTACGTCTCCCGCAGCAGCGCCGGCTCCGAGCGCGGCACCGCCATCGCGGAGGCCGCCGAGGCCGAGGGCATCCGGCCGACCAAGGCACTGGAGGTCGCCGAGAACCCGACCGCGCTGCGCGCCGCGATCCTCGCCGACCCCTCCACGGCCCGCGCCGCCCGCCAGGCCCTCCTGGACCGGGTCCGCGAAGATCCGGAGCTCCAGGCCGAGTTGGCCCGGGACGTCGTCCGCACCGACGATCTGAAGAAGGCGGTCGCCAGCGAGAGCAGGTCGGCCGACCGGATCGGATACGTCCGCCAGATCGCGGAGTCGGGCCAGATCAGGACCCCGGCGGGACAGACCGTGGACGCGCCCGTCGACATCCGCCAGGAAGCCGAGCGCCACCTCTTGCTCCTCGACGAGCTGGAGGAGGACGAGAACACCGGCGAGTGGGCCACCGAGGCTTACGACACCATGAAGTCGCTGGTCGTCGAGGCGGTGGAGGCCGACCCCGAACTCCGCGTCCAGGAACGGCGGACGAAGTTCTACACCAGCCTCCAGAAGGCCACCAAGGTCTTCGAGGAGCTCACCTTCGACGACGCCCAGGAGTTCTACGAGGACGACATGGTCCAGCAGCTGGAGGAGCTCCAGCAGGCCATCGCCGCCTGCATCACCTCGCTGCGGGGAGCACGCGGGAATCACTCGTAGAGCTGAGCATTTTGTGCACGACGGGGGTACTAGAGGTCTCTACGACTGTTCTTCCCGGAGGCACTCTCGTGAACTCGTTCGTGCACAAGACCCTCGTCGTGCAACTGCAGGCGGGCGGCACGGAACGCTGCCCGGTGCTCGCGCACCTCAGCTACGACGCCGCGGACCCGTTCGCCGTCACCGCGGTGTTCAGCCATGACGGCCGGGTGCTCGCACGGTGGCGGCTGGACCGCGAGATGCTCGCGGACGGTCTGGGCCGTCCGGTCGGGGTGGGTGACGTGCGGATGCGTCCGGCGTCGACCGGCATGTGGGAGGAGCTGCGCGTCGAGTTCCTCGGTGACGCCCGCCCCGACGGCGGCCGCCAGCGTGCCGTGGTGTTCGCGTGGGCCCCGGCGGTCGCGGCCTTCCTGCGGGCGACCCGGGAGGTCGTGCCGCCGGGCCGCGAGGAGGTCCGCATCGACGACTTCCTCCAGGACGTCATCGCCGGGGGCTGAGGCGGGACGGGTGCCGGCCCGCCCCGGTCATCACTTCGTCGTATGACGGCGCCGGATCAGCAACGGTACGACGAACCAGCACACCAGGTACCAGGCGACCACTCCGGCGACCAGGTAGGGCACGTACGTGTTGTGCGTGGCCACCCTCAGGATCAGCAGGAGCGCGGCCGTCATGGTGGTGAGCAGCAGCACCAGGCCGACGAAGGTCAGCCGCGAGGCCCACTCGACCGCCTGTGGTTTGACCCGTCGGCCGACGACCAGGCGGTGCAGGGACACCGGGCCGATCAGGGCGCCGGTGGCGCACGCTCCCAGCACGACCGTCACGATGTAGATCGACTTGTCGGTGTCCGCCAGGTCCGCGTACTTCGGTGTGAACACGACGGTCAGCAGGAAGCCGAACAGGATCTGCACCCCGGTCTGGGCGACCCTGACCTCCTGGATGAGCTCCGACCACTTCCGGTCGGCCCGCTCCTCCTCGGTCTCGTTGCGCCCCGTGTTCTTCTTCGTGTCCGCTGTGCTTCCGGTGGCCGACAAGCTTTCCTCCCTGCCCGATTGAATCCGGCACGTTCCTGAGCACCGTGTTCCCTGTTTCACCCGTTCTTGACCGGTGGTGACATCAGTGGGAACAGGACGTGACGCAACGTGTTTGCGACCGGTCCGAACGGCAAAGCGGATCCCATGACGGAATCGGACAAGCAGACGACCAGCAAGCAGACGACCAAGAAGACGGCAGCCGCCTCCAAGGCACGGCAGAGCACGGACAAGGCGACGGCTCCGGTGACCGACACCGCGCGGGCCGCCGCCACGAAGACCGACGAGGCGGCCTCGGCGGCCAGGACGGGCGCCCAGCGGGCGGCCGACGTCACGAGCACGGCCGCGCACACCGCGGCCAAGGGGGTGGAGACGGGACGCCAGGCGATCGTCTCGGCCTCGGGACAGGTGGCCGCCGGCGCCAAAACGGCGTGGACGGTGCTCAGCCACCGCAAGATCGTCGCCGCGGGCGTCGGAGCGGGCCTGACCGCGCTGAGCGCCGCCTCCTACGTGGCGGGCCGGCGCGCCGAACGGCACACCCAGGGGCCGATCACCCGCATGATCGGCGGCCGCATCTGACGGGTGGGCATCGGGTCGCTGTTTCAGCGATCACCGGACGGTTACACGGAGCGAGAGGCGGGGGGGGGGGGGGGGGGGGGGGGGCGGGGGGCGGCCCGCCCCGCCCGCCCCCCCCCCGCCCGGCGCCCGCGGCCGCCGGCGGCG
>NZ_JBITIY010000016.1:0-111640 GCF_044459385.1 Streptomyces sp. NPDC050287 | reverse complement strand
CGGGGGGCCCCCATGTGGGGGGGGCCACGGGGGGGTTTTTCCCCCTCCCCCCCGCCGGTTACCGCGGGCGGCGGGGGGCCGGCCGGCCGGGGGGGGCCGGCCCGCCCGCCCGCCTCTCACGACATCAACCACCAGGGGAGTCCCGTTGACCATGTCCGGCACCGAACTCACAGTCACCCTCAGCGGCGGCAGCGCCGCCGACGCGCTCACCGTCGTACGGACCCTGGAGCCCGTCTTCGGCGCCCCGGACGAACTGCCGTCCGACGAGCACGCCACCGTCCACACGGCCACATTCGGCGGCGACACCCCCGAGCTGCCGCCCCGGCTTCCGCAGAGCGGCGTCGGCCACCTGTCGGCGCCGGTCACCGCCACCGTGCAGGGCACGCCGGAGGCCGTCGAGAAGGCGAGCGACACGCTGGTGCGCGCCTTCTCCGCGGACGACCAGGGGAGCGCGTCGGGCGACCAGGAGCGGGAGCGTCAGCTGCTCCTGCAGCCCTGACCGGGCCGGTCTGTTCTACCAGCGGGACTCCACCTGGTCCTTGATCCGCCGGTCGTAGAGGTCACGGATCGCGGTGAGCGTCGCCTCGGGCAGCTCCGGCAGCCTGGCGGCGTCCGCGTTGGCGCGGGCCTGTTCGGGCGAGCGGGCGCCGGGGATCACGGTGGTCACGCCGGGCTGCTGGATGATCCAGCGCAGCGCCAGCTGGGCGGGGGTGTATCCCTCGGGCGCGAGGGCGGCGAACTCGGCCGCGGCCTCGACGCCTGTCGTGTAGTCCACGCCGGAGAAGGTCTCGCCCACGTCGAAGGACTCGCCGTAACGGTTGTAGGCACGGTGGTCGTTCTCCGGGAAGACGGTGTCCTTGGTGTACTTGCCGGACAGCAGGCCCGAGGCGAGCGGGACCCGGGCGATGATGCCGACGCCGGCCTCCCGGGCCGCGGGAAGCACCTCGCGCAGGGGTTTCATACGGAACGGGTTGAGGATGATCTGCACGCTCGCCACGCCCGGCCGGGCGATGGCGGTCAGGGCCTCCTGGCAGGTCTCCACGCTGACGCCGTAGGCCGCGATGCGCTCCTCCTCGACCAGGGTGTCGAGGGCGTCGAAGACCTCGTCCGTGGAGTACACGGGCGTCGGCGGGCAGTGCAGCTGGACCAGGTCGATGCGGTCGACGCCGAGGTTGCGCCGCGAACGGTCGTTCCAGGCCCGGAAGTTGTCCAGGACGTAGTTCCCCGGGATCTGCTCGAGGCGGCGGCCCATCTTCGTCGCGACCAGGACATGCAGGTCGGGGCGGCCGCTGAGGAAGCCGGCGATGGTCTGCTCGCTGCGTCCGTCGCCGTACACGTCCGCCGTGTCGAAGAAGGTGACCCCCGACTCGGCCGCCGTCTCCAGCACGGCCAGAGCTTCCTTGTCGTCGACGTCCCCCCAGTCGGCGCCGAGTTGCCACGTGCCGAGACCTACCACGGATGCGTGCTGCTGCGACCTGTCGAATGTGCGCTCTTCCATGGCGTCAGTCTGTCATCCGGCACCTGGCCGCGCGGAACAGGACGCTCCGCCCCGCCCACTCGCGGCATTTCACTCACACGAGTGAATGAAACAACTCGGGGGCATGCACGCGTCAACGGACGCCTAGCGTGAGCCCGTGACTGATCGTTCAGCAAGCAACGTCCAGCGTGACGACCCGGCGTGGACCCGCCGCGGTCTGCTCCGCTCCGCCGCCGCCCTGGCCGTCGTACCCCTGCTGGTGGCCGCGGATCCGGCCGAGGCCGCCCAGCAGCTCCCGGACTTCCCGGCCGGCGTCGCCCTGTACCGGTCGGCGTACCGGAACTGGGTCGGCGAGATCACCGCCGACGGACTGTGGGCCTGCGCCCCGACCGACGCCGGCCAGAGCGTCGCCGTCGTCAACTGGGCCTGGCGGCACGGCTGGACGGTACGCGCCCGGGGTTCCGCGCACGGCTGGTCGCCGCTGACGGTCACGGAGGGGACGCCGTCCGACGCGCCCGTCCTCCTCGTCGACACCGCTTCCCATCTCACGGGCCTGACCCTGGAGTCCGGCTCCTCCGTCCGCGCCGGCACCGGCGTCACCCTGGAGGCGCTGCTCACCTTCCTGGAGGAGCACGGCCTCGGTGTCACCGCCGCGCCCGCTCCCGGCGACCTCACCCTGGGCGGCGCCCTCGCGATCGACGCCCACGGCGCCGCCGTACCGGCCGCCGGCGAGCGGCGACTGCCGGGGCACACGTACGGCTCGCTCAGCAATCTCGTGCTGTCGCTGACGGCCGTGGTGTGGGACGAGGGCGGCGGCGCCTACGTCCTGCGCACCTTCCGCCGCGACGAGGCGGACTGCGCGGCGCTGCTGACCCACCTCGGGCGGGCCCTGGTCACCGAGGTGGTCCTGCGGGTGGGCGCGAACACCAACCTGCGGTGTGTGAGCCGTACGGACATCCCGGCCGGCGAGCTGTTCGCCGCGCCCGGCAGCGACGGCCGCACCCTCGCGAGGCACCTGGAGGAGGCCGGCCGGGTCGAGGCGATCTGGTTCGCCTTCACCGAGTTCCCGTGGCTGAAGGTGTGGAGCGTGGCGCCGACGAAGCCGCTCACCTCGCGGCGCGTGACGTCGCCGTACAACTACCCGTTCTCCGACAACGTCCCGACGCCGGTGGCGGAGCTGGTGGGCCGGATGGTGTCGGACGCGGCCTGGTATCTGGCGCCGGTGCTCGGCAACGCGCAGTACGACGCGGCCGCTCTGGGACTCGTGGCGACGCTGTCGGCCGACATCTGGGGACCGTCCAAGAACACACTGCTCTACATCAAACCCACCACGCTCAGGGTCACGGCGAACGGCTACGCGGTGCTCACCACCCGCGACCAGGTGCAGCGCGTGGTCGCCGAGTTCACCTCCTACTACCGCGAGCGGCTCACGGCGTACGCGGACCAGGGCCGTTTCCCGGTCAACGGCAGCGTCGAGATCCGGGTGACCGGGCTGGACGATCCTGCCGACGCGGAGCTGGACGGGGCCCGCGCCCCGCTGCTGTCGGCGCTGCGGCCGAGCGCGGAGCATCCCGAGTGGGACACGGCCGTCTGGCTGGACGTGCTGACGCTGCCCGGCACGCCCTACGCGGAGCGGTTCCTGCGCGAGCTGGAGCGGTTCCTGCTGCGGACGTACGACGGCGGGTACGCCCGCACGCGGGTCGAGTGGTCCAAGGGCTGGGCGTACACCGACGAGGGGGTGTGGGACGACGACGAGGTGATCGGCACGACGGTGTCCGCCTCGTTCGGCGAGGCCGTGTGGGGACAGGCGGCCGGGACGCTGGACCGGCTCGACCCCCACCGCGTCTTCGACAACGCCTTCCTGGACCGTCTGTTCAGGTGAGCCGTTCCCCCGTGGCTACTTGCGGGACGTCAGCGCCCGCTGGTGCACGGTCCGCGCCACCTTCGGTCCCAGCCAGCGCTTGAACCGGCGCAGCGCCTCCAGCTGTCCGGCCGCCTTGTCCATGCGGTAGTACAGCTGGGGCGGGACGTACGGGAGCAGAGGCGAGTGGCGCTGGCCGAGCAGGGCGAACATCTGCTCCGGGGGGAGGTGGATGTAGCGGGGCAGGTTCTCGTACCACCGGGCGCTGTAGCGGGCCGCGCTCTGGAGGGAGAGCAGGGCCTGCTTGCGTTCCCGCTCGTAGTGGGCGAGCGCCTGCGGGAGGACGGTGTGCTCGCGCAGGGCGCCGGCCAGGGCGATCGCGTCCTCCAGGGCGAGGGTGGTGCCGGCGCCGATGGAGTAGTGCGTGGTGTGGGCGGCGTCGCCGAGCAGGACCAGGTTGTCGCGGTGCCAGGTGCGGTTGGTGAGGGTGCGGAAGTTCAGCCACGGGGCGCCGCCCTGGGCGGTGGAGCGGCCGATCAGAGGGTGGCCGTCGAGCACGTCGGCGAAGAGTTTCTCCAGGAGGGCGAGCCCGTCGGCCTCGTTCGCCGTGTGCAGCCCCAGTCCCCTCCAGGTCTCGGGGGCGCACTCCACCACGCAGGTGCTGCGCTCGGGGCTGAAGGGGTAGCCGTAGCACCAGATCCAGCCGTGGTCGGTCTCGACGAAGGCGAAGGTGAACGCGTCGAAGACCCGGGTGGTGCCGAGCCAGATGTAGCGGTTGCGGCCGGCCCTGATCTCCTCGCCGAAGTGGCCGGGGCGGCCGCCGCGCAGGGCGCTGTGCACACCGTCGGCCGCCACGATCAGGTCGGCCGAGGGAAGGTCCCCGTCGGTGATCTCCTGGATCTCGTGCTCGAACTCCAGCCGTACGCCCAGCGATCGGGCCCGTCCGGCGAGAATCTCCAGCAGGCGGTGCCGGCCGATACCGAAGCCCTCGTCGCCGGGGTGGCGCGTGACGCTGTCCCGCACATGGGCGATGCCGTGGTTCCAGCGCACCGAGTGCTCCTCGACCGCGCGGGCCGACTCGGGGTCGTACGCTGCCAGCTTGTCGAGCAGGCCACGCCAGTACGTGACACCCCAGCCGTAGGTCGAGCCCTCGGGGCCACGTTCATGGACCGTGATGTCGTGGGACGGGTCCTGCCGCTTCAGCAGGATCGACAGATACAGTCCGGCGGGCCCGCCACCGACACAGGCGACCTTCACACGCACCCCTCAGCAACTACTCAACGCGTCCAATTGGCAACGCAGAGTAGCAGGCCAGGGTCTCGCAGTACGCGACCTTCCGCCGTCCTCAAAGGACCGCCCGCTGCGCTTCCCCTCCGGCGGACGGTCTCCGGTTCCGGGTTTGCTCCGCAGGTCACGGGTACCCGCGCCGGGACAACCCGACGAGACGAAGGAGGCGATGACCTGTGTCGCAGGTCGAGGAATCCATCGAGGTCGGCGTCCCCGTGCACACGGCCTACAACCAGTGGACGCAGTTCGAGACCTTCCCCGAGTTCATGAACGGGGTGGAGCGCATCGAGCAGCGCACGGACACGCTCACGCACTGGGTGACCAATGTGAACGGTGTGCACCGGGAGTTCGACGCCGAGATCACCGAGCAGATCCCGGACGAGCGGGTCGCGTGGACCACGATCGCAGGCGAGGCCCAGCAGGCCGGTGCGGTGACCTTCCACCGGCTCGACGACCAGCACACCAAGGTGATGCTGCAGATGGACTTCCATCCGGACAGCGTCACCGAGAAGGTCGGCGACAAGCTGGGGTTCGTGAAGCGGCAGACCAAGGGCGACCTGGAGCGCTTCAAGAAGTTCATCGAGGAGCGTGGCCGGGAGACCGGCGAATGGCGCGGCGCGGTCGTATGACCGTGACCGCGGGCTATCCGGCAGCGGCCGTACGGCACTCCGGATGGCCCCAGCCCTGATCGTTCTTGGCGATGGGTTCCCCGGCCGCGTACGGGCGTCCACAGACGCAGCGGCCGGGGAACTTCGCCTTGATGGTCCGTGCGGAGCCGCCGCGACCGCCGGACACCTTGGCGCCGCCCGGCCGTTTGCGCGGGGCGCGCGCCACCGGCGTGTCCGGTGCGGCCGGCGGCTCCGGCGATCCGAGGTCGCTGCCCGCGGGTTCCTGCACGGTGGCGGCCTGGCTCGCGGCGCGGTCCGCGAAGTCGTTGAGCGGGTCGCCGTCCACCTGGTGCGCGGGCACATAGCGGAACTCGACCGAGCGGCCGTCGAGCAGCTCGTCGATGCGCACCACCAGGTCCTGGTTGGCGACGGGCTTGCCGGCGGACGTCTTCCAGCCGTTGCGCTTCCAGCCCGGCAACCAGGTCGTGACGGCCTTCATCGCGTACTGGGAGTCCATCCGGACCTCCAGCGGCACATCCGGGTCGGTCGACGCCAACAGCCGCTCCAGCGCGGTCAGTTCGGCCACGTTGTTGGTGGCCTTGCCGAGCGGCCCCGCCTCCCAGCGCGTCGGGGACTCCGACGCGTCGGCGACGACCCAGGCCCAGCCCGCCGGCCCGGGGTTTCCTTTCGAAGCCCCGTCACACGCGGCCACAACACGTTCACGCATGCGCCCGATCATGCCATGGCCGCGCGGGGAGTCCGGACTCGGTTCAGGGGACGTCCGTGACCTGCGGCCGGTCCCCCGTTTTCGTCGTGACGTCGATCACCGAGAAGCTCGCGCCCTGCGGGTCGCTGAGGGCGGCGAACCGGCCGAACGGCGTGTCCAGCGGGCCGAAGCGGAGGACGCCGCCGAGCTTGGTGGCGCGGGCGACGGCGTCGTCGCAGTTGTCGACGGTGAAGTAGACGTTGATGTACGGCGGCACCTCGGGCGGAAACTCCTCCCCCATCTTCATGCGGCCCAGCACCATGTCGCCGTCGACCTCGAACAGGCGGAAGTCGACCGCGTCGTCCTGCATCTGCTTCGCGGTGTAGGGAAACACGGCCGGGAAGAACGCGTCCGACTTCTCGGGCTCGCGGGTGAAGACCTCGGCCCAGCAGAAGGCGCCGGGCTGCTCGGGCGGCGCCTGGAAGCCCTCGTGGACGCCCGCCTGCCACACGCCGAAGACGACGCCGCTGGGGTCGCGTGCCAGGCACATGGTGCCGAAGTCGCCGACCTGCATCGGCTCCATCACCACCTCACCGCCGTTGTCACGGATCTTGCCGGCGGTGGCGGCGGCGTCCGGGGACGCGAGGTACAGACACCACTGCGACGCTCCTTCCTGACCGGGCATCGGCGGTACGACGGCGGCGACGGCCTTTCCGTCGGCGTAGGCCTGGGTGTAGTTGCCGTACTCCGACGACGACTCACCGAAGGTCCAGCCGAGGACGTCACCGTAGAAGCTCTTGGCTCCCTCGACGTCGCTGAACATCGCATCGGCCCAACAAGGGGTTCCCTCAGGTTGTACGGCCATGACCGCGACCTCTCCAAATCGGTGAATGTCCGGCTTCTCACGCTAGCGATCCGGGCGCCGGCCCGCGCGACGAACGGCCCGATCCGTTCCAGACTGGACAGACGTGTCCGGTCTTCGGTGAAAGGGGGAGACGTATGACCACCGGGACCATGCAGGCGTGGTCCGTGCTGCGGCCGGGGCCCGTCGAGGAAGAGCCCCTCCGGTTCCGCCGGAAACCGGTGCCGGTGCCCGGGGCCGACGAGCTGCTGCTGCGGGTGAGTGCCTGCGGGGTGTGCCGTACCGATCTGCACGTGGCCGAGGGCGACCTGCCGGTCCGCCGGCCGGGGGTGACGCCCGGGCACGAGGTGGTCGGGGTGGTGGTGGGACTCGGGCCGGCGGTGAGCGGGTTCACGGCGGGTGACCGGGTGGGGTTGGCGTGGCTGCGGGGTACGGACGGCACCTGCGCGTACTGCCTGCGCGGGGCTGAGAACCTCTGCCCGGCCTCCCGGTACACGGGCTGGGACGCCGACGGCGGATACGCCGAGTACGCCACCGTCCCCGCCGCGTTCGCGTACCGGTTGCCCGACGCCCTCGACGACGTGTCCGCGGCGCCGCTGCTGTGTGCCGGGATCATCGGCTACCGCGCGCTGCGGCGGGCATCGCTTCCGGCGCGGGGCCGCCTCGGTCTGTACGGCTTCGGCGGCAGCGCCCATCTGTGTGCGCAGGTCGCGCTGGCCGAGGGCGCCACCGTGCACGTGATGACCCGGGGGGCCGGCGCCCGGCGCCTCGCGCTCGCTCTGGGCGCCGCCTCCGCGCAGGACGCGTACGACCCGCCCCCCGAGCCGCTGGACAGCGCGATCCTGTTCGCTCCGGCGGGCGAGCTGGTCCCGGTCGCGCTGCGGGCGCTGGACCGGGGCGGAGTCCTGGCGGTGGCCGGTATCCACCTCAGCGACGTTCCGCCGCTGCGCTACGAGAGCGAGCTCTTCTACGAGAAGCAACTGCGCAGCGTCACCTCCAGCACACGGCAGGACGGCCGCGATTTCCTCGCCCTCGCCGCCCGGTACGACGTGCGCGCCACGACCCGCACGTACCCCTTGTCCCGGGCCGACGAGGCCCTGCGGGACCTGAAGGCCGGGAGCTTCGACGGGGCGGCGGTGCTGGTGCCCGAGGTGGGGTGAGGCGGTGGCGGACGGCCCCCACCAGCGGCATCCCCGAGGACTACCAACAGGGCCTGAACGTACGGTTCATGGACATCGACGACCCCGTGCCGACCGCCTGCAGGAACGGCGGCTGCCCGTACCTGCCGATACCGCCGACCGCGTGCCAACCGCCGCCGGGGCCGGGGAGGTCGTACGTCTTCCGCCTTCGGCCCGGCTGTGCTTGCCTGGGGAACCGTTTCGGTGTCCGGGGCGGGAGTCGTATGCGCAGGGTGTGGAGCGTGTGGGTGCTGCTCGGCGGGCTGCTGCTCGGCGCGTGCACGGACCCGGCGTCCGGGCCACAGGGCCCGCCGCCGTCCCCGGACGTTCCGCGCGCCTCGGCCACCACCGAGCACGGCCGGCCGGCCGCCACCGCGCGCTCCGCCCCGAGGGCCCCCGGGAAGGCACCCAGCGTGCTGTACCTCGGCGACTCGCTGGCGATGGAGAGCCAGCGGGTGCTCGGGCAGGAGTTACGGCGGGACCTGCGCGCGAAGTACACCAGCGCCCCCTACTCCGGCACCACCCTGTGCGACTACCTGGAGGGCACGGGGGCGCGCTCCCTGGTGCCGGACCGGGACAAGGCCGCGGCCCTGGTCCGCTCGCTCCACCCGGACGTCGTGGTCCTGCAGTTCTGGGGCAACGCGTGGGGCTACACCTGGTGCATGGACGGGATCACCTACGCGGGCTCCCGGAGCAAGTACTTCAGGCGGTACGCGGCCGATGCCGAGCGGCTCGCCGAGCAGATCGCGACGGCCGGCGCGGGGAAGCGGCCGCGGATCGTGTGGGTGGCGCAGGGACCGGACCCGGTCACCCCCGACCGGGTCCGCCACGTCAACGCCCTGTACGAGAGGCAGGCGGCGGCCTCGGGCGACCTGGTCGCCGACGCGGGAAGGACGGTGAGCCCGGCCGGGGCCCGCCAGACATGGGTCCAGTACCTGCCCTGCACCGCCTACGAACACGAGCACCCCGGCTACTGCACCGAGCCCGGCCGCGACCGCACCGCCCTGCACCTCGACACGGACTTCCTGCACTTCTGTCTGGCGCCCACGACGTCCACGCCCCGGCCGTGCCCGGTCCGCTCCCCCGGCATCCTGCGCATCGCCCGCGAGGTCACGCGGGTGATCGGAGAACGGGTCGGCGGTCCCTGATCGCCAGTCGCTGAACGCGACGGTCAAAACCCTTCGACACCGGGCCCGTTGATCCGCGGAGAACTCCCGTCATGTGATCGGGGAAATCCGGGCCGAGGCGGGCTGACGGCGCACGGTCACGGCCCGGTCGCCCGGGACCGTGGCCGCTGACCGTCCGGGCGGGTCACTCGCCCGCGTACGCCTTGTCCAGGGCGGCGATGTCGAACTTGCTCATCGCCATGAACGCCTTGGTCACGCGGGCCACCTTCGCCGGGTCCGGGTCGGTGATCATGGCCTGGAGCCGGTCCGGGACGACCTGCCAGGACACTCCGTACTTGTCTTTGAGCCAGCCGCAGGGGCCGGGTTCGCCGCCGTTCTCGGTGAGCTTGGCCCAGTAGTAGTCGATCTCCTCCTGGTCCTTGCAGAGGATCATGAAGGAGACCGCCTCGCTGAACTTGAACTCGGGTCCGCCGTTCAGCGCGAGGAACCTGTGGCCGTTGGCCGTGAACTCGACGGTCAGCACGGAGCCGGCCGGCTGGGGCGCTCCCTCGGGGTAGCGGGCGACCTCGCCGATGCTGGAGTTCTTGAAGATGGACACGTAGTGGTGAGCGGCCTCCTCCGCCTGGCCGTCGAACCAGAGACATGTGGTGAAACCGTCGGCTGCCATGAGTACCTCCTGGGTGGGGAACGCGGTCATCTGTACCGACCGATCCTCGCCGCGGAACTCATCGGTCGGGCGGCCGATTCATCCAGGTGGCCGATGCACCGACGCGAACCGGCATCCGCCCCATGACGTCTTCGCCCACGGACACGGTCCGGCCCTTCCGCCTCGACATCCCGCAGAGCGACCTCGACGACCTGTACGACCGTCTCGACCGCACCCGCCGTTGCCCGAGGAGGCCGTGGACCGGGACCGGCCGATGACCGACGTGATGCTGTACTGGCTGACCGCGACCGCCCGTTCGGCCGCCCGGATCCACTACGAGCGCGCGTACCTCCAGGGCGAGTGGGCAGCCCGGCCGGCCGAGCCGTCCACGGCGTCGCCGACCGCCGTCGCGCTCCAGATCCCCTTTCGGCACAAGGCGGCGCGCACCGAGAACATCGTGCGGTGGACCGGGTTCGAGCGGAGCGGCCACTTCGCGGCCATGGAGGAGCCGGATCCGTTGGTGGGGGACGTGTGTGCCTTCTTCCGTCAGCTGCGGGAGGGGCCGTCGGGTGACCGCTCTGCCCGTGGCGAATCTGCTGAGGGCCTGGAATTCCCCGGGCGGCCCCGGTCCCGGCCCAGAGTGGAGATCACGACGACTCGACACAGAGGAGTGCTGATGCTGTCTCCACTCACCTCCGGCCCGGGGGCGGCCCTGCTGCCCCGGGCGCAGGACGGCGACACCCCGCCCACCCGGTTCGACGACCACCTGGCCGCCCAACTGCTCGCCCAGCGCATCGTCCTGCTGGGCACCCAGGTCGACGAGGTGTCCGCGAACCGGGTCTGCTCCCAGCTGCTGATCCTGTCCGCGGAGGACCCGCGCACCGACATCAGCCTGTACATCAACAGCCCGGGCGGCTCGGTCCACGCGGGCCTGGCCATCTACGACACGATGCAGCTGATCCCGAACGACGTCTCCACGCTCGCCATGGGCTTCGCGGCGAGCATGGGCCAGTTCCTGCTCAGCGTCGGCGCGCCCGGCAAGCGCTACTCGCTGCCGCACGCGCGGATCATGATGCACCAGCCGTCGGCGGGCATCGGCGGCACCACCGCGGACATCGAGATCCAGGCGGAGAACCTGGAGAACCTGAAGCGGACGATCGAGCGGATCACCGCCGACCACACCGGGCAGAGCCCGGAGACCATCTCCCGGGACGGCGACCGTGACCGCTGGTTCACGGCCGAGCAGGCCAGGGAGTACGGCATGGTGGACCAGGTCGTGGCGTCGCTCGACGATGTCCGCCCGGCCGCCTCGAAGCGACGGATGGGACTCTGACATGGGGACGTACACGATTCCGAACGTCGTCGAGAAGACCCCGCAGGGCGAGCGGTCGTACGACGTGTTCAGCCGGCTGCTGGCGGAGCGGATCATCTTCCTCGGCACCGAGATCGACGACGGCGTCGCGAACGTCGTCATCGCGCAGCTCCTCCATCTGGAGTCCTCCGCACCGGAGAACGAGATCGCGATCTACATCAACTCCCCCGGCGGCTCGTTCACCTCGCTGATGGCGATCTACGACACGATGACGTACGTGCAGTCGCCGATCACGACGTTCTGCGTCGGGCAGGCGGCCTCCACGGCGGCCGTGCTCCTGGCCGGCGGGGACCCGGGGCGACGGTTCGTGCTGGAGCACGCTCGGGTGCTGCTCGGGCAGCCGGCCAGCGGCGGACAGCAGGGGACGGTGTCCGATCTCTCGCTCCAGGCCAAGGAGATGGTGCGGATCCGCTCCCAGGTGGAGGAGGTGCTGGCACGGCACACGCACCACGACATCGCCACCCTGCGCGCGGACATGGACCGCGACAAGGTGTTCACCGCCGAGGAGGCGGTCGCGTACGGACTGGCGGACGAGGTGGTGAGCCGGCGCCTCGTGACGGTCTGAGGCGCCGGCCGGTCCGGTCAGGCGGCCAGGCAGAGCCCGTTGTACGGGGCCGTGGAACGGCGGGTGACGCCGACCCGCGCCTGGCGGGTGAGCTCGCCCTGGGCCAGCGACAGCAGATCTCCCAGGCCCAGGCCGAGGGCGTGGGCGGCGGCCGCGAGGACCTCCGACGAGGCCTCCTTGCGGCCGCGCTCGACCTCGGAGAGGTACGGCATGGAAATCCGGGCGGCGTCGGCGACGTCCTTGAGCGTGCGCTCCTGAGCGAGGCGTTCGCGGCGCAGCACATCGCCGACCAGGTCGCGCAAGAGGGGTTCCTTCCGCGCGCCCGCGTCGAGGGGGACGGGGGCCGTCGGCGACTGGCCGGGCGGGGAGGCGGCGGGGCGTTCGGACACTGGGCGGGCGGTCCCGGGGCGCGCGGCGGGCGGGCGCAGGGGAATCACGCGGGCTTGGTTCGGCGCTTGGTTGCTCACCCTGATCAGACTAGATTCCCTGGCCCCGAGGGCAAGGTGCCGGCATTCCGCCCTCGGGGGAATCGGCCATAAGGTACAGAACCCCCATCGTGAGAGGTTCGACCGCCGTTTTTCCGCCGCTCGGACGCAGGACGGGCATGGGCCCTCACGCCCCGGGTAGGCGCACGGTTGAAGGACCTGGGACGGTTCGCTGTTCCGCGGCCGGCGTGCATACGTCACCGCGATCCGGGTACTCGCACGCGGCGAGCCCGGAGCAGGACCCGAGACAACCAAGGCCGAAGAGGCAGACGTCGAGCCGTGACTTTCGTGGGAGAGGTAATGGACACCGCCGTGATCCGGTCGGAGGCACAGGTCGTCAAGCAGACCGCCGGGACCAGGACGACGGGTGACGGACCGCTGCCGGGAGTCGAGGACCCGCGGACCGTGGCGCCGCGCGACGCGCGGGAGCTTTCCCGCCAGTTTTTCCAGCGCCTGACCCAGCTCGAAGAAGGCACGCACGAATACCAGTACGCGCGCAACACGCTCATCGAGATGAACATGTCCCTGGTGCGCTTCGCGGCCGGCCGGTTCCGCGGCCGCGGCGACGACATGGAGGACATCGTCCAGACCGGCATGATCGGTCTGATCAAGGCCATCGACCGATTCGAGCTGGCGCGCGAGGTCGAGTTCACGTCGTTCGCGCTGCCCTACATCGTCGGCGAGATCAAGCGCTTCTTCCGTGACACCACCTGGGCCGTGCACGTGCCGCGGCGGCTGCAGGAGCTGCGCGTGGAGCTGGCCAAGGCCCGCGAGGAGCTCGCCAGCCGGCTGGACCGCGAGCCGACCGTGGCCGAACTCGCCACGTTGATGAACATCCCCGAGAGCGAGGTGGTGGAGGCGCAGATCGCCTCCAACGGCTACAACTCGTCCTCGCTGGACGCCGCGCTCACCGGAGACGGCCCGGAGGGCGGCGAGGCGGTCCTCGCCGACTTCATCGGGGTGGAGGAGAACGGGCTGCGGCTCGTGGAGGACTTCCAGTCCCTCGCCCCGCTCATGGCCGAACTGAGTGAGCGCGATCGGCAGATCCTCCATATGCGGTTCGTGGAGGAGGCCACCCAGGCGGAGATCGGCGAGCGTCTGGGCTGCTCGCAGATGCATGTGTCCCGGCTGATCAAGCGGATCATCACACGCCTGCGCCACGGCATGCTGGGCGAGCTGGGCTGCGCCTGACCGATCCGACCCGGACGCGAACGAGCGGGTGCCGTCCCCACGGAACGAGGGCCGCATGACGGCCGGGGCGGTACCCGTGAACGGGCTCAGGTGCGAACAGGCGCAACCGTGACGCCTCAACCGTGAGCCTTCAAGAGCGGGCGGAGATCACCTCTGGCCCAGGCCCACGACGGCGCGAACCCGCTTGCCGACGGGCACCCGTTCGAAGTCGATCTCCGCGGCCAGCGCGTGCACGATCTCCAGGCCGTGTCGGCCGATGCGCTCAGGATCCCTGGGGAAGCGCCGGGGAAGGGCGACGCTGCTGTCGTAGACCACGACGGCCACCGCGCCGGCCGTGCCCTCCAGCTCAAGGATGTACGGCCCGTCGCTGTGCCGGTCCGCGTTGGTGACCAGTTCGCTGACCACCAGGAGGATCCCGTCCTTGGTACGAGGGTCCACGTCGGCGCACCACTCGGTCCTGAGCTGCTCCAGGAAGCTCCCGGCGAAAGCCCGCGCCTCCGCTATGGATCCCGGTTCGCCGGTGTAGTGCGCTGCCCGCCGTAGCGGTTCCACGGGCACGTCGAAACCAGTCGGTATCCCTGCCCCGTCCAGGTGCTCGGTCATGCGTGTCTCTCTCGGAAGCCGGACTGGCCGGACGCTGCTGCACCAGTGCTCGTACCCCGAGCCGCGCGTCACAGTCCCCGAGTCCCCGTGACGGTCCTTACGCCGGGCCGGTTGTGATCGTCGTACCCGGGGTGAGAGCCGCCTTCGCCGTTCCCGTGGTGTCGGAGTCGGGCGAGGGCGGTGGGGTCCGGGAGCCGGTCGGCGGCTCGCTGTTCGAGGAGGAGGACCTCGGTCGGCGGGTGGCCGCCCGCCGGGGCGGTACGCGGCGGCGACTGACGCGAGGCAGGAGCCGTACCGGTCGTCGGGGTTCCTGGAACAGGGCCTTGGCGAACACGGCGTCGAGGTGCGGGGCGAGGCCGGGGTGGGCTGCGGAGGGCCGTTCCACGAGGGTCCGGTGGGCGTCCTCGGGCCGCAGCACCGCCGGGTGCCGCCGGCGCCGTCGGTGTGACCGTCCGCTTCGCCGTGGCGACTGAGTGCATGCGACGGGGGGGCCAGGCGACGGGCGTTCAGGCGACGGGCGTGAAGAGGGCCGCTGCGGTGCGCTGCATCCGCAGGGCGTCCACGGACTCCGCCAGCAGTTCGTACTCGGTGGTGTCGTCGAAGGCGGCGATCCGCACCAGCCGCCCGGCGGCCAACTCGTCGGCCACCAGCTCCTGTTGGGCCGGGTCGGCGCACCAGGTGCGCAGCACGGCGGGCACGTCGGGAACGGTGTGTGCCACGGGGACGAGGGCGCCCGCCGGTAAGTGCTCGGCCTCGGGCCGGGGGTCCAGCCGGTCGGCGATCCAGGAGGCACGGTCGCGCAGCCACCACAGGGCGAGGGCGAGGGTGGGGGCACGGTAGGTCCCCAGCGGTACGCCGATACGCCGACCGTCACAGGTGCCGTACCCCGTGACATGGCACAGGAATTCGTCGTGCACGATCCACTCCCCCGCTGCTTCGCCAGACTTGGTCGGCCAGGCCTCACTTTCGATACGGCTCCCGTGCGGTGCTCGGCTCATGTGCTGTGCGTGATCGGCTCTTCGCTGGATGTGAAGTGCCCTAGCAGTCGAGTATGTTCACTACTGAAACACTGTCACCACGTCTTTCCAGCCAGTCTCCTGGCATATTCGCCGCCCGACATGGCCGAAATGTGATGGGCGGCCCCGCCGCCGTCATTACCTGAGGGGTAATCGACCCCGCGGACCGCTGCGGGCAGGGTGGAGCCACCGGGTCGCCGCAGCCGCGGATCCGGGTTTCGACCAGCAGATACGTCCTTGATGGAGGCCGATCACCCATGCCCGCGAACACCGACCGTTACGAGAACGCCGTCGCCCGCTACTTCGAGGCCTGGAACGCCCGGGAGGCCGGCACACGTGCCAAGGCGGTCGCCGCCGCCTGGACCGTGGACGGCACCTACACCGACCCGCTCACCGACACGGGCGGCCACGCGCAGCTCGTCGCGGTGATCGCGGGGGTCCACGAGCAGTTCCCCGGCTTCGTCTTCCGGCAGGTCGGCACGGTGGACGGCCACCACGAGACGGCGCGCTTCTCCTGGGAGCTGGTGAGCGAGGCCGACGGTTCGGCACCGGTGGCCGGCTCCGATGTGATCACCCTGGCCGAGGACGGGCGGATCAAGGCCGTCCTCGGCTTCCTGGACCGGGTGCCCGCCGGAGCCTGAGCAGGACGTCGGCGATGAGTTTCCGCGCTGCCGGTGGTCTCTTCAGCGGGAGTCTCCTGAGGTGGAGACCATCGCAGCGGAGGATGTCATGGCGACGACCGGGAAAGTGGAGGCGGAATTCACCGCCAAGCTGAGCAAAAGCCCGGAGAAGGGCAGCTGGACGTGTGTCCGCTGGCCCGGCTCCGTGGCGTTCTTCGGCACCCGCGGCCTGGTCAAGGTCCGCGGGATGATCGACGGGCACCCCTTCCAGAGCTCCTTCATGGCCCTCGGTGACGGCACGCACATGCTTCCGGTGAATGCCGAGGTGCGCCGGGCCATCGGGAAGAAGGCGGGGGACACGGTGACGGTGCGGCTCGAGGAACGGCTGGGCTGACGCCTGACGTGGCTTCCCTCAGGCCTGGCCCCGTCACGGCCGCCCGCGCTCGTACCGGCGCCCCCGCTCCCTCGCACCCTCCGCCGCCCGGGGCCGTGACACCCCGTCGGTCACGCCTTGACGATGGCGTCGATCCGCGCCAGTTCCTCCGCGTCGAAGTCCAGGTTGCGGATGGCGCCCACGCTGTCCTCCAGCTGCTGCGGGCTGCTCGCGCCGACCAGGGCGGAGGTCACCCGGCCGCCGCGCAGGACCCAGGCGAGGGCCAGCTGGGCCAGGGACTGGCCGCGGGACTTCGCGATGTCGTCGAGGGCGCGCAGGCGACCCACCAGGTCCTCGGTGACCGCGTCCGAGTTCAGGAACGGGCTGTCGCTCGCGGCCCGCGAGTCCTCCGGGATGCCGTTGAGGTAGCGGCCGGTCAGCAGACCCTGCTCCAGCGGGGAGAAGACGATGGAGCCGACCTGGAGCTCGTCCAGCGCGTCCAGCAGACCCCCGTCCTCGGGGCGCCGGTCGAGCATCGAGTAGCGGGGCTGGTGGATGAGCAGCGGGGTGCCCAGCTCACCCAGGATGCGCGCGGCCTCGCGGGTCTGCTCGGCCGAGTAGTTGGAGATGCCGACGTACAGCGCCTTGCCCTGCTGGACCGCCGAGTGCAGGGCGCCCATCGTCTCCTCCAGGGGAGTCTCCGGGTCGGGGCGGTGCGAGTAGAAGATGTCGACGTAGTCCAGGCCCATCCGCTTCAGGCTCTGGTCGAGCGAGGACAGCACGTACTTCCGCGAGCCCCACTCGCCGTAGGGGCCGGGCCACATCAGGTAGCCGGCCTTGGTGGAGACGACCATCTCGTCGCGGTAGGACGCGAAGTCGGCCTTCAGCGCCTCGCCGAACGCGGACTCGGCGGCGCCGGGCGGCGGGCCGTAGTTGTTGGCCAGGTCGAAGTGGGTGACGCCGAGGTCGAAGGCACGGCGCAGGATGGCGCGCTGCGTCTCGACCGTGCGGTCCGCCGGGCCGAAGTTGTGCCACAGACCGAGCGACAGCGCGGGAAGTTTCAGACCGCTGCGTCCGGTGCGCCGGTAGGGCATGTCCGCGTAGCGGTCGGGGTGTGCGGTGTACAACGCGACTCCAGAGGGGTTGGCACGGCGGAACCTGGTTCCCTGAGAACCGTGCCCACTCTCTCGTGACCTGGGTGCAGTGGTCCAACAGAAGAATCCGATGGAATTGAGCGGATAGGCTTCTCAATCATGGAACTCCGCCATCTCCAGCACTTCGTCGCGGTCGCCGAGGACCAGCATTTCACCCGGGCCGCCGAACGGCTGCTGGTCTCCCAGTCGGGGCTGTCCGCCTCCATCCGCGCCCTGGAACGGGAGCTGCAGACCCCGCTGTTCGTGCGAACCACCCGCCGGGTGACGCTCACGCCGGCCGGCCGGGCGCTGCTGACCGAGGCGGAGCGGATCCTCGCACAGGTGCGGGCGGCCCACGAGGCGGTGGCCGCGGTGCAGGGCGTGCTGCGTGGCATGCTCGCGCTCGGGTCGGAGCAGTGCATCGCCGGGGTCCACGTCGCCGGGCTGCTCGCCACGTTCCGGCGCCGGCACCCGGACGTGGAGATCTGTCTGCGGCAGGCGGGCTCGGGGGCGCTCACCGAGGAGGTCGCGGCCGGTCGACTGGACCTCGCGTTCGCCGTCCGGACGGCCGACGAGGACACCGACCAGCTACGCGCCGTACCGCTGACCAGCGAGCCGATGACGGTCCTGTGCCATCCCAGCCACCGCCTCGCGCGCGCCGGGGCGGCCGTGACGCCTGAGGATCTGGGCGGAGAGGTCTTCGTCGACTTCCATCCGGACTGGGGTCCGCGCCGGACCACCGACGCCGCCTTCGCCGCCGCGGGCGTCCGCCGGAGCGTCGCCCTGGAGGTCAACGACGTGCACACCCTCCTGGACCTGGTGGACGAGGACCTCGGCATCGCCGTCGTCCCGCGGCACTTCCAGCACAAGCGCGAGTCGCTGACCGCCCTCCCGGTCAAGGGCACCGGCGAGACCGTGTACGAGACCGTCGCCCTGCTGCCGCCCGCACAGGCCACCAGCCCCGCGGCCCGGGCGCTGATGGCGCTCCTGGAAACAGAGGGCGCCCTCCTGCAGACAGAGGGCACCCTTCCGCAGACAGAGAGCGCATGACGGCCGCGGATGCGCCATGGTGGATCCATGCATGCCAAGGACATCCTCATCGACGCGTACAGCCGCATCCAGGAAGAGGTCCACGCCACCGTCGACGGGCTGGGCCCGGACGGCCTCAACGCCCGGCCCTCCGCCGACGCCAACTCCGTCTCCTGGCTGATCTGGCATCTCACCCGGGTCCAGGACGACCACATCGCCGACGCCTCGGGGTTCGACCAGGTGTGGCTGACACAGGGCTGGGAGAAACGGTTCGGCCTCGACCTTCCGCGCCGTGACACCGGGTACGGGCACAGCTCCGCGAAGGTCGCCAAGGTGCGGGTCGGCTCCGGTGACCTGCTGACCGGGTACTACGACGCCGTGCACGAGCAGACGCTCGGGTATCTGCGCGGGCTCACCGCCAAGGACTTCGAGCGGATCGTGGACGAGCGCTGGGATCCGCCGGTGACACTGGCCGTACGGCTGGTCAGTGTCCTGTCCGACGATCTCCAGCACGTCGGACAGGCCGCCTACCTCAGGGGGTTGTTGCGAAGCGCGGCTTCGTAGCCCGGCAGGACGACGTCCTCGATGAGTGCCCTGCGCTCGTCGAACGGGATGAACGCGCTCTTGAGGGCGTTCACCGTGACGGTGCGCAGGTCCTCGACCGTCCAGTTGGCCCCCTCCACCAGCAGCGCCATCTCCCGGGTCATCGTCGTCCCCGACACCAGCCGGTTGTCGGTGTTGAGGGTGACCCGGAAGCCGAGGTCCTTCAGGGCCGTGATCGGGTGCTCGGCGATCGACATGGCGGCGCCGGTCTGGAGGTTGGAGGTCGGACACATCTCCAGCGCGATACGACGGTCCCGGACCCAGCCGGCGAGACGGCCGAGCTTGCCGGCCGCGAGGTCGGGGATGTCGTCGGTGATGCGGACGCCGTGTCCGATGCGCTGGGCGCCGCACACCTGGAGCGCCTGGTGGATGCTGGGCAGACCGTGTGCCTCGCCGGCGTGGATGGTGAACGGGACGTTCTCCCGGCGCAGATGCTCGAAGGCGGCCAGGTGGTCGGCGGGCGGGAAGCCGTCCTCGGCGCCGGCGATGTCGAAGCCGACGACGCCCGCGTCCCGGAAGGCGACGGCCAGGTCGGCGGTCTCCCTGGTGCGGTCGAACATACGCATCCCGCACAGCAGCGTGCCGACGCGGACCGGGGTGCCCGCGGCGGCCGCCTTCGCCATACCGGCCGCGAGACCTTCCTGAACGGCCTCGACGACCTCGGGCAGGGTCAGCCCGCCTCTCAGCATCAACTCGGGGGCGTACCGCACCTCGCCGTACACGACACCGTCCGCGGCGAGGTCGAGCACGTACTCCTCGGCGGTGCGCAGCAAGCCCTCGCGGGACTGCAGCACCGCCAGGGTGTGCTCGAAGGTGCCTATGTAGCGCACCAGGTCACCTGAGCCCGCGGCCTCGACGTACCAGGCGGCCAGCTCGTCCGGGTCGGTGGTGGGCAGGGGGTGGCGGACCGCGTCCGCGAGCTCCACCAGGGTGGCGGGGCGCAGGCCGCCGTCGAGGTGGTCGTGCAGCACGGCCTTGGGCAGCCGGCGGAGGGTGTCGGTGTCGATGCGGGGCGCGGTCATGTGCGTGGTCCTCGGCGGTGGTTCTGGGCGTGGTTCTCGGCGGTGGTTCTGGGCGTGGTTCTCGACGGTGGTTCTCAGTCGGTGGCGGGCTGGAGCAGGTCCCAGCGGTTTCCGTACAGGTCCTCGAAGACGGCGACCGAGCCGTAGGGCTCGTGGCGGGGCTCCTCCAGGAAGGTCACGCCGGCGGCGAGCATGCGGGCGCGGTCGTGGGCGAAGTCGTCCGTGTGCAGGAAGAATCCGACGCGGCCACCGGTCTGATCCCCGACCCGGGCACGCTGGGCGTCGTCCTTGGCCCGGGCCAGCAGCAGATCGGTGCCGTCCTGATGGGAGCCGGGCCGAACGACGACCCAGCGGGAGCCGTCCGGGCGCGGGGTGTCCTCGACCAGACTGAATCCGAGGGCCTCGGTGTAGAAGCGGATGGCCTCGTCGTGGTCGTCGACGACGAGGGTGACCAGGGCGATGCGTCTCATCGGGGCCTTTCGGAGACTTGTGAAGCAGGTGAGTGACGGGAGAGGTTATACGTAAAACGTGCCCTGCGCCAGTCAGCCCTGCCGATGATCCGGGCGGGCGCGGAAACCGGCCCGGGGAACGCGGAACGGGCCGGGGGGTGCGTGGCAGCGGTGACTCCCTGCGTGGCAGGCTGGTGATCACGTCGGAGTCACCGGCTCCGCCGCCTCCCCGCCCGCACTGCCGTACAGGAGTCGCGCGTCATGACCGAACTGCCGAAGTCGACCGGTGCCCCGGCCCACCAGAACGTCACCTTCCCGAGCGGCGGGACCACCGCCCACGGCTATCTGGCCCTGCCGCCGTCCGGACGCGGACCCGGCGTCATCGTCATCCAGGAGTGGTGGGGCCTGACCGACCACATCGCGGACGTCGCCGACCGGCTCGCCCGGGAGGGCTTCGTCGCCCTCGCGCCCGACCTCTACGGCGGCAACGTGGCGCACGAGAGCCAGGAGGCCCTGCGGATGATGCAGGCCCTCCCGGTCGCGCGCGGGGTCGAACTGCTCTCCGGCGCGGTCGGCCATCTGCTGTCCCTGCCCGAGGTCACCTCGGACATGGTCGGCGCGGTCGGCTTCTGCATGGGCGGCGGTTTCGTGCTGTACCTGGCCGCGGCGGACCCGCGGGTAAGCGCGGCCGTGCCGTTCTACGGCGTCATCCAGGGCGAACTGCCCGACTTCTCGGGGCTGAAGGCGCAGGTCCTGGGACACTTCGGCGAACGCGACCAGAGCATCCCGGCACAGACCGTCGACCGGCTCGCCGACGCCATCCGGGAGCAGTCGGGGATCACCCCGGACTTCCGCCGCTACCCGGCCGACCACGCCTTCTTCAACGACGGCCGACCGGTCTACGACGCCGAGTCGGCCGCCCGCGCCTGGGAGCGCACGGTGCCCTTCCTGCACGAACAACTGGGATGAACCACACGTAGGGCCGGCATGCGGATGGCGTCTGCCCGTCGGTCCACGCGGTCCGCTCAGACGACCGGCTCGCCGATGCCGAGCAGGTTTCCCTCGCTGTCACGGAGCCAGGCGGCGCGTTCGCCCCGGGCACCCTTGCTCGGGTAGTTCCCGTGGATCTCCGCGATCCCGTCCCTGGTGCGGAACCCTGGCACGTCGACCTCCTCGAACACCACGCCGCGTCGCTTGAGCTGGGACACGACGGTGTCGAGGTCGTCGACCTCCCATCCCATCTGGGTGAAGGTGCCGGTCGATGCTCCCGTCGACCGGAACACGGCGAAGTCGGTGCCCCCGCACCGGTACAGCAGTGCGCCGGGCCGTTCGTCGACGGGCTCCAGGCCGAGCTTCTCGGCGTAGAAACGCCGCGCCCGGTCCAGGTCCTGGGCGGGAAGCCTGGTCGCCACCCGTCCCCTGGCCAGAATGTCGCTGTCGTCTGCGTTCATCTCTCCACTGTGCCGCGAACCGAGGCAACCGTCCTGGCACGCGACGGTTGCCTCACCTCACGGGCGGCCTCATGGAACGGCCTGTGGACCTGCTACGCCCGGGGACCCGAGTACAGGGCCGCGAACAGACCCTGAACCCGTTCACCGTCCGGCTGCTGCCAAGGGCCCGCGACGTGGCCGACCGCGCCGGGCGGGACGAGGGACGCGCCCTGCGGGGCGGGGTGCAGGACCCGGTGGAGGCGGAGTGTGGCGCCCTCGGGGAGGGACAGGTCGGTGCCCTCTTCGTCGTCGGCGACGGTGACGGGGCCCGAGGCGAGGGGGACGTCTGCCGCGCAGGAACGGGTGACGTCGTGGTCCGGGGTGTCCGTGGCGCTCTGGGCCTGCGCCTGGGCGCTGCCCTCGATCAGGGCGAGCAGCTGGGTCACCAGGACCGGGTCGTGGGCGCCGTCGTAGGCCCAGCGGGGGCCCAGCACCCCGTGCTCCGCGGTGCCGACGAGGGCGTGTTCCGCTCCGGCGAGCGGGGCGCCCCGGTAGGTCAGGGGCACCAGATAGGCGGCCGGGTGGGTACCGGAGGTGTCGGTGGCCACCATGAACTCGATGCCGACCTCGCCCTTCGGGTCGTCCAGACGGAAGCCGCCCGCCTTGGACAGCCGGGGTTCGTCCGGACCGCCCGCGTACCAGGGGCGGGTGGGCAACCAGGCGGTGAGGAGTTCCAGCTTGGTCGGCTTGAGGGTGGTGCGGTGGATGACGGCCATGGGTCGCGTTCTCTTTCCGTGGAGCGGATGTCGGCCCTCACTCTGGGCCACTGCCGGTGCGGGGCTCAACCGGCTTTCCGGCGGAGCCCGTTGAGTGCGGCCAGCTCCTCGTCGGTCAGCCGCAGGGCGCCCGCGGCCACGTTCTCGACGAGGTGGTCCGGGTTACCGGTGCCGGGGATGGCGAGGACGTGCGGACCCTGGTGCAGGGTCCAGGCGATGCGGACCTGGGCGGGGGTGGCGTCGTGCGCCCGGGCGACGGCGAGCACCTCGTCGTCGTGGGCGGTGGTCGTCCCGTTCGGTCCGGCCTCGCCGGCGACGGCGTAGAACGGCACGAAGGCGATGCCCCGTTCTCCGCACAGGCGCAGGACTTCGTCGGTGGCGGGGTCGGGGCGGTCGAGCGCGTACTGGTTCTGCACGCACACCACGGGCGCTATCGCCTGCGCCTCGGCGAGGTGGCGCGGCTCGACGTTGGAGATGCCGAGGTGGCGTATCAGGCCTGCCTCGCGGAGTTCGGCGAGGGCGCCGAAGTGCTCGGCGATCGAGTCGTACCTGGGCATCCGGCGGAGGTTGACCACGTCCAGGTGGTCGCGGCCGAGCTGGCGCAGGTTCTCCTCGACGTGGCCGCGCAGGTCCTCGGGGCGGGCCGGGGTGCCCCACTCCCCGGAGTACGTCCGGAACGGGCCGACCTTGGTGACGATGACCAGGTCGTCGGGGTACGGCGACAGCGCGCTGGTGATGAGTTCGTTGGCGGAACGCAGGGCGGAGAAGTAGAAGGCGGCCGTGTCGATGTGGTTCACACCGAGTTCGGCCGCCCTGCGCAGCACGGCGACCGACCGCTCGCGGTCGCTCGGCGCCCCGAGGTGGAAGGCCGCGCTGCCCGTCAACCGCATCGCGCCGAAGCCGATGCGGTTGACGGTGAGGTCGCCGAGTTTCCAGGTGCCCGCGGCGTCCGCGGTTAGCGTTCGGGAGGTCATCGGCGGATTCTGACATACGCCCGGCAGAGCTCCGGGAGCGCGTTCACGCACGCGGCCCAGGCACCTCAGCGGTACGGATCGCCGCCGTCAGCAGTACAGATTGCCACCCGGCGAAACCCCGAGGATCTGCGCGAACTGCTGGTACTTGGTCACCCGGCTCTGCACCTGGGCCGGGTTTCTGCCGTCGCATTCCAGGGAGCCGTTGATGCTGCGGATGGTCTGGCCGAATCCGGCACCGTTGACCATGGCGTTGTGCGGGGTCATGGTGCCGGGTCCGGACTGGGTGTTCCAGTACCACAGGGCCGTCTTCCAGGCGACGGCCGCGTCGTTCTGCACCAGCCAGGGGTTGTTCAGGAGGTCGATGCCGAGCGCGTCGCCGGCGGCCTTGTAGTTGAAGTTCCAGCTGAGCTGGATCGGACCGCGCCCGTAGTACGCCGACTGCCCGGCCGGGCAGCCGTAGGGCTGGTTCCAGTCGCAGTAGGTCGGGTAGTTGGCGGTGTTCTGCTCGACCACGTACACCAACCCGCCGGTCTCGTGGCTGACGTTGGCGAGGAAGGCTGCGGCCTCCTGCTTCTTGACGGTGTCGCTGCCGGTGGTGGCGAAGCCGGGGTAGGCGCTGAGGGCGGCGGTGAGGCCGCTGTAGGTGTAGAAGGCGTTCCGGCCCGGGAACATCTGGTCGAACTGCGCCTCGCTCACCACGAAGCTGCCGATGGGTGTGGAGCCGCCGTCGCAGGCGTAGGGCTCCCAGTACCAGGTGCTGATGGTGGGGTCGTAGCCCGGGTTGTCGTGTTCGGCGATGTAGGCCTTGCCGTCGGTGTAGCGCACGATGTCGCCGGTGACGTACGGCCTTCCGGCCACCCAGCTCGGATAGCTCGAGCACGCGGCGGCGGACGCGGGAGCCGCCGGCAGCAGGACCGGCACGGCGGTCCCGAGGACGAGAGCGGTGACCACGGCGGAGATACGGCGTCTCGACACAGGATCAACTCCTTTGCGGAGCACGGCCGCACCCGGACAAGGGCAGGGCGGAGCCGGGCCTTGTGCGCACGTGCCGGACGGACCGGCCACGGCGTGGGCGCGGCCGTGGTGGGGGGTGTGGCAGCACACTCAACCCCTTTGGTCTGTACCAGTCAAGGGTGTAGACCAGTCAAGTACCGTCGCCTCTCAGGGAATTGCAGGTGGGGGGTGAATCGGCGAAGGTGAGGAGGTGACCTGCCTCAGCCCAGCGGCTTCTCCAGTACCGCCTTGCGGTGGCTGAACGTCTCGATGGAGTAGCGGCCGTGGTAGCTGCCCATGCCGCTTTCGCCCACTCCCCCGAACGGGAGGTCGGAGACGGTGAGATGGGCGAGCGGGAGACCGTAGCCGAGACCGCCGGAGGAGGTTTCGTCGGCGATGCGGTGCCGGGTCTCCTCGGACTGCGTGAAGACGTACAGGGCGAGGGGCTTGTCGCGGTCGTTGATGAAGTCGATCGCCTCGTCGAGGCCGGGGACCGTGACGATGGGCAGGATCGGGCCGAAGATCTCCTCGCGCATGACGGGCGACCCGGGGTCGACGTCGGCGAGGACGGTGGGGGCGAGGTACTTCGTCGTACGGTCACCGGTGCCGCCCACGACGACCCGGCCCGAGTCGAGCAGGCCGGAGAGGCGGTCGTAGTGCCGTTCGTCGACGATGCGGCCGTACTCGGCCGAGGCGGCGGGGTCGCTGCCGTACAGCCCCTCGACGGCCCGGGCGAGCAACGGCTCCAGGGCCGCCGCGGTCCGCGGGTCGGTCAGCACGTAGTCGGGGGCTACGCAGGTCTGCCCGGCGTTGAGGAACTTGCCGCGGGCCAGCCGGTCGGCGACGACAGTGAGGTCGGTGTCGCGGTCGACGAACGCCGGGGACTTGCCGCCCAGTTCGAGGGCGACCGGGGTGAGGTGCTCGGCGGCGGCGCGCATCACGACGCGGCCGACGGTGCCGTTGCCGGTGTAGAAGATGTGGTCGAAGCGCTCGGCCAGCAGGGCCGTGGTCTCGGGAATGCCGCCCTCGACGACGGCGACCGCGGCGGTGTCGAGGTACGCGGGCAGCAGCCGGGCGAGCGCGGCGGAGGTGGCGGGGGCCAGCTCGCTCGGCTTGGCGATCACGGCGTTGCCGGCGGCGAGGGCACCGACCACGGGGGCGAGCAGGAGCTGGAGAGGATAGTTCCAGGGCGCGATGACGAGGACGACGCCGAGCGGGTCGTAGCGCGTCCAGGCTCGGGCGTCGTCACCGAGGTGCGCCGGGACCGGGGCGGACTCGGGGCGCAGCCAGTCGGTGAGGTGGTCGAGGGTGTGGTCGATCTCGCGGACCGTGAAGTCGATCTCGGTGCGGTACGCCTCGGTGGCGCTCTTGCCCAGGTCGGTGTGGAGGGCGGCGGCGAGATCGGCGCCCTTCTCGGTGAGCATCTCGCGCAGGCGGCGCAGTTGGGCGGTGCGCCATTCGACGGGCTTGGTGCGGCCGGTGCGGAAGGTGGCGCGCAGCCGGGCCACGATGTCGGCGGGCTGCTCGGGGGCGGGGTGGTTCACGGTGCCTCGCTGGGGTGCGCCGGCCTTTCGGCCGGCAGTACGGATCTCGACGGCCGGAGCCATCAGGTGTATATAGCAACCTTTCATGTGCCCAAATGAATTCCGAGCACTGCGGACCCCGTTTCCGTGAGTCGTGTGTCACGGCCGCCCGAGTTCCCGGCGCCGGCGTTCGAGATACGCGCGTTCGGCCGGGTTGCCGGTCAGCCGGGCGGCCTCCGCGTACGCCCGCCCGGCCTCCGCGTCCCGGCCCAGGCGGCGCAGCAGGTCGGCGCGGACGGCGTGGAAGACGTGGTAGGCGTCGAGGTCCAGCGTGTCCACCAGGTCGAGGGCAGCGTCCGGTCCCTCGGTCTCGGCGACGGCGACCGCCCGGTTCAGGGCCACGACCGGGCTGGGGGTGAGCGCGAGGAGCTGGTCGTAGAGCTGGAGGATCTGTCCCCAGTCGGTGGTGTCGGCGCTCGGGGCGTCGCTGTGGACGGCCTGGACGGCGGCCTGGATCTGGTAGGGCCCGGGGTGGTTGCGGCGCAGGCAGCGGCGGACGAGCTCCTGGCCCTCGGCGACCAGCGCGCGGTCCCAGCGGGATCGGTCCTGCTCGGGCAACGGTACGAGCCCGCCGTCCGCGTCCTGCCGGGCGGTCCGCCTCGACTCGACGAGGAGCATCAGCGCGAGCAGGCCGGTCGCCTCGGGCTCGTCCGGCATGAGGTCGGTCAGCAGCCGCCCGAGGCGTACGGCCTCCGCGCACAGCTCGGGCGAGCCGCCGTACCCCTCGTTGAAGATCAGGTAGACCACGGCCAGGACACCCTCGAGACGGTCCGGGAGGTCGGCGTGGCGCGGTACGCGGTACGGGATCCGGGCGTCGCGGATCTTCGTCTTGGCCCGGACGAGCCGCTGGGCCATGGTCGCCTCGGGCACCAGGAAGGCGCGGGCGATCTGCTGCGTGGTGAGCCCGCCGAGCAGGCGCAGGGTGAGGGCGACCCGCGCCTGCGGGGCGAGTGCGGGGTGGCAGCAGGTGAAGACCAGGCGGAGCCGTTCGTCGCGCACGGGGCCCTCCTCGGGCGGCGCGTCAGCGGTGTGCAACAGGAGTGCCTCGGCCTGACGCTCGTCGCGCCTGGCCTCCCGGCGCAGCCGGTCGATGGCGCGATTGCGGGCGGTGGTGATGATCCACCCGGCCGGACTCGGCGGCACACCGGTCTCCGGCCAGCGTCGCACGGCCGTGGTGAAGGCGTCCTGGACCGCTTCCTCGGCGAGGTCGATGTCGCCGAGGAAACGGACGAGAACGGAGACCGCGCGGCCGTACTCCGCACGGAACACGGCCTCGATGTCGAGCGGCATCAGGCCTCGCCCATGAAGGGGCGCACCTCGATGGGGAGCGTGGTGGCCCACGTCGCCCGCCGGCCCCAGTGCAGGGCGGCGTCCAGGTCGGGCGCCTTGATGAGGCAGATCCCGCCGAGGTACTCCTTTCCCTCGGCGTACGGCCCGTCGGTCACCAGCACGTCGCCGCCCTTGGGCCGCAGCACGGTGGCCGTCTCCGGGCCGTGCAGCCCGCCGGCGAACACCCAGGCCCCGGCCTCGCGCAGCTCCTGGTGGAAGGTCTCCAGGTTCCGGCCGATCTCCGCGAGCCCCTCGGCGGAGGGCGGCTCGCCCCCGCTGGGGGTGATCACGCTGAGCAGGTAGTACTTCATGACGGCCTCCACGGCGTCGTAGGAGCGTTGTCTCACCTCCTACACGAACGGCCCGCCCCCGGATCGACATCGTGCGCCGCGACACCGGAAGAATCTTCCCCATGACCGCACCGCACCCGCTCGTCGCCCGCGCCCACCGCCTCGCGGACGACCTCCTCGCTCCGCACGCCGAACGCGTCGACCAGGAGGGCGTGCCCGCGGGCCACCTCGACGCGATCAGGCGATCGGGGCTGCTCGCGGTGAGCGCGCCCGCGGAGTACGGCGGGACACCCGCCGCCGTGGCGCGCCAAACGGCGGAGATCCTGGCCGGCGCGTGCTGCTCGACCTGGTTCGTACAGACCCAGCACCACACGCCCGTGGCCACGCTCTCCAAGAGCGAGGGCCCCGCACGGGAACGGCTGCTGGGGCCGCTGGCGCGCGGTGAGCTGCTGTCCGGTGTGGCCTACGCCCACCTGAGGGCGTACCCGCGCACGCCGGTCCGGGTCACGCGCGAGCGCGGCGGCCGGCGCTTCGACGGCACGGTGCCCTGGTACACCGGCTGGGGCCTCAACGACGTGATGCTGCTGGCCGGGGTGACGGACAGCGGCGAGGCCCTCTTCGCCTTCACGGAGGCCCGCGAGCAGCCGGGCCTGCGCGCATCTGCCCCCATGCGTCTGGCAGCCCTCACCGCGTCCCGCACGGTGTCCCTGGAACTGGACGGCTTCTGGCTGCCCGAGGAATCCGTGGTCCTGCGACGCCCGTACGGGGACTGGGCGGCGACGGACCGCCTGAAGACGGTGAACGCGTCCCCGGCGGTGTTCGGCATCACCGAGGCGGCCCTCTCCCTGCTGGACGACGACACGGCCGCCCCGATCCGGGCCCGCCTCACCGGCATCCGCGCCGAAGCCTACGACCTGGCCGACCACCCCACGCCCCACGAGCACCTGGAGGAACGACTGACCTTGCGCACCCAGGCATTCCAGGTGATGCAGGCGGCCACCACGGCGGCGGTGGTGGCCGGAGGCGGCCGCTCGATGACCCTGACGAGCAAGCCCCAACGCCTGGCGCGGGAGGCCTTGTTCCTTCTGGTCCAGGGTCAGACACAGGAGTCACGCACGGCCCACTTGAAAGCGCTGGTGAGCGGTCTGACCTGAGGAACGCGCAGCTGTGTCGACATGCGGCTCCGCCGCGCGGGCGCGCCGGACCCACACCACGCCGCAGAAGCCGAACGCCCCGACCACCCCACTCAGCTCGCGAACGGCACCTGCGCGGACGGAACGTTCCGGTCGCCGTACGGATGCCGCCACAGGCCCTGCGCGGCAAGCCGCGGCAGCACCCCTTCCCCGAACCAGTACGCCTCCTCCAGATGGGGATACCCGGAGAAGATGAACTCCTCGATCCCCAGCGCGGCATACTCCTTGATCCGCTCGGCGACGTCCTCGTGGCTGCCGACCAGTGCCGTCCCCGCTCCCCCGCGCACCAGCCCGATCCCGGCCCACAGGTTGGGGTGGATCTCCAGCCCGTCCCGGTTGCCGCCCGAGTGCAGGGACAGCATCCGCTGTTGTCCTTCGGACTCGCTGCGCGCCAGCCCCGCCTGCACGGACCTCACGGTCTCCGCGTCGAACCCGGCCAGCAGGCGGTCCGCCTCCGCCCAGGCCTGCTCGGCGGTGTCACGGGTGATGACGTGCAGTCGGATACCGAACCGGAGCGTGCGGCCCTGTCGAGCCGCCAGCCCCCGGACCCACGCGATCTTCTCGGCGACCTGCGCGGGCGGCTCGCCCCAGGTGAGGTACACGTCGGCGTGCTGCGCGGCGACCTCCCCGGCGACGGGCGAGGATCCCCCGAAGTACACCTCGGGCACCGGATCCGGCACCCGTGCCAGCTTCGCGTCCTCGACCTGGAGGTGCTCGCCGCGCAGATCCACGGTCTTGCCCTCCCACAACCCCCGTACGATCTCCAGGAATTCACCGGTACGGCGGTACCGCGCGTCCTTGTCCAGGAAGTCTCCGTAGGCACGCTGCTCGTGGCTCTCGCCACCCGTGACCACGTTGAGGAGCAGCCGTCCGCCGGTCTGCCGCTGGAAGGTGGACGCCATCTGCGCGGCCAGCGTCGGCGAGACGAAGCCGGGGCGGAAGGCGACCAGGAACTTCAGGCGCTCGCTCAGCTGGGCGACCATCGCGGTGGTCAGCCACGCGTCCTCGCACCAGGCGCCGGTGGGGGTGAGCGCGCCCTCGAAGCCCAGGTCCTCCGCCGCGCGGGCGATCTGGCTGAGGTAGGCGACCGTCGGCGGCCGGTCCCGTCCGGAGGCGGTGGCCGGCGTGCCGTGGCCACCGCCGACGACATGGCGGCTGTCGCCGTTGGTGGGAAGGAACCAGTGGAAGGTGAGGGACACGGGGGTCTCCGTTCTGGACGGTCTGCTACAGGAGGCCGTGGCGCGGCGGCCGCGTGCCGCTCAGCACGTACCGGCCGATGTGCTGGATCTTCCAGCGGGCGGGGTCGTGCAGGGTGTGGGTGCGGGCGTCGCGCCAGTGCCGGTGCAGGTTGAGCGAGTTGAGCGCGGACCGGGTGCCGGACACCTCGAACAGGGCGCCCGCCACCTCCACGGCGGTCCGCGCGGCGTGCGCCTTGGCCACGGCGACCGCGATGGACGCCTCGGCCGCCGTGTCGTCGGTGAGGTCGGCGCGGGCCTCGTCCACACTGCGGGCGGCTTCCCGCAGCAGTGCCTCGGAAGCCCGTACCTCGATGGCCAGTTCACCGAAACGCTGGATCAGGAGCGGGTCCTCGGCGGCCGTCTCGACTCCGCTCTCGAACCAGGGCCGGCTCTTGGTGCGGACGAACTCGGCGGCCTCGGCCAGCGCACCCCGGGCGATACCGGCGTCGATCGCGGCGTGCAGCAACTGGGCGAGTGCCCCGTGGAGTTGGGGACCCTGGAAGGTGAGATGGTGCGGGAGCACCCGGTCGGCCGGGACGTGGACACCGTCCAGGCGGACGGTGCCGCCGGCCGTGGTCCGCTGGCCCATGCCGTCCCAGTCGTCGATCACCGTGAGGCCCGGGGCGCCCTGGGGGACGTAGGCGACGTGCAGGTTGTCGTCCTCGGCGCGGGCCAGTACCGGGATCCAGTCGGCGAAGAGGGCTCCGGTGGAGTAGTGCTTGACGCCGGTGAGGGTGTACGAGCCGTCGGGTGCCGGTGCCAGACGGGTGCGGATGTCCTGGACGTGTTTGGTGCCCGCCTCCGACTGGGCGTTGCCGAAGCGGCGCCCCGCGAGCACCTCACCGAAGAAGAACTCCTGTTGCTCCGCTGTGCCTTGCCGGCGGATCACGTTCACGTACACGAAGTGGCTCTGCGGGATCTGGGCGAGGCTCGCGTCGGCCGACGCGAGCAGCCGGAAGATCTCCGCCAGGGTCTGCCGGCATACGTCCGCTCCCCCGTGCTCGGCCGGCACGGTGACCGCGAGCAGTCCGGAGGCGGACAGGCGGTCCAGCTCCTCGCGCGGCAGGCGGCGTTCGGTGTCCCGCTGCGAGGCGCCGGCGCGGAAGTCGTCGGCGAGCAGGCGGGCCACCGACAGCGCCTCGACGTCGTCGGCGATGACTTTCGCGGTCACGGTGTCAGCCCGCCGCGGCCAGCACAGGGGTGCGGCCCAGGGCCGTCGAGAACTGGTCGAGGACCTGCGTGAGGGCCTGGATCGCGGCCGGGGCGACGGTGAGGGTGCCGTCGTCGTGGGCGGTGATGTCCTTGTCGAGGGTGAACCAGCCCTGCACGATGTGGGCCGCGCCCATGGAGCTGAGCACCGGGCGCAGGGCGTAGTCGATGGCCAGCACGTGGGCCGTCGTGCCGCCGGTCGCCAGCGGGAGGACGGTCTTGCCGGCGAGGGCGTACTGCGGGAGCAGGTCGAGGAGCGCCTTGAGGACGCCGGAGTAGGCCGCCTTGTAGACGGGGGTGCCGATGACGACGCCGTCGGCGCGCTCGAAGAGCTCGGTGGCCTCGATGATCGCGGGGTGCCGGAAGTCGGCGCCGAGCAGGGCCTCGGCGGGGATGGTGCGGACGTCGAGCGGGATCACCTCGTGGCCCTGGGCGGCGAGGCGGGCATCGAGATGGCGCAGCAGCTTTCCGGTGCGGGAGGAGGCGGAGGGGCTGCCGGAGACGGACAGGACGGTGGCCATGGGTCCTCTTTCGGGGAGGCCGGGCGCCCGCGGATGACGGGCGCCCCGGGACGGGCGGTCAGAAGTACCAGGTGGGTTCGGGCAGTTCGCCTTCGAGGACCCAGCGGTCGGCCTCGCGTCGCTGGTGGGCGACCGGGGCGTGCGGTCCGGGCGCGGCCCTGGCCGCACTCGGTGCGGGGCGGGTCCGCCGGTCGGCGGGGGTGACGGTGCTCACGCGTGTCTGCGTCTCTCGCGGTACGGGACGGACGGTCATGCGTGCGATGCGGCGAACTCGGGCTCGCTGTCAGCGAGTTGGGCCTCCAGCTCGCGCACGAGCGGCAGCACCCGCCTGCCGAAGTACTCGACCTCCTCGTGGTAGTGCAGGAAGCCGAGGAGCAGCAGGTCGACGCCGAGCTTCTTGTAGGCGACGATCCGCTCGGCGATCTGCTCCGGGGTGCCGATCAGGCCGGTGCGGAAGCCGTCGTTGTACTGGACCAGGTCCTCGAAGCCGGAGTCCTGCCACATGCCCTTGCCGTCGGCGGCGGACTGGCCGGCCTGCTTGACGGCGGCACCGAAGCCCTCGACGGCCTCGGAGTCGGCCTGGGCGACGATCTCGCGAAGGGTCTCGCGGGCCTCGGCCTCCGTGTCGCGGGCGATGAGGAAGCCGTTGAGCCCGAACTTCGGTGCCCTGCGGCCGGCTTCGGAGGCGGACCTGCGGACGTCCGCGATCTGCTCGGACACCCCGTCGAAGTCCTTGCCGTTGGAGAAGTACCAGTCGGAGACCCGGCCGGCCATGGCGCGGGCGGCGGTGGAGTTGCCGCCCTGGAAGATCTCGGGGTGCGGACGATCGGGCGTGTTGAGGGGCTTGGGCTTGAGGGAGAAGTCGCGCAAGCGGTAGAAGTCACCGGCGAGTTCGGTGTGGTCTTCGGTCCAGATCTGGCGCAGGGCGCGGATGAACTCCTCGGAGCGGCGGATGGGGGTGCCCCCGGTTCGAGCGAAGCCGAGAACTGGGGGAGTTCGTCGTGCTCCAGCCAGGGCTCGCCGAGGGCGGTGAACTCGCCCTTGAACCAGCCCGAGACGACATTGACGGCGAAGCGGCCGTTCGACAGGTGGTCGGCGGTGGCACCGAGCTTGGCGAGGACGCCGGGGTGCCACAGGCCGGGGTGGACGGCGGCGATGACCTTCAGACGCTCGGTGGCGAGGAGAAGCGCGAGGCTGAAGCTGGTCGACTCGTGCTGGAACTCGGCGCCGTAGCCGGCCATGTAGCGGACCTGGCTGAGGGCGTAGTCGAAGCCGTTGTTCTCGGCGAGGACGGCGAGTTCGCGGTTGTAGTCGTAGCCCCAGTCGGTGCGCTGCTCGATCTTGCTGGTGACGAGTCCTCCGCTGACGTTGGGGACCCAATAGGCGAATTTCAGGGGCGCTGCGGGCATGCGGAACTCCTGTTGCGGAACGCGCGGGACTTTCGGGAACGCCGAATGAAAGGCGTAGGAAAGACCGCGGGATTTCAGACGGCGATCGCTGGGTTCCGGCCTGGATTCAGGCGGCGTGAAAGGGAAACGCGCAGGCTGCCGTCCCGTCAGGGAACAGTCTGGGTGCGCGGGAGGGGCGGCGGCTCAGGCCGCGAGGCAACAGGAGGCGCTGGAAACGCGCGCGAGGTCGACATGGCGTCGCCGCGTGAGGTCCAGTCGCATCTTCATGTCGTCGATGGTGGCAGTCGGCTCAGACAGCCGTCAAGGAAAACCCGACCGGTCTCGTATCGCGGACCATTGAATTTCACGAACGTGTGACAGGGAAACCCTTGAACGGCCCGTGGATCACCCGCATTCTGCTGCCGTGCGCACCGAACAGCTGGAATACATCGCCGCGGTCACCCGGCTCGGTTCCCTGCGCCGGGCCGCCGAGGAACTGCGCCTGTCGCAGCCCGCGTTGAGCGAGACCGTCCGGAACCTGGAGCGGGAACTCGGAGTCGACCTGCTGGAACGCAAGCGGTCCGGGGCGACGATGAGCGCCGAGGGCCGGGAGCTGCTGCCCTACATCGTCCACGTCCTGGAGGCGGTGGACCGGCTGCGGGTGGCGGCGGGAGAACAGCACCGGATCAGCCGTATGGTGCGGGTCGGCACCGTGAACGCGGCGACCGTCCCCCTTCTGGTTCCGGCCGTACGGGAGTTCCGCGCGGCGCATCCGGTCACCCAGGTCGAGGTGGTGGGCGCACAGCAGACGGAGATCCACCGGGCCCTGGCCGAGGGCGGTTTCGACCTCGGTCTGGTCAACCACCTGGACGGCGACGACGTACCCGCGGGCTTCGAGTCGACCCGGCTGCTGTGCGGGCGCCCGGTGGTGTGCGTACGGCCCGACAGTCCCCTCGCGTCCAGGGACGCCGTGTCGGTGGACGACCTGCTCACCGAGCCACTGATCGCGATGCGCACCGGATACGTCATGCACCGCTATGTGCACCGGCTGCTGGCCGGCCGCGATCCGTTGTTCTCGTACTCCACCGACGGGGCGGAAATGGGCAAGCTGATGGTCGCCGAAGGTCTCGGCGCGACGGTCCTGCCGGACTTCAGTGTGATCGGCGATCCGCTGGAGCGGCTCGGCACGATCACCTACCGGCCGATCGCGGGCGACACGACCCGGGTACTGCTGATGCTGCAACGCCGCAAGGCCGAGTCCGTGCCACGCGCGGCACAGGACCTCCATGACGTGTTCGTACGCCGAGCCCGGGAACTGGGCGGGACATCGGCCGGCGACTGAAACGCGCCGAGCGTCCGCCCCGCCCGTCCGGCATGGCCCGGGCGTGCCCCGTCAGGCTGGGGCAGCCCCCGCGGAGGCACTGTCAGGCCCGGACAGACATGCGTCAGGCCTCAGGGCCTCAATCCTCGTCCCGCGTCGGGACTACCACGAGGAACGCGTCCGACTTCAGGTCCATCACGACCGTCGCGGGCTCACCCTCGGCGCGCCGCGCCGCCGCGTACTCCTCCGCCGGCCACGATCCGCGCGGAGCTCCCGCAGGAAACCGCTCCAACACCTTCGCGCCCATAGCGGCAGCCACCTCCAGCTCGGTTCTTCGACTCTCTACGACATCTCTCGTACGGTTCGGCTGCCCGGGAACGGCCCCGGCATGTGCCACGTACCGCAACCCGGCCGGAAACACGCGGCGAACCCCCCGCAAACCCCGCAGCCGGTCCGGGCCGTGAGACGAAAGCCCCGGAATCCTTCCCACCCCCACCGCTACACATAAAGAGAAAATAAGCGCAGAATGTACCCAAAGCGGCGCTTACCGCACCGCACCAAGCAGTCAAGCCTCCAAGTCGAAGGAGACGAGTCATGGCCGACGTCTCGCACACCAGAGGTGACATCACCACCCACCCCGACGCTCCGGAAATGCGGGACCGCTACGCCCGCATGCTGGGCGGTCGCGATGTGGCGCTCGTGGACGGACCGGTGTTCCTGCTCGGTCTGTACTGTGCCGTATCGCCCTGGATACTCCACTACACGACAAGCCAGCCCAGCCTCGTGACCCACAACCTGATCGTGGGCATCGCGATCGGCCTGCTGGCCCTCGGCTTCACCCGGGCCCCGGAGCGCATGTACGGTCTGAGCTGGGCCATGTGCGCACTGGGCGTGTGGATGATCGTCTCGCCATGGATCGTCGGCACCGGCCCGGACGCCGGGGTCATCTGGAACAACGTCGTTGTCGGCGCCCTCGCCGTGATCCTGGGGCTGATGTGCATCGCTACGGCGGCCAAGAGCGCCCCGCGGCCGTAGGAACCGACGGACAAGGGCCGGTCCACCACCCCATGGACCGGCACTCCCGTCGACCGGCAGCGGGCTGTCAGCGGGCCGGGACCTGCCACGGCTCCCGCGGCAACGGGCTGCCGGTCTCCAGCGGCGACTTCTCGGCACGGTTGGCATCCCCCCGCGGAGACCAGGCCGACGCGCACCGGTGTCAGTGCAGCAAGCGCTCCAACTCGCCCCGGTGACCGGCGACCCACTCCCAGGCGCCGCGCACCTCGTCGACAGCCCCTGCCTCGCGCAGCCCGATCATGGCCCGTTCCCCTCGCAGCGCACCGGCCTCGATGCCACGCCAACACCGGTCCTGCCACCACAGGACGGTGCCGACGAGGTCGTCCCGCTGGTCGAGGCCGTACGCGTCGCGGATCAGCCGCATCCGGCGAGCCGTCTCCGGTACGTCACTCACTTCGGGCCCTAGGTCCAGGTACTGCCAGCAGACGTGGGCGACGTCGTGGATGCGCTCCCCCGGAGCGGCGATGTCCCAGTCGACGAAAGCCACCGGACGCCACTGGCCGCCGTCGACGGCGTACACCGTGTTCTTCGGGGCGAGGTCGTTGTGGCACACGACGTCCCGGCCCTCGGCCAGCGGTGTGCCGTGGGTCAGGTCGTGAAACGCGCGGACGAGCCGGGCCACCTGCACGAGACAGGCGTCGGTGCGGGCGGCGGCACGCTCCGCCACGGTCAGGGCCGCCCGCCCCTCGATGTACCCGAACGTCTCCCGCCCCTTCTCGTCCGTCCCCAGGAAGCGCGGCGCGCCGGCCCACCCCCGCCGCTCGAACAACCCGAGTACGTCCCGCACGTACTCCGCCCGCCGGGCCGGTGTTCGCCGCACGGTGACCCCGACCCGCACGACCTCGTTGACCGCACCGCCGCCGAGTACCGACTCCTCCACCAGGTCCTCCCCCGGATCTGCCCCTGCGTCGCCCGTCGCGGCTCGAAGGGTACGCGAGGAAATCCGCTCGCCCGGCCCGGCGACCGCTGAGACGGTGCTCCCCTGTCGGGAGCGGCGGACCGGGAGTGGAGGCCAGGTCCGCCGCTGCCGTGGGGCGGATCAGGTGACGTTGAGCGCCGTGTCGTCGACGACGAAGGACGTCTGGAGTCTGGAGCCCTCCGTGCCGGTGAACTTGACCGTCACGGTCTGCCCCGCGTAGGCGCCGAGGTTGACGCTGCGCTGGGTGTAGCCGGGGGCCGCGTCGAGGTTCGAGTACGTGACCGGTGTGCCGAGCACCGTGCCGGAACTGTTGAGGACCTGCACCTTCAGGGTGTCGTAGGCAGTGCTGGTCGTGGTCTCCGCGGTGTCGATGTGCAGGTAGAAGCTCAGGGTCGCGGAGCAGCCGGACGGGATGGCGACCGACTGCGCGAGAGTGTCGGTGGTGGCGGTGCCGTTGCCGCCGAGCCAGGCGTAGTACGAGCCCGAACGGGGGGCCTGGCCGCTGGAGTTGGTGATGACGCCGCTCGTCGCGGTCCAGGTGCTCGCGCCGGACTCGAAGCCGGTGTTGCCGAGCAGCTGGGCGTCGGTGCAGGAGCTGCCCCCGGTACCGCCCCCGTCACCGCTGCCGCTCGCGCCGGACAGCCACTCGGTGGCGTTGAGGGCGAGGGCCGCGTTGGTGGCGCCGGTGTCGTTCCAGCCGTCGTAGAGGGTGTTGCCGGACTGACCGGTGCCGTCGTCGACGGGCGAGCTGTCACCCCAGAAGGCGACGCGGCCGCTACCGAAGGTGCTGGTGGCGAAGAAGGCGCCGGTGTTGCCGGAGTAACCGCTGCGGTAGAGCAGGCCCTTGACCCCGGCGTTGTCGGCGGGCTTGAGCGTGGCGGTCGTGCCGCTGGCGATGAGGCTCTTGGTCACCGTGCCGAAGGAACCGTGCAGCACCGGGTTGCCACTGTCGCTGACGGCCGCCGGATAGCCGGAGCTGATGCTCAGGGAGTCGATGGAGAAGCCGAAGGGGTCGGTCGAGTCGACGCTGTTGTCGGTCATCAGGTCGTTGAGGATCTCGACCGCGTCCTCGCCGTCGTTGTTGCGGTCGGCGCCGGTGTGGTCGGAGATCATGAACAGACCTCCGCCGTTCTTCACGAAGTTCATGATCGCGGTCTTCTCCGCCGTGCTGAACAGCGTGTTCGGTTCCGGCAGGACCAGGGTGTCGAAGTGCGACAGGTCGGTCGTCGAGGACCCGCCGTAGCTGAGGCCGGCGCCCGAGGGCAGCGTCTTCAGGCTGTAGTCACCGGTCTTCTGCAGGGCGACGCCCCAGGAGGACAGCGCGCCGGTCCAGTCGGTCTCCGCGGACGGGGAGGAGTCCTGACCGAGCGGGTCCGGCTGGCTGGTGGAGACGATCCAGTCGGCGTTGCCGGCCGTCTCGGCATGGGCGTTGTCGAACAGGATGCGGTGGGGGGTCGCCGCGTGCGCGGATGTCGCGGTGACGGCCGCCTGGACGGTGATGCCCGCGGCCAGCAGGCCGAGCGCGGCGAGAACGGTGCCGAGTCTGGTGCGGGACAGGGGGAGTCTGGCGCGGGACAGGGTGAGTCCGGGCATCCGGCGTACCTCCGTGGGGGTCGGGAGAAGATGCGGTGCGGGAACCGGACCTACGCGCGTAGACGAAGGGCACTTCTGCGCGCGTAGAGCATCGGCCGTACGGGTGTCCGCGCGGTCGAATATTTGAACCGTACATGGCAACGAGGGGCCCGAACAGAGCTCCCCTCACCAACGGACCAGACGTTGACCATGCTTTGGTCAGGGGTTGGCGCGGAGGCGGACTGTCCTTGCCCCCCAGGGGGCATACGCACTGGTGCGGGGGTCTTGACGAAGAGGGGCGGAGATGGAGATCGACGGCATCATCAGTGCCATCATCATCGGCATCGTCATCGGTGTCCTGGGCCGGCTCGTGGTCCCGGGGCGCCAACGCATCGGCATCCTGTGGACGATCGTCGTCGGCATCGTCGCCGCGCTGATCGGCTCGGCGATCGCCGGCGCCTTCGACGTGGCCGACACGAAGGGCGTGGACTGGATCGAGTGGCTCATCCAGATCGGCCTCGCCGCACTGGGCGTGAGCGCGCTGGACCGCTCGCGGGCCCGCCGCTGACGGCGCACACCACGGGAGACGGAGACAGGGGATACAGGGGGTACGGGAGACCGGGGACAGAAGACGCCTCCCTCGGCCGATCTCGACGAGGTCGTCCTTGGCCGTGACCCGTCCTGATCTGGCAGATCTGGCCGGCCTGGCCGGCCTGACCTCGGGGGACACTGCCGCTGGGCGCCTCCATGGCCGGGGCGCGCGACCCGACGGGCGTGCGGGCGGGCGGGCAGGCAGACGGTGCGGAGCCTCCGCCGGACCTGGGCCTGATCTACGCCAGGCCGACCCAGCGGAATCGTCGAGGAGAAGGGACGAGTTCAGCCGTACGCGTCGATGGGTCGAGGCTATGACCCGTAGATGTACGGCGTCGTCGTGGTCAGCGGCTGGAAGCCGAGGCGTTCGAGGATCGGGCGGCTCTGGGCGGAGGCGTCGACCTGGAGGTAGCGGTAGCCGCGGTCGAGGGCGGCGCGGGCCCGGTGGGCGACGAGCGCGCGGTAGATGCCCCGGCCGCGCCAGCCCTCGACGGTGCCGCCGCCCCACAGGCCGGCGAACCGGGTACCGGGGACGAGTTCCAGCCGGGCCGCGCTCACCGGTGTGTCCCCGTCCAGCGCGACGACGGCGACGACGGAGTCCGGATCCTCCGTCAGCCGCGCGAGCAACTGGCGCCGCAGCCGGAAGCTGTCGGTGCCGAACGCCTTGACGTGCACGTCCGCGACGAGGTCGACGCCGGCCCGGTCGGTGACCGGCAGGAAGCGGATGCCCTCGGGCGGGCCGGCGTCCAGGGGCAGATCGGCGACCTCGCCGATCATCAACGTCTCCTCGGGCTCGGGCGTGAACCCGGCGGCTCTGAGCCGCTGGCCGAGGTCCACGGGCAGGTCGTGCCCGTAGAGCTTCCACTCGAAGGCGCGGCCCAGAGCGGAGTAGTGGCTGATCTGCTCGGCGATCGCCGCGTCGGCGGACGCCCCGTCGAGGTCGGACCAGACCACGCCGTCCCAGCCCTGCGCCGAGGAGACCTGGCGGACCACCCGCCCCACCCGCTCGACCCGGGCCCCTGGGCCGTCCGGCTGCGCTCCCTCACGCATGTCCCGGTCGTACAGGGCGAGTACCGCGGTGTGATCCATGCGCTCACTCCACCACCCGGAGGCCCCCGCGGCAACATCGTTTACGGCGCCGCGCGCTCAAGGACACCGACCCGCCACGTCGTTCACACACTTCGTCGATCAGCGCGCCGGGACAGCCGCGCCACGGGCGCCCTGCGGGCGCGCGGTCATACTCGCGCCCGGTCCGTCCGTCCACGTTCCCGCCGTGTTCGCCGACAGGGGCGTCCTGTGGTCCGGCGCCCGAGGTCCGGGGCCCGGGGCCGGCGTCCGGCTGCCGCGAACGTGGCAACCTCCACGGAGCACCCCAGGCCGCCCGCACGCCTCACCACCCGCAGCCACACAGCCACGCACCCACGCACCCACGCCAAGGGGCTCGGTCCAGCCCCCGCACGCGGTCCCGTGGCCTAGCCTCTGGGTGGAGATCATGCCAAGAGGAGGGCCGTACGCCATGGTCGTGAAGGACGCCGAACTTCCCTACCTGCGCCGTTGCGTGGAGCTCGCGCTGGAGGCGCTGGAGGCCGGGGACGAGCCGTTCGGTTCGGTGCTGGTGGGTGGGGACGGCACGGTGCTCGCCGAGGACCACAACCGGGTGGCCTCCGGCGACCGCACCCGGCATCCCGAGTTCGAGCTGGCGCGCTGGTCGGCGGCTCGGCTGACGCCCGAGGAGCGGGCCGCCGCGACCGTCTACACGTCCGGTGAGCACTGTCCGATGTGCGCGGCCGCGCACGCCTGGGTGGGGCTGGGACGCATCGTGTACGTGGCCTCGTCCCGGCAACTCGCGGAGTGGCTCGCCGAGTTGGGGGTGCCCGCGCCGCCGGTACGGACAATGCCGGTGCACGATGTGGCACCCGGCGTGGCGGTGGACGGCCCGGTGCCGGAGCTGGTCGAGGAGGTGCACGCGCTCCACCGCCGGTTCCACGGCCGCGCCGGCCAGGCATAGATGATGATCCAAGGGTGGCGGTGGTGTGTCACCGGGTCCGGTGACTACGCCGAGCGGCAGATCCCTCTGCGGGCCACAGGCGAGCCGGCAGCCGCTCCACGTGCGGTACCGGCGGCGGAACCCGGATCTGCCGCGGTGCAGGTGTAGGTGCGCTCACCCAGCGGCAGGCGATGCTTGGCTCTCGCATCGCAGTGCGCGCAGTCCATCGTGGTGTGCGCGGGGTGGACGAGGTGGATGTCCCGCCCGTGTTTGCGGCCCATATGGATCAGGGCCTGTTTGGTGGCGCCGACGGCTGCGTCGGCAGCCTTGCGGGCCATGGTGGTCTTGGCGAACCGCCGCGGTTATGCGCAGTGCGGGGCACAGGGTAGGGCAGGGGCCGTGGTCCCGCTCGCCCGGAGGCGTGCCCTGCGAGGTCCGCCTATCGTGATCGAGGGCGCCGCTTCCCGGTCCGCGACGGGCGTCCCTGGAGGCATCGATGCTGGCCAAGCTGTCGGCGCGGCCCACGGCCCGGCGCTGCGCGATCACCTCGGCCGCCGGACTGGCCCTGCTCGGCACGGGGCTCCCGGCGCCCGCGCCGGACGGCTCCGCACCGGATCTGTCGCGGTTCTACAGCCAGCAGGTGGCGTGGACGAAGTGCGAAGGCGTGGACATGCCCGCGGATCTCCAGTGCGGGAAGGTCACCGTCCCCCTCGACTACGCGAGACCGCGCGGGCCCACCCTCGACCTGGCACTCGCCCGCTACCGGGCGACGGGAGAGTCACGGGGTTCGGTACTGCTGAACTTCGGCGGGCCCGGTGGCGCGGGAGTCCCCGAACTCGCCGCCGGAGGCGACGACTTCATGGGGCTCACCAGGGACTACGACGTGGTGTCCTTCGACCCCCGGGGCGTCGGCCGGTCCTCGCCGGTCAGCTGCGGCGCCGGCACCGGGCAGGCCCTCCTGGTGACGGACGGGGACACGGACGTGACCGACCATCCACGGGCCGCGCTCAAGCGGGTACGCGAGTCGGCGGCCACCTGCGCGAGGCACGCCGGGCCCGTCCTGCCCTACATCGGCACGGTGAACGCCTCCCGCGACCTGGACGTGATGCGCCAGGCCCTCGGCGACAAGAAGCTCAACTACCTCGGTTTCTCCTACGGAACCCGGCTCGGCGCCGTGTACGCGGCCCAGTTCCCCGAGAACGTCGGCCGGCTGGTGCTCGACGGTGTCGACACGCTCACCGAGTCGCTGTCCGACCAGGGTGTGGCCGGCGCCGAGGGTCAGCAGAGGGCGCTGGATGACTTCGTCACCTGGTGTGTGAAGGACATCGCCTGTCCGTTCGGCACGGACGCCCGTTCGGCTCGCGAGGAGGTCGTACGACTGGTCGGGTCGCTGGACAGGGACCCGGTGCCGACGGACTTCGGCGAGGACTTCACCGGGCAGGATCTCGTCGGTGCCATCGGACAGGCGCTCTACAGCGACGAGTTGTGGCCCTCGTTGGAGCGGGCGCTCGCCTCGCTGGTCGAGGACGGGGACCCCGGCGCGCTCCTCGGGTTCTCCGGCGGCGGTTCCGTCGTCCGGGCGACCGGCTCCCGGCCCGGCGCGAGGCCGGACGGCGGTCTGGTCGACCAGGAGGACGTGCCGCTCGACAATGTTCCGGCGGCGCTGATGGCGATCAACTGCGCGGACGATCCCGACCGGCCGGGCGCCGAGCGGATCACCCGGGACCTCGGCCGGCTGCGCGCCGCCTACGAGGAGGCCTCCCCCGTCTTCGGCCGCTACCGGCTCGCCGAGTACCTGATGTGCTTCGGCCGTCCCGAGGGCACCGGCTTCATCCGTGAGAAGGTGCGGGACGTACGCACGCCGAAGATGCTCCTCGTGGGCACCCGCGGCGATCCCGCGACGCCGTACCGCTGGACCGTGGAGACGGCCGAACGGCTCGGTGACTCGGCCGTGGTCCTGGACAACAAGGGCGAGGGACACACGGGTTACTCCTCCTCCACGTGTGTGCACCGGAACGTCGACGCGTTCCTGCTGTACGGCTCGCTCCCACCGGACGGCAGCTCCTGCGGCCCCGAGGGCGACCGCGACTGAGTGTCCCCAGGGCGGCGGGCAGGTCACTGAAGGCGAGTTCTCCGGAAGATCCGGGAGATCCGCGAGAACCGGGGAAAACCGCGAGACGGAGGGAAGGGGACCGCGTCAGGATTCCCAGTGGGCCAGCCGCCGCATCACCACCGCGGTCGTTCCGAAGCCGCTGTCGCCGAGCAGTGCGCGCAGTTCGGCGTTGAAGCGGTCGATCTCCGGGCTGGCGGCCCGCAGGGCGGCGGCCCCGGCGTCGGTCAACTCCAGTTCGGTGTTCACCATCGACTACCTCCGTCCGGCCAAGGGCGAGGTCCTGCGCGCCCACGCCCGGGTGGTCCGGGCGGGCTGCACCCGCGTCGTCTGCCGCTGCGACCTGAGTACCGTCGAGGGCGAGGGCGCACCCACCCTGTGCGCGGTGGCGCAGGGCACGATCGCCGTGCCCGCCATGCCCGCCGCGCCGTCCAACGGACCAGACGGGCTGGAGGGCTCGCACGCCTCACCTCACCCGAAGCGATGATCCCACCGGGAACGCTCACCGGATTGCCCCAAATGCCTGATCCGGCAATCGGCCCTATGGTGCTGATATGGAGCCTGCACTCAGCCCCGCGACCCTCACCGAACTGCGCCGCCCGCGCCCCTATCCCGCGGTGTCCGTGCTGACGCCCACACACCGCCGCGAACCCGACAACGCCCAGGACCGGGTCCGGCTGCGCAACGTGGTGGCCGAGGCCAAGCGGCAGCTGGAGGCCGATCCCGCCGTCGCCCGGGAACGGCGCATGGACGTCGCCCGGCAGCTCGACCAGGCCCTCACCGAGGTCGACCTGGCGCACGCCGAGGACGGTCTGGTGATCTATGCCGCTCCGGGTGAGCACCAGGTGTGGTCGCTGGCCCGGCCGGTGCCCGAACGCGTGGTTCTCTCGGACACCTTCCTGACCCGCAACCTGGTCTCCGCCCAGGCCGCCGAGCGCACGTTCTGGGTGCTGTCGCTCTCCGCCGACCGCGTCGCCCTGTGGAGCGGCGGCACGGACCGGGTCACCGAGGCCCACACCGGCGACTTCCCGCTGGCCAGGAGCCGCGACAACTTCGACGCCGAACGCCAGGAGCGGATCGGCGACCTGCCCAGCACCTTCCGGGACGAGGGCACCCGCCAGTTCCTGCGGGAGGCGGACACCGCGATGAGCGCGGTCCTGCGCGACGACGAACGCCCCCTGTACGTCACCGGTGAGCCCGCCGCGCTCTCCCTGCTGGACGAGGTCGGCAGTGTCACCAAGGACGCCGTCCACGTCCCGCACGGGGGTCTCGCCCACGGCACCCCCGAGACCGTGTGGCAGGCGGTCCGGCCGCTGGTCGACGCCGAGGCCCGCAAGAGCACCGCCTCCGTGGCCCGTGAGCTCGAGTCGGCGCGCGGCCGCCGGGCCTTCGCGGCAGGCGTCGACGAGCTGTGGCGGAGCGCCCACGAGGGACGCGTGCGCCTGCTGGCCGTCGAGGAGAACTACCAGGTCACGGTGGGCGGCGAGGGCGGCGACCACCTGGCCCCGGCGGTGAGCGGCGATCTCGACGCCCGCGAGGACATCGTGGACGAGATCGTCGAACAGTGCCTGGAGACCGGCGCCGACGTCCGGTTCGTGCCGGACGGCACCCTCGGCGCCGCCGACGGCATGGCAGCCGTCCTGCGGTACTGACGGGGGCCGTCATTCAAGGGATGGGCGTACGGCGATCCCCATGTCACACTCTTAGAACACAAGGCCGTCGAACACATAACTGAACACCTGTCGACCCCTCGACGACCGGTCAAGTTCCGCTCAAAAGCCACGACTTGACCCACTTGGTGCCGCACCCCGGACGCCCGGCCCACCCATGCCGTAAAGACTGTGGCATATGCCAGAAGCACCACCGTATCGGGTGCTGCCAAATCCCTTACAGCCCGTCGCGGGCTGTGCAACAGTCGTAACGGTCCTTCCGCCCGCCTTGGTCGTACCGTCCCGCATCGGAGTGCGTCATGCCGCCCCATCTCTCCGCGGACCACCCCGCCGCCCCGCCGCCAGGACGCGGCTCGGTCGACGCGCTCATATCGCAGGCACGCCGCCTCAAGGGCGAGGTGGACGCCGTACGACGGGACACGCGACCCGACGGCCCGGACCCACAGGACCGATGGCAGCGTGCGCTGTACGACCTGGCGCTGCACCAACTCGACGACTTGGACGAGCACTTGGCACAGCTGCGGGACGGTCCGCCGCCTGTGCCCCCGACCCCCGAGACGGCCCTCGACGTCCCGGCCGCGCCGCCCGCTCCCCGGCGCGGCTCGCTGCTCAGCCGGGTCGGCAGCGCGGAGTGGAACCTCCTGACGGACGAGGCCAGTTGGTCCGGCGAGCTCTACCAGATCCTGGGCCGTGACCCCGCCGCGCCCCCGCTGACCCTCGACGAGCTGCCGTCCCTGGTGCTCGACGAGGACCGGCCGAAGCTGACGGCGATGGTCACCGACTGCCTCGTCGACGCCAGGCCCATCGACGGGGAGTTCCGCGTGGTACGCCCGGGCGGTGACGTACGGACCGTGCACATGATGGGCGAGCCCGTGCTCGACACTGACGGCAGCACCGCCTCGATGTGGGCGGTGCTGCGGGATGTCAGCGAACTGCGCCGCAGCCAACGGACGGTGGACGAGACCCGTGACTCGTTACAGCGTCACCGGCATCGCGCGCAGACCGAGCACCGGCTCGCGGTCGAGCTGCAGGAAGCCGTGCTACCGCCGTGGCGCGGCTCCCTGCGGCTCCCGCACCAGGGCCCCGAGACGCTCGACCTCGCGGCCCACTACCTGCCGTCGTCGACGAGCGCGTTCATCGGCGGCGACTGGTACGACGCCCTGGAACTCACCGACGGCGAGACGTTGCTCAGCGTGGGCGACCTCACCGGCCACGGAGTCGCCGTGACCTCGGGCATGGCGACCCTGCTGGGCGCCGTCCGCGGCATGGCGATGGCCGGCACCCAGCCGGGTCAACTCATGGCCTGGCTCAACCAGTTGCTCGACGCCACCGTGCAACCGGCGCTCGGCAGCGCGGTGTGCTGCCGCTACCGGCCCGGGACCCGCACCCTGGTCTGGGCGCAGGCCGGGCACCCCGCCCCGCTGCTGTTCCGCGACGGGACGGGGCGCAGGCTTGCGGCACCGGCCGGTGTGCTGCTCGGCGCGACCTCCGGTGCCGTCTACGAGCAGGCCGAGGAAACCCTCCGTCCGGACGACCTGCTCCTGCTGCACACCGACGGGCTGGTGCCCGGGCACGGCCGCACCGACTCAGTGCACCGCCTCCTCGACCTGGCCCCCCGGTTCGGCGAGGCCCGTACCGCACAGGACTGCGTACGGATGATCGTGGAGGAGTTCGGCGAGACCGAGCGCGAGGACGACGCCTGCGTACTCGTCGCCAGGGTGACGTCGTAGGACCGCACCACCGGCACGGTTGTTGTCAGGCCGTGGTGCTGTTACCGCCCCTGCCCTTCGGTTTCGGCAGCGCCAGCCTGATCTCCTCGCGCAGTTCGTGGATCTTCGGGTAGCTGGAGTACGCGGCGGTGAGCCGGTACATCTGGCCCAGCCGGTCCCAGGTACGGCGTGAGGAGTTCGAACCCATCGCCATCAGGGCCAGCCGCGCGTACCGGTCCGCCTGTTCCGGGTCGTCCGCGATGAAGCAGGCGGAGGCCATGGACAGATGGTCGAAGATCTTCGACCGTTCCCGGCCGTCGATGCGCAGGGCCAGCGCCTTCTCCGCGTAGTGCTGGGCGTGCACGGCCGCGCCAGGCTCGTGCTCGGCCAGCGTGCGGTAGGCCAGGGCCTGCATGCCGTACAGGTCCTCCTCCTTGAAGGTCTGCATCCAGCTGGGCGGTGGCACGTCGCCCCGGTCGGAGACGAAGAGGTCCTCCGCCTGTCCGAGGGTGCGGCGCATGGCCTGGCCCTTGCCCATGGACGCCTGGGCCCAGGCCTCGATGGTGTGGAGCATCGCCCTGGTGCGCGGCAGCACCTCCTCGCCGGAGCCGGACTGGGCGAGCTTCATCAGATCGAGCGCGTCGTCGGGCCGGCCCAGGTGCACCATCTGGCGAGCCGCTCGGGAGAGCGCCTCCCCGGCGCGGGGCCGGTCGCCGCCCTCTCTCGCGGCATGGGCGGCGATGACGAAGTACTTCTGGGCCGTGGGTTCCAGGCCGACGTCGTGCGACATCCAGCCCGCGAGTACGGCGAGATTGGCGGCGACGCCCCACAGGCGCCGCTGCAGATGGTCGGGGTGTCGGTAGGCGAGCATGCCGCCCACTTCGTTGAGCTGGCCCACGACTGCCTTGCGCTGCAGCCCGCCGCCGCGGGCCGCGTCCCAGGCCCGGAAGACTTCGACGGCGCGCTCCAGTTCCTCGATCTCCTGCGACCCGATCGGGGCGGCCTCGTAGCGGTCGAAACCGGCGGGGTCGGCATGCAGGGGGTCGTCGAACCGGGGAGCGTCGGCGGTCAGGGCCGGATCGGTGTGCAGCCAGTCGTACATGGCGCTGCTGAGTGCGGATCCCGCGGCGAGCGCGGCGCCCGCGCCCACCAAGCCGCGTCGGTTGAGCATGAGGTCCATTCCCGTGAATTCGGTGAGGACCGCAGCAGTCCGCTCGGGCGCCCACGGCACTCCGTCGGGATGTTCCGCACTCCCGCCGCGTGGCCGTTTCCCCGCACGCCCGTGCCGGACCAGACCGAGGTCCTCGATGGTCACGACACGGCCGAGACGCTCGGTGAACAGGGCCGCCAGCACCCGCGGCACCGGATCGCGCGGGATCTCTCCCGTGTCGATCCACCGCCGTACCCGGGAGGTGTCGGTCGCCAGCTGGGGGTGGCCCATGGCCGCCGCCTGCTTGTTGACCAGCCTCGCGAGTTCACCCTTGGACCAGCCGGCCAGGCCGAACAGGTCCGCAAGGCGGGTGTTGGGTTCTCCGCTCACATCAAGCCCCCAGGTTCTCGGCTGAGTTGACAGTAGCCCGGTGAGAGTTGCCGGGCGACTATTCGCCAGGGTTCGCCAGGCCTCGCCAGATGGTGTGCCAGTGGCGGACGGGTGTCAGGTAGGAACGCGCCACCCCGACCCGGTCGCCTTCTGGCAACAACGGATGCATTCCCCAGGGTGCACCGGGGGGACCGGGCCGGGCAGCGCACTGTCTCGCAGGCACACGAAGGGATCTGTTTCGCCCATGTACGCAGCATCATCCTCCGTGTCCGCCCCGCCCAGGTCGCTACGCCCCCGCCCGGCGGGCGGCGGCCCCTACCTCGACCCCGCGCGTCCGGCCGCCCCCGTGCTCGGTGCGGGCAGGACGCGGCGCGTTGCGGGGCTCGGCACCCAACCGCTCAGCGGGAGACTCGACTTGTCCGGCCCTCAGGGCGCCCAGCTGCGCACGGCGATCGCGTCGGTGCACCGGATCTGCCCGGAGTTCGCCCCGGTGCAGGTGCTGCGCCGCAGTGGCCGCTCCGTGCTCCTGGTCGGTACGACGGGACGCAGCACCGCCGTCGCCAAGTGCTTACTCGACCACTCGCCCGCCTGGGCCGAGCGGATCCGCCACGAGATAGCCGCGTACCGCTCGTTCGTCCGGCACCGTCCTCCGGTGCGCGTACCGAGACTGATCGCGGCGGACCCGGACAACTGCACCCTCGTCATCGAGCGGATGCCCGGACGGGTGGCGGCACTGCACCGGCACCCGGCGGAGGCCCCGCCCCGCGCGGACATCAGGGCGGCGCTCGGCGCTGTCTGCAGGCTGAACGCCTGGCGGCCGCCGGCGGGCACCTTCGACGCCCCGCTGGACTACGCGACCCGCATCAACCGCTACCACGAGCTCGGGCTGCTCACCGACCGGGACCTCGGTGACCTGCAGAAGCTGCTGCACGGCATCGCGGCGTCCGCGGGCCGGCACGGCATGGGCCAGTTCTGCCACGGCGACGCACTCCTGTCGAACATCCTTCTGTCACCGGCCGGTCCAGTGCTGGTGGACTGGGAGCACGCGGGCTGGTATCTGCCGGGGTACGACCTGGCGACGCTGTGGTCGGTCCTCGGGGACGCGCCGGTGGCCAGGCGGCAGATCAGCCAGATGGCGCAGTCGGCGGGCCCGGCCTCGCGGGACGCGTTCCTGGTGAACCTGATGCTCGTCCTGACGCGGGAGATCCGAACCTACGAGACGGCCGTGCAGCGTTCGATGCACGACGCGACCCCGGCGGCGTCGGGAGTGGCCCATCCGGGTGCCGCGCCGTCCGGCGAGGAACAGCGGCTGCTGCTGAGGCGGCTGCACGACGACTGCCAGTTGGCCCGGCGGGCTGTGCGCGCCGCGGTCGGCACTCGCTGACGGGGACGAAGGTTCGCGGTGCGCTCGGGGCGTACCGCGGACCTTCGTATGTCCGCGGCGGCCCGCGAGGCGGTCATCGGTGTACACCACTGACGCCCCGCAGGCCAGGAAACCTGCGCCACGAAAATCCCGTGGACCCGGATTGACATGGGAAATCAGCTGCCTCTGGGCATGATTGACGGATCGTCGGCACGCCGGTACCACTGACGCACACCCGGCCCCGTACGGCTCATCGCCCGTCCGTCCCAGGAGGCTGCATTGCGAGGATCCGCCACCGCCCGCGACCGAGCCGCCGGGCCCAGACGCATCCGAAGAACCGCGGGCGTCCTGGGCTCGGCGGCGCTGCTCCTGCCGCTGCTCGGCGCCGCCCCGTCCGCAGCGGGGCCGTCCGCGGCGTCGGCATCCGCGCGGGCGCTCCAGTCGGCGTTCGTGTCCGCCGCCGCCGAGTACCACGTGCCGCCCAGCGTGCTCCTGGCCGTTTCCTACCTCCAGTCCCGCTGGGACGCGCACGGCGGGGTGCCGAGCGTGACCGGCGGCTACGGCCCGATGCACCTGACCGACGCCCGCACCGCGCTCGCCGACGCGCCGCCCCACCACAGCGAGGGCACGGAGGACGCCCGCGGCGACAGCGCCCGCGTGCCGCTGCACCCGCAGACGGCACTCCCGGTGAACTCCGCACTCCCGGCCCGGCTCAGGACGCTGCCGAGGGCGGCCGAGCTGACCGGCCTGCCCGCCGAGCGGCTGCGTACCGACCCCGCCGCGAACGTGGCCGGCGGTGCGGCCCTCCTCGCCGCCGCCCAGCGGGACCTCGGTGAACCGCTGAGCGCGGACCCGGCCGACTGGTACGGGGCGGTGGCCCGCTTCTCCGGCGCCGACGACGGCGCGACGGCCGCCGCGTACGCGAACGACGTGTACGACGTGCTGCGCACCGGCGAGGAGCGCACCACCGACGCCGGCCAGCAGATCGCGCTGGCCCCCCAGCCGGGCCTGGCCCCCGACACCGGGCAGCTCACCCGAACGGGTCTGCGCACCCTGAGGGCCGACGGCACGGAGTGCCCGCAGACGGTGTCCTGCGAGTGGCTCCCGGCTCCGTACGAGGAGTTCGGCGAGGGCGACTACGGCAACCACGACCTGGGTGACCGGCCGGCCTCCCAGAGCATCAGGTACATCGTCATCCACGACACGGAAGGCACCTGGGAGGGAGTCCTCAACCTCGTGCGGGACCCGGCCTATGTGTCGTGGAACTACACCCTGCGCTCCACGGACGGCCACATCGCCCAGCATGTGAAGGCGAAGGACGTGGCCTGGCACTCGGGCAACTGGTACGTCAACGCCAAGTCGATCGGGCTGGAGCACGAGGGCTTCCTGGCCGACCCGGACGCCTGGTACACGGAGGCGATGTACCGGTCGTCGGCGCGGCTCGTGGCGTACCTGGCGAAGAAGTACGACATCCCGCTGGACCGGCAGCACATCCTCGGCCACGACACCGTGCCCGGCCCGACCACGTCGACCGTCCCCGGCATGCACACCGACCCGGGCCCGTACTGGGACTGGCGGCACTACTTCGAACTGCTCGGGCGCCCCTTCGAGCCCCGCGCCGGCGGGAACGGCGCTGTGGTGACGATCCGCCCGGCCTACGCCACCAACCAGCCCCTGTACACGGGCTGCGTGACCGCGGGCAGGCCCTGCGCCGCCCACGGCTCCAGCGAGGTGCGGCTCTACTCCGACCACGACGAGAAGTCCGCCCTGATCAAGGACATCGGCCTGGGCACGACCCCGACGGCGGGCGTGAACGACCTGTCCTCGCGGGTCTCCACCGGCCAGCAGTACGCGGTCGCCGACCGGCACGGCGACTGGACGGCGATCTGGTACCTGGGACAGAAGGCCTGGTTCAAGGACCCGAAGAAGAGCCCGGCGGCGGTGCCCGCGAGCGGCCGGGTGGTGACGCCGAAGGCCGGCCTGACGAGCGTCCCGGTGTACGGGCGGGCCTATCCGGAGGCCTCGGCCTATCCGACGGGAGTGCCCGCGCAGACGGTGTCGCCGCTGCCGTACCGACTGCTCGCGGGCCAGAAGTACGTGGTCGGCGACGAACTGCCGGGCGAGTACTTCTACGCCGTCACCTTCGCGACCGGCTCGCACCGGGTGGTGACCGGCAAGGACCTCTACTACGAGATCCAGTTCGGCCACCGGGTGGCGTTCGTACGGGCCGCCGACGTGCGGGTGGCGCAGTCCGGCGGGTAGCCGCCTCAGCCCTGCTGGAAAAGCTCCGCCGGGAGCGGCTTCAGCAGGGCGTACAGGTCGTCGGTGATGGGGCGGTCCCAGGCGGCGATGGTCACCAGGACGTTGTCGCTGCGGTCGAACTGCACGCAGGAGATCCGGCTCTCGGAGAGCTTCAGACGGCGCACGATCAGGAGGTTGTCGCCCTGCATCACCGGCATGTCCTCCACGCCGACGACGGTCACCTCCTCGTCGTTCTCCAGGGCCAGCAGGAGCTGTGCGACCTCGAAGGGGACCTCGCCCTCGGCGATGTCACGGGCCGGTGAGCCCTCCGGCAGGTTGCCGATGATCATCGCGGGGCCACGGCCGCCGAACAGGTCGTACCGCAGGTACAGGCCCTGGCAGCTGCCGTCGGGGGCGGGCAGCAGACCGGCGTTCAGGTTGCCGGGCCAGTCGCTCGGGTCCATGGCCAGGACGTCGAAGTCGGGCCCGGCGGGAGTGGCGCTGCGGCGGCGGAGGAACGACATGTCGCCATGGTACGTGGCCGCCGGGCCCGCGTGACGTGCGGGCGGCGCTCTGTGCACCCGGTACGGCGTTCCTGATGACGTTCGTGACGGCGGGCGGTCCCGGCCCGGTTGCCGCAGGACGGCGTGCACCACTGCCGGAGCGCATGCACCTTGCGGCTGCGCCTTGAGGAAGTACGCCGTCGCCCAGGAGAGCCGGCACACTCCTCCGGCGGAGCAGGCGGGACCACCGCGACCGGGGCGGCCGCGTGGAGCAGCACGGCGTGGGTGACGGAGCCCAGCAGGCGGGCGGGGGCGAGCAGGCGTCGCCGGTGGCGGCCCACGACGACCAGGTCGGCGTCCTTGGAGGCGGCGACGAGATGTCCGGCCGCGTCGCCCGGGGCCACGTACGGCTCGGTGCGGACGTCGGGGTGCCGGGCGCGGTGCGGGGCGAGGAAGCCCTCGGCGAGGGTCCGGGTCTCGCTCTCGACGGCGTCCTGGTCGATCACCGGGGGCACGAGGTCGCCGGGGGCCGCCCAGGTCTGCACCGGCCAGGCGTAGGCGGCGACGACCTGGAGGCGGGCTCCGCGCAGGGCGGCCTCGGTGAAGGCGAAGGCCGGCGTGGCCTCGTCGGGGCTGTCGACCTGGAGGCCGAGGACGACGCGCGGACCGGGCTCGGCGTAGGTCTCGTCGTGCACCTCGCGCCCGGGGCGGGGCACCACGACGACGGGGCATTCGGCGTCGCGCGCGGCGGCCATGCCGTTGGAACCCAGCAGCAGGCTGGCGAATCCGCCCCGGCCGCGGGAGCCGAGCACCAACAGCTGGGCACTGGCACCGAGTTGGGGCAGCAAAGCCGTCGACGCCCCGTCCAGGGCGACGTAGTCGGTCGCGGGCAGGTCGGGCCGGGCCTCCAGACGCGTGCGGATCCGGTCGAGTACCGGGTCGTCGGCCGCCGCGGGCGGTCCGGCGGCCGCCGCGTCGGCTCGGGTCCACGCGGCGTACTGCCGTACATGGACCACCCGGAGCGGCGCCCCGCGCCGGCGGGCGGTGTCGAGGGCCCAGTCCAGGGCCCGCACACTGTCGTCCGACCCGTCGACCGCCGCGATCACCGGCAGGGCGTCCATGAGGTTCCTCGCTTCCGGAGGTACGGCCTTCCGCTTCCTGGGGCCAGCCTTGCTCAGGCCAGTGCCCCAGGAGAGCGCCGAAGGTCGCGTGTCCGGAAAAACGCGCGGAACACCGCCGGATCGGCCCGGCGTGTCCGGTCCCGTGGGTCAGGTGAGGTCGAACTCCCCTTCCCGCGCTCCCGACACGAACGCGCCCCACTCCGCGGGCGTGAAGATCAGGGAGGGGCTCTCCGGGCGGCCGCTGTTGCGCATCGCGATGAATCCCTCGACAAAGGCGATCTGGACATCCCCCAGGCCACGGCTGCTGGAGTGCCATTCGGCGTTGCTGAGGTCCAGCTCGGGTTTGTCCCAGCCCATGAGCGGCTGCTGCTGGATGGTGGTCTCGGCCACGTCCGTGCTCCTCCCGATTGCGTCGTCCGCGGCCAGCCTAGCGATCGGTTCCTGGCGCCGACAGGCCACGTGAGGCGGACCTTTCAGGAGTCGGGCGGCCGGTCCCCCACGAGCCACATCGCGAAGAACTGCGATCCGCCGCCGTAGGCGTGCCCCAGCACCCTGCGCGCCCTCTCCACCTGGTGTTCCCCGGCCTGTCCGCGTACCTGGAGGGCGGCCTCCGCGAAACGGATCATGCCGGAGGCGCCGATGGGATTGGTCGACAGAACTCCGCCCGACATGTCGACCGGCAGGTCCCCGTCCAGCTCCGTCACTCCGGACTCGGTGAGTTTCCAGCCCTCGCCCTCGTCGGCGAAGCCGAGATTCTCCAGCCACATGGGCTCGTACCAGGAGAACGGCACGTACATCTCGACGGCGTCGATCTCGCGGCGCGGGTCGGTGATCCCGGCCTGCCGGTACACGTCGGCCGCGCAGTCCTTGCCGGCCTGCGGCGACACGGCGTCCTTGCCGGCGAAGAGGGTGGGTTCGCTGCGCATCGCGCCGCCGTGCATCCAGGCCGGGGGCCGGGGCGCGCGGGCGGCTCCGGAGCGGTCGGTGAGGATCATCGCGCAGGCCCCGTCGGAGGAGGGGCAGGTCTCCGAGTAGCGGATCGGGTCCCAGAGCATGGGCGAGGCCTGGACCTTCTCCAGGGTGATGTCGTGCTCGTGGAGGTGCGCGTAGGGGTTCTTCAGGGCGTTGCGCCGGTCCTTGTAGGCGACCAGCGAGCCGACCGTGTCGGGCGCGCCGCTGCGCCGCATGTACGCGCGCACGTGCGGGGCGAAGAAGCCGCCGGCCCCGGCGAGGAGGGGCTGCTGGAAGGGGATGGGCAGGGACAGGCCCCACATGGCGTTCGATTCGGACTGTTTTTCGAAGGCGAGGGTCAGCACCGTGCCGTGGACGCGGGCCGCGACCAGGCCCGCGGCGACCAGCGCGGTGGAGCCGCCGACGGACCCGGCCGTGTGCACCCGCAGCATGGGCTTGCCCACCGCGCCGAGCGCGTCGGCCAGGTACAGCTCCGGCATCATCACGCCCTCGAAGAAGTCGGGCGCCTTGCCGATGACGACGGCGTCGATGTCCGCCCAGGTCAGCTCGGCGTCGTCGAGGGCGCGCCGGGCGGCCTCCCGGACGAGCCCGGCGATCGACACGTCCCGGCGCGCCGCGACGTGTTTGGTCTGGCCGATGCCTACGACGGCCACGGGCTCCTTGCTCATCGCGGATCCCCTTCGAGTACGGCGACCAGGTTCTGTTGCAGACAGGGGCCGGACGTGGCGTGCCCGAGGGCGCGGTCGGACTCCCCCCGGTGGACACGGGCGGCGGCCTCGCCGATACGGATGAGTCCGGCGGCCATGATCGGGTGGGCGGCGAGGGCGCCTCCGGACGGGTTGACTCGCACGTCGTCGCCGAGCCGGAGCGCCCTGCGCAGGACGACCTCCTGCGAGGTGAAGGGCGCGTGCAACTCGGCGGTGTCGACGGGCCTTTCGAAGGCACCGGCCTTCTCGGCGGCCAGCCGGGTGGAGGGCGAGTCGGTCAGATCGCGCACGCCCAGACTGTGTGCCTCGATGCGGTGGTCGATGCCGCGGATCCAGGCGGGCCGCTCGCACAGGTCCCGGGCGCGGTCACCGGCGGCGAGGATCACGGCGGCGGCGCCGTCGCCGATGGGCGGACAGTCGCCGGTACGCAGGGGACGGACGACGTACTCCCCCTGCGGCACCGGATCCCGCAGTTGCGCGTGGGAGTTGGCGGCGGCGTCCGCCCGGCTGCGGGCGGCGACGGCGGCGAGCGCCGGCTCGTCGGTGTCGCCCGCGTCGATGAGCGCCTGTGCCTGGAGTGCGGCGAGGGCGACGGAGTCGGGCCACAGGGGGGCCACGTAGTACGGGTCGAGCTGCCGGGTCAGGACGTCGCGTACGGAGCCGGGTGAGGACTTGCCGTAGGAGTACACGAGCGCGGTGTCCGCGTCGCCGGTGAGCAGCTTGGTCCACGCCTCGTACAGGGCCCACGCGCCGTCCATCTCGACGTGCGATTCGGAGATCGGCGGCCAGGCTCCGACTCCGTCGAGGGCGAGGGTGAAGGAGAAGGCGCGGCCGGCGAGGTAGTCGCTGGAGCCGGAGCAGGTGAAGCCGATGTCGGCGGTCTTCAGGCCGGTCTGCGCGAGGACGTCGTGCAGGACCGGCATGAGCATCTCGACCTCGGAGAACTCCTCGCTGGTGCGCCGGTGTTCGGTCTCGCCGAAGGCCACCACGGCAATGTCGCGCGTCACAACAGCTCCTTGTAGGTGTCGTACTCCGCGTCCGGCTCGCCGGTCGGCCGGTAGTGGTCGGGATAGCGGGATCCCTCCGTCCACACGGCCTCGACGCGCAGGCCCATCCGCACCTGGTCGTAGGGGATGCCCGCGATACGGCCGTGCAGGGCGAGGTCCGCTCCGTCGAGGGCGATGTGGCCGTAGACGTACGGGACCTCGATGTCGAGATTCGCCGTATGCGCGGCCTTGATGTTGACGATGCAGAACGTGGTGACCGTGCCGCGCGGTCCCACTTCCACCTGTTCCGCCGTGGCCACACCACAGGTGGGGCACGCACCCCTCGGGGGGACGTACACCTTGCGGCAGGACGGGCAGCGCTCGGCGACCATGCGGCGGTCGCCGAGGGCGTGGATGTAGGCGGACTGGGCGCGGCCGGGTGAGTAGGTGTAGTCGAGGCGGGCGGGGGCGACGATGCCGGTGACCGGGTTCTCGAACTCGCCGGCGTGCACCGTGACTACGGATTCCTCGTCGCCGCCCGGCTCGAAGCAGGCGATGTCGGTGATGGCACCGGTGCGCTCCCGCGCCCACCGGATCCGGACCCGCATGCCGGTGTGCACGGCGTCGGGGCCGGGGGCGTCGAGGGCGTGCAGGAGTGCGGTGTCGGCGCCGTCGAGGCGGACCAGGACCCAGGCGAACGGGGTGGCGAGAGGCTGGCCCCGGCGGGGTTCGTGGTTCCAGGCCCAGGTGGTGACGGTGCCGGTGGAGGCCACGTTGACGAGTTCGCAGATCTCCTCGGCGGTCACGGGGTCGTACTCGACGGGCGGGACGAGAACGCGGCCGTCGCCGGTGCGTACGCCGAGGACGACGCGTTCGCGCAGGCCGGTGAGGAAGGCGCTCTGGACGGGGCCGAGGGACCGGGTGAAGGGGAACTCGACGACGAGCGGCGCTTTGAGGACGTCGGGCATCGGGGCTGCCTCCTTGGGAGGGTCAGGCGCGCTTGTACTCGGGGGGCCGCTTCTCCGCGAAGGCGCGGGCGCCCTCCTTGGCGTCGGCGGTGTCGAAGACGGGCCAGCCGCGCTTGAGTTCGGCGGCGAGTCCGTCGGCCTCGGTCTGCTCGGCGGTCTCGTACACCGAGGCCTTGACGGCCTCCACCGCCAACGGGCCGCAGGCGTTGATCTGTTCGGCGATCTCCAGGGCCTTGGCGAGGGCGGTGCCGTCGGGGACGACATGCCCGATCAGGCCGATGTCCGCGGCCTCGCGGGCGGTGTAGGGGCGGCCGGTGAGCAGCATCTCCAGGGCGTGGGTGCGCGGGATCTGGCGTTGCAGCCGGACCGTGGAGCCGCCGATCGGGAACAGGCCGCGCCTGACCTCGAACAGGCCGAAGGTCGCGGACTCGCCCGCGACGCGGATGTCCGTGCCCTGGAGGATCTCGGTGCCGCCGGCGACGCAGTACCCCTCGACGGCGGCGATCACCGGTTTGCGGGGGCGGTGGTGGCGCAGCATCGCCTTCCAGTGCAGGTCCGGGTCGGCCTTGAGGCGGTCCCGGAGATGCTCGCCCGCCATGCCCTTTCCGGCGAGGGCCTTGAGGTCCATGCCCGCGCAGAACGCGCCGCCGGCACCGGTGAGCACGATCGAGCGGATGTCGTCGTCCGCGTCCGCCTCGAGCCAGCCGTCGTACAGGCCGACCAGCATGGACAGCGAGAGCGCGTTCTTCGCTTCGGGCCTGTTGAGCGCGAGCACGAGTGTGGCGCCCTCGCGTCGCACGGTGAGGTGTTCCGTCCCAGCCATGGGCCATCTCCCCTCTGACAGAACGAGAACAGGTTGCAGGAGGCGCCGGAGCACTTCAAGAGTTTTCTGACAGTCAGTCAGATTTCTTCGGTGCGGACCCTTCACACTTGCGGCGCCCTTTGCTCTGATGACCGCGAACCGTGGCGGAGCCAGGGCCCCTGTCCGAGGTCAGGAGGAGCGGTGGAGTACAACATTGCCGACCTGTTCGAGTCGGTCGTCGACGTGGTCCCGGACCGCGAGGCGCTCGTGTACATCGACCATCCCGGCACGGGCGCGGAGCGCCGTCTGACGTACGCGGAACTGGACGCGGCGGCCAACCGCGTCGGCCATCACCTTCTCGACAGCGGGATGCGCCCTGGCGAGCACGTGGGGCTGCACCTCTACAACGGGGTCGAGTACCTGCAGACCGTGCTCGGCTGCCTGAAGGCACGGATCGTCCCGGTCAACGTCAACTACCGCTACGTGGAAGACGAGTTGGTCTACCTGTACCAGGACGCGGATCTGGCGGGACTGGTCTTCGACGCGGAGTTCACCGACCGGGTGGCGGCCGCCCTGCCCCGCACACGGGCGCTGCGGCACCTGGTGCGGGTCGGGGAGCCGGCGCCGGGGGCGGCGGACGTGACGGCGGTGCCCTTCGCGTCCGCCGAGGCGGCGGGCTCCCCGGAGCGCGGCTTCGGGCCCCGGTCGGGGGACGACCAGTTCATCATCTACACCGGAGGCACCACCGGGATGCCCAAGGGCGTGATGTGGCGCCAGGAGGATCTGTTCTTCTCGGGGCTGGGCGGCGGCGCGCCGACCGGGGAGCCGGTGAAGAAGCCGGAGGAACTGGCCGAGCGGGTCGCGGCCGGCGGTGCGGGAATCACCTTCTTCCCCGCTCCCCCGCTGATGCACGGCACGTCCACACTGACGGCGTTCATCGGCTTCAACTTCGGCCAACGGGTCGTGCTGCACCGCAAGTTCGTTCCCGAGGAGGTGCTGCGGACCATCGAGAAGGAGAAGGTCACCAGCATGTCGCTGGTCGGCGACGCGATGCTGCGCCCGCTGATCGACGCGCTCGAAGGACCCATGAAGGGCACCGACATGTCGTCGATGTTCAGTGTGTCGTCGTCCGGGGCGATCATGTCGGACACCGTGCGCCGGCAGTTCCAGGCGCTCGTGCCGAACGCGATGCTGCTCAACAACTTCGGCTCCTCGGAGTCGGGCTTCAACGGCACGGCGACCGACGACTCCGGACCCGAGCGTGGCTTCCGTATCCGGGTCAACTCCCGTACACAGGTGGTTGATCCGGCCACGTACGAGCCGGTCGCCGTCGGTGAGGTGGGGCGGGTCGCGCAGTGCGGTCATGTGCCGCTCGGCTACTACAACGACCCGCGGAAAACCGCCGAGACCTTCTTCGAGAAGGACGGCCGGCGATGGGTGCTGCTCGGCGACATGGCCACCGTCGACGAGGAGGGTGTGGTCACCGTTCTCGGCCGCGGGTCGCAGTGCATCAACACCGGCGGGGAGAAGGTGTACCCGGAGGAGGTCGAACAGGCCCTCAAGGCTCATCCGGACGTGTACGACGCGCTGGTGGCCGGGGTGCCGGACGCGAAGTGGGGCCACCATGTGGCGGCCGTGGTGCAGTTGCGCTCAGGCGCCGCCCGGCCGTCCCTGGAGGACATCCAGGCGCACTGCCGGTCCCGGCTCGCCGGTTACAAGATCCCGCGTCGGCTGGTGATCGCGGAGGCGCTCCGGCGGTCACCCAGCGGCAAGGCGGACTACCGGTGGGCCCGGGAGGTGGCGTCGGCGGGCGGGTGAGATTCGGTCCCGTTGGCTTGAACCAAAGGTGACGTTCGGACGTACTGATGGTGGCAGGCTGGGCCCTCGGGCCCTGTTCGCCATGCCATCGCACGACCGTACGGAAGGACCCCCGGGTGTCTCTCTTCACTCGCTCTCGTCAACTGCCCGACGCCGAGGGCGAGGCGATCCAGGACGGCGGCAGTACCGCTGTGACGGGCGGGACGAGAGACGAGGAGGCGGCTGAGCAGGCGGGCGAGGACGCCGACACGGTGGAGGGGACGGCCGTGGAGGCCGTTGGGACGGAAGAAGCCGCACCGGCCGAGGACAACGGGGACAAGAGGGCAGGAGCACCGACCGGCGAGGAAAGGGCAGCCGCGCCGGAGCAGTCGGACGACACCGCCGACGAACCGGCCGAAGCGGCGGAAGCGGCCGAAGCGGTGGCCGATGACCGGTCCGGCCCCGGTGAGTCCCCTGGGTCCCCGAAACCCGGCTGGTTCGGATGGCGCCGCCGCTGTCCCGGCGCCGCACGCGGTGTGGCCGTGGGAACGACCGTGCTGGCCGCTGCGGTGGTGCTCGCCGCGCTGGTCATGCCCAACCGGCTCGACCGGATCTCGGCGCTCTCCTTCCTCCGCATGCCGGTCGAGGGGATCGTCCTGGCGTGTCTGCTGCTCGCGCTCCCCGGGAAGCCGCGGCGGATCGCAGCCGTCGTCTCAGGCGTCTTCCTCGGACTGTTCACCGTCCTGAAGTTCCTGGACATGGGCTTCTACCAGTTCCTGGCGCGACCGTTCGACCTCGTCTTCGACTGGATCCTGCTGAACGACGCCGCGGACTTCGTCAAGGATTCGTTCGGCCGCTCGGGCGAGGTGCTCGCGGTAGCCGGGGTGATCGTCCTGCTGATCGCCGTCCTCACCCTGAGCACGCTCGCGGTGGTGCGGCTGACGAACGTCATGGCCCGGCACCGTCAGGCGGCCGTCTACACCACCCTCGTCCTCGGCACCGCGTGGGTCACCTGCTTCACGCTGGGTGTGCAGGTCGGCGGAGTCACGATCGCGACCAAGGGCAACACCGAGTTCCTCGCCAACCGAGTGCAGAACGTGCGCAACGGCCTGGGCGACGCCAAGGTCTTCGAGAAGAAGGCCAGGGTCGACGCCTTCGCCGCCACCCCGCCCGACCAGCTGCTGACCGGTCTGCGCGGCAAGGACGTCCTGTTCACCTTCATCGAGAGCTACGGCCGGGTCGCCCTCGACGACCCGGCGATGGCGCCGGAGATGGACGCGACCCTGAAGGAGGGCACGAGCCGGCTCAAGGCGGCCGGCTTCGAGTCGCGCAGCGGCTGGCTCAGGTCGCCGGTGTCGGGCGCCGGCAGCTGGCTCGCCCACTCGACGTTCCTGTCCGGCCTGTGGGTCAAGAACCAGCAGCGGTACCGGAGCCTGACCACCGGCGACCGCGCGACCCTCACCAGCTACTTCCAGAAGACCGGTGCCTGGCGCACGGTCGGCATCGTCCCCGGGGTGCGCAAGGCCTGGCCCGAGGGCAAGTACTTCGGTCTGGACCACATCTACGACTCCACACACCTCGGCTACCAGGGCCCGTACTTCAGCTGGACGCCCGTGCCGGACCAGTTCAGCCTGGAGTCCTTCGAACGCCTGGAGCACGGCAAGAAGGACCGCGACCCGATCATGGCGGAGATCATCCTCGCCTCCAGCCACAACCCGTGGTCCCCCATCGCCCGCGTGATCGACTGGGACAAGCTCGGTGACGGCTCCGTCTTTGACGAGATCAAGAAGGAGGGCACGGACCCCAAGGAGGTCTGGAAGAACCCGGAGAGCGTGCGCAGGGAGTACCGGCGCGCCGTCCAGTACTCCCTGGACAGCCTGACCCAGTGGGTCCAGCGCTACGGCGACAAGAACACGGTCCTGGTCTTCCTCGGCGACCATCAGCCCGTTCCGACCGTCACCAAGGGCGACACCGGCAAGGACGTGCCGATCACCATCGTCGCCCACGATCAGAAGGTGCTGGACCGGATCTCCGACTGGGGCTGGACGGACGGCCTGAAGCCCGCGAAGAACGCGCCGGAGTGGGGCATGGACACCTTCCGCGACCGCTTCCTGACCGCGTACGCCAAGTGAGGCCTCACGCCGCCAGAAAGTCCCGCACGACGGCCAGGAACTCCTCCGGCCGGGCCTCGTGCACCAGATGCCCGGCGTCGATCGTCACCACGCGCGCGTCGGGCAGGCACCCGGCGAACGCGGCGATCTGATCCTGCGGAACGGGACTGGTGACTCCACCCCCGATCAGCAGTGTGGGCATGGTGATCCGCCCCATGTGCTCCCACCACACAGGATCGGGGGCGTTGCGCAGTTCGTCGGTGGCGCGCACCATGGCCCAGTCGAAGGCCAGGTCTCCGACAGGGCGTTCGGTGGGCGCCCGCGGCGGATCGAGCGGGATCGGTGCGGGAACGTCCTCCAGGACGAGGCGGCGTACGACCTCGGGAGCGCTCTGCGCGAGCAGATACCCGACGATCCCGCCCAGCGAGTGCCCGACGACATCCACCCGGTCGAGGGCGAGCGCCCCGAGGAACGCGAGGACGTCGTCGCGCATCGCCTCGTAGCCATACGTCTCCGGGCCGGCCCCCGGCTCGCTGCCGGGCCAGTCGCTGCGCCCGTGTCCGCGCAGGTCGGGCGCGTACACCCGACGCGCTCCCGGCCCCGTGGCCAGCCGCTCGGCGATCGGCGACCAGTCCGTGCCGTCGGCAGCGCGACAGTGCAGCAGGAGCACGGGCGGGGCGTCCTCGGAGCCCCAGCGGCGGTAGGCGAGCGTGATGCCGTTCGCCTTGACGGTACGAGGGTCGGTGTCCATACCGGTGACCGTATCCGTGGTACCGAAGCCCTCCGTTCTTCCTCTGCCGAGAGCAGAACCGGCAGCCCCCCCTCTCCGTCGAGAATGTACGGACCGTTCCCTTGCCTGGGGCAGGGTCCTTTGGATTACTGATCTACAGCATCACGACCGAATGATCGGTCGCCCGGATTGTTGTGGTGGGTGAGAGGGAGAGGGTCGGCATGGCGGACGCGACGAACCTGCTCGACCCGGGGGAACGGCTCGGGCCGGACGCGCTGCGGGAGCTGCAGCTGGAGCGGTTGCGGAACTCGCTGCGGCACGCGTACGAGCACGTGCCCTTCTACCGGGAGTCCTTCGACAAGGCCGGGGTCCGCCCGGAAGACTGCCGCTCCCTCGCCGATCTGGGCCGGTTCCCCTTCACCACCAAGGCGGATCTGAGGGAGAACTATCCGTACGGAATGTTCGCCGTGCCCCAGGACCGTGTCCGCCGCGTCCACGCGTCCAGCGGCACCACCGGACGCCCCACCGTGGTCGGTTACACCGACCACGACCTCTCCCTGTGGTCCGACATGGTGGCGCGCTCGATCCGCGCGGCGGGCGGACGGGCGGGAGACACGGTGCATGTGGCGTACGGCTACGGGCTGTTCACGGGCGGACTCGGCGCACACTACGGGGCCGAGCGGCTCGGCTGTACGGTCATCCCCGCGTCCGGCGGTATGACCGCCCGCCAGGTCCAGCTGATCCGGGATCTCCGCCCCGGGATCATCATGGTGACGCCGTCGTACATGCTGACGATCCTCGACGAGTTCGAACGGCAGGGCGTCGATCCGCGGGGCACCTCGCTGCGGGTGGGGATCTTCGGCGCCGAGCCCTGGACGGAGCGGATGCGGAGCGAGATCGAGGAGCGGTTCGCGATCGACGCCGTGGACATATACGGGCTGTCGGAGGTGATCGGCCCCGGGGTCGCGCAGGAGTGCGTGGAGACCAAGGACGGGCTGCACATCTGGGAGGACCACTTCTTCCCCGAGGTCGTCGACCCGATCACCGGCGAGGTGCTGCCCGAAGGGCAACGGGGCGAACTGGTCTTCACCTCGCTCACCAAGGAGGCGATGCCGGTCGTCCGGTACCGGACCCGGGATCTGACCCGGCTGCTGCCGGGCACCGCCCGGGTGTTCCGCCGGATGGAGAAGGTCACCGGCCGCAGCGACGACATGGTGATCCTGCGCGGCGTGAACCTCTTCCCCACCCAGATCGAGGAGATCGTGCTGCGCACGCCGGGTGTCGCACCCCACTTCCAGCTCCGGCTCACCCGCGAGGGCCGCCTCGACACCCTCACCGTACGGGCGGAGGCCCGCCCCGACGCGACACGGGAGGACCGGGAGACGGCAGCGCGGACCATCACGGCGGCCGTGAAGGACGGCATCGGCGTCTCGGTGGCCGTAGAGATCGTCGATCCGGAGTCACTGGAGCGGTCGCTGGGCAAGATCAGGCGGATCGTGGATCTGCGCCCGCACTAGTCACTCCGGCACCGGTCACTCACTGAACCGGTCCCTGAGTTCCCTCTTGAGGATCTTCCCGCTCGCGTTGCGCGGCAGCTCGTCCACGAACACGATCCGCTTCGGAGCCTTGAAGTGGGCGAGTTTGTCGCGGGCGTGTGCGAGGAGGTCCTCCTCGGTGACCTCGCCGCGCGGGACGACGACCGCCGTGACCGCCTCGATCCAGCGGTCGTCGGGCAGGCCGATCACGGCGACCTCTGCGACCGACTCGTGGGTGTACAGGGCGTCCTCGACCTGGCGCGAGGCGACCAGTACGCCCCCGGAGTTGATGACGTCCTTCACCCGGTCGACGATGGTGAAGTAGCCGTGGGCGTCGCGCACCGCGAGGTCGCCGGAGTGGAACCAGCCGTCGCGGAAGGCCTCGGCGGTCTCCTCGGGCTTGTCCCAGTACCCCTCGCACAACTGCGGGGAGCGGTAGACGATTTCGCCGGGCGTGCCGTCGGGCACGTCCTTGCCGTCCTCGTCGACCACGCGGGCGTCCACGAAGAGGACGGGCCGGCCGCAGGAGTCCATGCGCCCCTTGTGCTCGTCGGGCGCGAGGACGGTGGCGAGCGGACCGATCTCGCTCTGGCCGAAGCAGTTGTAGAAGGCCAGCTTCGGCAGCCGTTCCCGCAGGCGTTCCAGGACGGGCACCGGCATGATCGACGCCCCGTAGTACGCCTTGCGCAGTCCGCTCAGGTCACGGGACGGGAAATCCGCGCGGTTCGTCAGCGCGATCCACACCGTGGGAGGTGCGAACAGGCTGTCCGCGCGGCCGGCCTCGATCAGGTCGAAGAGCTGGTCGCCGTCGGGGGCGCCGAGGATGATGTTCGTGGCGCCGACCGCGAGGTACGGCAGCAGGAACACGTGCATCTGCGCCGAGTGGTAGAGCGGGAGCGAGTGCACCGGGCGGTCGCCCGCGCTGAGGTCGAGGGCTGTGATCGCGCTCAGATACTCGTGCACCAGGGCGCGGTGGGTCATCATCGCGCCCTTCGGGAGGGCTGTCGTCCCGGAGGTGTACAGCAGCTGGACCAGGTCCTCGCCACGCGGCTCGGGACCGTCGTACGCGGGTGTCGAGGCCAGGCCTGCCAGCAGGGAGTCATCGGCGTCGCGCAGGGGCAACGTACGGAGACCGTCCGGCAGTCGACCGGCGAGGTCCGGGTCCGTGAGGACCAGGGAGCTGCCGGACTGGCCGGCGATGTACGCGAGGTCGTCGCCGGTCAGGTTCTGGTTGACCGGCACGTGCACCAGGCCCGCTCGGGCGCAGGCGAGGAAGGCGATCAGGTAGGCGTCCGAGTTGTGGCCGTACGCGCCGACCCGGTCGCCGGGGGCGAGCCCCTGCTCGAGGAGCAGACTCGCCGCGCGGGAGACGGCCTCGTCGAGTTCCTCGTACGTCCAGGCGCGGTCGGCGTACTCCACCGCCACTCGCGCCGGGGTGCGCCGGGCGCTGCGGCGCAGCACCCCGTCGACCGTGCTGCCGTGTCCTGGCGTCATGACACATGATCCTCGGTCCGGCACGGAGGCAGGTCAAGCGGTTGCCCGGGTTTCACCATGCCCGGACACGGTCCTCGCGGACACCGCCACAGAACGGCGGACGCTGAACCGGGGGCCCCGAACCACCGGCAGCCGGCTTCGCACCCGGCCCGCGACTCACGGTTGTCGGCTCACGTCTGCCGGCTGGCGGCTGGCGGCTGGCGGCTGGCGGCTGACGGCTGGCGGCTGACGGCTCGCGTCTGCCGGCTGACGGCTCGCATCTGCCGGCTGACGGCTCGCATCTGCCGGCTGTCGGCTCCCGGCTCCCGGCTCCCGGGGCACCGGTGACGACTGTGACGAGGCGGTGCCGTCATCCATGTGGTGGGGCCACACCCTTGGCTAGGCAGGGAGGTGGCCGAGCTTGTCCGGGTTGAGTACCGCGTAGATGCCTCCGATACGGCCGTCCCGGACGTCGATCGTGACGACCTGCTCGACGCCGTCGACCGCCAGGGCCGCCGCCGGCCGGCCGTTGACGTCCACACGGCGGGGCGTGCCGAGGGGGTAGCGGGTGACCAGGCCCGCGACGAACGGGATGACCTGGTCGCGGCCCTCGATCGGCCACAGGACCGTCCTGACCTTCCCGCCGCCGTCGTTCCAGGCGACCACGTCATCGGTCAGGAGTTCGATGAGGACGGCCATGTCGCCACTCTGCGCGGCCTCCAGGAACCGCGTCAGCAGTTTGGCGTGCTCATCCTCCGAAAGCGTGAACCGGTTGCGTCCGGCGGCCAGTCGGCGGACGGTCCGCAGATGCATCTGACGGCAGCTCGTCTCGGTGGTGTCGAGAATGCGGGCGAGCTCGCCGTACGACACCTCGAATGCCTCACGGAGGACGAAGACGGCCCGTTCGGGGGGTGACAGACGCTCCATCAGGTGGACGGTGGCATAGGCGATGGTGTCCCGCAGTTCGGCCGTGTCCAGCGGGCCGAGCCGGTCGGTGGCCACGGGTTCGGGCAGCCAGGGGCCGGTGTACGCCGCCCGGGCCGTCCGGGCCGAACTGAGCCGGTCGAGGGCGAGCCGGGTGACGACGGTGACGAGGTGGACCCGGCCTTCACGGATCCCGGCGTGGTCGGTGCCGGTCCACCGCAGGCAGGCGTCCTGGACGACGTCCTCGGCGTCCCACATGCTGCCGAGCAGCCGGTAGGCGAGCCCGAGCAGCGGGGGACGGTAGGTCTCGAACTGCTCGGTCGCCGATTCCGGGGTTTCCAATTCCCGTGTCCTTCCCAGTCGTTCGCTGTGCGGAGCGGTGGTGCGCGGAAGCCGCGTCCGGTGCGCGGTGGCCGCACCAGTCAACTCCGCTCCGCACCCGTCGCGCCACCCGGCGTGACAGGGACGCCAGTTCAGGGTAAGGACAGTGTGCGGTCGGGCGAGGCCCGCACCGCGACACACCTCGCATGGGCCGTCACGCCGGTCACACGGGCCGGGTGCGGCCCTCCCAGTACGGGTCCCGCAGCCGCCGCTTGTACAGCTTGCCGTTGGGGTCGCGGGGCATCTCGGCGATGAAGTCGACGCTCTTCGGCCTTTTGTACCCGGCGAGTTGCTCGGCGCAGTGGTCGAGGAGGGCGGCGGCGAGGGCGGGGCCGGGCTCGTGTCCGGGGGCCGGTTCGACGACCGCCTTGACCTCCTCGCCCCAGTCGTCGTGCGGGATGCCGAAGGCGGCGGCGTCGGCGACGGCGGGGTGGGCGAGCAGGGCGGACTCGATCTCCGCCGGGTAGATGTTGACCCCGCCGGAAATGATCATGTCGATCTTGCGGTCGCGGAGGAAGAGGTAGCCGTCCTCGTCGAGGTAGCCGAGGTCGCCGACGGTGAAGAAGTCGCCGATGCGGTTGTTCCGCGTCTTGGCCTCGTCCTTGTGGTACGAGAAGCCGCCGGTGTTCATCTTCAGGTAGACGGTGCCCAGTTCGCCCGGCGGGAGCCGGTTGCCGTCGTCGTCGAAGACGGCGAGTTCGCTGATGGGCCAGGCCTTGCCGACCGTGCCGGGTTTCTTCAGCCAGTCCTCGGCGGTCGCGAAGGCCCCGCCGCCCTCACTGGCCGCGTAGTACTCCTCCACGCACTCGCCCCACCAGTCGATCATGGCCCGTTTGACGTGGTCGGGGCAGGGGGCTGCGCCGTGGATGGCGTGGCGCATGGAGGACACGTCGTAGCGGGCCTTGACGTCGTCGGGGAGGGCCAGCAGACGGTGGAACTGGGTCGGGACCATGTGGGTGTGCGTGCACTTGTGGGTGTCGATGAGGCGGAGCATCTCCTCGGGCGTCCACTTGTCCATCAGGACCAGGCGGTGGCCGATGTGCAGGGACGCACCCGCGAACTGGAGGACGGCGGTGTGGTAGAGCGGCGAGCAGACGAGGTGCACGTTGCCGTCGAACGGGCGGATGCCGAAGATCCCCAGGAAGCCGCCGAGGTAGGCCTCCTCGGGCGGCTTGCCGGGCAGCGGGCGCCGGATGCCGCGCGGGCGGCCGGTGGTGCCCGAGGTGTAGTTCATGACCCAGCCCAGTGTGCGGTCGGCGGGCGGTGACTCCGGCTGCCCGTCGAGGAGTTCGGCGTACGGCCTGAAGCCCTCGACCGTTCCGACCGCGTACCGGTGGGTGGCGGGAAGGCCGGCCACGTCGGCGGCGTGCCGGGCGGCGCCGGCGAAGCGTTCGTGGGCGAGGAGCACCTTGGCGCCGGAGTCCGCGACGATCCAGGCGATCTCGGGGCCGACCAGGTGGTGGTTGACCGGGACGAGGTAGAAGCCGGCCTGGCTGGCGGCGAGGTACGCGGCGAAGAACTCCGGCCCGTTGGGCAGGACGACCGCGAAGGCGTCGCCGCGTTCCAGTCCGGCCGCGCGCAGCCCGTGCACGAGACGGTTGGCGGCGGCGTGCAGGCGTCCGGCGGTCCACTGGGACCCGTCGGGGGCGACCATGACCATCCGGTCCGGATCGTGGGTCGCCTGGGCCCAGAAGCCCGCGGGAGGTGTACCGGTCACTGGCCGCTCCTTCCGGCGATGCGGTTGATGCGGTCCACGGCCCGCTCGAAGCCTCGGGTGAGGTCGTCGAAGACGGCCTGGACGCTGCGTTCGCTGGTCATCCGGCCGACGATCTGGCCGACGGGGGTGCCCAGCAGCGGTTCGACCTCGTACTTCTGGATGCGCGAGACTGCCTCGGCGACCAGCAGCCCCTGCAGGGGCATCGGGAGGGTGCCGGGACCGTCGGGGTCGTCCCAGGCGTCGGTCCACTCGGTGCGCAGCTGACGGGCCGGTTTCCCGGTGAGGGCGCGGGAGCGGACGGTGTCGCCGGAACCGGCGGCGAGCAGTTTGCGGGTCAGGGCGGGTGAGTGCATGTCGGCTTCCGTGGTGGTCAGCCACAGGGAGCCCAGCCACACACCCTGGGCGCCCAGTGCCAGTGCCGCCGCCACCTGCTGACCGCTTCCGATTCCCCCGGCCGCCAGTACGGGCAGCGGGTCGACGGCCTCGACGACCTCGGGCGTGAGCACCATGGAGGCGATCTCGCCGGTGTGGCCGCCGGCCTCGTACCCCTGGGCGACCACGATGTCGATGCCCGCCTCCTGGTGCTTGCGGGCGTGCCGGGCGCTGCCGGCGAGCGCGGCGACGAGCACGTCCTGGTCGTGGGCGCGGGCCACCACGTCGGCGGGCGGGGAGCCGAGGGCGTTGGCGAGCAGCCGTATCGGATAGTCGAAGGCGACATCGAGCTGGGTGCGGGCGACCTGCTCCATCCAGCCGGTGATGCGCCAGCCGGAAGCCTCGCCCTCGGCGAGTTCGGGCACGCCGTGCTTGGCGAGGGTGTCCTGGACGAACTGCCGGTGGGTCTCGGGGATCATCGCCTCGACATCGGCCTCGGTGACTCCTTCCACCTTCTTCGCGGGCATGACGACGTCGAGGCCGTACGGCTTCCCCTCGACATGTGCCTCGATCCAGTCGAGGTCGCGTTTGAGGTCGTCCGGTGCGGTGTAGCGGACCGCGCCGAGCACTCCGAAGCCGCCGGCCCGGCTGATGGCCGCGGCGACGGCGGGGAACGGCGTGAAGCCGAAGACGGCGTGCTCGACTCCCAGGGTCTTGCTCAGCTCCGTCTGCATGGGCGCAGGATGCCGCAGTCCTCCGGACGACGGAAGAGGTTTTCTGATGCTCCGTCAGATTTCTCTTTGGCCGCACGCCCCGTTGACAGGCCGCACCCCTGACGCAAAAGTTTCACCGCGCACAGCGATCCGGGAAAGATACTTTCAGCCGGTGTGGTGGGAGGCCTCGATGAGTACCGGCTGTACGTCGGCCGCGGCGCGTACGTCGACGGGCTGCGCGTGGAGACGGCGGACGGCGTCCTGTTCGACGAGGCACGTCCGGCGGACGGGGCGCGCATCGAGGCGCGAGGCTGGACCGTCTCCGCGGACTGACGGCTCAGCCGGGAACGTCCATGCGTTGCGTCCCGACGACCGACAGCAGCCGGAACGCCTCCTCGGACGGCGAGCCCGGTTCGACGGTGTAGATGATCACGCGCTGGTCGCGGTCGGTGATGTCCAGGACGTCGCAGTTGACGGTGACGGGGCCGACGACGCGGTGGTGGAAGGTCTTGCAGAGGGTGGGGCGCGTGGCCACCTCGTGGGCGGCCCACAGCCGCGCGAACTCCTCGCTGCCGGCGAGGAGTTCCTCCACCAGACCGGTCATTTCCGGGTCGTCGGGGTAGCGGGCCGCGGCGGCGCGCAGGTGCTGGGTCGCGGTCCGGGCGAACTCGTCGGCGTCCGACACGCTGTACAGCCACCGGCCACCGCCATGCGGCTCCAGGAACCTCCGCCTCAGGAGGTTGCGGTCGCGTCGGGGCAGGGCGGAGAAGTCCTCCATGAGCGCGGCCGCCAGGTCGTTCCAGGCGATGACCTCGTACGTCGCCGACAGCACGATCGCCGCGGCCTGCGGAAGCCGGTGCAGCAGGTCGACGATGCTCTGCCGTACCTCGCGGGAGGGGCCGGGCGGCGGGCCCGGCGGCGTACCCGCGAGATGGTGGAGGTGGTCGCGTTCGGCGTCCGACAGGCGCAGGGCGCGGGCGAGCTGGGCCAGCACCTCGCGGGACGGGTGCGGGCCTCGGGCCTGTTCCAGGCGGGTGTAGTACTCGGTGGAGATGTAGGCAAGGTGTGCCACCTCCTCGCGGCGCAGTCCGGGGGTGCGGCGGCGCGGTCCGGCGGGCAGCCCCACGTCGGAGGGGGCGATGCGCTCGCGCCTGGTGCGCAGGAAGTCAGCCAGTTCTCGTCGGTCCACGCTCCCAGTGTGCGGGCCCGCCGAACCGCCAGCCAGGTACCGGTGGTGCCTGGATGAGCACCGCGGCCGGACGCAGGCTCGACGGCATGACCAACGCAACGACCACATCGTCCACGACCACCGGCCTGCTCGCCGGCAAGGTCGCCTTCATCACCGGTGCCGGCCGCGGCATCGGTGCCGCCGCCGCCCGGCTGTTCGCCCGGGAGGGCGCCCGGGTGCTCCTGGCGGCCCGTACCGAGACCCAGCTCAAGGCGGTCACCGAGGAGATCCGGGCCGCGGGCGGCACCGCGGACTACATACCCTGCGACCTTGCCGACCCGGCGAGCGTCCGCGCCGCCGTCGACCGGACCGTGCAGCTGTACGGCCGTCTCGACGTCGCCTTCAACAACGCGGCGACCATCCAGCAGCCCGGCCCGATGGACCAGCTCCCGGAGTCCGACTTCGACCACGTCTACGCGATCAACCTCAAGGGCCCCTGGCTGGCCATGAACGCCGAGATCGCCGCCATCCGGGCCACCGCCGGGACCGGGGCGATCGTCAACACCTCCAGCGTGGGCAGCCTGGGGGGCAACCCGGCGCTGCCCGCGTACGGCGCGGCGAAGCGGGCGCTGAACAGTCTGACGGCCTCGGCGGCGGTGACGTACGGCCCGGAGGGCATCCGCGTCAACGCGATCGCGCCCGGCACGACGCTGACCGAGATGATCGACGAGTGGGAGGCGGTCTCCCCCGGGATCGTCGATCAGCTCAACGCGCAGACGCCGCTCGGACGGGCCGCCGACCCGCACGAGGTCGCCGAGGCCGCCGCCTGGCTCCTGAGCGACCGCGCCTCCTACGTGACCGGCACGGTGCTCAGGGTGGACGGCGGTATGCGGGCCTGACCGGCAGCGTCGGCCGGCCCGTCACGGAAGCCGCGCGGGCCTCATCGGTCGACACCGGATTCCAGCACCGCCATCGCCGCGTTGTGCCCCGGCACCCCGCTCACCCCTCCCCCGCGCACCGCGCCCGCCCCGCACAGCAGCACGTTCGGGTGCCGGGTCTCCACGCCCCAGCGGCCGGTGCCCTCCTGTGCGTACGGCCAGGACAGGTCGCGGTGGAAGATGTTGCCGCCGGGGAGGCGGAGGTCCCGTTCCAGGTCGAGCGGGGTCTTCGCCTCGATGCAGGGCCGTCCGTCGGCGTCGGTGGCCAGGCAGTCGGCGAGCGGTTCGGCGAGGTGGGCGTCGAGCTGGGCGAGGGTGGACTTCAGGAGTTCCTCGCGTACCGCGTCGTTGTCCCGGTCGAAGAGCCGGGCCGGGGTGTGCAGACCGAACAACGTCAGAGTCTGGTAGCCCTGTTCGGCCAGGTCGGGGCCGAGGATGGTCGGGTCGGTGAGTGAGTGGCAGTAGATCTCGGAGGGCGGCGCGGCGGGCAGTTCGCCGGAGGCGGCCTGGGCGTGGGCGGTGGCCAGCTGCTCGTAGCCCTCGGCGATGTGGAAGGTGCCGGAGAACGCCTCGCGGGGGTCCACGGAGTCGTCGCGCAGCCTCGGCAGCCGCTTGAGGAGCATGTTCACCTTGAGCTGGGCGCCCTCGGCGGCGGCGGGTGGCTCGTCGCCGGTGAGGGCGGCCAGTTCCCGCGGGGAGGCGTTGACCAGGACGTGCCGGGCGGCGACGGTGCTCTCCCCGTCGGCGGTCCGGTAGGCGATCTCGGCGGTGTGTCCGTCGGTGTCGATGCGGACGGCCTCGTGTCCGGTGGCCAGGACGGCGCCCGCGGCGCGCGCCGCGGTGGCCAGGGCGTCGGTGAGGGCGCCCATGCCGCCGACGGGGACGTCCCAGGCGCCGGTGCCACCGCCGATGACGTGGTACAGGAAGCAGCGGTTCTGCGTCAGGACGGGGTCGTGGGCGTCGGCGAAGGTGCCGATGAGGGCGTCGGTGAGGACGACGCCCCGCACCAGGTCGTCGGCGAAGCGGTCCTCGATCGCCGTCCCGATCGGTTCCTCGAAGAGGGTTCGCCAGGCGTCCTCGTCGTCGATGCGGTCGCGCAGCTCGGCGCGGGTGGGCAGCGGTTCGACGAGGGTCGGGAAGACCCGCCTGGCGACGTGGCCGGTCATGGCGTAGAAGCGCTGCCAGGACTCGTACTCGCGGGCGCCGCCGGTGAGCCGCGCGAAGGCCTCCCGGGTGCGTCGCTCGCCGCCGCCGACCAGCAGACCGGTCGGCCTGCCGTCCCGCTCGACGGGGGTGTACGACGACACGGTGCGGGTGCGGACGCGGAAGTCCAGGCCGAGGTCCCGCACGATCTTCTTCGGCAGCAGGCTGACCAGGTACGAGTAGCGCGACAGCCGCGCGTCCACCCCGGTGAACGGGCGGGTGGAGACAGCGGCGCCGCCGGTGCGGTCCAGCCGCTCCAGCACCAGTACGGAGCGGCCCGCCCGGGCCAGGTAGGCGGCGGCGACGAGGCCGTTGTGGCCGCCGCCGATCACTACGGCGTCGTACGTCCGGTGTCGCTCGTGTGCAGGCATGGTTCTTGGTAACACGGGGTGATCCACGTCGGCCAGAGATGGACCGTGCCCGGGGTCGGCGGCGCGGACTCCGCGGCTTCCCGGCGGTCCTGGCCGCAGGGGCCGCGGAGGTGCCACACGGTCAGTGCCCGCAAGGGCCGGGCATGCTCGGCGGTCGCCGTCCGCAGGGGCCGCGGCTGCCTCATGGTCAGTGGCCGCCCGTCCCTCGCTGCTGCCGCAGGACGGCCACCTGGCGGTACAGCTCCACGGCCTCTGCGCCCCGCCCGAGCTGTTCCAGGCAGTGGGCCTCGTCGTTGCGGCTGGCGAGGGTGTCGGGGTGGTCGGCGCCCAGGACGCGCTCGCGGGCGGCGGCCACTGAGCGGTACTCGGTCAGCGCGTCCGGCCAGCGGCCGAGCCAGCCGAGGCCGACGGCGACCTCGCGGCGGCTGACCAGGGTGTCCGGGTGGTCGGGGCCGAGCACCCGCTCGCGGATCGCGCACACGTCGCGGGACTCGGCCAGAGCCTCCTCCCAGCGGCCGAGGCGGCCCAGGTTGACGCCGAGGCCGTGGCGGGCGCGCAGGGTCTCCGGGTGGGCGGGGCCGTGGACGCGGGTGCGGTCGTCGATGAGTTCGCGGTAGAGCTGGAGTGCCTCCGCGCTGCGGCCCAGGCGGCCGAGGCTGATGCCGACCTCGTAGCGGGCCGCGAGGGTGTCGGCGTGGTCGGGGCCGAGGGCCTGGGCGCGGGCCTCGGCGACCTCCCGGTAGGTCTGCAGGGCTTCCGGCCAGCGGCCCAGCTGGCCGAGCGCGTAGGCGACCTCGTAGCGGGTGACGAGGGTGTCGGGGTGGTGCGGGCCGAGGACACGGGCGCGGGCGGCGGCCACGTCGCAGGCCATGCGGTACGAGTCCTCCAGGCGGCCGAGCCGGCTGAGGTTGAAGGCGAGGTTGTGGCGGCAGCGCAGGGTGTCGGGGTGGTCGGCGCCCATGGTGCGCTCCCGGGCGGCGAGCACCGACTGGTAGACCTGGTGGGCGTCGAAGTGCCGGCCCAACTGGCCCAGCACGTACGCCATTTCCTGGCGGGCGGCGAGGGTGTCGGAGTGGTCCGGGCCGAGCGCGATGCTCCGGGAGCGGGCGACGTGCTTGTACTCGCGCAGGGCGTCGGTGGCCCGGCCGGTACGGCTGTAGGTGAAGGCGACCTCGTAGCGGCTGGCGAGGGTGTCGGGGTGGTCGGGGCCCAGCAGGTACTCGCGCTCGGCGGCGACCGCGCGGTGCACCTCGCCGGCCTCCGCCCAGCGGCCGAGGCGTCCCAGGCTGAGGCCGGCGTTGTGACGTCCGGCGAGTGCGGTGACCGCCTGAGGGGAGGGGGCGGGCGGTGTCTCGGCGACCGGTTCCTCGGGGCGGCCGCCGGGCAGGCGCGGGATCCACTCGCCGGTGAGGCCCGCTCCCGCGTCCGGCGGTGTGGTGCCCAGGCCCACGCCGGTGGCCTTGTGGCCGGTGGTCATGCCCCGCGTCCAGGACGGCAGGCGGTCCGCGCGGGACGGCGCCGGCTCGGTCGGGCGGAGCTCCGGTCGCGGGGTGACGACGGTCGGCACATACGCCGGTGTGGCGCGGCCCGAGCTGATCCGTCGCCCCAGCTCGCGGGCGTCGTGCGGGCGCTGCTCCGGGCGCTTGGCGAGCAGGTCGAGGATGACCTGGTCCAGGTATTCGGGCAGGTCGGAGCGGTGGCTTCGGGGCGGACGGGGCGGTGTGTCGCGGTGGCCCATGAGGACGGCCCAGGCGTCGCCGAGGTCGAAGGGCGGTGCCCCGGTGGCGATCTCGTAGAGCACGCAGCCCAGCGAGTACAGGTCGCTGCGCTGGTCGACCTCGGTTCCGCTGATCTGTTCCGGCGACATGTAGTGCGGGGTGCCCATGGCGATGCCGGTGCCGGTGAGGCGGGAGGTGAAGCCGATGTCGTGGCCGAGGCGGGCGATGCCGAAGTCGCAGATCTTCACGGTGCCGTCGGTCAGCCGCACGATGTTGGCGGGCTTCAGGTCGCGGTGCACGATGCCCTGCTGGTGGGTGTAGGCGAGGGCGGCGGCGACCTGGTCGGCGATGTCGACGACGTCGGGGACGGGCAGCGGGTGCTGTTTGTTGTCCTCCAGGAGCTGGCTGAGGTTGCGGCCCTCCAGGAGTTCCATCACGAGGTAGAGGACGCCGTCGAACTCGCCGAAGTCGTGGACGACGGTCACGCCGCGGTGCTGGAGGGCGGCGGCCACCCGCGCCTCGCGCCGGAAGCGCTCCCTGAGAACCCGGGTGAAGGCCTGGTCGTGGTGGCCGCCCAGCGGTTTGAGGCACTTCACGGCGACCTGCCGGCCCAGCGACTCGTCGCGTGCCCGCCACACCTCACCCATGCCGCCGCGCCCGATCAGGTCGAGCAGCCGGTACCGGCCCTGGATCAGCCTGGTGTCCCCCATTTCCTGCGACCGCCCCCGTCGTTACTCCCCGCCCTCCCCTGGCTTGTCCAGTATGGCGCCCTGACGTCCGAGTTTGTACGGTGCCGGGCGAGCTCCCGGTCCGAGCCGGGCCATGGCGCGCAGGATGTGTTTGGGCGGAAGCTGCCAGCGCAGACGTGCGGGAACGCCGCGCAGCAAGGTGCCCGTGGCACGCAACCGGCGGCTCACGGTGGCGGGTTTCGGGGCTGGTCTGCCGTACAACTCGTGGGCGTACGGCGGCAGGGCGGCGTACGCCAGATGTGCCACGCACCGCCACAGCACTTCGCGCGCCGGGACGAGAAGGGGGTGCGCCGGAGGGCGGAGCAGGAAGTCGTCCACCGCGCGTGCCTCTTCTCCGGCGGCGAGCTCGGGCCGCACCTTCTCGAAGTAGGCGCTCATCTCGGCCTGGTCCGCCGGTACGGCGTCGGGGTCGAGGCCCACCAGACGGGCGCTGACCTTGTGCTCACGGATGTACCGGTCGGCCTGTGCGTCGGTGAGCGGGAAGCCGGAGCGTCGGGCGACGTGCAGATACGAGTCGATCTCGGCGCAGTGCACCCACAGCAGCAGCGCGGGCTCGTCGACGCCGTAGCGCTCGCCGGTGTGGGGGTCGGTCGCGTCGAGCATGCTGTGGATCTTGCGGACGCGGGCGCCCGCCTTCTCGGCGGCCTCGGTGGTGCCGTAGGTCGTGGTGCCGACGAAGTTGGCGGTGCGCATCAGCCGGCCCCAGGCGTCGCTGCGGAAATCCGAGTTCTGCATGACGCCGCGCACCGCGCGCGGGTGCAGTGCCTGGAGGTAGAGCGCGCGGACGCCGGCGACCCACATCATCGGGTCGCCGTGCATCTGCCAGGTCACGGAGGAGGGCCCGAACAGCCCCGGGTCGGCCTCGCTCATGCCCTCACCTTGCCATGAGCCCGGGGGCCGGTCGATACCGCCGATACGGCCGACGGTCCGAGGATCCGCACAGGAGTCCGACGGGCCGTCGGCACATGGCCGCCCAGGCACTGGCGCTGACACTGGCACCGCGAGAGGGAGAGGGGAGATTCACCCTCGCCCTAGGAGTCGACCGGAAAGTACTGTCTCGGCGTGACCCCCACCAGCCGGTGGAAGGCCGCCGTGAAGGAGCTGGCCGTGGCGTAGCCGACCCGGTGGGCCACGGCCTCGATCGCCAGGCCCGCCGCGAGGTACGGCATCGCGGCCTGCATCCGCAGCCTTTCCCGCCACTGGCCGAAGGCGAGGCCCGTCTCGGCGACGAACAGGCGGGCCAGCGTGCGGGCGCTCGCGCCGACCTCGGTGCCCCAGGCCGCCAGGGTCCGGCCGTCGGCGGGGGCGGCGGTGAGCCGCTCGGCCACCGTCCGGGCCCGTGGATCGCGGGGCGTGGGCACGGAGACGCTGGTCACCGGCACAGGGTGCAGTTCGTCGAGCAGGACGGCCTCGGCGCGGGTACGGGCGTCGGCGGCGAGGTCGGTGCGGACCAGGTGGTCGATCAGGGCACGCAGCAGGGGCGTGACCGCCAGCACGGTCGGCTCACGCCAGTCGATGTGCGGACAGCACGCCGGAGCGACGTAGGCACTGCGCATGACGGCGTCGCCCGCCGACTCCGTGACATGCGCGAGGCCGGCGGGGATCCACAGGGCCAGCGACGGGGGCAGCAGCCACACTCCCTGCTCGCTGCGCACGCGCAGCAAACCTTGGGGAGACCAGGCGAGTTGGTGAAGCGGATGCGTGTGCGCGCGGTACACGGTGCCGCGCGGCATGGTGAAGTCGCCGACGACGATGCCCGCCGTGGCGTACGGGTCGTACCGTTGCTGTCCGTTCCGCGACATGAGTCGGCAGCCTAGCGCGTGGCGGACAGCGCCCCGCCCCGCCTAGCGTCGGCGTATGCCGATGAACCGAGCTCACCGCAAGCTCTGCAGCTCCGAGGGATGGGCGCAGACCACGAAGGAACACATCCTGCCCTGGGCGCTTGAAGACGTGGACCTCGGCGAGGACGTTCTGGAGATCGGCCCGGGCTACGGCGCGAACCTCCGCGTTCTCGTGGAGCGTGTGCCCCGCCTGACGGCCGCCGAGATCGACCGGGACACCGTCCGCCTGCTCGAGGACCGGTGGGGCGACCGCGCCCGCGTCCTCCACGCGGACGGCGCCGAGCTGCCGCTTCCCGACGCGTCGTTCGACTCGGTCGTGTGCTTCACGATGCTCCACCATGTGCCCACCGCCGACCACCAGGACCGCATCTTCGCCGAGGCGCACCGTGTGCTGCGCCCCGGTGGCACCTTCGCCGGCAGCGACAGCCAGCCGAGCTTCCGTTTCCGGGTGCTCCACTTCAGGGACACCATGAACACCGTTGCCCCGACGGGACTGCCGGCCCGCCTGGAGAAGGCCGGCTTCACGGACGTGACCGTCGACCTGCACCCGGCGAGCGGTGGTCTGCGCTTCCGCGGGCGCCGGGGCCGGTAGCGCGGACAGGGCCTCCTGGTGCTCGGTGCGCGTCGCGGTCCCGAGCCAGGCACCTCGGCCCGTACGGAGACCTCTCCTTCACGACGGGCGGAGTTCCCGGCGTCGGACCGGAGACGGCGGAGACGGCGGAGACGGCGGTCACTGCCTCGCGCGTCCGCGTCCGGCCCCGCGGCGGCGCCGGTGAGGGGCCGGACACTCGGCAGGGGGGGCGTCCGCAGCAGCGCCCGGGAGCCTCGCCACAGCCCCGATCGAGCGACGTTCAGGCCATGACCTCGGCAACGCGTCGTTCACGAGGTCTTGACAGCAGCTCGCTGGAACGTTCAATCTTCGACGCGTCAGCGATCGCTTTTGGTCGATCACGCTCGATCTAGTCGCTTTGTCCCCGTCGCATGTGCGACGCCTTCACGCCATACCCCCTCGTGCCGATACGCCATGCCCGGGTATGACAGCACCATCTGGAGCCGAAATGCACCATTCCGCCCCTGGTCAGCTCATACCTGATCCCAGCCGCCGCAGCGTGCTGCGCGGCGTCGGTGGCGCCGCCCTGCTCGCAGGAGCCGGCATACCCTTGCTGAGCGCGTGCGGAGGCAGCGGTACCGCCTCCGACCCCAAGACCGTCAGCCTCGGCTCCAACGCGTCGGACGCGGTGCCGAAGAAGGCCTTCGCGGACGTCTACGCGGCGTTCCAGAAGCAGTCCGGCATCACCGTGAAGGTGAACACCAAGGACCACAACACCTTCCAGGAGCAGATCAACTCCTACCTCCAGGGCACGCCGGACGACGTGTTCAACTGGTTCGCCGGCTACCGCATGCAGTTCTTCGCGGCCAAGAAGCTCGCCTCGCCGATCGACGACGTGTGGGCGAAGATCGGGGACAACTTCCCCGACGCGATGAAGAAGCTCAGCAAGGGCGAGGACGGCAAGTACTACTTCGTGCCGCTGACCTCGTACCCGTGGGCGGTCTTCTACCGCAAGAGCGTCTTCCAGCAGCACGGCTACCAGGTCCCCACCACCTGGGACCAGCTGGTTGCGCTGTGCAAGCAGATGAAGAAGGACGGCCTGGTCCCGATCGCCTTCGGCGACAAGGACGCCTGGCCGGCGATGGGCACCTTCGACCAGATCAACTTCCGACTCAACGGCTACGACTTCCACGTCGAGCTGATGGCCGGCAAGGCCGCCTGGACCGACGCCAAGGTCAAGGCCGTCTTCGACCACTGGGCCGAGCTGCTGCCCTACCACCAGGACGGCTTCATGGGCCGTACCTGGCAGGACGCCGCCCAGACCCTGGTGGCGAAGAAGGCCGGCATGTACCTGCTGGGCACCTTCGTCGCTCAGCAGTTCACCAACAAGGCCGACCTGGACGACCTCGACTTCTTCGCCTTCCCGGAGATCAACTCCGCGTACGGCCAGGACACCGTCGAGGCTCCCACCGACGGTTTCATGGTCAGCAAGGCCCCGAAGAACCACGACGGTGTCGTGAAGCTGATGGAGTACCTGGGCAGCCCGGCGGCCGAGGAGCTCTACCTCAAGGGCGACCCGAGCGTGGTGGCCGCCTCCAGCAAGGCCGACACCTCCGCCTACTCGCCGCTGCAGAAGAAGGCGTTCGAGATGATCGGCAGCGCCAAGAGCCTCACGCAGTTCATGGACCGCGACTCCCGGCCGGACTTCACCTCGACGGTGATGCAGCCCGGGCTGCAGAAGTTCCTCCAGAACCCCAAGGGCGTCGACAGTCTGCTCTCCTCGATCGAGCGCCAGAAGAAGACGATCTTCGCCTCCTCATGAGCACCGACACCGACATGAAGAGCCCGGAGGCGGCCGCTGTGCCGCCTCCGGGCCCCGCGCAGGAGAAGAAGCGGGTCCCCAAGGGCCACAAGCGCCTGCTGACCCGACGTGACCGCATCACGCTCGCCTTCATGGCGGGCGTGCCCACGATTTTGCACGTGGCCCTCGTCTGGGTCACCGCCCTCGCCTCGATCGCCCTGGCCTTCACCAGCTGGGACGGCATCGGCTTCGACTCGATCAAGTGGGTGGGTCTGGACAACTTCCAGCAGCTGTTCACCGACAACCCGCAGTTCTGGCCCGCCGTCCAGCACAACGTCATCTGGTTCGTCGCACTCATCCTGATCCCGACGCCGTTCGGCCTGTTCCTGGCCATGCAGCTGGACAAGAAGATCCGCTTCAGCCGCGTCTACCAGACCGCGTTCTTCCTCCCCGTCGTGGTGTCGCTGGCCGTCACCGGGTTCGTCTGGCAGCTCGTCTACAACCCCGACACAGGTCTGATCAACAGCCTCATCGGGGCCAACAAGCCGGGCCACTACATCGACTGGATCGGCGACCCGCACCTCAACCTGTGGGCCGTACTGATCGCCGCCTCCTGGCGGCACGCCGGCTACATGATGATCCTCTACCTGGCCGGCCTCAAGGGCGTCGACCCGTCGCTGCGCGAGGCCTCCTCGCTGGACGGCGCGAACGAGTGGCAGACGTTCAAGAACGTCATCTTCCCGACCCTGCGCCCGACCAACACGGTCGTGCTGGTCGTCACGATCATCGAGGCCCTGCGCGCCTTCGACCTGGTGTTCGTCTTCAACAAGGGCGCCCAGGGCACCGAGCTGCTGTCGATCCTGATCACCAACAACATCATCGGCGAGTCCAGCCGGATCGGATACGGCTCCGCGATCGCCGTCGTCCTGCTGGTCATCTCCCTCGCCGTCATCATCCCGTACCTGATCGCCACCTTCCGGAAGGAGCGGCGGGCGTGAGCACCCTCGCCTTGAAGAAGCGCGCGCCGGTCCGGCCGGCCCGGGTCGTGCTGCACACGTTCCTCGTCGTCACCTCGCTGGCCTGGCTCGCCCCGCTGCTGTGGGCGGTGTACGCGGCCCTGCGCCCGTACTCGGAGACCAGCAACAAGGGCTATGTCTCCTGGCCGGACAAGCTGAACTTCGACAACTTCACGAACGCGTTCGAGCAGTCCGACATGATGCACTACTTCGGCAACACCCTGCTGATCGCGGTGCCGGCCGTGCTGGTGACGCTGCTGCTGTCGTCGATGGTCGCGTTCTACGTCAGCCGCTTCGACTTCCGGCTCAACATCTTCCTGCTGCTGGTGTTCACGGCCGGCAACCTGCTGCCGCAGCAGGTCATCATCACCCCGCTGTACCGGATGTACCTGCTCATCGACCTGCCCGGCATCACGGTGAGCGGCAAGCTGTACGACTCAGCGCTCGGCCTGGTCCTCATCCACGTGGCGTTCCAGTCGGGATTCTGCGCCTTCGTCCTCAGCAACTACATGCGCATGCTGCCGCACGAGCTGACCGAGGCCGCGCTCGTCGACGGCGCCTCGGTGTGGCGGATGTACTGGCAGATCGTGCTGCCGCTGTGCAAGCCCGCGATGGCGGCCCTGGCCACGCTGCTGTCCATCTGGATCTACAACGACTTCTTCTGGGCGATCGTGCTGATCTCGACCGGTGAGAACATGCCGATCACGTCGGCCCTGAACAACCTGTCCGGCCAGTACTTCACCGACCCCAACCTGGTCGCCGCCGGCGCCCTGCTCACCGCGATCCCCACCCTGATCGTGTACTTCGTGCTCCAGCGGCAGTTCGTCAGCGGCCTCACCCTCGGCGCCAACAAGGGCTGACACCCCCTCACGTCACCTGTCTCTCCTCTCCACCGGAGCACCACCAGTGAGTACCGAACGCCGCCTGAGCCTGCCCGGTATCGCCTACGGCGGCGACTACAACCCCGAGCAGTGGCCCGAGGAGGTCTGGGCCGAGGACGTACGCCTGATGCGCGAGGCCGGGGTGACGATGGTCAGCGTCGGCATCTTCTCCTGGGCGCTGCTCGAACCGGCGGAGGGTCTCTTCGAGTTCTCCCGCATGGACCGGATTCTCGATCTGCTCCACGAGAACGGGATCGCCGTCGACCTCGCCACGCCCACCGCGGCCCCGCCCGCCTGGTTCTTCAGGGCGCATCCGGAAGCACTGCCGGTGGACCGGGACGGCCGCCGGCTGTGGCCCGGCAGCCGCCAGACCTTCTGCCCCAGCAGCCCCGTCTACCGCAGAGCGGCGCTGCGGATCGCGGGTGCCCTCGCCGAGCGGTACGCCGCCCACCCGGCGGTCGTCATGTGGCACGTCCACAACGAGTACGGCTGCCACAACGACGCCTGCTACTGCGACACCAGCGCCGCCTCCTTCCGCAGGTGGCTGCGCGCGAAGTACGGCGACGACCTCGACGCCCTCAACCACGCCTGGGGCACCGCCTTCTGGAGCCAGTGGTACTACGCCTGGGACCAGATCCTGCCGCCCCGCGCCACCGGCGCCGTCCCCAACCCCACCCACCAGCTGGACTGGCGTCGGTTCTGTTCCGACGAACTGCTGTCGCTGTGCACCGCCGAACGCGAGGTGCTGCGCCGGGCCGCTCCGGACACTCCCGCCACCACCAACTTCATGGTCATGCGGACCTTCGACGCGCTCGACTACTGGCGCTGGGCACCCGAGTTGGACATCCTCTCCAACGACCACTACCTGATGTCCGACGACCCGGAAGCCGAGATCGACATCGCCCTCCACGGCGACCTGATGCGGTCGCTCGCGGGCGGCCCGTGGTTCCTCATGGAGCACTCGACCGGTGCCGTCAACTGGCAGCCGGTCAACCGTGCCAAGCGGCCGGGAGAGATGCGGCGCAACGCACTGGCGCACGTCGCCCATGGCGCCGACGGCATCGCGTTCTTCCAGTGGCGGGCGGCGAAGGCGGGCGCCGAGCAGTGGCACTCCGCGATGCTGCCCCACACCGGCACCGACAGCGCCGTCTGGCGGGATGTCGTCCAGCTGGGTGCGGACTTGAAGGCCCTGTCCGAGGTGCGGGACTCCGCCGGTGCGGCGCAGGTGGCGATCGTATGGGACTGGGACGCCCGGTGGGCCCTGGAACTGCCCGCCCAGCCCAGCGGCGAACTGCGCTACCAGGACCTGGTGCGCGACTGGTACACACCCCTGTGGCGGGCGGGCGTCGGCGTCGACTTCGTACGCCCCGACGACCCTGGACTCGACCGCTACAAACTCGTCCTCGTACCGTCGCTGTACCTGGTCTCTGAGGCGGCCGCGGCGAACCTCGCCCGGTACACCGAAGACGGGGGGACGCTGGCGGTCGGCTTCCACAGCGGCATGGTCGACGAGAACGGCCACGTCCTCCTGGGCGGCTACCCCGGCGCGTTCCGCGAGGTCCTCGGGGTGGTCACCGACGAACTCTTCCCCCTGCTACCGGGAGAGACGGCCGGCCTGACCGGTGAAGTACCTCCGGGCGCCACGGCCGACCTGTGGTCGGAACGGGTCGGACTCGCCGGCGCGCGGGCTGTCGCCTCCTACGCCGACGGACAGCTGGCCGGCGTCCCCGCCGTGACCCGCCATCAGCACGGCAGCGGAATCGCCTGGTATCTGGCCACCCACCCCGACCAGGACACGCTCGCCACTGTGCTCCACCGCATCAGCCAGGAGGCCGGCGCGACACCGGAGCACCGGGCGCCCGCCGGGATCGAGGTCGTCCGGCGCCGCGGCACGGAAGCCGACTACCTGTTCCTCATCGACCATGCCGGGAAGGGCGCGGAGGTGCCCGCCGAGGGCGTCGAACTCCTCACCGGCACAACCGTGACCGGCACCGTCACCGTCCCACCGGGAGGCGTCGCCGTCGTCCGCGAGGCACACTGACCGCAGCGCACCGGGCAGCCTCTGTCCGCGCCGATCAGTGCGGCCGGGCCGTCGGGATCACCGGGCGACATAGCCGCCGTCGACGGGGAGGGCGACTCCGATGACGAAGCCGGCCCCGGGGCTGCACAGCCACAGGACGGCCTGGGCGATCTCCTGCGCGGTGCCGAGGCGGTTGATCGGCTGGTTGGCCTCGGCCTCGGCGCGGTCGAGCTCTCCCTTGGCGATCATGTCGCTGACCATCGGGGTGTCGATGGTGCCGGGGCACACGGCGTTGACACGGATGCCGCGCGGGGCGTATTCGAGGGCGGCGCTGCTGGTCAGGCCGATCACGCCGTGTTTCGAGGCGTGGTAGGAGGCGCGACCCGGGAGACCCACCAGGCCGCCGAGGGAGGAGCAGTTGACGATGGCGCCGCTCCCCTGTGCGCGCATGTGGCGCAGTTCGTGCTTCATACAGGCCCAGACGCCTCGCAGGTTGATGGCGTTGACACGATCGAACGTTTCGACGGGTTCATCGGCTGCGTCGCTCGGGGGAATCTGGATGCCCGCGTTGTTGAAGGCCATGTCGAGGCGGCCGAAGGTTTCCACGGTGCGGTCGACCGCGGCGGCGACCTGGTCCTCATCGCTGACGTCGCAGGTGAGGGCAAGGACCTGGTGGCCGGCGTCGGTGAGTTCCTGCGCGGCCGCGTTCAGGGCGGCTTCGTCGATGTCGGTGAGGGCGACGGCGGCCCCGGACTCGGCGAAGGCCCGGGCGGTCGCCAGGCCCATGCCGGAGCCGGCTCCGGTGACGAGGGCGACCTGACCGGTGAAGTCATACGTGGGGTTCACGTCGTGGTCTCCGATCGAGAGCTGAGTTGCGCGGTGCGGCGTGGTGCCGGGTGGGCTGCTGGGATGGGTGCCTCAGCAAGGGACTTGCCGGGCCCTCAGACGGTTTGGCCGCCGTCGACGACCCGGACGGCGGCGTCCGAGACGACCGCGAGGGGCCCGGGCCGGGCTCAGTGATGTGAGGTGTCGTGCACTCGCTCCTCGTTTCGCGACCGCGTGGAAGGTGAGCGCTGCGCCACGATGCGCGATGTGCCCGGGGCCGACTGGACGGCCAGGACGATCAGCGGAAGCAGCGTGAGAGCGGCGATGACGGCGCCCACGAGAGGCGGTCCGGTCAGACCGAGGGAGGAGTCCAGGGCGGTACCCGCGATCGCCGTTCCGGCGGCGACGCCGGTGTTGAAGGCGGAGGTGGTCAGCGCCGAGGTGAGCGTGGGGGCGTCGCCTGCGAAGCGCATGGCGAGTGCGGTGACGACCGGGTTGACCGCGAATCCGGTCAGGCCCATGAGGAAGACCAGGGCGGTGGCCGTGACGGGGTTCGTGGACAGCGGGATCAGAAGAAACAGGACCAGGGCGGTGGCGGCCGCGGCGGTGAGGGTGGTGGCCATCGGGCGGTACTCGCCCAGGCGGCCGCCGGTGGTGGTGCCGCCGAGGGCGCCGATACCGAAGGCGATGAGGACGAGCGGTACGGCGCCCTCCGGAATGCCGGCGCGATCCGTCAACAGCGGGGTGACGTAGCTGTACGCCGCCAGGACACCGCCCATGATGAACACGGCAGGGGCGAGCGCCAGCCACAGCCGGACCTGACGCAGAGCGCGGAATTCGGCCCGCATCGACACCTCGGCGCGCTGCTCGCTCGCGGGGATGAAACGGCCGATGAACACGGCGGCGAGCCCGGAGAGAGCCGCCAGGGCCCAGAAGGGTCCGCGCCAGCCGGTGAACTGGCCGGCGAAGGAGCCGACCGGCACGCCGACGACGTTGGCCAGGGTCAGGCCGCCGATCATGGTGCCCGTGGCACGGGTGGCACGGTCCGGGCCCGCCGCGGTGGTGGCGACGACGAAGCCGACGGACCAGAACGCTCCGGTGGCCAGGGCGGTGACGACGCGGGCGGCGAGCACGACCGTGAAGGACGTACTGAGGGCCGCGATGACATGTCCGAGGCAGAAGACGGAGAGCGCGAGGACCAGTGTCCGGCGCTGGGGCAGGCGCAGGGTGGCCAGGGCCATGGTCGGGGAGCCGATGATCATGCCGATGGCGAAGGCGGTGATCAGCAGCCCTGCGTGGGAGACGCTGACGCCGAGGTCACCGGCGAGCTCCGGCAGCAGGCCGGCGACGACGAACTCGGTGGTCCCCATCAGGAACGTGCCGGCGGCGAGCACCCAGACGACGAAGGGGAGCTTGCCGGGGGTGGTCCCGGATGCGGAAGGCATGCGTGTGGTCCCTCCTTGCGTGGAGAACGGGGAATCTTGGTGGCCGCTGAAGCCGTCGCGGCGGAGAGTGGACGGCGCGGCCACGTCTTCGACGGTTCCACGCGGCGAACCGGACGAAAAGGGGAGGTTCTCCTCCCCCCTTCGTACAGGGGCGAACGGTGGGGTGGGTCAGGGCACGGCTTCGACGGTGATCTCATCGGCGGTGGCGAGCTGCTCGGTGCCGCCGTCGGCCATGCGGCCGAGGATGACCAGGCCGGTCGCGTAGGGGGCGTCGCGGTAGTAGGTGGCGAGCTGGTTCCGGGGGGCGTAGTACGCCAGGTCGCCGACCTGGGGGTCGGCGCCTTCCGGGGCACCGGAGGTGGACAGCTTCCGGGGCAGATCGGCGATCTTCTCGGCCTGGTTGAGGTCGCGCAGGGAGAGGGTCAGGGGGAGCTGGGCGGCGAAGTCGCGGGCTGTGGGGCTGTCGTTCAGGGTGGCGTCGATGTGATGGCCGTCGAGGGTGAGCCGGATGTTCATCGCGGTTGTCCTGCCGGTCGGTGGGGTGGCTGCCGGGGCCGTCGAAGCCTGCGGCGACGCGGGCTCGGAGGAGGCGGCGGCGGACGGGGAATCGTCGGCGCAGGCGGTCATGGCCAGCAGCAGGGTGGCGGCCGGGACCATGCGGGCGAGAACGCGAAGGGGAGCAGAGTTCACGGGGTTGTCCAGTGGCTAGCCGGGCAGGGGCTCGGCGTAGTGACGGAAACCGTCCCGCTCGCGATGGATGTCGTACAGGCGCTGCGCCAGGGCGTCGGGGCTGCTGTGTTCGGCTTCGGGGTGGATGGCGCCCGGGATGATCAGCTGGGCTGCGTGGATGCGCTCCGGGGCGAGGGCGTCGTGCAGCATGCGGGCGTAGGCGCTCTCGGCGGCGAAGGCGATGGAGGTGCCGGCCCGGTCGGGGTTGGGGCGTACGGCGCTGCCGCCGTTGACGAACAGCAACGTGCCACGACCGAGGGCGCGCATGCCGGGCAGGACGGCGTTCACGCAGGTGACAGGTCCCTTGACGGAGAAGGACAGCGGGGCGTCGAGGTCGTCGGCGCCGGTGTCCAGGACCGGCCGCATGAAGTCGGCGCGGGGCAGGGGGCTGTACTGGAGGATCTCGACGGGCCCGAGTGCGTCGGCCGCCGCCCGCAGGGCCGCCGTCAGGCTCGCCGGGTCGAGGCAGTCGGCCGGGAAGCCACGGGCCTGGATGGAGTCCCGGGCGAGTTCGGCCGTCAGGTCGTCCAGGTTCCCGGCGCCGCGGGAGATCAGGGCGACGGTATGGCCGGCGGCTCCGAAGCGGCGGGCGGTGGCGAGCCCGAGGCCGGGTCCGGCGCCGACGAGTGCGAAGGTCGTCATGGTGAGTCCTTGGGTGGAACGGGCCGATCGCGTCCGGACGCGCCGTCGGCGGTGCGCCCGGGGACGTGGACGCGCGCGCTGTCAGGGAGTCAGGAGGGCCTTGATGGCGCGGCGCTCGTCCATCGCCTTGTAGCCCTCGGCGACCTGCTCCAGGGGGAGGGTGAGGTCGAAGACCTTGCCGGGGTTGATCCGGCCGGACAGGACCAGGTCGATCAGTTCGGGCAGGAAGCGGCGCACGGGGGCGGGGCCGCCGCGCAGGCCGACGTGGGAGAAGAACAGCTCCTGGCCGTCGATCTGCACCTCGTGGGGCACGCCCACGAAGCCGACGTTGCCGCCGGGCCGGGCGGAGCTCAGGGCCTGCCGCATGGCCTCCGAGGTGCCGACGCACTCCAGCACCGCGTCGGCGCCGATGCCGCCGGTGAGGTCCTTGACGCGGGCGATGCCTTCGTCGCCGCGTTCGCTGATGATGTCGGTGGCACCGAATTCGAGGGCGAGGTTCTGGCGCGACATGTGGCGGCTCATGGCGATGATCCGCTCGGCACCGAGTTCCCTTGCGGCGATCACACCGCACAGGCCGACCGCGCCGTCGCCGACCACGACCGCGGTGCAGCCGGGCTTCACCTCGGCGGCGAGGGCGGCCCACCAGCCGGTGCCCATCACGTCGGAGACGGCGAGCAGGCCGGGCACGGACTCGGCGTCCGGGTGCTCGTCGGTGGCGACGAGAGTGCCCTGGGCGTTGGGGATGCGGACGTACTCGGCCTGGCAGGTGCTCATGAACTCGCGGTGCAGGCAGTTGGACTGCCAGCCGTTACGACAGTTCGCGCAGGTGTTGTCCGAGGTGGCGAACGAACCGACCACGAACTGGCCCGGCCTGACCGACGTGACCGCGCTGCCGACCTCCTCGACGACGCCGACGTACTCGTGCCCCATCGGGTGAGGCTCGCCGACGGGTTCGAGACCGCGGTAGGGCCACAGGTCCGAACCGCACACGCAGGCGGCGACGGTGCGGATGACCGCGTCGGTCGGCTGAGTGATCTCCGGCTCGTCGCGCTCCTCGAAACGCACGTCGCCGGGGGCGTAGATGACTGCTCCGCGCATGGTGGTGCTTCCTTCAGTGCGAGGTTCCGTGGCCCGCAGCCAGGGGTTGCGAACGGCTGCGCACCTCGAGCCTCACACGGGCGGGCAGGCACGAAAAGTGGAGAAACACATCCTGGGAGAGGAACATCCAGGGAGTAAACTCTCCCCCCTTCAGCAGGTGCCATCGGTGTCATGCTGGGAAACATGACCGGCAACGTTCCCCTCAACGAGCTGGGAGAATTCCTCAAGAAGCGCCGCTCGGAGCTGAGTCCGCGCACGGTCGGCCTGCCCCACGGCGGCGGCCCCCGCCGGGTGGACGGGCTGCGCCGCGAGGAGGTCGCCCAGCTCGCCAGTATCAGCACCGACTACTACACGCGCCTCGAACAGGGCCGCATGCAGGCATCCGCGCCGGTGCTCGACGTACTCGCCCGCGTACTCCATCTGGACGACGACGAGCGCGGCTACCTCTTCCAGCTCGCGGGCAAGACCACGACCCGCCCCCGGCGCCGCGGCCGGCAGAAGGTCCAGCCGCAGCTCCAGCGGGTCCTGGACGACCTCACCGCCACCCCGGCCATCGTGCAGGGACGCCGCGGAGACATCCTGGCCTGGAACGCGCTGGCCGCCGCGCTGGTCACCGACTTCTCCCGCCTCCCGGAAAAGAACCGCAACTATCCCCGGATCCAGTTCACCGATCCGGCGATGCGCACCCTGTACGCCGACTGGGAGGCCTCCGCGCAGATCGCCGTGGCCCAACTGCGGATGGAGGCGGCGAAGTATCCGGAGGACCCCCGCCTGATCGAACTGGTCGGTGAACTGTCCATGCGGGACAAGCAGTTCGCCCAGTGGTGGGGTGACCACCGCGTCGCCGGCCGCACCGTCGGCACCAAGACCCTCAACCATCCGGTCGTCGGCGAACTCGTCCTCGACTGGGACACCCTCACCGCCAACACCGACCCCGACCAGCACCTGACCGTCTGGACCGCGCTCCCCGGCTCCGCCACCCACGAGCGGCTGCGCATCCTCGCCTCGTGGGCCGCGGATCAGCACCTGTCCGCATCGCAGCCACCCGCGTGACGCGCCGGCCTGTTCGCGGGACACGGCGGCACCGTCGGCGTGGCCTGCGAACCGGGCACCGGCAGCGCCTTCCCCGAGGGCAAGCGGGTGGCAGGCGACGTGGTGGAGCCGGCCGTCATCAGCGTGGTGCCGGGCTGCCCGAACTCCCGTGCCACGAGCGGGCTTCGGGTGACCGGGCTGGTACCGGGACGCTGAGCACCGCACCCGAGGCGGCCGTCGGGCGAGGCAGCCCATGCCCGGCGGTGGTGACGAGGAGGCGGGACTGCGAGGGGTGCAGGCAGACGGAGGAGGGCTGCGGGGCGGGCACGGCCAGAGTCTGGAGCAGGTGCCCGTCGGGGTGGTACCGGCGGACCGCGCCACCGCCCCACACGGCGACCCACAGGCAGTCCTCGTCGTCGACGGTCATTCCGTCGGGGCTGCCCTCGTCGCTGCGGAAGCGGGCGAAGGTCTCCCGGCCGGTGAGGTCGCCCGTGGCCGGGTCGACGCGCCAGCGGTGGACGGTGCCGGCGGCGCTGTCCGCGAGGTAGAGGACCGTGCCGTCGGCGTTGAACGCCGGCCCGTTCACGATGGTGAGACCGTCGAGGACGCGTTCCACTGTGCCGTCGGGATCCGCGCGGTACAGCGAGCCCGCGCCGGGAGTGCCGTCGTAGGGCATGCTGCCGGCCCAGAAGCGGCCCGCGGGGTCCGCGACGCCGTCGTTCATCCGGCTGGGCACGAGGGTGCGGTCCTCGGGACGGTCCAGCCAGTCCAGCGTGCCGTCGGCGGTGAGCAGGGCGATGCCGGTGCCCGCGGCGGCGATCCAGGTGTCCGGCCGGCCGTGCACCGGTGCGACGGCGCCGAGCGGCACATCCAGCTGGGCCAGTTGGCGCGGGGCCGGGTCGGGTCCGTCGTGCAGTTCGAAGAGCCGGCCGCTGAGGATGTCGACGTACACGAAACGGCCGTCGACCCAGCGCCCCCCTTCGGCGAGCTCGTAGCCGCCGTGGACCACGGTCGTCGTCGACTGCTGTGCGGCGGATGTCATCGTCTCTCTCCTTGTCAGCGGATCGTTGTGCCGTCCGGTGCGTCGAGCAGGCCGAGTTCGTCCTGCGTCGGCAGTCCCTCCCAGTCGCCCCGGGTGCTGACGGCGAAGGCCGCGGTGGTGACGGCTCGGTGCAGGCGTGCCGGGATGTCGGCGCCGTGGAGGAGTGCGGACAGGTATCCGGCCACGAAGGCGTCGCCCGCGCCGACCAGATCGACCGCGTCGACCTGTCGCGCCGAGCGGTCGGTCGCGCCGTCGGCGGTATAGGTGGTCGCCCCGCGTGCACCACGCTTGACGACGACCTCGCTGACACCTGCGGCCAGGAGGCTCTTCACGCCCTCGGGCTCGCCTGCGTCGGGCCGTCCCAGCGTCAGCGGCAGCTCGTCCTCGGAGGCGATGAGCAGGTCGGTGCGGTCCAGCAACGGCCGGAGCACCGTGCGCGCCCGGTCAGCGGTCCACAGCCGGGAGCGGTAGTTGACGTCGAGGCATACGGTGATGCCGGCGTCGCGAGCGGTCGTGGCCACTGCCAGAGCCGCCTCGGCCGCCGACGCGCTGAGCGCGGGCGTGATGCCGGTCAGATGCAGGACGCGGGGCCCCGACGCGAGGGCGGGCAGCACGTCTGCCGCTGACACGCCGGAACCCGCGGAACCGGCGCGGTAGTAGCTGACGCGGGTCAGGGTGCCCAACCGGGGTTCGGTCAGCAGCAGTCCTGTGGGGCGTCCGGTGTCGTCGGTGACCGCGTACGCGGTGTCGACGCCCTCGGCGCGCAGCGTGCGCAGCACCAGTGCGCCGAGTTCGTCCGCACCGACCCGCCCGGCCCAGCGCACGCGGTGTCCGAGCCGGGCGAGGCCGATGGCGACGTTGGATTCGGCTCCCGCTATGGACAGGCCGAGGTTTCCGCCGAGCCGTAGCGTGCTGTGGGCCCGTAGTGCCGCCATCGTCTCGCCGAAGGTGACCACGTCGGGCGCGGCCTGGTGGCCCGGTGTCGTCACGGCGTCTCCCCTGCGGCCACCTTGCGGAACACGGCCGCGCGGGCGCGGAGTTGGTCCAGGTCGCCGCCGTCGGCCGCGTCGCCGACGAGTGGTGAGCCGACGCCGACGGCGAGGGCGCCGCGGTCCAGGTAGTCGCGGGCGGCCTGGGCGTCCACTCCGCCGACGGGCACGAAGGGCACGTCGGGGAAGGGGTCGCGCAGGGCCCGCAGATAGCCGGGTCCGCCGAGGGAGCCGGGGAAGAGTTTGACGGCGTCGGCGCCCCGGGCGAGGGCGACTTCGATCTCGCTGGGGGTCAGGGCTCCCATCAGCACGGGTACGCCGTAGGGCGCCAGCCCGTCGACCAGTGCCGGGGTGACGAGGTACGACGCTCCGGCGTCGACGGCGCGGGCGGCGTCCGCGGCCGACCGGACGGTTCCGGCACCGAGCAGCGCCTCGGGGCCGAGTTCGGCGCGCGCCTGCCGGATCACTGTCAGGGCGTCGGCGGTGGTCAGCGACACCTCGATGGCGGCGATGCCTTCCTCGGCCAGCGTGAGCACGGCGCGCAGTGCGGCGGTGGTGTCCTTGCCGCGTACGATCGCCAGCAGGCGGTGAACTCCGAGCGATTCCACCAGGTTCATGGGATGGGGCTCTCCTTGAGCGGGTTCTTCTGTGGGCGGTCGGTGGGTCACCATTCGGTGAACGATCCGTCGGCGCCGCGCCATACGGGGTTGCGCCAGCGGTGTCCGCTCTCGGCGGCGCGGCGTACCGCCTTCTCGTCGATGTCGACGCCCAGCCCGGGGCGGGAGCCGACGGCGGCGTAGCCACCGTCGAAGCGGAAGGGTTCCGGGTCCATCACGTAGTCCAGCAGGTCGCACTGCTGGTTGTAGTGGATGCCCATGCTCTGTTCCTGGATGAGGAAGTTGGGCACCGCGAAGGCGATCTGCAGGCTGGCGGCGAGGGCGATCGGGCCGAGGGGGCAGTGCGGGGCCATGGTGACGTCGTGCGCCTCGGCCATGGCCGCGATGCGGCGGACCTCGGAGATACCGCCGGCGTGCGACAGGTCGGGCTGGGCGACGGCGATGCCGCTGGTGAGTACCTCGCGGAAGTCCCAGCGGGAGTAGAGGCGTTCGCCGGTCGCCAGCGGCACGCTGGTGGACTCCACGAGGCCGCGCAGGTGGCCCGAGTGTTCCGGCAGGACGGGTTCTTCGACGAACAGCGGGTGCAGCGGTTCGAGCAGGGGCAGCAGGCGGCGGGACATGGCGGTGGAGACCCGGCCGTGGAAGTCGACGGCGATGTCCCGCTCGTCGCCGAGCACGTCGCGCACGGCCGCGACGCGCTCGACGACCTCGGCGGTGCGTGCCGGGGTGTCGATCGCGGCGAGTTCGGCGGAGGCGTTCATCTTCACGGCGGTGAAGCCGGCCTTCACCTGTTCCCTGGCCAGCTCGGCCACCTCGCTCGGGCGGTCTCCGCCGATCCAGGCGTACATCCGCACGCGGTCCCGTACCGGGCCGCCGAGGAGACGGTGCACCGGGACGCCGTAGGTCTTGCCGGCGATGTCCCACAGCGCCTGGTCGATGCCCGCGACGGCGCTGGAGAGGATCGGACCGCCACGGTAGAAGCCGCCCTTGGTGAGCACCTGCCAGTGGTCCTCGATGCGCAGCGGGTCCCGGCCGACGAGGTGGTCGGCCAGTTCGTGGACCGCCGCGCGTACCGTCTCCGCACGGCCCTCGACCACCGGCTCGCCCCACCCGGTGACACCCTCGTCGGTGGCGATGCGCAGGAACAGCCAGCGCGGCGCCACCAGGAACGTCTCAAGTTCGGTGATTTTCAAAGGAGTCACTCCTGCCGGTGCTCGGCGGCGTCTTCGTCGTGTTCGTCAGGGGGCTGCACGGCCGCCAGGTCCTGGGAGGCCTGCGTGAGCAGCGACTCGACGGCGGACACGGCGGCGTCGGGATCGCCTGCCTCGATCGCTCGCAGCAGTTCCCGGTGCACCGGTACGGAGTCGGAGAAGTGCTGCGCGCCGTGCACGATCCGGTCACGGATGCGCAGACCGGCCTCGATGACGACCTCCATCCGGCTCAGCAGTTCGTTGTGCGCGGCCTCCAGCAGAGCGCGGTGGAAGGCCAGGTCCGCCTCGACCATCGCGTCCGCGTCCGCTCCGGCCGCCGCCATGGCGTCGAGCGCCAGCCGGATCGCGGCCAGGTCGGCATCGGTACGGCGGGCCGCGGCGAGCCGGGCGCCGGCGGGCTCGACTATGGCGCGGACCTCGGCGAGGTCGTCCAGGAAGCGGTCGGTCGGAGCGCTGCTGCCCTGCCAGCGCAGCAGGTCGCTGTCGAGCAGGTTCCAGTCGGCGCGGGGCCGGATCGTCGTGCCGCGTTTCTGACGGGATTCGATCAGTCCCTTGGACGCCAGCACCCGCAGTGCCTCGCGCACCACGGTCTTGCTGACGCCGAGGTCCTCTTCGAGCTTGTCCGGGTGCAGTACGGAGCCCGGCGGGTAGTCGCCGCGGATGATGCGCCGGCCCATCTCTTCCACGGCCTGGCCGTGCAGCCCCCTACCGGGATGTGTCACCACGTTCTCCGTCTCAGCTCAGGCCCGGTGCGCGGGCCTCGCGTACCACTCTTGGCCTCATGATCATCGCTCACGAGGACTCCTTCATGACGCTCCATCCTCCATCGACCACGAGGCTCGCGCCGGTCACATAGGAGGCGTCGGGGGATGCCAGGAAGGCGACCGCGGCGGCGACCTCCTCCGGCCGCCCGAACCGCTTGGCCGCCGTGGCCGCCGCACTGCGCTCCCGGTCGGACTCGGGGATCGAGTCCCAGGCGGCGGTGAGGATGGGGCCGGGCAGCACCGTGTTGACGCGGATGTCCGGACCGTACTCGACGGCCAGTTGGCGTCCCAGCGAGCACAGCGCGCCTTTGGCCGCGGCGTACGCGGCATGGCCGGGCAGACCGATGACCGCGTGCACCGAGGAGGTGAGGACGACGGACCCGGACACCTCGCGCAGCATGCCGGCGAAGGTCTTCATCCCCCGCCAGGCCGGTTTGAGCAGCACGGCCATCTGACCGTCCCACTCGGCCTCGCTCAGTTCGTGGGCGGGCTTGGTGAGCTGGGCGAAGGCGTTGCTGTGCAGCACGTCCAGCCGCCCGTGAACCTGCTCGACGTGGCGGGCCAGGTTCTCCCAGTCGGAGGGGGAGGTGACGTCGCACCGTACGTACTCCGCCCGTTCCCCGCTCTCGACGATGCCCGTCGCGAGCTCCTTGCCGGCCGCGTCGTCCACGTCCGTGATCACGACCGTCGCGCCCTCGGCCGCGAGCCTGCGGGCCGTGGCCGCACCGATCCCGTGTGCGGCTCCGGTGATCACCGCTACGCGCCCCGTCAGCCTGCTGCATTCCGTCATCGCAGCCCTCTCCTTCCGTTCTGAGCCCACCCTAGCTGTTTCAATTAATAATGGAAATATCTTGACGGGCGCGCTACGGCGCTTCGAAACTGACCGGCATGCGACAACAGCCAGATGCGGTAGCAATCGACAGTCGGCGGCGCCTGCGCCCGGACGGGATCGCCTTCGGCGGCGACTACAACCCCGAGCAGTGGCCCGAGGAGGTGTGGGCCGAGGACGTCACGCTGATGAAGGAGGCCGGCGTCTCCATGGTGACGGCCGGCATCTTCTCGTGGGCCAAGGTCGAACCGAGGCCGGGCGAGTACGACTTCACCTGGTTCGACCGGGTCATGGACAACCTCGCCGGGGCGGGTGTGGCCGTGTGCCTGGCCACCATGACGGCGTCCCCGCCGCCGTGGCTGTCCCGGCTGCACCCCGAGATCCTGCCCGAGACAGCGGACGGCCGCCGCATGTGGCCGGGCGGGCGGCAGCACTACTGCCCCTCCAGCGCCGTATACCGCGGCCACGCCACGCGCCTGGTCGAGCGGCTGGCCACCCGGTACGCCGACCACCCCGCGCTGGAGATGTGGCACATCGGCAACGAGTACGGCTGCCACACGCCGATGTGCTGGTGCGACGAGTCGGCGGCCGACTTCCGGCGCTGGCTGTCCGACCGGTACGGCACCGTCGAGGCGCTCAACGACGGCTGGTCGACGGCATTCTGGTCACAGCGGTACGACAGCTTCGACGAGGTGCTGCCGCCACGGCTCGCGCCCACCTTCCCCAACCCCGCACAGCAGCTGGACTTCGCCCGGTTCTCCGACGACGCACTGCTGCGGTGCTACATGGCGGAGAAGGAGGTGCTGCGGCGAATCACCCCGGACGTCCCCGTCACGACGAACTTCATCGGCGTGCACAAGCCCGTCGACGCCTTCCGCTGGGCCGCCGAGGAGGACGTCGTCTCGGTCGACGTCTACCAGGACCCGCACGACGGGGACACGCACATCGCGGCGGGTTTCATCTTCGACGTCAGCCGCTCCGCCCGCGCCGGTCAGCCGTGGATGCTGATGGAGCAGGCTCCCAGTGCGGTGAACTGGCGTGACCGCAACGGCCCGAAGCCGCCGGGACGGATGCGCCTGTGGAGCTGGCAGGCGGTCGCCCAGGGCGCGGACGCGGTGCTGTACTTCCAGTGGCGCCAGTCCCAGGGCGGGGCCGAGAAATACCACTCGGCGATGCTCCCGCACGGCGGCACCGACACCCGCACCTTCCGTGAAGTGCGCGAGCTCGGGCGCGAGTTGGCCTCGGTGCCGCGGGTCGCCGGCACCCGCTCCCGCGCCGAGGTCGCCCTGGTGCTGGACTGGAACAGCTGGTGGGCTCTGGAGCTCGACTCGCATCCGTCCACCGCGCTGGACCAGATGGAGATCGCGCTCGCCCACTACCGGCCGCTGTTCGAAGCCGGCATCGCCTGCGACGTCGTACCCCCCGACCGCGACCTGTCCGGCTACCGCCTCGTCGTCGTGCCGGGCCTGTATCTGCTGAAGGAACAGGACGCCGAACGCCTCACCGAGTTCGTACGCGGAGGCGGCCACCTGCTCGTGTCGTTCTTCTCGGGCATCGTCGACGACTGCGACCGGGTGCACCTGGGCGGATACCCCGCTCCGCTGCGCGAGGTACTGGGCCTGCACGTCGAGGAGTTCTGGCCGCTGGCGGAGAAGGAGACGGTCGACGTCGCCCACCGCGACGGCGCCGTCAGCCGCGCCGACCTGTGGTCGGAGGTCGTGGTACCCGAAGGGGCCGAGGCGGTGGCCGACTTCGGCTCCGGGCCGCTGGCCGGACAGCCGGCCGTCACCCGCCACTCCTTCGGCGAGGGCACCGCGTGGTACGTCGCGACGCGCCTCGCGCCCGAGGCCATGCGGGCCCTGACGGACGACGTGTGCCGTGCCGCGAACGTCGGCCCCGTACTGGCCGGGCTTCCGGAGCACGTGCAGGCGACCGTCCGTGAGGGCGAGAGCGGACGGTTCATCTTCCTGCTGAACCACGGCCAGGAACCAGTCGAGGTCACGCTGCCCGAGCCGATGACCGACGCGCTGGCCCCGAGGACGGCTGCCACCGACCGCATCACGCTGCCGGCCGCCGGAGTGGCCGTACTGACCAAGCCGTGAGCAGGCGCTGAGCCGCACTGGGCCGCGCTGAGCCGCCTCTGAGCCGTGCCGAGCCGCACTGGCCGCACTGAGCCGCGCTGAACAGACCGTAGAACAAAGGGACACACACGGACACGCCAACACCCTCGCGGAGAGCCGTTCTCCGGTGGGGCACGGGGGCGGCAGCGGCGCTCACCGCCGCCCCCGCCCTGACCGCCTGCGGCCAGACCATCGGAGCCGCCCGCACCACCAGACAGGAACCCACGCGCCGCGGCCAGAAGGTCAAGCTGGTCTTCTGGACGTGGGTGCCGATGCAGAAGACCGTCGACCTGTGGAACCGAACCCATCCCGACATCCAGGTCGAGATGCAGGCGATCCCCGCCAACGTCCAGGGCGGCTACCAGAAGATGCACTCCTCGCTGGCCGCCGGAGACCCCCCGGACCTGGCGCAGGTCGAATATCACGAGCTTCCCGGCTTCATGCTGGTCAACGGCCTGACGGACCTGAGCGCGTACGGTGCCGACAAGCTGCGCGACAGCTACGTGCCGTGGCAGTGGAAGCAGGGCGTCTTCGACGGCCGGGTCTACACCATCCCTCAGGCGTCCGGCCCGATGGGACTCTTCTACCGCCAGGACCTCTTCGCGAAGTGGGGCATCGAACCCCCCACCACATGGGCCGAGTTCGAGAAGGCGGCCCGCGTGGTCAAGGCCCGCGGCGACGGCGCCCGGTTCTGCGCCTTCGCACCCAACCAGCCCAGCTGGTTCGCCGCGATGTGCTGGCAGCGCGGCGCACGGTGGGTGCGCACCGAGGGCGACACCTGGGTCGTCGACATGAACGACGACCTCTCCCGCGAGGTCGCGGACTACTGGGCGAGGATGGTCCGCGACGACCTCGTCTTCGTCGAACCCGACATGTCCAGCGCCTGGTACCGGCATGTCCAGACCGGAGCCGTCTCCGCCTGGGTAGGGCCGCAGTGGGGCGATGCCCTGCTCCGTGGCAACGCGCCGGGCACCAAGGGAATGTGGCGGGTCGCCCAGCTGCCGCAGTGGAAGGCAGGAGAGAACGCCTCCGCCAACTGGGGCGGGTCGTCCACCGCCATCCTCCAGGGCAGCCGCCACCCGCGTGAGGCTCTGCGGTTCGCGCACTGGATCAACACCGACCGCCGGGCCGTCGACCTGAACATCGGCGTCGGCTACGGCTGGCCCGCCGCCGCCGGCATCTTCCGCGGATCGGCACTCGACAAGCCCGACCCGTTCTTCGGCGGTCAGCGCTACAACGACGTGTTCGCCGCCTCCGACCGGGCCATCGACACCTCCTGGAAGTGGTCTCCGACGACGGACGCCGACTTCGCCCAGCTCCAGGACGCCTTCGGCGCCGCCATCGCCGGGGACGGCACGCTCGCGTCGACGCTGTCCGGGGCCCAGAAACACACCGTGGACAACCTGCTGGCCAAGGGCCTGAAGGCGAGGAGCGCTCGATGAGCACCGCGATCAGCCGGAGGAAGACGTCCGCGCCGGGCGGCCGGCGCTCCGCTCGCCCCGACCGCTCCGCCTGGGGCTTCCTCCTCCCCTTCGTCGCCCTCTTCCTGTTCACCTTCGCCCTCCCGCTCGGCTACGCGGTCTACGAGAGCCTGCTCAAGCCGGTCCGGTCCGGACCACTGGGCCTGGGCCCGGCCACCGTCGGCTTCGCCGGACTGGACAACTACACCCTCGCCCTGCAGCAGTCGGCCTTCCTGGAGGGCTTCGCACGGGTGCTGTTGTTCGGCCTCGTGCAGATCCCGGTGATGCTGCTGCTGTCCACCGCGCTGGCACTGGCACTCGACACGGTCTCGAACCGCTGGGCGGGCGTCCTGCGGGCCGCCTATTTCCTGCCGTACGGCGTTCCCGGCGTCATCGCCTCCATCCTGTGGGGCTTTCTGTACGTACCGGGCGTGAGCCCCCTCGTCGACCTGCTCGGCAGGATCGGTCTCGCTCCCGACTTCCTCGGCTACGACAGCGTGCTGTGGTCCATCGCCAACATCGTGATCTGGGAGTTCGCCGGCTACAACATGCTGGTGATCGTCGCCCAGCTCAAGGCGATCCCGCAGGAGCTCTACGAGGCCGCGCGCATCGACGGGGCCGGGGCGTGGCAGACGGCGGTCCGGATCAAGCTCCCGCTGGCCCGGCCCGCCCTCGTGCTCACCGGCGTCTTCTCCATCATCGGCACCCTGCAGCTGTTCGCCGAACCGCTGGTCATCAAGCCGCTGACCTCGACGGTCAGCAGTTCGTACACCCCGAACCTGAGCGCCTACACCGAGGCCTTCGCCAACAACAACATCTACCTCGCCGCAGCCGAGTCGGTGATCCTCGCCCTGGTCGCGAGCGTGCTGTCCTTCGGCTTCCTCAGCCTGGTGAACCGCAAGGAAAGAAGGGATGCACGGTGAGCGTGTCCACACCCCCCGTCAAGAAGCCGGCGGCCGCCTCCGCCGACGCCCCACGCTCCACCGGACAACGCCGCCACGGCGGGCCGTACCGTGGCCTGAAGCCCTCGCGGATCCTGCTGGCCGCACTGCTGACCGTCGCTGCGCTCTACTTCCTGCTGCCCGTCTACTGGCTGGTGGTGGCCTCCACCAAGAGCAGTCCCGACCTCTTCGGGACCTTCGGACTGTGGTTCTCCGACCCGCGGTGGCTGCACAACCTGTCGCAGGTCTTCTCCTACGGCGACGGCATCTTCTGGAGCTGGACGTGGAACAGCCTCCTGTACGCGGGGGTGGGCGGCGCGCTGGCCACCCTGCTCGCGGGTGCCGCCGGGTACGCCCTCGCCGTCTACCGGTTCCGCGGGCGGGAGACGGTCTTCAAGGTGGTGCTCGCCGGCGTCCTGCTCCCCAGCACCGCGCTCGCCCTGCCGATGTACCTGCTGTTCAGCAAGGTCGGCCTGGCCAACACATACTGGGCGGTGCTGATCCCCAGTCTGGTCAGCCCGTTCGGTGTCTATCTGTGCCGGATCTACGCGGAGGCGGCGGTGCCGGCCGAGATGCTGGAGGCGGCCCGCGTCGACGGCGCCGGCGAATGGCGGATCTTCGGCACCCTCGTGCTGCGCACGATGACGCCCGCGCTGGTGACCGTGTTCCTGTTCCAGTTCGTCGGCATCTGGAACAACTACTTCCTGCCGCTGGTCATGCTCTCCGACGACCGCAAGTACCCCATCACGCTGGGCCTGACCACCTGGCAGTCGGCGGCCGACCGCAATCCGGAGCTCTATCAGCTCACGGTGGGGGGAGCGTTTGTCTCGATCCTTCCGCTGGCCGCCGCGATGCTCGTCCTGCAGCGCTACTGGCGCTCCGGACTGACTCAGGGCAGCGTCAAGGGCTGACAGGTACGAGGGCTGGGTGTGACCGATCCGTCGGTGGCCCGCACCACGGGCCACCGACGGATCATGTGGGCTACGTCATTCAGACACCCCGCGGACCGGCCGCCTTCCGGAACGCCTCGTAGACGAGCTTGGGCCGCTCATCGGCGAAGGTGAGCAGGCCCATGACGGAGATGCCGTTGTGGTCCTGGTTGTACCCGGCCCGTTGCTTGTAGTCCTTGAGCACCCAGTACGTGAAGCCGGCGACGAACTCGCTGCGCTCGGCCACCTGGGTCCAGTGGGCGGTGAAGCTGTCCGCCTGCCATTCCTCCGTGCCCTGGGTGGTGTTCGAGCCGTGATTGCCGGCCTCGGACCAGGTGCCGTTCTCCGTGATCAGGATCGGCTTGTCGGGGTACTTGGCGTGCACGGCGTCCAGCGTGGGGCCGAGGTCGGCGTCCTTGCCGTAGAAGTAGCCGAAGTACTCGTTGAACCCGATCACGTCGGCGATGTCGAAGGCGGGGTCGTTGCTGGTGTTGGAGGCCCAGGTCACGGGGCGGGCGGTGAGGTCGACCGACTTCACGGCCGCCTTGAGATCGGCGAGCCAGGCGCGGTACACGGGGGCGCCGTCGGCGTCGATCTCCGACTCGTTCTGCAGGCCCCAGAGGATCACTGACGGGTGGTTGTGCTGGTTCCACGCCATCGTCAGGGCCAGGGCCCGGGCCAGACCGTAGTGCTCGGTCTGCAGCCTTTCCTGGCGGGTGTTGAGCCACATGGTGTCGATGTCGTCCATCACCAGCACACCGTGCTCGTCCGCCCAGTCGTAGACGTACGGGTGGCGGTTGTAGACGCAGTTGCGGACGAAGTCGGCGCCCAGGGCGGTGATGTGACCCAGTTCCCTGTCGTACTCGGCCGGCGTCATCGCCCTGCCGTGCGCGGCCGTCTCCTCGTGCCAGTTGAGGCCCTTGAGGAACAGCGGCCTGCCGTTCAACCGCAGGTGCGCGCCCGCCACGGACAGGTCACGCATTCCGTAGACCGCGGACAGGGTGTCCACGCGCGGGCCGCCGGGTTTCGAGGCGGTCAGCGTGGCGCGGGCGGTGAGCGTGTGCGGTGAGCCCGGAGCCCACCGCGACGCGCGGGGCACGGCGACCGACACGGGCACCACACCGACCGATCCCGCCGCGATCCGCGCCGGGACGACCGTCGTCCGGCCGCCGCTCCCCCGGCCGGGATCCAGCGTGAGGTAGCCGTGGAAGTCGGTGGTGCCGTGGTTCTCCACGACCGCCCGTGTCTCCAGCTTCCCTCGCACCCCGGCCGTGAGCAGCTTCGCGATGGTGACCCGCGGAACCGCCTCGATCCAGGCGGACCGGGTCAGACCCGCGTAGGGCCAGTGGTCGACCGGCTTGTAGGGGATCTCGTAGTCGTCGGTGACCGGCTGCGAGGTCGGGTCGGTGTAGTCGGCACAGCTGGCCCGGCGGAAGACTCGCACCGCGATCGTCTGCCGCGTTCCCGGCCGGAGCGCCCCCGCCGCCAAAAGCGCGAAGGGGGAGTTGGCTCCTTCGTGCTTGCCGAGGTGGGTGCCGTCGAGCCAGACCTCGGCGCTGTAGCCGGCGGCGAGGAAGGCCAGTCGCACGTGGCGGGCACGCCATGACGCGGGAACGTCGACGGTGGTGCGGTACCAGGCGTAACCGTCGGCGAATGCCGTGCCCGTGCCGAAGGTGGCGGTCTCCGTGGCGAATCCGGGGGTGTTCAGCAAGTCCCAGGCCGCCGGGACGTCGATGCCGTCCCAGGCGCGGTCGTCGAGGTGCGGGGACTGCCAGCCCTCGCCGAGTCCGCGGCCCTGGGGGTCGAAGCGGAACTGCCACCGTTTGTCCAGGGACAGGTACTCGCGGGTCGGCTCATGGGTGCGCCAGCCGTCGAAGCTGGGGAGCACGGCGCCGTACTGGAAGACGACGTTGGTGCCGCCGACGCCGCGCACGTGGGTTGCGGACGGCTCGGTGTCCGGATGGGTGTCGAGAGCGGGGCCGTCCGACGTGGTGGTGGCCGCACCGGCTGCGGCTGATGCCTCGTCCGGCCATGCCGGGAGGGCGACGAATCCGGCGGTGGCGCCGAGTGCGGCGACCACAGTGCGCCGTGACGGGCGGCCGGCGGCCGCGGGTGCTTGTTCTGACGGGTGGGCGTGATCGGTCATGACGTGCTTGCTCCCTCGGCTCACCGACCGTGCGGTGCCTGGGCGTTCGCACGGTGGCTGGTGACATGCGTGTGTCCGTTCGCCGCAAGAGCCTGGGACAGTCCCCGAGACACTGTCAAGGAATATTCATTATTAATGAATTGATGTAGCGTGGAGCCGCCGAGCCGGCCGCAGCAGCTCGGCCGACTCCAGGACACTCACCGCTACAAGCGACGGGCGACTCCATGACCGCATACGGACAGGACACTTCGGGCGAGACCAACGGTCGGCTCGCCATCACTCTGTGGGACTTCAGCTGGTACACGCAGGCCGGGCCCGGGGAACCGTTCGCCGACCTCGACCGCGCCTTCGCGGAGGCAGTGGACCGCGGCTTCAACACCGTACGGATCTGCGCCATGCCCTTCCTGCTGTTCTCCGGCCGCGTCCCCGACCCGGAATCCCTCCGCATCCGCGGCCTGGGCAAGCAGTTCGGACAGCGCACCCGCTGGTACAACGTGCCCGGCGGCCACGCGGTGGACGGCCGCCGGCGCCTGGTCGAGCTGTTCGAGGCGGCCGCCCGGCACGACTGCCGGGTGATCGTCTCCTCGTGGGAGTACCAGCAGTCCCCCTGCTTCGCCGAAACCGACACCTGGCACCGCGCCCTGGCCGAGATCCCCGGGCCCGAACGCGCCGAGGTGATGGCCGAAGCGCTCAGCGGGCTCCTGGACTTCCTCACCGATCGCGGACTGGCCGGCCCGGTCGCCTACGTCGAGGTGCACAACGAGGTCGACAACTGCAACCTGGTTCCGAGCGACGGCGGCTCCCACTACTCCCGGCTGCGCGGCCCCCTCGGACGCGCCGTGGAGCTGCTGCGGGCGCGCCACCCCGGCATCCCGGTCACGTACTCACTGGGAGAGCCCTGGCCGCTCGAACTCGACGAGCTGCCGGAACAGTCGCAGATCGCCCACTTCCACTTCTACGTCTACGGCGTCCTCGGCGCGCTGTACCAGGCCGTCGGACTCGGCCACGGCACCGAGCAGGCGCCGGCCACCGCCACCTGGCCCACCCCCGAACTGGCCGGCATGCTGCGCCCGGACGCCCCCGCGTTCGCCGACTACCAGCCGGACGAGCCCTGGCGGCTGGCGGCCACCGGGATCCCGCGCGAGCTGTTCTACGCGCACGACTGGGTCGATCCCGACCGCTGGGACCTGTGGCTGTACGAGAACTACCTTCCGCACCGCGAGGCCATGCGGCAGACCCTGGCCCTGTGGGTCGACTCCGTCGCCGGATTCGCCCGCCGCCGTGGAATCCCGGCCGTCCTCGGCGAGGGCGTCGTGGGCTACACCCCTCTGCTGACCCGTTTCGAGGAGGACGCCGTCGGCAAGGACATCGCGGAGTTCGTCGTCGACCGATGCCTCGACGCGGGGTTCAAGGGTGTTGTCCTGACCTCGAACGCGGCACCTCACCACCCCATGTGGAACACCGACCGGGACTGGATGCGCCGCGTCAACGCGCGTATCACGGCCGGCTGAACACGGACCACACTGTGCGGCTGTCGCAGACCGCCGGTCACGAAGAACACCGTTGCCCCTCGCTCACGTGACCGCGACCGGCCGCCTCGGCCGGGGCGGCCTGTGGATCGGACCGGTGATCAGGGTCAGAGGCCGGCCCGTGCCCTGGTTGGTCTGGGCGATGATCTCCGCGGTGATCGACAGTGCCGTCTCCTCCGGTGTGCGGGCGCCGAGGTCGAGGCCGATCGGGGAGCGCAGGCGGGCCAACTGGGCGTCCGTGACGCCCTCTTGACGCAGGAGGCGCAGGCGTTCGTCGTGGGTGCGGCGGGAGCCCATGGCCCCCACGTACCCGACGGGCAGGCCGAGCGCCACGCGCAGCAGGGGGATGTCGAACTTGGCGTCGTGGGTGAGGACGCAGACCGCGGTGCGCTCGTCCACGCTCGCGCGCTCCAGGTAGCGGTGGGGCCATTCGACCACCACCTCGTCCGCGTAGGGGAAGCGCGCGGTCGTGGCGAAGACGGGGCGGGCGTCGCAGACGGTGACCCGGTAGCCGAGGAAGCGGCCGGCCTGGCTGAGGGCCGCGGCGAAGTCCACCGCGCCGAAGACCAGCAGGCGCGGCCGGGACGCATGCACGTGGAAGAGAACGGACAGCCGTTCCCGGCATCCGTCTCCCTCCCCACCGATGTCGACGCGGGCCGTGCGGCCGGCCCGCAGCAGGGCCCTGGCCCGGTCGGCCACCGCCCGGTCCACCGGACCGCCGTCCACGCCCCCGTGGGCGACGTGATCATCACCGAGGACGCTCAGGGTAGGTCCGAGGAGGTTGTCGGGGCCGTCCAGGACCTGGGCCACGGCAGCCGGTCGCCCTCGGACGATCTCGGCAAGGGCCGTGGAAAGGTGCGGCTGGGTTGCGGGATCAATGCGCTGGACGTAGACATCGAGTTCGCCGCCGCAGGTCAGGCCGACCGCGAAGGCGTCGTCGTCGGAGTAGCCGAACCAGGCGCGCTGCGGGGCGCCCCGGTCGTGGAGCACCTGTCGGCACAGTTCGTACACCGCGCCCTCGACGCAGCCTCCGGAGAGGCTGCCGACCGCGTTGCCGTCCTCGTCCACCGCCACCGACGTACCGACGGGCAGGGGTGCGCTGCCGTGCACGTCGACAACGGTGGCCAGGGCGAAGGGACGTGCCTCACGGCACCACCTGTGAAGTGTGTCCGCGATGTTGAGCATGGGCCTTCCTCCGTGGTGCGCCGAGGTTCCGTGGTGCGCCGTGGCGAGGGTGGGGCGGGCCGCCGCCGCGCCGCCGGGGGAGCGCATGCGCGGCGACGGCCCTGGGAGGTCCGGCAGTCACGGGGCGGCCTGCCGGACCGGTCGACGGGCCCGTCCCTGAAGGGACGGCCAGGGTCAGAGCAACGCCTCGGCGGTGATGGGCAGTTCGCGGATGCGGCGGCCGGTGGCGTTGAAGACCGCGTTGGCGATGGCGGGCGCCACGCCGATCATCACCAGCTCTCCGAGGCCCTTGACGCCCAGCGGGTCGGCCTCGCGGTCCTCGCCGTCCAGGTAGATCGCCTTGAGGTCGGGGATGTCGGCGTTGACGGGGACGAGGTAGTCGGCGAGGTTGGCGTTGACGATCCGGCCGTCGCGGTGGTCGGTGACCGTGTGCTCCAGCAGGGCCGTGCCGATGCCGCCGACCATGCCGCCGAGTGCCTGACTGTCGGCCAGCTTGGGGCTGATGATGCGGCCCGCGTCATACACACCGAGCATCCGCCGCACCCGCACCAGCCCGAGGTCGGCATCGACGGCCACCTCGGCGAAGGTGGCGTTGTAGCCGTAGAAGGAGTGCCGCTCGGGCCCCGAGGGCGGTGCGAAGGAGCCGTCCGCTTCGAGGTGGGTGCGGTCGTTGCGGGACAGCAGCCGCTGGTACGTCTCCCCGCGGGCCGGATCGCTCTTCCTGTGCAGTCGGCCATTGCGTACGACGACATCGTCGGCCGGCACGCCGTACAGCGGTGACTCACGGTCCTGGACGGCCAGGTGGATCGCCTGACGGCGGACCTGGTTGCAGGCGTCCAGCACGGCGGAGCCGACGCTGGCCATGGTCATCGAGCCGCCGTGCGGCGGGGTCGGCGGGAACAGGGAGTCGCCGAGCCGGGAGGTGATCGTGCCCATGCTCAGTCCGAGTGCGTCGGCGGCGACCTGTGTCTGCGAGGTGTAGGTGCCGGGCCCCATGTCGGTGGCGGCGGCATCCACCACGGCGGTGCCGTCGGCGTCGAGGCGGGCCCGGGCCTGGGCCGGCATGCGCGCGGTGTCGTAGACGCCGGCCGCCATGCCCCTGCCGATCAGCCAGTCCCCCTCACGCGTCGAGCGGGGCTCGGGGTCCCGCCGGTCCCAGCCGAACTCCCGGGCACCGACCGCGTAGCACTCGCGCAGCCGGCGGGTGGAGAACGGCAGGTTGGTCGCCTCGTCCTCGTTCGGTTCGTTGCGCCGGCGCAGCTCGATCGGGTCGATGCCGATCTTGTGGGCGAGCTCGTCCATGGCCGACTCGATGACGAAGGAGGCCGTTTGGAAACCGGGGCCGCGCATGTACAGCGGCGTGGGAAGATCGAGCGGCACGGTCCGATAGGCCTGGCTCACGTCGGGCGTGCTGTAGAGCATCTGCCCGGCGGCCAGGATGGACTCGGTGAACTTCTCGTAGGAGGAGGTCTCGGCTTCCAACTCGTGGACCGCGGCGGTCAGTCGGCCGCGCCGGTCGCTGCCCAGCCGCAGGCGGTACGCGTAGGACGGCCGGAAGCCGGTCCCGAGGTACATCTGTTTGCGGCTCAGCACGAGCTTGACCGGACGTTTCGTCTCGCGAGCGGCCAGCGCGGCGACGGCCACGTGCGGCCAGCAGCGCAGTGCCGTACCGAAACCGCCGCCGACGAACGGCGAGATGACACGCACCGCGTCCGTCTCCAGGCCGAAGACCGCGGCGAGTTCGGTCTGCGTGCCCACCACCCACTGGGTCTTGTCCCAGACGGTGAGCTTGTCGCCGTTCCAGCGGGCGATGGTGGCGTGCGGCTCCATCGGGTTGTGGTGGTTGCGCGCCGTGCGGTAGGTCAGATCCAACCGCACCGCCGCGGAACCGAGGGCGGCCTCGGCGTCGCCGCGCGCGTAGTTCGTCGGCTCGTCCGCATCGGCCTCGTGCAGGTCGGTCGAGGGCTGTTCGGCCTCGTAGCCGACCTTCACCAGGCTCGCGCCGTGCTGTGCGGCCTCCAGGGTGGTGGCGATCACGACGGCGACCGGCTGGCCGTGGAAGAGCACCCGGTCGTCCTGGAAGACGCGGAGGCGTCGGCCGGGCGGGTTGTTCGACCCGGAGTTGTCGCGGTACGGCAGTTTCGGCGCGTTGCCGTGATGGATCACCCGCAGCACGCCCGGGTGGGCTTCGGCCGCACCGGTGTCGATGGAGGTGATACGGCCACGGCCGATGCTCGCGTTGACGATGACGGCGTGCGCCGCCCCGTCGGAGGTGGGGGTCCCCCCGCGCGAGGCTGTTCGAGCCTGGGGGTGCTCGGCGGCGTACAACGCTTTGCCCGTGACCTTCAGCCGTCCGTCCACCCGGGACAGCGGCGCGCCGACGGCTGCCTGCGGCTGGGGGCTCACTTGGTACCTCCTACGATGCGCAGCTGGCGTTCCACGGTCCGCTGGAGCAGTTCGGCCTTGAACCGGTTGTGCCGAAGGGGACGGGCGCCGTCCGCCGCCTTCGCGGCCGCCTCCGCCCACAGGGACTCCGAGGGACGTTCACCGATGAGGTGCTGCTCGACGGCGGGCAGCTTCCACGGCACGGTGCCCACTCCCCCGGCGGCGACCTTGGCCTCGCGGACCACCCCGCCGCGTACGTGCAGCGCGACGGCCGCCGACGTCAGGGCGAACTCGTAGGACTGCCGGTCACGCACCTTCAGATAGCCGGACTTCAGTGGCCGCGGGAGGGCCGGGATCTCCACCGCCGTGATCAACTCTCCTCGCTTCAGCGCCTGTTCACGATCCGGTGACTTACCCGGCCGCAACAGGAAGTCGGCGAAGGGCAGGGTGCGCTCCCCGTCCGGGCCCAGCAGGCGCACCGTCGCCTCCAGCGCGGCGAACGCCACGGCGACGTCGGAGGGGTGGGTGGCCACACAGGCGTCGGAGGCGCCGAGAATCGCGTGAGTGCGGTTGAAGCCCTCCAGCGCGGCGCAGCCGGAGCCGGGCTCACGCTTGTTGCAGGCGGCGGTCACGTCACGGAAGTAGGTGCACCGGGTGCGCTGCATGATGTTGCCGCCGATGGTCGCCATGTTCCGCAACTGGGCCGAGGCACTCAGCTCCAGCGCCTGGGAGACGACCGGGTACAGCGTGCGCACCTTGGGATGGGCGGCCGCCTCGGACATGCTCACCAACGCACCGATCCGCAAGCCCCCGCGCTCGGTGACGCTGACCCCTCGCAACGGCAGGCCGGAGATGTCGACCAGCGACTCGGGACGCTCGACCGTCTCGCGCATCAGGTCGACCAGCGTGGTGCCCCCGGCGATGTAACGCCCGCCGCGGCGACCGGCGTCGAGGGCTTCACGGGTGCCCGAGACGCGGGTGTAGGAGAAGGGATGCATACGGGCCGCTCCCTTACTTCCGGCCCGCGGTGTGCTCCACCGCGCGCACGATCTTGACGTAACAGCCGCAGCGGCAGATGTTGCCGCTCATCCACTCCCTGATCTCCTCCGGCGAACCGGTGTGACCCTCCTGGACACAGCCGACACCGGACATGATCTGTCCGGGAGTGCAGTAGCCGCACTGGAAGGCGTCCTGGTCGATGAACGCCTGCTGCAGAGGGTGGAGTTCGTCACCGTCGGCGAGACCCTCGATGGTGGTGACCTCGGCGCCCTCCAGCCGTACCGCGAGCGTCAGGCAGGCGTTGCGCCGCTGCCCGTCGACGAGCACCGTGCACGCGCCGCAGGCACCGGCGTCGCAGCCCTTCTTCGAGCCGGTCAGGTCGAGATGCTCGCGCAGCAGGTCCAGCAGCGAGGTGCGGTTGTCGACCGTCACGGCTTGGCGGGTGCCGTTGACGGTCAAGGTGACACGGCTGGAAGGCGGTTCCTCAGCGGCCGTCGCTTCCTGCGCATCAGCGAGGAACGAACCTCCGATCACGCCGCCCGCGACGACGGCACCGCTGACGGCGGTGCCGGCGGCGATGAAGGTGCGCCGGGTGGGGGCCGGGGAGGACTCGCTGGATCCGGTGGGGGGCGGGACAGCAGATTCAGGGAGTTCAGTAGACATACGTACGCCTTCACATCACAGACGGGTCAGTCGTACAACAACAGCGGGAGGAGAGGCGGGATCTTCACCACCGCGTGGATCCTGCCGACCGTGTGCCTTGGCGGTGGCGGCTGCTCCCGGGGGGAGTCTCGCATCACCGGCATCGCTCGTGGCAGGGAGACTTTCCTCCCCCTTTACGCTCCCTCAGGAACGACTCACCGACAGGATCGGGGGCACTCGCGCGCGCGGCTGAGCCGGACGGAGCCGCGCCGCCTCCCGGGTGCGGGTTGCGTCATCCGGTCATGGCCCGATGAAGACTTTCTCTCGGGCGGGCACGGTGACCAGCTCGGCACCGGTTGGCCCGCCGCTGGATGCGCCGGGCCACGCCGGCACCGAACTGTCGGCCCTGCCTTCTAGGACAATTCGCGCTTGAGGATCTTCCCGGTGGAGGTCATGGGCAGGGCGTCGACGAACTCGACGATGCGCGGGTACTTGTAGCCGGCGAATTGTTCCTTTCCCCAAGCTGTCAGCTCGGCCTCGGTCGTACTGTCACCGGCCTTCTTGACGACGACGGCCTTGATCTCCTCCCCGTGACTGAGGTGCGGAACTCCGATGACGGCGACCAGGGAGACGGCGGGGTGCTCCATGAGCACCTCCTCGAGCTCACGGGGGTAGACGTTGAACCCACCGCGAATGATCATGTCCTTGGACCGGTCGACGACGAAGTAGAAGCCGTCCGCGTCCTTGCGAGCCAGATCTCCGGTGCGGAACCATCCTTGGCTGATGGCCTCCGAGGTGGCCTCGGGGCGCATGTAATAGCCCTTCATGATGTTGTAGCCCTTGATCGCGATCTCCCCGACCGCGCCGGGGTCGTCCTCCACATCCGACCAGTCATCGTTGATGAGCTTCATCCCGACGCCGGCGATGGGCCGGCCGATCGATCCGACCCGGGGCTCCTCGCCGTACGTGGCGAATGACGCGATGGCCGCCGTCTCCGAGAGCCCGTAGCCCTCGAGGATCGTGACACCGAAGCGTTTCTTGAACTCTTGGTGGATCTTCGCGGGAAGCGCGGAACCACCGGACACGGCGATGCGCAGGCTGGCGGCCAGTCGGGCGACGTCGACGCTGTCGTCGAGTGCCTCGAGCAGGCCCCAGTACATGGTCGGTACGCCGCCGAAGAACGTCACGTCATGGTCGAGCATGAGCTCCAGCGCCTGGCGGGCGGAGAACCTCGGTTGCAGGACGAGTGTGCCGCCGAGCCCGATGGCGCCGTTCTGGATGACCATTTGGCCGAAGGCGTGGAAGAGCGGAAGAACGCACAGGTAGACGTCGGGTGTCGCGGGGTCCGACGCGAAGAGCTGGACACCGGCTCGGGCGATGTCGTACACGTTCCGGTGTCTGAGTTCTGCACCTTTGGGCTGCCCGGTGGTGCCGGAGGTGTAGAGGATGACCGCGGTGTCGTCGTCGGCGCTCTCGACCGTCTCGAACGTCTCTGGCTGCCCGGCGACAGCGGTAGCGTAGATCTGGTCCGGGGTGACGCCGTCCACGGATGCGCCGCTGCCGATGAAGAAGAACTGTGTGGCCCGATCGGCGGCCTGAAAGCCCGACCATGCCTCGCGCCCGATCGGGAGCTGCGAACTGCCCTCGACGGCGAAGTACGCCGTCGCGTCGGAGTCGTTGAGGTGGTAGGCGATCTCACGCGCCTTGAGCAGCACGTTCAACGGCACGACGACCGCGCCGGCCTTGAGGATCCCGAAGTAGATCGTCGGAAACTGCGGGATGTTCGTGCAGGACAGGGCGACCTTCTCGCCGGGGCGGACGCCGCGCTCGATCAGCAGGTTCGCCACCCGGTTCGACGCCGCGTCGAGTTCCGCGTAGGAGATCCGATCGCCACCGAAGACGATCGCCGTGCGCGCCGGGTGTCGCGACGCGGTGCGGGTCAGCAGACCGGAAACGTTCCGGGTCGAATTCATCATCCATGGCTCCTGGTCCGTGCGTGGTCGGGGCCCCGTGGTGTTCCTGACATCAGGTGGTCAGGAAGTCCTCGCCTTCACGCGCGTCAAGGCGTCCGAGAATGCTCTGGACCGTGCGATCCCGCGTCAGGTCGGAGTCCAGGGCGGGTGCGACGATGCCGCGGACTCTCGAGATCACTGTCCATCTGCGCGGACGGAACACCCGCACATCCCGGCGACACAGGCCCTCCACGATGGCTTGCGCCGCTTGCTCGGGACTGATGCGCTTGCGCAGGAACCTCGGTTGGGTGTCGAGCAGCGCCTGGGCCGCAGGATCCTCGTCGACGCTCTGCCGGATCATGTCTGTGTTGATCATCGCGAAGTACGCGGTCGTGACGCTGACGCCATGAGCGGCGAGCTCGACCCGCAGTCCACGGCCCAGCTGCTCGACCGATGCCTTGCTCATCGCGTACGGGATCGTGCCGGCGCCGTTGACGAACGCGAACACCGACGAGATCAGTACGAGCCGGCCACGGTTGTCGATGAGGCCCGGAAGGGCAGCACGGACCGTGTTGAGCACACCCCCGACGTTCACATCGAAGAGCCGGTCGACCACCTTGGCCGATGACGCCCGGAGGGTCACGCCCCGCGCGACCACGCCTGCGTTCGCGATCACGATGTCCAGGCGGCCGGCGTCCCTGACGACGGTCGCGACCGCTCGGGTCATGTCGCCTAGGCCGTTTCGTTCGGATCATCTGATCGTTGGTCCGGGAGTGCCGTTGACTGACGCGCAGTGGGCGCGGATCGAGCCTTTACTCCCGGACCGG
>NZ_JBITIY010000015.1:131743-257430 GCF_044459385.1 Streptomyces sp. NPDC050287 | reverse complement strand
CCGGCCCGCCCCGCCCCCCCCCGGGCCCCCGGGGGGGGCCCCCGCCCCCCCCCCCCCGGCCCCCCCGCCCCCCGGGGCCCCCCCCCGGGGGGGGGGGGGGGGGGCCCCGCCCCCCGCCGCCGAGGGGCGATCCACCGTCCAGGACGCTCGCCCCACCCCGGAGAGACCCGCTTCACCCGCCCAGGAGATCCATGACGACAGCACCGGTCCCGGCCGCCCCGAGCCGGCTCAGTGACCCGCCGGCCGCGTCCCGCGAGAGGCGGGCGCGGCCGTGGCTGCGGGCCGCCGTGCGCGCGCTGTCGGTCGCCCGGGACCGGCTGCTGGCCGGCGCGGGGGCCGACCGGGCGGCCCCGGACCTCCCACCGCCGTCGACCGCGGTCTTCGACGAGTTCCGCGAGTTCCGTATCGACCAGCTCTACCACCACCGCCGGCTCTCCCTGGTGCGTCTGGCGCTGCTGCTGGTGGACGACCTGCCCACGGCGGAGGACGTCGTCCAGGACGCCTTCATCGCTCTCCTGCGCCGCCACGGGCGCAGACTCGCTGCCGTGGAGGACCCGGAGGCGTATCTGCGGACGAGCGTCGTCAACGGCGCCCGGTCGGTGCTCCGGCGCCGCCGCACCGTCCGCGCCCACGTGCCCGAACGCGAGCAGCACGCCCCGCCGCCCGAGGAGCGCGTGCTGCTCCACGAGGACCACCGCGAGGTACTCGAAGCACTCGGCCACCTCACCGCACGCCAGCGAGAGGTGCTGGTGCTGCGGTACTGGTCCCACCTCACCGAGGCCCAGATCGCCGAGACCCTCGGACTGTCCCGGGGCACCGTCAAGTCCACGGCCAGCCGTGCCCTGGACGCCCTCGGCAAACGCCTGGAAGGTTCCCGATGAACGGACAGGATTCCGGTCTCCGCCTGGAACCGGTGGAACTGGAACGCCGGCTGGAGGCCGCCCTGCGGGCGCGGGCCGACTCCGTGGGCCTGTCGGATCTGCGCCCCGCGGACCCGCCGTCCGGTGCGCTGCCCGCCCGCGTCACGGTACGGCGGGCCGCCCTGGCCCTTCTCGCCCTGGCCGCCGTGGTGATCGGCGTCGTCCTGATGACGCACCGCGAGGAGCACCCCCCGATCCGGCCTCAGACCCCGCCGGCGATCACCCGCAGCACCTCCCCGGCGCCTCCGTCCCCACAGCCCTCGGCGGTCGCCACGACGTTCGCCACGACGTCGCCCGCCCCGACGCCCACCGCCGTGCCGGGGGCGGACGGAGGGTAGGTGTGACTGAGCGCCTCGGGCGAGGGAAGCCGTACCGGATGTCCGCTGTGCCCTTCCCGCGGCCGCACGGCGCCGGCGTGGGGTCACGTGTCGTATGGCTCAACGGCACGCACGGCACGCACGGCACGCACCGCGCGGGCAAGGCGACGACCGGCGCGCTCGTGCAGCGGCTGATCCCGGATTCACGCGCTTCGGGGCCCGAGGTGGCCAAGGCCGCCGCCAAGGGGAGGCCCGCGGCTACGACGGCATCCGCCGCCACCTCGTCGCCCTCCAGCCGACCCTCGCCGCGTGGACGGCGGCCAACGTGACCACACTGCGGGAGATCACCCAGGACCAAGTTGAAAAGGCCGCCGACGGCCTGTCCGGACACGCCCGCAGCGACAGGGCGTGGTGTGGGTGCGGCGCAGGTCCACGTGCCGAGGGGCTGCTCACAGGTCACATCTCCCGGTGGCAAGTGCCGTGATCGCGCACTCGGCGGCGTGCCGTGCCGCGAGCGCGGAGGGGAAGGGCCCACAGCCGTGGGAGGCACGGTCGGCCGGCCCGCTCGCGATCCGCCACTGCCAGACGGTGCGTGCGGCAGGGAGCGCGGGGTGGTACCAGACGGGCTCGGCGGCCGAGGACGCGTTCCGCGCCGTCTGGATCAGTAGGCCGTATGCCATCCCGTCGATCACCGCGGTGGCGTACCTCTCGCTTTTGTCGTCGGCAGTCCAGTCCAGGGGTGTCGGGGTCGACTCCGACACTTCCAGAAGGGCATCCGCGAGGTCGGCCAGGCTCCGGTACAGCGCGGCGCGTACCGCATCGGCGTGGTGTCGGCCCCAGTGGCACGGGGGCCGTTCGGCGATCTCCTCCGCGAGAGTGTGCGCGGCGAGTTCGTCCAGAAGGTCTCTGTTCCCGAGACGTCCCTCCGCCAGGGTCGCGGCAGCGCCCCACGTGAGATCGTCCCGGGTAAGGGCGGTGCAGCGGGCCAGCTCCCACAGGTCGGATGAGCCGAGGTCGTCGACCGTGCGGCGGATGCAGAGGGCGGCCGTATCGGCGTGGGGCGGGACTTGGACGTTCAAGAGGCCCGCGTGCACGTCCGTGGCCGCGCTCACATCGCCTGGCTGCAGCGCGCCCAGCGGCGAGGACCCCACTGCTTGGAGCACCTGCCGGTGGACGCGACGTACGGGATGAGGCCCGCAGGAGGACGCCGGTCGTCCGGCGAGTGCGCACAGGGCGTCCAGCAGGTGCGCCGGCGGAACCCTCAGGCTGGTGCACGCCCTCGTCAGACGACCGGCCATCGTCGTCAGTCGTCCAGCACTGCCAGGGCGTCGATCTCGACGAGGAGTCCCGGCGGCAGCTGCATGTAGACGGTGGTGCGGGCGGGGAAGGGCTCGCCGACGGCTGCCGCGTACGCCCCGTTCATCTCGGCCAGGTGGGCGGGGTCGGTGAGGTACACGCGGAGCATCACGACGTCCTGCAGGCCCGCACCGCCCGCCTTGAGTACGGCGGTGACGTTGCGCAGGGTCTGCTCGGTCTGCTCGGCGACCGTGGTGCCGACGACCTCGCCCGTGTCCGGATCGAGCGGGAGCTGCCCGGAGACCTGCAGGACGGGGCCCTTGCGGATGCCCTGGGACAGCGGGGCCGGCAGGGAGGGTGCGTTCTTGGTGGTGATGACGGTTCTGGTCATGGTGTGTCCTTGGGAATGGTGGCCGGAGGGTCAGCGCCAGGCCTGTCGTTCCTGGCTGCGGGGGTCGTCGACCTGGGTCCACTCGGCGTCGATGCGCATCGTGGCCCGGCGCTCGTCGTCGTACGGGTCCCAGCCGGGGTTGCCGGTCCTGGCGAACCGGACCCAGGTGGCGTGCATACGGGCGGCGAGATCCGCGGGGGGCTTGTCGGGGCCGAGCAGGGCGGCTGGGCCGTGCAGCTGGGGAAGGTGCGCGAGATCGAAGACGAAGGGCAGCTCGACCGCGTGGGTGGCACCGAGCTCTTCGTCCAGAGCGTGGGAGCGCCAGGCGAACTCGTAGGCGTAGGTGGCGGATTCGGGGTGGGCGGTATGTGCGTCGGTCAGGGCCCAGCTGCCCGCGCCGAACAGTGCGTCGCCCATGATGGCGGAGCGCAGCTCGCCGAAGGACGCATCGGGGCGTGCCTTCCGGTACGTCTCGACGAGTTGCGCCGGCTTCGGGTGCGAGCGCGCCGCCACGTCGTCGACGTCCCCGGCGGTCGAGGTGGCGTACTTGCCCACCGGTACCAGGTAGAGGTTTCCCTCCTCGGTGTTGGTCCCGATGAGCAGGTCGACGTCGGCGCTGAGGCCGGCGGCGACGGATTCGGCGGGCTGCGTGTCGAGGACCAGGCTGAAGGGGCTGAGTCCGATCAGCGGATCGTGGTGCGTCCCGGTCTGCAGGTCGATGCCCGCGAGCCGGGAGGCGGCCTCCACCAGGCGCTCGTCGGTGATCTCCGCGAAGGCGTCGACATGGGGCTCGATGCCCAGGGCCTCGGCCGCTGCCTGGGTGACGCGGGCGGCCTGCTCGGTGGTGAACGCCCCCAGGCCGCTGCCACTTTGGACGATCGCCCGGCGGAAGAGGCCTGCGGCTTCGGGGGTGGCGAGGACGCCGCCGACGATGGTCGCCCCGGCCGACTGGCCGAAGAGGGTGACGTTGTGCGGGTCACCGCCGAAGGCGGCGATGTTCTCCCGCACCCAGCCCAGTGCGGCGACGACGTCGAGCAGGCCGCGGTTGGCGGGCGCGCCGGGGATGTCGAGGAACCCGGCGATGCCGAGCCGGTAGTTGAGGGTGACGAGGACGACGCCGTCGCGGGCGAAGGCGGAGCCGTCGTACATCGTGGAGCGGGTCGATCCGGCGACGAATCCGCCGCCGTGGACGAACACCATGACCGGCAGTTCGTCACCGCCGGCGGCGGGCGTGAAGACGTTGACGGTGAGGTAGTCCTCGCCGCGGCTCCAACCGGTGCCGAAGTAGGGGGACATGTCCACGCTGCCGAGCTTGCGCTCGGACTGCGGCGCGTTGGGACCCGGCACGGTGGCGTCCCGCACGCCGTCCCACGGCTCGTGCGGCTGCGGCGGTGCGAAGCGGCCGGCGCCGCGGGGCGGCGCGGCGTAGGGGATGTTCAGGAAGGTGAGGCTGGCGCCTTGGCGCAGACCGCGGACGGCTCCCTGCGCCGTGGTCACGACGGGGTCGGTGTGGTGGCTCATGTCTCGTTCTTTCCGCAGGACTCAGGCCTGCTCGGTGTACGGGGCGAAGGGGGCCCAGCCCTTGATGGCGAACTTGTCTCCCTCTCGTGCCACTTCGGCGGCACCGTGGCCGCCCAGGTGCGCGGGGATCACGAGTGCGTTGTTGTCGGCCGCCCAGCCCAGCACCTTGCGGCGGGTGGCGCGGGCTTCGGCGGGGTCCTCGCAGAAGCAGCTGTTGGAGTCGGGCTCGAGGATCTGCACGGGGCTGTGCAGCATGTCGCCGACGAACACCGCGCGGTCCGTCCCGGAGGTGAGGGTCAGTACGGAGGAGCCGGGGGTGTGTCCGGGAGCCGCGTCGAGGCGGAGGTCGGCGTCGATCTGGTGGCTGTTTTCCCACAGCAGCGTCTGGCCGGCCTGGTGCACCGGGGCCACGCTGTCCTCGAAGACGTTCTGGTTGCCGCGGCCGAGCAGGGGCTTGTGCTCGTTCTCGGGATTCCAGAAGTCGAAGTCGTCCTTCGGCATCAGATAGGTGGCGTTGGGGAAAGTGGGTATCCACTGTCGGCCGTTCAGGTACGTGTTCCAGCCGACGTGATCGATGTGGAGATGTGTGTTGATCACGATGTCCACGTCCTCGGGCGCGACGCCGGCGCGCGCGAGATTGGCCAGGAAGCCTGTTTCGCGGCGGTTCCAGACCGGCGCGTACGGGCGGTCCTTGTGATTGCCCACGCCGGTGTCGACGAGGATGGTCTTGCCTCCGCTGCGCAGCAGCCAGGTCTGGATCGCGGAATTGACGATATTGGTCTCGGAATCGAGGAAATGCGGGGCCAGCCAGGATGCGCCGTCGTTCCACACTTCCTTCGGACTTTCGGGGAAGAAGGTGTCGGGCGTCATTTCGACGGAACCGAAATACTCCCATACCCGTGTGATGGTGACGTTGCCGAGCGTGATTTGTTCCATGGGGCGTCCTTGGGGATGTGGAGGATTTCCTGGAACCGTACGAGCGGCCTCGGCGCGCGCGGTATCCGTAACGTGACTGCACCTGCGCGCATGGCCCGGGCACTGGGCCCCGGCCGCTTGTAGCCTGGGCGGGCCAGGGCAAGGCGACTGAGATCGAAAGCCGCAATTCCGGGAGACTCCGTGGACGAGCACACAGGCGACCGCGGTGCGGTCATGGGACCGGAGCCGGATCCGGGGGAGCTGATCGTCGGCCGGGACGCGGAATTGGCACGCCTCTTTCGTGCGGTGGACTCGGTGTCGTCCGACCCGGTGCTGATGCTGGTCGGTGACATGGGCACGGGGAAGAGCGCGCTGCTGGAGCACGCGGTGCGCCGGGCTGAAGCCGGCGGCGCTCGCGTACTGCGGGCCCAGGGGAGCGAGTCGGAGTCGAGCCTGGCGTTCTCCGCACTGCATCAGTTGCTGCGGCCGGTGCCGGCCGAGGTGGACGCGCTGCCAGAAAGGCAGCGCGCGGCGCTGCAGGACGCCTTCGGCGAGGGGTCGGCCACGCCGGGACCCGATCTCATGCTGGTCGGGGTCGCCGTCCTGAGCCTGTTGTCAGGCCTGGGCGACCACCATCCCGTGCTCGTGGTGCTGGACGATGCGCAGTGGTTCGATCGTGCTTCCCTGGATGTGCTGTCCTTCGTTGCCAGACGGTTGGAAGGTGAACCGGTCACCATGCTGATCGGTGCCCGTGGCGGCGATCACCTTCCGGGATTCGACCGTCATGTGCCGATGCTCACCCTGGGACCGCTCGACAAAACCGCGGCCAATCAGCTGCTGGACCTGCAGCCGAAGAGCCCCACCGGGCACACCAGGTCGCGGATCCTCGACCAGGCAGGAGGCAACCCGCTGGCGCTGGTGGAACTGACGAGGACAGCCTCAGCACAGGACACGGCCTCGGGGCTGCCGTCTGCGGGTCCGCTTCCGCTCACCGATCACCTGGAGCGGATCTTCGCCGCCCGCCTGAACAGTCTCCCCGCCTCCACCATGCGGGCGCTGTTGCTCCTGGCCGCCATGGACAGCGCCGACTCCGCGATCGCCGTCTCGGCGGGGCTGCCGCGCGCCGAGGACGCGGCCTGGCTGCCGGCCGGGCAGGCGGGGCTGGTCCGGCGGACCGGCCGGGACGTCCGGTTCCGCCACCCACTGGTCCGGTCCGCCGTGTATCACGCCGCGTCCTCGGGCGCCCAGCGCGAGGCTCACCTCGCGCTCGCCGAGATGCTGCGGGCCGAACCGGACCGGCGTGCCTGGCATCTTGCCGCCGCCTGCCCGCACCCGGACGCGGCCGCGTCGGCGGAGCTGGAGCGGACCGCCGGCCGGGCCCGCCGCCGCGGCGGCCATGCGGCGGCGGCCCAGGCCCTGCAGCGCGCCGCGGAACTCGCACCGCAGCGCGAGGACAGTGCCCGGCTGCTGGTCGAAGCCGCCGCGGCGGCCGTGTTCACGGGAGACATCGCCTGGGTCGAGGAACTGGTCGCCGCGGCACGCGCGCGCACGGATGACGCAACCCTGCTGGCCTCCGCCGCCGTGCAGGCCGGACGGCTGGCGGTCCTGACGGTGCGCCACACCGTGGTCTTCTCCCGACTGGCCGACGCGGCCGAGCAGTTGGCGGCCTCCCAGCCCGCCGCCGGGCTTGACCTCGTGGCCGGCGCCGCCGTGGTCCGCTTCTACTCCGGAGAGGACACCCAGCGCCACCGCATCCAGGAAATCCTGCGGCGCCTTCCCGAGAACGCCTCACACACAGGATTGCGCACCTGGGTGAGGGCCGTGTCGGACCCCTTCGACGACCGGGCCCAACTCGTCTGCCTGCTGCCGCAGTTGGCCGCCGAGGCGGAAGAGCGGCCGGAGCGGCTCACCGCCGTCGGGATCATGGCGTGGCTCCTGGACGAGACCCCACAGGCCGTCCGCGCGTTCGACGAGGCCTTCGACCGCTGGGAGCTGCAGGGAGCACTGCCCGAGGGTCTGGGCGGCGCGGTCGCCTGGGCCTACCTGGAGCGAGGAAGGTGGGAACAGGCCCGTGAGGCCTGCGCCCGCACCACCGCGGTCGGCCGGGTGGCCGGCCTCGACCACGCCGTGGCCTGTGCGGCCACCGTGGACGCCACCCTGTTGGCCTTCCAGGGCGATGCGTCCTCGGCCCGAACCCGGGCCGAGGACGCGCTCGCTCTGATCGATCCGCTGGAAAGCCGCTCGGTCGCCGTCTATGCCCATCGTGCGCTCGGTGCCGCGGCAGCCGCGGAAGGCGCCTACGAGACCGCGTACGGCCAACTCCGCATGGTCTTCACGGCAGACGGCGCGCCCGTGCACTACCACGCCTCCTACCCGGCCCTCGCGGATCTGGCCGCCGCCGCTGTGCGCTGCGGCCGCCACGAGGAGGCTGCCCTGATCGTCGAGCGCTCGGCATCCGCGCTGGCGGACAACGCTTCACCTCGTCTGCGTGCGCTGATCAGCCGAGCCCGTGGCCTGCTGGCGGACCCCGACGACGCCGAACCGCACTTCCGGGCGGCTCTGGCGGATCCGGTACTGGAGTACTGGCCCTTCGAACGCGCACAGACTCTGCTCGACCTCGCCGAGTGGCTGCGACGCCGTCGGCGCATCGCAGAGGCGCGTGGGCCGCTCACCGAGGCCCTGGAGACCTTCCGGCGCCTGGGCGCACGCCCGTGGGTCGAGCGTGCCCGGGCCGAATCGCGCGCCGCCGGCCTCGACGTCACAGATGCGGCCCCCGACGCGCTCGCCGAACTCTCCCCGCAACAGCAGCAGATCATCCGGCTCGCCGCCCGCGGGCTGACCAACCGGGAGATCGGCGAAAAGCTCTTCCTCTCCCCGCGCACGGTCAGCTCGCACCTCTACCGCAGCTTCCCCAAGCTGGGCATCACCGCCCGATCCCAGCTGCGCGACCTCATCGAGGGCACCCTCGCGACGGCCGGCCACCAGGGCCCCTAAGGGCACCCCTGGCCGTGGAAGCAGTCACCTGACGCATACCGCCCGCCATCCCGCCGGACCAGACTGGCCACACGGGCGAGGAAGCAGTAACCGGCCAGGCGACCCCTTCGCCCTGGTACCCCGAGGCCCCCACTTGTCCCCAAGGCCTTGTGAAAACGCGGGGCCCAGGCCAGTGGTCCCGGGCTGCACACGGCCCCGCTCGTCGGGGCCGTACGGGAGCGGCCGACCACGGCGAAGGAACGGAAATCCACGGTGGCTGCGAAAACAGCGTCGCTACGGGACCGGGTTGCCGCAGCCGACCCGGGGCTGCTGCGTCTGACCGCCGGGCTGCGTGCCGTCCTCGGCCTCACTCTCACCCTGGCCGCGCTGACGGTACGGGATCAGCCCTCGGTCGTACTTCTGGCCGGCGGCTTCACAGTGGTGGTCACCTCGTTGGCGAGCAGCGACCTGCACCCCCGCAACCAGTTCCTCACTCTGAACCGGATCCATCCCTCTGACGCCAGGTCTTCAAGGCGCAGGGGGGCGCCGTCCGAGAGAAGCGGGTGCCCCTTCGGCAGGACGGCGACGTAGGCTTCCTCGCCCAGAGGGTGAGTGTCGAAGGTGCACCCGGCGGTGATGCGGTGCACGAGGACCATGTCGAGGGTTCCCTGGCGGACCAGTCGTTCCATGTCCGTGGGATCGGGCTCCTCGTGGAGAGTCACCTGCAGCTTCGGGTGGCGATTGCGCAGTTGCCCCAGTGTCTGGGGCAGTTGGCGTGCTCCCAGGCCCATGTGGACAGCGATGATGAGTTCGCCTTCCAGTTCTCCGTTGGCGGCGCGGGCGGCCGTGATGGCACGCCGGGATGTGGTCGTCGCGATCTCCGCCTCCGCGAGGAAGGCCCGCCCTGCCACCGTCACCGTCACCCCGCTCGGGGTGCGGGTGAACAGCTGCACCCCGAGGTGCGTCTCCAAGGTGCCGATCTGCTGCGACAGAGAGGGCTGGGTGACCCGCAGACGTTCTGCTGCCGCCGTCATGGAGCCGTCCTCGGCGACGGCCAGGGCGTATTCGTATTGGCGCAGGTGGCCGTTCCCCCGCCCATGACCATCTGGACGCGCTCCGCCGCACCTGACCCCCGCGGATCGACGTCCGGGTCGGCTATGGTGCGGGCATGTGCTGCTGCGCCGCTATGACTACCCGTACCGCCGTTTTGCGGCGGTATCCGAGGTTGCCGTAACTACGGCCCTTTGCTGATGTACCGCCGGATCAGTGTTCTGTCGGCAGTCACACACTTGTTTCTGGACTGCCGGGCCATCCTGCCTGATCAGGGGAGACATGTCTCAGTCGCAGCGTTTCGGTTCACAGTACGAAAACCCGTTCCCGTTCCCGTGCCCGCATGCAGCCGGACCCGTGGTCACGCGGGACCCGGGTGTCGCCACCCTGTTCCTGATGGTCGGACTCCCCGGAGCCGGGAAGACCACCCGGGCCAATGAGCTCGCCGTAACGCATCTGGCGCTGCGGCTGACCCCGGATCACTGGATGGGCCCGCTCTTCGGCGATTCGATGGCCGACGGCAAGCGCTTTGTGCTCGAAGGGCGGCTCATCTCGGTCGCCCTGCAGGCGCTGCGGCTGGGGACCAGCGTCGTGCTCGACTTCGGGCTCTGGGACCGCGATGAACGGTCGGCACTGCGCTGGCTGGCACGGTCGGTCGGGGCAGCATGCCAGGTGGTCTACCTGCCCGTGGACAAGGACGTCCAGCTCGCCCGCATCGCGCACCGCCAGGCGACGGCACCGCATCAGACGTTCCCGATCAGTGAGGCCGACATAGACCGATGGCGGGAGAGGTTCCAGGTGCCTGACGTCGCCGAACTCGACGGCGGCGAGATTCCGGCCCCGCCGGCGGGCTGGCCGGGCTGGCCGGAGTGGGCGTTGGACCACTGGCCCTCGTGCACCGACAGCTGACCCGGCTGTCCCGTCTGGGAGCGTCTTGACGGCGTTCGTGTCGGCCTGCTGTGCCGCTGTCGTGTTGCCCCAGGCCGGCACGCGCCTCTCCGCGGGCTGCTGACGTAGCTCGCCGGCTCAACCACTCGCTCGCCGACTGAAGCGCTCAGTCACACTCAGCCGAGCGGTACTGGCGATCAGGCGGATTGCATAAACGTGCAGCGAAACGTATAGTCATGCCATCCAGGAGGAGGATGACATGGCGGTACGTGCGGCAGTGGCCGGAGCGAGCGGGTACGCGGGCGGGGAGCTCCTGCGGCTGCTCCTGGCGCACCCCGAGGTCGAGATCGGCGCCCTGACCGGCAACTCCAACGCGGGTCAGAAGCTCGGCGCGCTCCAGCCGCACCTGCTGCCGCTGGCCGACCGCGTCCTGACGGAGACGACCGCCGACGTCCTCGCCGGACACGATGTCGTCTTCCTCGCACTGCCGCACGGGCAGTCCGCCGCCGTCGCCGAGCAGCTCGGCCCGGACGTGCTCGTCGTCGACATGGGCGCCGACTTCCGGCTGCGGGACGCGGCCGACTGGGAGAAGTTCTACGGCTCCCCGCACGCCGGAACCTGGCCGTACGGCCTTCCCGAGCTGCCGGGTGGCCGCGCTCGGCTCGCGGGGTCCAAGCGCATCGCGGTGCCCGGTTGCTACCCGACCGCCGTCTCGCTCGCCCTCTGCCCCGCCTACGACGCCGGGCTCGCCGAGCACGAGGCCGTGATCGTCGCCGCCTCCGGCACCTCCGGGGCGGGCAAGACGCCCAAACCGAATCTGCTGGGCAGCGAGGTCATGGGCTCCATGTCGCCGTACGGCGTCGGCGGCGTCCACCGGCACACGCCCGAGATGATCCAGAACCTCAGCGCGGCGGCGGGCGAGCCGGTCTCCGTCTCCTTCACGCCGACCCTCGCGCCGATGCCCCGCGGGATCCTCGCCACGTGCAGCGCGAAGGCCAAGGACGGCGTCACCGCCGAGTCCCTCCGCGCCGCCTACGAGAAGGCCTTCGCCGACGAGCCGTTCGTCCACCTGCTGCCCGAGGGCCAGTGGCCCGCCACGGCGTCCGTCTACGGTTCCAACGCCGTTCAGGTGCAGGTCGCGTACGACGAGGCCGCGGGACGCATCATCGCGATCAGCGCCATCGACAACCTGACCAAGGGCACCGCGGGCGGCGCCGTCCAGAGCATGAACATCGCCCTCGGGCTTCCCGAGGAGCTCGGTCTTTCCACGATCGGAGTCGCACCGTGAGCGACGCACGCGCAGCCACCGGGCCGCAGACAACGACGACAGCCGCACCGCTGCGCTGCGCGGGCGGAGAAGCGAACGAGGAGATGCAGTGAGCGTCACGGCAGCACAGGGATTCACGGCGGCCGGAATCGCCGCCGGAATCAAGGAGAACGGCAACCCGGACCTGGCCCTCGTGGTCAACACCGGGCCCCGCCGCGCCGCCGCGGGCGTCTTCACCTCCAACCGCGTCAAGGCCGCGCCCGTCCTCTGGTCCGAGCAGGTCCTCAAGAGCGGCGAGCTGACCGCCGTCGTCCTCAACTCCGGGGGCGCCAACGCCTGTACGGGACCCAAGGGCTTCCAGGACACCCACGCCACCGCCGAGAAGGTGGCCGAGGTGCTCGGGGTGGGGGCCGGCGAGGTCGCCGTCGCCTCCACCGGCCTCATCGGTGTCCTGCTCCCGATGGACAAGCTGCTCCCGGGAGTCGAGCAGGCGGCCGAGGCGCTGAGCGAGCACGGCGGTGAGAAGGCCGCCATCGCCATCAAGACCACCGACTCCGTCCACAAGACGTCCGTGGTGACCAAGGACGGCTGGACCGTCGGCGGCATGGCCAAGGGCGCGGGCATGCTCGCCCCCGGTCTCGCCACGATGCTGGTCGTTCTGACCACCGACGCCGACGTCGAGAGCGACGTACTGGACAGGGCTCTTCGCGCCGCCACCCGCACGACCTTCGACCGCGTCGACTCCGACGGCTGCATGTCCACCAACGACACCGTGCTGCTGCTGGCCTCCGGAGCCTCCGGAGCCACGCCGGAATACGAGGAGTTCGCCGAGGCCGTACGGACGGTCTGCGACGACCTCGGACAGCAGCTGATCCGGGACGCCGAGGGCGCCAGCAAGGACATCAAGATCGAGGTCGTGAACGCGGCCACCGAGGACGACGCCGTCGAGGTGGGCCGGTCCATCGCCCGCAACAACCTCCTGAAGTGCGCGATCCACGGCGAGGACCCCAACTGGGGCCGCGTGCTCTCCGCGATCGGCACCACCCGGGCCGTCTTCGAGCCCGACCGGCTGAACGTCGCCATCAACGGCGTCTGGGTCTGCAAGAACGGCGGCGTCGGCGAGGACCGCGAGAAGGTCGACATGCGCTACCGCGAGGTCCACATCGTCGCCGACCTCGCCGCCGGCGCCGAGACCGCCACCATCTGGACCAACGACCTCACCGCCGACTACGTCCACGAGAACAGCGCCTACTCCTCATGAGCACCACGCGAAAGCACACCGCCCTGCCCAAGGCGCAGATCCTCATCGAGGCGCTGCCCTGGCTGGTGCGGCACAACGGCAAGACCGTCGTCATCAAGTTCGGCGGCAACGCCATGATCGACGAGGACCTGAAGGCCGCGTTCGCGCAGGACGTCGTCTTCCTGCACCACGCCGGCCTCAAGCCCGTCGTCGTGCACGGCGGCGGCCCGCAGATCAGCGCCGCCCTCGACAGGCACGGCATCGTCAGCGAGTTCAAGGCGGGCCTGCGCGTCACCACCGAGGACGCCATGGACGTCGTACGCATGGTGCTGGCGGGGCAGGTCCAGCGCGAACTGGTCGGGCTGCTCAACCAGCACGGCCCGCTCGCCGTCGGACTGACCGGCGAGGACGCCCACACCATCACCGCCACCAAGCACCAGCCCGAGATCGACGGCGAGTTGGTCGACATCGGGCGGGTGGGCGAGATCACCGACATCGACACGGGCGCGATCGAGGCGCTGCTGGCGGACGGCCGTATCCCGGTCGTCTCGTCGATCGCCCGGAGCCAGGACGATCACCATGTCTACAACGTCAATGCCGACACGGCGGCCGCGGCCCTCGCTGCCGCGCTCGGCGCTGAAACCCTCATGGTCCTCACGGACGTGGAGGGCCTCTACGAGGACTGGCCGAACAGCGACGAGGTGATCAGCCGCCTCACCGCTTCCCAACTGGAGAAACTTCTGCCGGAGTTGAGCTCCGGCATGGTGCCGAAGATGGAGGGCTGTCTGCACGCCGTCCGAGGCGGCGTGAACACCGCCCGCGTCATCGACGGCCGGGTCCAGCACTCGATCCTGCTGGAGATCTTCACCGACGAGGGAATCGGCACGATGGTCGTGCCCGACGAGCAGGACAACGAGCAAGAGGGGGAGTCATGAGCAACGAGGAACTGACCGCGCGGTGGCAGGGCGCGCTCATGAACAACTACGGCACCCCCCGCCTGCCCCTCGTGCGCGGCGAGGGCGCCAAGCTGTGGGACGCCGACGGCAAGCAGTACCTCGACTTCGTCGGTGGCATCGCCGTCAACGCGCTCGGCCACGCCCACCCTGCGATCGTCGAGGCGGTCAGCACGCAGATCGCCGCCCTCGGACACGTCTCCAACCTCTTCATCGCCGAGCCGCCCGTCGCGCTCGCCGAACGGCTCATCCAGCGCTTCGGCCGCGACGGCAAGGTGTTCTTCTGCAACTCGGGCGCCGAGGCCAACGAGGGCGCGTTCAAGATCGGCCGGCTGACCGGGCGGACCCACATGGTCGCCACCGACGGCGGCTTCCACGGCCGGACCATGGGCGCCCTCGCACTCACCGGCCAGCCCGGCAAGCAGGAGCCGTTCCTGCCGCTGCCCGGCGACGTGACGCACGTGCCGTACGGCGACCCGCAGGCGCTGGCCGCCGCGGTCACCGAGGAGACCGCCCTCGTCATCATCGAGCCGATCCAGGGCGAGAACGGGGTCGTGGTGCCCCCGGCCGGCTACCTCAAGGCGGCCCGGGCGATCACCGCGGCGACCGGTTCGCTGCTGGTGCTGGACGAGGTGCAGACCGGGATCGGCCGCACCGGGCACTGGTTCGAGTACCAGGCCCACGAGGGCGTCCTGCCGGACGTCGTCACGCTCGCGAAGGGACTCGGCGGCGGACTGCCGCTCGGCGCCACGGTCGCCTTCGGGCGGGCCGCGGAGCTGCTCCAGCCGGGCCAGCACGGTACGACGTTCGGCGGCAACCCGATCGCCTGCGCGGCCGGTCTCGCCGTACTCGACACCATCGCGGACGACGGGCTGCTGGAGAACGTGAAGCGGCAGAGCGAGAAGCTGCGGGACGGAATCGAGGGCGCCGGCGGCGGCTCTCGTCATCCGCTGGTCGCTCATGTCCGGGGCGCGGGCCTGCTGCTGGGTATCGTGCTCACCGAGCCGCTCGCACCGAAGGTGCAGCAGGCGGCTCAGGACGCCGGATTCCTGGTGAACGCGCCCGCCCCCGAGGTGATACGGCTCATGCCGCCGCTGAACCTCGGCGACGCGGAAGTGGACGCGTTCCTCCAGGCGCTGCCCGGCATCCTGGACGTGGCCAAGGGGGACGGATGATCCGGAGAATGGGACGACGATGAGCCAGGCGCAGGAGCACGAACAGACCGCCGGGCCTGCCGTACCGCAGACCCGCACCGCGCGGCACCGCCGGATCGTGGACATCCTCAACCGGCAACCGGTGCGTTCGCAGAGCCAGTTGGCGAAGCTGCTGTCCGACGACGGGCTGAGCGTCACCCAGGCGACGCTCTCCCGGGACCTGGACGAGCTGAACGCGGTGAAGATCCGTAACACCGACGGCGACCTGATCTACGCGGTGCCGAGCGAGGGTGGATTCCGTACCCCTCGGGTGCCGCTGGGAGGGTCGGCGAAGGAGGAGCGGATGCGGCGGCTGTCGGCCGAGCTGCTGATCTCCGCGGAGGCTTCCGCGAACCTGGTCGTTCTCCGCACCCCGCCGGGTGCGGCCCAGTTCCTCGCGTCGGCGATCGACCAGGCGGAGCTGCACGACATCCTGGGGACCATCGCCGGGGACGACACGCTGCTTTTGATCAGCCGGGATCCTGTGGGTGGGCAGGCGTTGGCGGATCACTTGTTGCGGCTGGCTCAGAACGGGCACTGAAGGGACAGTGAACGGGCACTGAAGGGGCCGTTCCGGGAGCTCCCTCGAGGTGGATCCCGTCAGCCCAGTCGAGCGGCCAGCCCTCCCGTGCACCTCACCTCGTCGCCCGCCGTGATCAGCAGCGCCTCCACGTCCGGGAGGCTCTCCAGCCAGCCCAGTGCCTCTCGTGATCCCATCGCGAAGGCCGCGGTTGCCCAGCAGTCCGCCCAGGTCAGTTGAGGGGCGACCACGGTGACGGCCACCAGGTCGGTCACCGCGGAGCGGCCGGTGCGGGGGTCGACTATGTGGGCCCCGCGCTCGGCTGTGCCGGAGGTGGCGACCGCCAGTTCGGGGGTGCCCGCGGCCGAGATGACCGCGGCCAGGCCGCCCGGCCGCAGGGGGTCCGAGACGCCGACCCGCCAGGGGCGTTGCTGCCCCGGTACGCCGAGGAGCTGGACGTCTCCGCCGCCGTTGACGCTCACGCCGGTCGCGCCGGACTCGGCCATGCGGCGGGCCGCGCGTTCCGCCGCCCAGCCCTTGACGATGCCGGTGGGATCCAGGCGCCCCTCGTAGCGCATGCTGAACCAGCCGTCGCTCGCCTGTTCCGCCTCGGCGCCCAGGGCGAGCACCTCGGCGACCAGCGGATCGCACTCCTCGACGGTCAGTTCGCCCCGGGCCAGCCGGGAGACCTGACTGTCGTCGCGGTAGGTGGTGAACACCTCGTTCACCCGGTGCAGCCCGTCGACCGTCTCCCGCAGGGCCGCCCGGACGGCCTCGGGATCCCCGCCGCGGACGTCAAAGGAGAAGACCGTCCCCATGACCTCCTCCGCATGACGTACCGCGGCGGGAGCTTGTGCCGGTTCGGCCACGGTGTCAGCCACCGGCCTGGTCCAGCGCCGACTGCAGGGACTGCTTGTAGCCGTTGCTGGTGTACGTGGCCCCGGAGACCGTGTCGATGTTCCCGCTGCTCGCCGCCACGGCCTCCTGGTTGAGCTTGGGCACGGACAGGGCGGTCTTCTGGTCGCTGGTGCCGCCCTTGGGTGCCTGGACGGCCTCGGCCTTGGTGATCTTGCCGCCCGCGACCGTGATGCGGACCTGGACCGGGCCGTACTGGGTCTGGGCGACGGCACCGGTGACGGTCTTGGCGGCCTGCGCGCTGCCCGCGCCCTGCCCCTGGGAGGAACCCTGTCCCTGGGAAGAACCCTGCCCCTGGGAGGACGCCGCCTTCGCCTTGTCCAGCGCCGACTGCAGGGACTTCTTGTAGCCGTTGCTGGTGTACGTCGCCCCGGAGACCACGTCGATGTCCGCGCTCTGCGCGGCGACCGCCTCCTGGTTGAGCCGGGGTACGGACAGGGCGGTCTTCTGGTCGCTGGTGCCGCCCTTGGGTGCCTGGACGGCCTCGGCCTTGGTGATCTTGCCGCCGGCCACGGTCAGCCGGACCTGGACGGCGCCGTACTGCGTCTGTGCCACGTCGCCGGTGACCGTGCCGGTCCCGGCGGCCTGGGCGCCGCCCTGGGCCGACTCCTGCGCCACGGGCGGCGGGGACACGGCGCCGCCCGCCGCCGCGGAGGCCGGGTCGGACGACGGCTTCAGCGACAGCAGCAGGACGACACCGGACACGGTGGCGGCGGTCGCGAGCACGACACGTCGGACGGGGTGACTCTTCCTCATCGCTTCAACAGCTCCTGAATCCCGTCGCTCACATCTCGAACGACTCGTGATGAATACGGCGGGCGGGCACACCCGCGCCGCGCAGTGCTTCGTACACGGACTGCGCGAAACCGGCCGGCCCGCACATGAAGACGTCGTGCTTGTCGATGTCCGGCAGCTTCTGCTGCAGCCGCTCCGCCGAGATGTCGGGGCGCGCCCCGTCCGGACTGTTGACCGCGTACATCAGCCGGGCCCCGCGCTCGTCGGCGATCGTGGCGAGCTCGTCCCAAAGGGCCAGGTCCTGGGTGCTGTTGGCGCGGTAGAGGAGGGTGATGTCACCGGCCGCGCCGGGCAGCGTCTCGAACAGCGCCCGCATCGGGGTGATGCCCACGCCGCCCGCGACCAGCAGCACCTTGCCGCGGCTGCGGCGGGACGCGGTCAGCGCGCCGTACGGGCCCTCGGCCCACACCTTGGTGCCGGGCCGCAGCTCGCGCAGCCGTTCGCTGTGGTCGCCGATCGCCTTCACCGTGATCCGCAGCATGTCGGGGCGCGGGGCCGCCGACAGCGAGTACGGGTGCGAGCTGAACCGCATGCCCGGGGCCAGGAACCGCCAGCGGAAGAACTGGCCCGCCTCCGCGCCCATCCGGTGCAGCTTCCGCCCGCCGATGAGCACCGACACGATGCCCGGGGTCTCCTCGATGACCGCCTCGACCCGCATCCGGTGCCGCAGGTTCAGCCGGATCGGGGTGAGGATCCGGTACCAGATCACCAGGGCCGTCACCGAGCCGTACAGCCCGTACCAGACCGTCTTCGCGACCGGCTCGACGGCGAAGTCGTTGCCGGTGGTCAGCTGGTGCCAGAACGTCAGGAACACCGCCGCGTACGTCAGCAGATGGACGTGGTACCAGGTGTCGTAGGGAATCCTGCGGCGGACGCCGCCGATCGAGATCAGCCCGATGAGGAACAGCAGGCCGGTGCCGATGGCGGCCTTGCCCATGTCCGGCAGTTGGTTGATGGAGTCGATGGTCTGCTGGACGATGTCGCCGAGGCCCTTGCCGGCCTGGAGGGCGTAGCCCCACATGATCAGGAAGACGTGGGCGAGGACCAGGCAGAGCGTGTAGCGGCCGCTCATCGCGTGCCAGCGGGCCACCCGGTCGGAGCCCACCCGGCGCTCCAGTGCGGGCACCCGGGCCATCTGCAGCACCACGAGCGCCATCAGATAGCCCGCGAGCAGACCCGTGATCCGGCCCGCGTTGAGGATCTTGCCGTTGTTGTCGCTGATCGACGGGGTGTTGGCCCACCACAGCCACAGCACACCGGCCGCGCCGGCCCACACGGCGATCAGCAGGATGGTCGCCGGTGAGCGGCGCGGGCGGATGCGGCGCATCGTCTGGCGGCGGGCGGCGCGGCCGCCTGCGAGCGTCGTGGTCACGATTCCTCCGGGGACGGGGCAAGGGGGGTGGCGAGGTGGTCCCTTGGCCCAGAGATACGTGACGCGACGCCGGTGTGTTCAGCCGCCTGCCGAGTCCAGTGCGGACTGGAGTGACTGGCGGTAACCGTCACTCGTGTACGTGGCCCCGGAGACGGTGTCGATGTTCGCGCTCTGGGCTTCGAGTGCCTCGCCGCGCAACCTGGGAATCGCGTAACTGTTGATCTCCTGGTCTCGCGGGTTCTCCGTGGGGTAGGTGACCGCTGTCACCTCGGTGAGCTTGCCGTCCTTGAGCGTGATGCGGACCTGGACGGGACCCCAGCGGGTCTGGACGGTGTCGCCGGTGACGGTCTTCGTGCCGGTGGCGGAGCCGCTCGATCCGCCTGAACCGCTCGATCCGCCGGAACCGCTCGAACTGCTCGAACTGCTCGACGGCGCGGGCACCGCCACGGCTGCCGCCGGCGTCGAGTGCGGCTTCAGCGACAGCAGCATCACCATCCCGGAGACGGTGGCGGCACTCGCCAGCACGATGCGGCGCAACGGACGGTTCTTCTTCAACGCGTGCACTGGTGGGGCCTCACATATCTCACAGTTCTCACAGTTCTCACTGCTCTCAGGGCTTTCCGGGCTCTCACAGCTCTCACAGCTCGAACGACTCGTGGTGGACACGCCGGTCCGGCACACCGGCGGCGCTGAGCGCCTCGTAGACGTCCCGGGCGAAGCCGTGCGGCCCGCAGATGTAGACGTCGTGCCCGGCGAGTGAGGGGATGGTCGCGCGCAGGGACTCGGCCGTGAGGTTCGGGCGCTGCCCGTCCGGCCCGTTGAGCGCGTACAGCACCTTCGCCCCGCGCCACCGTGCGATGGCCTCCAGCTCGCCGCCGAGGGCGAGGTCCTCGGCCGTCCGCGCCCGGTAGAGCAGGGTGACGTCGCCGGGCAGCGTCTCGAACAGGGCCCGCAGCGGGGTGATGCCGACCCCGCCCGCGATCAGCAGGGACTTCGGGGCGGTCTGCCGGTCCGCGGTCAGCGATCCGTACGGCCCCTCCGCCCACACCCGGGTGCCGGGCCGCAGCAGGGCGACGGCCGCGCTGTGGTCGCCGAGGGCCTTCACGGTGATCCGCATCAGGTCCTGGCGGGGCGGTGCCGACAGCGAGTACGGCGTCGACGTCCAGCCCATGCCCTCGCCGAGGAACCGCCAGCGGAAGAACTGCCCCGCCCGCGCGCCCAGCTCGTCGAGCCGCTGTCCCCGTACGACGACGGAGTACACGCCCGGCGCCTCCTTGTGCACGGAGTCCACCCGCAGCCGGTGCCGCAGGTTCAGCCGCACCGGCACCAGGAGCCGGAACCAGACCACCAGGGCCGCGACGCCCAGGTACAGCGCGTACCAGGCGGCCGTGGCCGTGGCGTTGCCGCTGAAGTCGTCGCCCAGCGTCAGCTGGTGGAAGAAGGCGAGGAAGACGGCGACGTACGTGAGCAGGTGGACGTAGTACCAGAACTCGTGGCTGAGCCGGCGGCGTGCGGCGCGTGCCGAGGTGATGCCGACCGCGAACAGGATGACCGTGCCGAACGTGGCCTTGAGCATGTCCGGGTAGTCCAGGACCACCGTGACCGTCTCGTGCCACAACGAGGCGCGGTCCTGGGCCGCGTACCCGAGAAGGATCAGCGTGATGTGCGCGACCAGCAGGCAGACGGTGTACCGGCCGGCCATCGCGTGCCAGCGGGCCACCCGGTCGGAGCCGATCCGCCGCTCCAGCAGCGGAACGCGCGCCATCAGAGCGACGAGCACCGCGCAGGCGTACCCGCACAGCAGCCCGGCGATCCGCCCGGCTCCGGTCAGCCACCCCGCCGCGCCCACCACCGAACCGGTGTCCGCCCACCACAGGGCCACGACGGCCGCCGCCCCCGCCCACAACAGGGCGAGTACGGGGCCCGCGGGGGAGCGGCGCGCGGCCGGTCTCACGGCCGGTGCCGTCCGCCGTTCGTACACGGTGGTCATGTGTGCGTCCTTTCGCCGGCCCTTTCGCCTGCCAGGCCACTGTGCGGCGCGAAGCTCTGAGCAGGCTCTGAACCGGCGCCCTCGGAGCGCACTCAGAGGAAACTCAGAGCCTTCGCGGGCGGTCGCCGTCGCCGCGAGGGGTGATCCTGGAGAGGTCATGAACACCACCCGCTCCGGCCACCCCGCCCTCACCCGCCCCGACGGCACACCGCTGCGCGTCCTGGTCGTCGACGACGACCCCGACCTCGCCGAGGTGCTCTCCGGCGCCCTGCGCTACGAGGGCTGGCAGGTGCGCACCGCCGGCGACGGGGCCGCCGCGCTGACGGAGGCCAGGGAGCTGATGCCCGACGCCGTCGTCCTCGACGTGATGCTCCCCGACACCGACGGCTTCGCCGTGCTGCGCTCGCTGCACACCGTGAAGGCGGACGTCTGCGTCCTCTTCCTCACCGCGCGGGACGCGGTGGAGGACCGTATCGCCGGCATCACGGCGGGCGGCGACGACTACGTCACCAAGCCGTTCAGCCTGGAGGAGGTCGTCGCCCGGCTCCGCGGCCTGCTGCGCCGCGCCGGGATGGCCCGGCAGCTGGACGAGGGGCCGCGACTGATCGTCGGGGACCTGGTCATGGACGAGGAGGCCCGCGAGGTGACCCGCGCGGGGCAGCTGATCGAGCTGTCCCCGACCGAGTTCGAGCTCCTGCGCTTCCTCATGCGCAATCCGCGGCGGGTGCTGAGCAAGGCGCAGATCCTGGACCGGGTGTGGTCGTACGACTTCGGCGGGCGCGCCCATGTCGTGGAGCTGTACATCTCCTACCTGCGCAAGAAGGTGGACGCGGGCCGGGAGCCGATGATCCACACCGTGCGCGGGGCCGGATATGTGCTCAAGCCGGTGACGTCATGAGGCTCCTGCGGCGGCTGCCGCGCCCGCACACCTTGCGCGCCCGGCTCACCTTCGGCCTGGTGGTGCTGCTGGCGGTGAGCTGCGCGGCGGTCGGTGTGGCCGCTGTCGTCGGGCTGAACGGTTTCCTCACCAGCCGTCTGGACGAGCAGCTGGGCCAGGTCGGGAACCAGTTCCCGGAGAGCCTCGAACACGGTGGCAGGCCGCCGGACGACCACGACGGCGACGAGCACGGTGACACCCGCCGGCAGAGCACGGGGACGTTCGGCGCCCGCTTGGTCGGAGTCGCGGTCACCAACGCGGCAGTGGTCCGGCCGGGAACGGTCACTCGCGTCCCCCTGACGTCCGGGGACGCGAGGCGCCTCGGCGCGGTCCCACGTGACGGCAGGGGCCACACCGTTCACCTCTCCGCACTGCACGCCTACCGCGTCAGGGCCTCCCAGGGGATCGACGGCGACGTCCTGATCACCGGCCTGCCCCTGGAGCCGGTGGAGGCCACCGTCCACCGCCTGGAACTGGTCGCCGGGATCGTCTTCGGGGCGGCTCTGACCGCCACCGGCGTCGCGGGCGCCCTCTGGGTGCGCTGGTCGCTGCGCCCGCTGAGCCGGGTCGCCGCCACCGCCACCCGGGTCAGCGAACTCCCGCTCGCCAGCGGCCAGGTGGCGCTGCCGCCCCGCGCCCCCGAGGCGGACCCGCGCAGCGAGGTGGGCCGGGTCGCGGGCGCCTTCAACCGGATGCTCGGCCATGTCGAGGACGCGCTCACCAAACGCCATGCCAGCGAGGAACGGCTGCGCAGCTTCGCCGCCGACGCCAGCCATGAGCTGCGCACCCCGGTCGCCTCGGTACGCGGCCACGCCGAGCTGGCGCTGCTGCACCCGGGCCCCGTGCCGCCGGAGGTCACCCGGGCCCTGGACCGTATCGCCGCCGAGTCGTCCCGGATGGGCGAGATGGTCGACGACCTCCTGCTGCTGGCCCGCCTGGACGCGGGCCGCCCGCTGGAACGCGCCCCCGTCGACCTCACCCGCCTGATCCTCGACGCGGTCGCCGACGCGCGCGCCGCGGGCCCCGGCCACCAGTGGGAGCTGGAGCTTCCGGAGGACCCGGTGACCGTGCCGGGCGACGAACACCGCCTGCAACAGGTGTTGGCCAACCTGTTGGCCAACGCCCGTGTGCACACACCTGTGGGCACCAAGGTGACGGTGACGCTGGACATCGCCGTGGACACCGCCTCGGACATCGAGGGCCCCTCAGCCGTCCTGAAGGTCCACGACGACGGCCCCGGCGTCCCCGAGGAGCTCCGCCCCGGCGTGTTCGAACGCTTCACCAGAGCCGACCGCCGCAAGTCCGAGTCGCCCGGCGGCGGCGCGGGCTTGGGCCTGTCGATCGTGGCGGCCGTGGTGGAGGCGCACGGCGGGAGCGTGAGCCTGGACAGCCGCCCCGGCGCGACGACGTTCACGGTCACCCTCAGTACCGCGTGATCGCGGTACCGCCTCCCGCCGTCCCCACAGCGATGTGCGGCTTCCTGGACGGCTCGGCCCACCGCAGCAGCAGCCGCATCGCCTCCGCGGACACCGACACACAACCGGCCGTGGCCCCTCGCCCGTTGACATGCAGAAAGATCCCGGCCCCCCGCCCCCGGACCGGTCTGTGGTAGTTGAAGCCGATGACGAACGCGTACGCGTACTGCTTCTCGTACGAGATCAGCCGCTCCGACTCACCCGCACGGCAGTCCGCCGGCCTGGGCTCCACCCACCGGTTGTAGAACCGCGAGTCAGTGTCCTCACACCACCAGGAGTTCTTCCGGACCACCCGGTACCTGTACGCCGTCCCACCCGGCGCCCCTTTGATCCCGAAGGCGTACGGCAGGTCGTACAGCCCGGTGGGCGTCGTGTTCGTCCCCTGTCGGCGCGCGGCCCCCTCGACGAGCCCCTTCGCCCCGAACCGGGCAGCCGCCGAACCGGCCTTCGTCCACCGCCCGTTGCGCCGTTCCCACCAGGTCAGCGTCCCCGACGTGGAGCCGGTCTTCGCGGCCACCGCGGTGATCAGCCGGCTGCCGCCCCCGGTGTCGGCCATCCGCGCGGGCAGGGGCGGCGGCGAACCACCCGGAGCGGCACCGAGGCCGAGCAGGGACGCGGACAGAAGGGCGGCGGCGACAGCGGGGCGCATGGCCCCGAACCTACGGCGAGACGACGGCGACGGCACCGGGGCTGACCTGTTCGGGTCTGACTCGGTCGGGTCTGACCTGTTCAGGTCCGACCCTTTGGGGTCCGCCCCCCCTTTGGTCCGGCCCTTGGGGACCGAGCACAAGGTGCCGTCGCCGCTCTCCGGACTGTCCGCGCTCACTCACCCAGCGGATTCAGCAGATCAGCCCGCTCCTGGAAGGCGTACAGCATCAGGTCGGTCATCTCGAACACGTGCTTGGCGTGGCGCTCCGCGACCGGGCTGAGGAAGGGCCGCCAGAACGGGTCGCGCACGATGGAGTACCGGCTGCCCTCCATGGCCCGGTGGAACACCTCGGCGACGATGCGGCCGCCGACGCCGGTCAGCCGTCCGCTGCCGTTCGCCTCGGCCTCGCGCAGGATGTAGAACCACAGCGGGCAGTGCTCGGCGAGCTTCTTGCGGAGCGGCTCGCTGAGCTGGGCGCCGCCGCCGTTCTCGAAGTCGGACGGCAGGAGCGGCTTCACGCCGAGGCGCTTGGCCATCTGCTGACCCGTGGCCAGGCTCATCATGTTCGCCCGGGTGAGGTTGCGGAAGGCGAGGTTCAGCTCGATCGCCGCGGGAGCCGGCCCGCCGCGACCGCCGAAGGAGCCGAGCGGAAGGTCGGCCAGCGGGTTGACCAGCTGGGTGTCGATCCGCTTGGCGACGTTGAACTTCTCGGCCGGCACGCCCGGGTCGTCCCGGCCCGCCGCACGGAAGTCGAACAGGCGCCGGAAGTCGGCGATCCAGTTGGTGGGCAGCCGCTCGAAGGTCCCCGCCTCCGGATCGCCGGCGTCGGCGGGCGGCGGCGAGAGGATCCCGCTGGTGCCGGTGAAGCGGAACAGCAACGGCAGTGTTCCCCCGCCGTTGTCGAAGATCCGGTTCCAGTTGTACGCGCCGCGGACCATGCTGTGGCCCAGCCGGTACGCGGCCACCGAGAACTCGATCGGCATGGTCGGGAAGTCGTGTTCGCCCGGGGCCGGCTCGAAGAACTTGCGGCCCTTGGTGAACACCTCCTCGACGATGCCCGGGTCGACGATCCTGGGCAGGAAGTCGTGCCGCAGCATCCACTGGTAGTGCTTGACCACCGTCTCGCGTGCCGTCTCGAACAGGACCGCGCTGGAGACACCCTTGTTGATCAGGTCGCCCACGACCCGGTTGTGGAACCGGATGAAGGCGCAGTGGATCTGGGCGACCACGAGGTCGTCCTAGTAGAATTCCGACAATATTAAGGCAAGTTGCTTGTGTGTGTATGGATGAAATAAAAGCTACGAAATCGGACGCAGCGGCAGCGGAAGCCCGGGCAGTCCGTCCAGGCTGGTGGCGATGTGCTCCTTCTTGGCGAAGTACTCGCTGAGTGAGGCGTCGTCCTCGCGCGCGAAGCGCCGGCCGTGCAGGTCGCGGTCCCCGTCGTACGACATGTAGGGCACCGCGTACCCGCAGGAGTCGCGGATGAGTTCGGCCCGTACGACGATCACGGCACGCAGCCCGTGGGCGGTCGGGTCGATGTCCGGGAAGTGGGCGAGCAGCTCGGGGAAGCGCGGGTCGTCGCGGAAGACCGGCTCTCCGCGGCCGTGCACCCGAACGATGTTCGGCGGCCCCTGGAAGGCGCACCACATCAGGGTGATCCGGCCGTTCTCCCGCAGATGCGCGATGGTCTCCGCGTTGGAGCCGGCGAAGTCGAGGTAGGCCAGGGTGAGTTCGTCAAGGATCACGAACGAGCCCTTGAGGCCCTTGGGGGAGAGGTTGACCGTGCCGTCGCCGGACAAGGGGGCGGACGCGGTGAAGAAGAGGGGCTGCGCCTCGATGAAGGTGCGCAGTCGGCCGTCGATGCGTTCGTAGGTCTTTCCCATGTCTGACGATTATGAGCGCAGGTCTTTTGTGTGTCTAAGGAATTCGGGTAGAGCGCTTGTGGTCATGCGGGCGTCCTTGCCGGGACATCCAGACGCCCGTGGCCGCCCCGGCCGGCGCTCGCACGGGGCGGCCACAGCGCCTGTCACGTCACTGGTTGACCGTGCAGGCGGCCAGGGAGTCCAGACCCTGCGGCTTCTCGGCGGTGCGGCCGATGGAGAGGGCGATGCGGTCGATGGTCGACTTCCGCTTGTCCGCCAGCGGGCCGAGGATCGCGTTCTGGACGAAGTTCGGTCCGCCCTGGCCGACCGTGTCCACGAGCCGCTTGTCGGCCTCCTGGATCTGGGTGTCGAGGAGGGCCAGGTTGCGGTCGACCTCTGCCTGGGCGGAGGCCGGGATCGCGGGCAACTGCGAGGCGACGTCGGGGCAGTTGACGGCGCCGGCCGCGGCGGCGCCGCCGCCCGTCTCCGCGCCGCCCTCCTGCAGGGCGGTCTCGCTCGGCGTGGCCGCGGCCTCGCCGCCGCCGGCCTCCGCGCCCGCACCGGCGTCCGCACCGGCTTCCTGGCCCGCGCCCGCCTCACCGCCCGCGCCCGCCTCCTCGCCCGCGCCGGCGGCACCGTCGGCGTTGAGGGCGCACGGCGCGAGCGCGTCGAGCCCCTGCGGCTTCTCGGCCGTTCGGCCGATCGCGGTGGCGATGCGGTTGACGGTGGCGATCCGCTTGTCCTCCAGCGGACCGAGGATCGCGTTCTGGACGAAGTTGGGCCCGCCCTGGCCGACCGTGTCCACGAGCCGCTTGTTGGCCTCGTCGAGCTGGGTCTGCAGCAGGGTCAGGTTGCGGTCCACCTCGGCCTGGGCGGACGCCGGGACGTCCGGGAGCTGGGAGGCGACGTCCGGGCATGCGATGGTGCCGGGGCCGGCGGCCAGCGTCTTGGCGTTCGTACTCCCGCTCTGCGTGGAGCCGGGCGTTCCGGCGAGGGCGGAACCGGCGATCACCGCGCCGGACAACACCACCGCGGCAGCGCCGCCGATCAACGCGACGCGACGCTTGTTGTACTTCGGAAGAGCCCTGGACATGCGGATGCCTCACTCGGGTCGGGGGGTCTGCCATTCACAAACGCGGCGCCTGCGTTCGGCGAGAGGTACGGGTAAGCGGTTTCGGGTGTTCAAAGGCCGAGCAAATTTTCTGCCGACGGGCTGGGGGAGGGGGCTGTCGTCGGTGGGCGGCGCGGCTGCGTTTCTCGGCCGACGGGCCTTGGCCCCGCCCGCGACAGACCTGCGCCCGGCCGGCGATCCGCCGACGGAGTCGGCCATGACCGGCGAGCCCGGTCGGCTGCGGGCCGTGGCCCGTGTGGGCCGCGGCGGGGGCCGCGGCCGACGGCGGCCCGCTCCCCGTCGGCAGGCTCCTTGGGCGTCGCCCGCCCCCCGGCCGGCGCCGTGCCCGGGGTCTGCGGGTGAAGGGCGGCCGGCGACCGGGTCCCGGTCGACAGGCGCCCACCGGAGCTTGCCGGGCGTCGGCAAGCCCGCGCGGACGCCGGCAAGCCCTGCGGCCGTCGGCAAGCCCCCGCGGCCGTCGGCAGGCCCCGCAGCCACCGGCAGGCCCCTGCGGCCGCCGCCTTGACCTGCTGGATTGACGAATCATGCACTGGCCTGCATACTCATGCATGACACCGTATGCACCGTGAGGAGAAACCCGTGGCCGAGCGCGTCGTACTCGCCTACTCAGGCGGTCTGGACACCTCCGTCGCCATCGGCTGGATCGCCGAGGAGACGGGCGCCGAGGTCATCGCCGTCGCGGTGGACGTCGGCCAGGGCGGCGAGGACCTGGACGTCATCCGTAAGCGGGCGCTCGCGTGCGGGGCCGTCGAGGCCGAAGTGGCCGACGCCAAGGACGAGTTCGCCGACGAGTACTGTCTCCCGGCGATCAAGGCCAACGCCCTCTACATGGACCGCTACCCGCTGGTCTCCGCGCTCTCCCGGCCGGCGATCGTCAAGCACCTGGTCGCCGCCGCCCAGAAGCACGGCGCCACCACCGTCGCTCACGGCTGCACCGGCAAGGGCAACGACCAGGTCCGCTTCGAGGCCGGCATCGTCGCCCTCGCCCCCGGCCTCAAGTGCATCGCCCCCGTCCGCGACTACGCGATGACCCGCGACAAGGCCATCGCGTTCTGCGAGGCCAGGAACCTCCCGATCGCGACCTCCAAGAAGTCCCCGTACTCCATCGACCAGAACGTCTTCGGGCGTGCCGTCGAGACCGGCTTCCTCGAGGACATCTGGAACGCCCCGATCGAGGACATCTACGAGTACACCCAGAACCCGGCCGTCCCGCGCGAGGCCGACGAGGTGGTCATCACCTTCAAGGCGGGCGTCCCGGTCGCGATCGACGGCCGGCCCGTCACCGTCCTGCAGGCCGTCCAGCAGCTCAACGAGCGCGCCGGCGCCCAGGGCGTCGGCCGGATCGACATGGTCGAGGACCGCCTCGTCGGCATCAAGTCCCGTGAGGTGTACGAGGCTCCGGGCGCCATCGCGCTCATCACGGCCCACCAGGAGCTGGAGAACGTCACCGTCGAGCGTGAACTCGCCCGCTACAAGCGGCAGGTCGAGCAGCGCTGGGGCGAACTCGTCTACGACGGCCAGTGGTTCTCCCCCCTCAAGCGTGCCCTGGACGGCTTCATCGAGGAGGCCAACCAGCACGTCGACGGCGACATCCGGATGACCCTGCACGGCGGCCGCGCGGTGGTCACCGGCCGGCGCTCCGAGTCGTCGCTGTACGACTTCGACCTCGCCACCTACGACACCGGCGACACGTTTGACCAGGCCGCCGCCAAGGGCTTCATCGACATCTACAGCCTGTCGTCGAAGATCGCGGCAAAGCGGGACCTCGCGTAGGCGATAGCGTGAACGCCGCCTCCCTGACCGCCGGTGCGCAGGGAGGCGGTGACACACCAGGTGACCCGGGTGACCCGTCAACAACCTCCGAGACTCCGAGGAGCAACGCAAGTGAGCAGCAACAGCGGTGACGTACGGCTCTGGGGCGGCCGTTTCGCCGACGGTCCCGCCGAGGCCCTGGCGAAGCTGTCCGCCTCCGTCCACTTCGACTGGCGGCTGGCGCCCTACGACATCGCCGGATCGCGTGCCCACGCGCGCGTGCTGCACAAGGCGGGGCTGCTCACCGAGGACGAGCTTCAGCGCATGCTGGCCGGACTGGACCAGCTGGAGGCGGACGTGGCGTCCGGCGACTTCGTCGGCACCATCGCCGACGAGGACGTCCACACGGCCCTGGAGCGCGGCCTCCTGGAGCGCCTCGGTCCCGACCTCGGCGGCAAGCTGCGCGCGGGACGGTCGAGGAACGACCAGGTCGCGACCCTCTTCCGGATGTACCTGCGCGACCACGCCCGGATCATCGGCGGTCTGGTCGCAGACCTCCAGGACGCGCTGATCGGCCTGGCCGAGGCCCACCCCGACGTGGCGATGCCCGGCCGTACCCACCTGCAGCACGCCCAGCCGGTGCTCTTCGCCCACCATGTCCTCGCGCACGCGCAGTCCCTGTCCCGGGACGCCGAGCGGCTGCGTCAGTGGGACGAGCGGACCGCCGTCTCGCCGTACGGCTCCGGCGCACTCGCCGGTTCCTCCCTCGGCCTCGACCCGGAGGCGGTCGCCGAGGACCTCGGTTTCGAGCACGGCAGCGTCGGCAACTCCATCGACGGCACGGCGTCCCGCGACTTCGTCGCCGAGTTCGCCTTCATCACCGCGATGATCGGCGTCAACCTCTCCCGGATCGCCGAGGAGATCATCCTCTGGAACACGAAGGAGTTCTCCTTCGTCACCCTGCACGACGCGTTCTCCACGGGCTCGTCGATCATGCCGCAGAAGAAGAACCCGGACATCGCGGAGCTGGCGCGCGGCAAGAGCGGCCGTCTCATCGGCAATCTCACCGGGCTGATGGCGACCCTCAAGGCCCTCCCGCTCGCGTACAACCGCGACCTCCAGGAGGACAAGGAGCCCGTCTTCGACTCCTGCGACCAACTGGAGGTCCTGCTCCCGGCCTTCACCGGCATGATGGCGACGCTCACCGTGCACCGCGAGCGCATGGAGGAGCTGGCCCCGGCCGGGTTCTCGCTCGCCACCGACATCGCCGAATGGCTGGTCAAGCAGGGCGTGCCCTTCCGGGTGGCGCACGAGGTGGCCGGCGAGTGCGTCAAGGTCGCCGAGGCCGAGGGCAAGGAACTCGACGAGCTGACCGACGAACAGTTCGCGAAGATCTCCGCCCACCTCACCCCCGAGGTGCGGTCCGTCCTCAACGTCCCGGGCGCCCTCGCCTCCCGCGACGGCCGCGGCGGTACGGCACCCAGCGCGGTCGCCGTCCAGCTCGCCGAGGTGAAGGCGGACGTGGCGGGGCAGCACCAGTGGGCCACGGCGAAGGCGAAGTCGTAACGGAGACGCCCGGTAGGGAGCGCGGGGAACGGCACGACAAGCCACGACGCACCCGCACCCCCGCCCACACTCACCGCACCACCGCACGAACCGAGCTCTGAGGCGAAGGTCATCGCGGGTTACGTTGGTCGCAAGCCGTACCGGAGCCGACCGAACGGAGCCCGCGCATGCCCTTCGCCCGACTGGCCACAGCGACAACCCCCACCTGCCACCTCGGACTCGGTCTCGCCGCCGTCGGCCGCCCCGGCTACATCAACCTCGGCCGAGACCAGGATCTCGGAGAGGACCGCAGCGTCGAGACCCTGCGCACCCGCACCCACGAACTCCTCGACGCCGCCTACGCCCAGGGCGTCCGCTACTTCGACGCGGCCCGCTCCTACGGCCGTTCGGAGGAGTTCCTCGCCGAGTGGCTCGGCGCCCGCCCCGGCATCGACGACGTCGTCGTCGGCAGCAAGTGGGGCTACACGTACACGGCCGACTGGAGCACCGACGCCGAGCAGCACGAGGTCAAGGACCACAGCGTGCGGACGTACGAGCGGCAGCGCGCCGAGACCGCCGCACTGCTCGGCGACCGGCTCGACCTGTACCAGATCCACTCGGTGACCCCGGACAGCCCGGCCCTCACCGACAAGGAGCTCCACGCCAGGCTGGCGGAGGCCGCCGCCCAGGGCCTGACCATCGGCTTCTCCACCAGCGGCCCCGCACAGGCGGACACCGTCCGCGCCGCGCTCGCGGTCACGGTCGACGGCGAACCTCTCTTCCGTACCGTCCAGTCCACCTACAACGCGCTGGAGACCTCCGCCGCCCCGGCCCTCGCCGAGGCCCACGACGCCGGTCTCACGGTGATCGTCAAGGAGGGCATGGCCAACGGACGTCTGGCCGGGCCGTACGCGCCGGAGGCCCTGAAGGCCGTAGCGGAGGAAACATCTCTCGGCTGCGACGCCGTCGCCCTCGCGTTCGTCCTGCGCCGGCCCTGGGCCGGTGTCGTGCTCTCCGGCGCCGCCACCCCCCTCCAGCTCGCGTCCAACCTGCAGGCAGCCGTGGTCGACCTCGACGAGGAGCAACTCGCGCGCCTGGCGACGCTGACGGAGGACCCGCACACCTACTGGGGCAAGCGCGGACAGCTGCCCTGGCACTGACGGACACACTCGTCCACCTGGGACGATGAGACGCGATCGCCCGGAATGAGACGTGAATGTCTCACATGGGTTACCCTTGTCTCATGGCCGTCGATCGTGATCACGTACTCCGCAGCGCAGCCGCCCTGCTCACCCGCAAAGCCACCGCGACCATGGACGAGGTCGCCAAGGCCACCGGGATCAGCCGGGCCACGCTGCACCGCCAGTTCGCCGGGCGCGACGCGCTCGTGCGCGCGCTGGAGGCGCTCGGCATCTCGGAGTGCGAGGCCGCCCTGGACGCGGCCCGCCTGGACGACGGGCCCGCGAGTGAGGCCGTACGACGTCTGGTCCGCGAGCTGCAACCCGCCGCCGCCCTGCTCGCCTTCCTCTACACCGAGAACCAGTTGTTCGAGGGCGAGGAACAGAACGCGGGCTGGTCCCGGATCGACGACCGCATCTCCGCCCTGTTCCGGCGCGGCCAGGCGGCCGGCGAGTTCCGTATCGACCTGACCCCGGGCTGGCTCACCGAGGCGCTCTACGGCCTGCTGGCCTCCGGCGCCTGGGCCGTGACGGAGGGCCGGGTCGCCCGCAACGACATCACCCACATGATCGCCGAACTGCTGCTCGGCGGCGCACTGCTCAGAGACGAACCCCGAAGAGAGGAATCATGACCAGCACCCTGCAGCCGGCGGACCTGACCGAGGCGGTGAAGCGTCCCGGCCGTTGGCTCGCGCTGTCCGTCCTCGTGCTCGCCGTGCTGCTGGTGGCCGTCGACGCGACCGTCCTCGGTCTCGCGACCCCCTACATCAGCGAGGACCTCAAGCCCACCGGGACCCAGCTCCTGTGGATCGGCGATGTCTACTCCTTCGTCATCGCCGGTCTGCTCGTCTCCATGGGCAGCCTCGGCGACCGCGTCGGCCGCAAGCGGATCCTGCTCGTCGGCGCCACGGCGTTCGGAGCGGTCTCCGTCCTCAACGCCTACGCCACGACACCCGAGATGATGATCGTCGCCCGCGCCCTGCTCGGCGTCGCCGGCGCGACCCTGATGCCCGCCACCCTCGCCCTCATCCGCAACCTCTTCCACGACCGGCGCGAACGCAGCCTGGCGCTGGGCATCTGGGGCGCGACCGCCTCCGCCGGTACCGCCGTCGGCCCGATCGTCGGCGGCTTCCTGCTGGAGCACTTCTGGTGGGGTTCGGTCTTCCTGATCAACCTGCCGGTGATGGCGGTCCTGGTCCTCGTCGGCATCAAGCTGCTGCCCGAGTCGCGGAACCCGCGTCCCGGTCCGTGGGACATGCGCAGTGTCGTCCTGTCGCTGGTCGGCGTGATCGGTGTCGTGTACGCCGTCAAGGAGGCGGCCACGCACGGCATCACCTGGGAGGTCCTCGTCGCGGCCCTGCTCGGCGCGGGTGCGCTGTACGGCTTCGTACGCCGCCAGCTCACCCTGCCGACCCCCCTGCTGGACATGCGGCTGTTCCGCAACCGCGGCTTCAGCGGCGCGGTCCTGGCCGACCTGCTCACCATCCTCGGTCTGTCCGGCCTGGTGTTCTTCCTCTCCCAGTACCTGCAACTCGTGCAGGGCAGGCAGCCGTTCGAGGCGGGCCTCGCCGAACTGCCCGCCGCCGTCGGCGCGGTGGCGTCCGGTCTGGTCGCCGGTACGGTCGCCCGGCGCTTCTCGGTGCGGTCCGTCGTCTCCGGCGGTCTCGCCGCCGTCGGCCTCGCCCTGGCCTCGCTCACCGTCATCGGCCAGTCCACGGGCTACCCCCTGCTGGGGGCCGCACTGCTGGTCGTGGGCGTGGGCGCGGGCTTCTCGTTCACCGTGACGGCCGACGTGATCCTCGGATCGGTGCCCAAGGAGCAGGCGGGCGCGGCGTCCGCGGCGTCGGAGACGGCGTACGAACTGGGCGCGGCCCTCGGAATCGCCGTACTCGGCTCCATCGTGACCGGCGTCTACCGTGACTTCACCGGCCCGGCGGGCACTCCGACTGAGGCCCATGAGTCGCTGGGCGGCGCGGTGGAGGCGGCGGCGACCCTGCCCGCGCAGACGTCCGAGGCGCTGTTGGACGCGGCCCGGCAGTCCTTCGTCGACGGACTCGCACTCGCGGCGGGCGCCGGCGCGACGGTGCTGCTCGTGGCGGCGGTGGCCGCCTGGTTCATGCTGCGGGGGCAACGGCTGGACGGCGGGCGCCAGGATCCTGGGATTCCCGTCCCCGCCCCCCGGGGGGCCCAGTGACACACGAACGGCGGGCCGCCAGAAGAGCGGCCCGCCGTATGACCCGCCGTGCGAACCGTCCAGCCGGACGGCCCGGTCCAGCCCGAAACAGTCGTGTCGAAGCTCCCCGGCTTCCTACGCCGCCTTGGCCTTGGTGGCGTACATGTCCACGTACTCCTGCCCGGACAGCCGCATGACCTCGGTCATCACGGAGTCGGTCACCGCCCGCAGGACGTACCGGTCGCGGTCCATGCCCTCGTACCGGGAGAACTCCATCGCCTCACCGAAGCGGACCGTGACCCGGCCGGGGCGCGGCATGCCGGAGCCGCCCGGCTGGATCTTGTCCGTGCCGATGATGGCGAACGGTACGACGGGCGCGCCGGTCATCATGGCCAGCCGGGCGATGCCCGTACGGCCCCGGTAGAGCCGGCCGTCGGGGGAGCGCGTGCCCTCCGGGTAGATGCTGAAGACCTTGCCCTCCTCCAGCACCCGGCGTCCCGTCATCAGCGCCGCGACACCGCCGCGGCCACCGTCCCGGTCGACCGGGATCATGCCGCAGCCCGTGAAGAACCAGGCCATCAGGCGGCCCTTGACGCCCTTGCCGGTGACGTATTCGTCCTTGCCGATGAAGAAGACCTGACGGTCGCAGAAGAGCGGCATGATCATCGAGTCGATGAACGTGAGGTGGTTCCCGGCGAGGATCACCGGACCCTCGCCGGGGATGTGCTCCGCGCCCTCCACCCGTGGGCGGAACATCAGGCGCATGATCGGTCCGAGCACTGCCTTGATGAGTGCGAAGCGGGACAACGGGCCCTCCGGTGTCAAGAGAACGGCCAGGGAATCTGTATGAGTCTGTGCAGGTGAGGACATTACTCGCGGTTCAGTGGCTCGCGCACATCGGGCACACGGGGTTCACCGAGGTCTTACGCACTGTTGACGCTCGTTCACCTGCGGGGCCCCGCGTTGCCCGGCGGAAACCCGCCCGGAACGATGTGACGCAGGTCGCGTACCCCGGCGTCTCCGCGTGAAGCCGACGGAGCATCAGACAACTGTTCCCATCGATCCCATGTGACATCCCGTGTCACCCACGTGTTCCGCCGCGGGTCTCCCGCCCGCCATGTGCGCCCACCTACGATCGGCGCGCATCACGAGCCGACGTCAGGGAGAGCGCTCATGGCACCGCAGGAGTCGCAGCACGAGTCCACCAGGTCCACCAGTCCCGCCGAGGCCGCCGAGCAAGGGCGGACGGGGCGCCGGGCGCTCCTCGGTGCCGCGGTGCTCGGCGCGGGCGGCGCGGTCCTCGGACTGTCCGGCACCGCGAGAGCGGCGGGCGCGGGACACGGCGGTGGCGGTCTGAAGGCCCTGCCCGTGCCCACGGTCATCGGCCACCGGGGCGCCAGCGGCTACCGTCCTGAACACACCTTCGGCTCCTACCAGCTGGCTCTCGACCTGGGCGCCGACATCGTCGAGGCCGGCGACCTCGTGCCCACGAAGGACGGCCACCTCGTCTGCCGTCACGAGCCGGAGATCGGCGGTACCACGGACGTCGCGAACCACCCCGAGTTCGCCGGCCGCAAGACCACCAAGGTCCTCGACGGCGTCCCCACCACCGGCTGGTTCACCGAGGACTTCACGCTCGCCGAGCTGAAGACGCTGCGCGCGATCGAACGCATCCCGGCCAACCGCCCGCACAACACCCTCTACAACGGCCGCTGGGAGATCCCCACCTTCGAAGAGGTCCTGAAGTGGCAGGACGAGCAGACCCGAGGGCGCGGCAGGCAGGTCTGGATCTACCCGGAGACCAAACACCCCACCTACTTCCGGAAGCTGGGCCTGGGCCTGGAGGAGCGGGTCGCCAAGCTGCTGCGCAAGTACGGCAAGGACAAGCGGAACTCGCCGGTCATCCTGCAGTCCTTCGAGCCGACCAGCATCCAGCGCCTGAACAAGCTCGTCGACAACCCGCTGGTGGTACTGCTGTCCGCCGCGAACAGCCGTCCCTGGGACTTCGTCGAGACCGGCGACCCGCGTACGACCGCCGACCTCATCACCCGCAAGGGCCTGAGGGAGATCGCCGGCTACGCCCAGGGCGTCGGCCCGACCCTGGACCTGGTCATCCCGAAGGACGCCGACGGCAGGCTCACCACCCCGACCACCCTGGTGAAGGACGCCCACGCCGTCGGCCTGGTCCTGCACCCCTACACGATGCGCAACGAGAACCCCTTCCTGCCCGCCGAGTTCCGCAAGGGCACGGACGCGGACGCCTACGGCGACGCCTTCGGTGCCTTCCAGGTCTACTTCGCCACCGGCATCGACGGCGTCTTCACCGACAACCCGGACACCGGCCTGCTGGCCCGCCAGGACTTCGTCAACGGCTGAGCCGCCCATCCCGGTTGGGGTGACGTCCGGCGGCCCGGGCAACCCGGGCCCGGGCCGCCGCGTCGCCCTGAATATGACGCACGACCTGCTCACCACCCTGCGCCCCTTACTCACCGCCGAGGCCTCCGCGGAGGCACATGCCACCGGAACGGAGCCCGGCGACCTGGAGCAGGCGGTCTGGCTCCGCCTCCTGGAACGCCTGGACGCCCAGGACCCGCCCCTCGACCCGCACGGCTGGCTCCGCCGCGCCGTCCGCTCCGAGTCCCGCCGCACCCGCCGTACGAACCGTGTCGAACGGCCGTACGGCATCGAACCGGCCGATGACGGGAACCGCACTCCCGAACAGCTCGCCCTCGCCGCCGCGCGCCGCCGCGCCCTGCATGACGCCGTACGCCGGCTGCCCGGCCGCTGCCCCCGCCTCATGGAGGCGCTCCTGTCGCCGCGGGACCTGACCTACCGCGAGATCGCGGGGGAGTTGGGTATCTCACAGGGCAGTCTTGGCCCGGAACGTTCCAGATGTCTGGGATGTCTTCGGCGATTGCTCACACCGGAGGTTGCGGCCCACGGAGGGCGGGGATAGGAGTGAGGGACAACAGGTGATCAGGTGAGCGGGAGGCGTGCGCACATGGGCATGAGCGTGACCATCTCTGCGGCGGCCGAGCAGGACGCGGAGCAGATCTTCAGGTTGCAGTACCTGTGCTTCCAGAGTGAGGCGGCGCTGTACGGCAACTACCGCATCGACCCGCTCGTCGAGAGCCTGGACTCGGTCCGCGAGGAGGTCGCCGCCGACTGCGTCTTCGTGGCCCGGCTCGGCGACGAGGTGGTCGGCTCGGTCCGCGGCCGCGTCACCGAGGACGGCTCGGCCGCCATCGGCAAGCTCTGCGTCCACCCCCGCCTCCAGGGCCACGGCATCGGCGCACGGCTGCTGCGTGCGGCGGAGTCGGCCCTGGCGGAGGAGCGCGGCGCCAAGAAGTTCCGCCTCTTCACGGGCCACCGCAGCGAGGGCAACCTGCGCCTGTACCGCCGCGTGGGCTACGAGACGGTGGGCACGTCGAGGGGCGCGGACGGGCTCGAGATGATCGTCCTGGAGAAGCACGCGGGCACGTACGCGGCCACGGCCTGAGGGGTGCCGGGGTACCGGTTGCTACGCGGTGCGTGCCTTGCGCAGCCAGTAGATGGCCGACACGGGCAGCAGCACCGGGATGAACAGGTACCCCATCCCGTAGTCGGACCAGACGGTCGCGTCCGGGAACGCCGAGCGGTCCACGAGTGTCCAGGTGCCGACGGTCAGTACGCCCACCAGCTCGGCGGCGCAGCACACGAGCGCCGCCTTGCGGGCCGTCTCCCCGCCGCGCACCAGCGTGTACGTGATGAACCCGTAGACCACACCCGCGACCGCCGACAACGAGTACGCGAGCGGCGCCCGGTCGAACTCGGTCGCGATCTGGTAGACGGAGCGCGACACCGCCCCGACCACCATCACGCCGTACAGCCACACCAACAGCGTGCCCGGCCCGCTGATCAGCCGAGACCTGGTCCGCTTCCGCTCCGTCACGGCCACCTCAGCCTCCCCAGATGTCATAGAGCCGTACCTCCAGCACCGCCAGCACCACACCGCCCGCGGCGACCGTCACCGACCCCCACCGGGTCCGCTCCGCCAGAGACATGAACCCGGCCGCCGGTATGCACGCGAACGCCCCGATCAGATACGCCACGAAGATCGTCGTGCCCTGGTCCGGCTTCTCGCCCCGTGCCAGCTGAACGATCCCGATCACCAGCTGCACCAGCGCCAGCACCGAGACCACTGCCATCCCGATGAAGTGCCAGTCCTTCGTCGGCTGGTCACGGTACGCGGCCCAGCCGCACCACGCGGCGAGCAGAAGTGCGGCGACGCCGGTCACGAGCGTCAGGGCATCAAGCATGCCGTGACCCTATTACGGGCCAAAAGACCCGGCGCGGCCGACCCCGCCGAGGGTCGTAGGGTCGGGGGCATGAAGATCCACGCACAAGCCCTCCTGTTCGACAACGACGGCACCCTCGTCTCCTCCCTCGCCTCCGTGGACCGCTGCTGGACGCGGTGGGCCGCGGAGTACGGGATCACCGTCGAGGACTTCGCCCGCGTCGAACTGCACGGGCGGCCGGCCGTGGAGATAGCCGCCGACCTGCTGCCCGCCGACGTCGTCCCGGAGGCCGTCGCGCGGATCGAGAAGCTGGAAGTGGAGGACGTACCGAACGGCGGCGTGCACCTGCTGCCCGGCACCAGGGCTTTCCTCGACGCGCTGCCGGCCGACCGCTGGGCCGTCGTCACCTCCGCCACCCGGCGCCTGGCCGAGGCCCGCCTCGACGCCGTCGGCATCCTCCCCAAGACGCTGATCGCCGCCGACGACATCACCCGCGGCAAGCCCGACCCCGAGCCCTACCTGCTCGCCGCCCGCCAACTGGGCGTCGACCCCGCCCACTGCGTGGTCTTCGAGGACGCCCCGGCCGGACTCCAGGCCGGACGTGCCGCCGGAATGACCACCGTGGCCTTGACCACAACCCACCAGGCCCACGAACTCACCGCCGACCTCGTGGTGAAGGACCTGTCGGCCTTGTCCGTCGTGGTCACCGACGGGGGAGTGGAGATCTCCCGCCGCACCTGAGGGGCGTGAGCCCCGTCCAGCATGCGGACAGTGGCGCACTGTCAGGACCGTAGGTCTGTTTTACTGATCGCATGACCACGACGAGCAGCCGCACCCTTGCGACCGAGGCGATCCTGACGCCCGGTGTTCGTTGTCCGTGTCGAATGTGCGCCTTCTAGAGGGCCCCCGCACCACCCTCAGGCCCGCGCCGCCCCGCGCCCCGAAGCGAGTCGCCGCGGCCTGTCCGTACGCCCATCCCGTACGTGACTGACGCGGCCCCGCGCACCTGTTCTCCCCCGGCTCCCACGCCACCGCACGAGAACCGTGCCGCGCTCCGACCGAACGCACCCGCCAGGGCACACCCACGCCCTGTACACGACAGTGACGGAAATCCACGTGATCACCACATCGGGCCTCACCAAGGTCTACCGATCCCGCGGCCGCGAGGTCACCGCCCTCGACGGCGTCGACCTCCACGTCCGCGAAGGCGAGGTGTACGGCGTCATCGGCCAGTCCGGCGCCGGCAAGTCCTCGCTGATCCGCTGCATCAACCTCCTCGAACGCCCCACCGCCGGGACGGTGACCGTCGCCGGCCAGGACCTCACCGCCCTGGCCGGGCGCGGACCCCGGGCCGGCCGGGAACTGCGCCAGGCGCGCAGCCGTATCGGCATGGTCTTCCAGCACTTCAACCTGCTGTCGACGCGGACCGTGCAGGACAACGTGGAGCTGCCGCTGGAAATCCTCGGCACGTCGGGCAAGGAGCGTTCCCGCAAGGCGCTGGAACTCCTCGACCTCGTCGGTCTCGCCGACAAGGCCAGTGCCTACCCCGCCCAGCTCTCCGGCGGTCAGAAGCAGCGTGTCGGCATCGCCCGCGCCCTCGCCGGTGACCCCAAGGTGCTGCTGTCCGACGAGGCGACCAGCGCCCTCGACCCCGAGACCACCCGTTCGATCCTCCAGCTGCTGCGCGACCTGAACCGCCAACTCGGCCTGACCGTCCTGCTCATCACCCACGAGATGAACGTCGTGAAGTCGATCTGCGACTCGGCCGCCCTGATGGAGAAGGGCCGCGTCGTCGAGTCCGGCACGGTCAGCGAACTGCTCGCGACCCCGGGCTCCGAACTGGCCTCCGCGCTCTTCCCGGTGGGCGGCGAGGCCTCCGGCGACGACCGGACCGTCGTCGACGTCACCTTCCAGGGCGAGGCGGCGACCCGGCCGGTCATCTCCCAGCTCTCCCGCACCTACAACATCGACATATCGATCCTCGGCGCCGCCATCGACACCGTCGGCGGCCTCCAGGTCGGCCGGATGCGCATCGAACTGCCCGGCCGCTACGAGGACAACGTCGTGCCGATCGGCTTTCTGCGCGAACAGGGCCTGCAGATCGACGTGCTCGACGCGGCGGGCCAGGAATCCCTGCCGGTGAAGGAAGGTGCCAAGTGACCTGGTCCGAAATGCAGCCCCTGCTGGAGCAGGCGTGTTGGGACACCCTCTACATGGTGGGCTGGTCCACGCTGATCGCCGTCGTCGGCGGGCTTCCGCTCGGCGTCCTCCTCGTGCTCACGGACCGGGGCGGACTGCTTCAGAACGTCGTCGCCAACAAGGTCATCGGCCAGGTCGTGAACGTCGCCCGCTCGATGCCGTTCATCATCCTGATGGTCGCGCTGATGAACTTCACGCGCTCCCTCACGGGCACGACCATCGGCCGCGAGGCCGCCATCGTGCCCCTCGCGATCGGCGCGATCCCTTTCTTCGCCCGCCTGGTCGAGACGGCTGTCCGCGAAGTGGACGGAGGGCTCGTCGAGGCCGTGCAGGCGATGGGCGGCAACACCTGGACGATCGTGCGCAAGGTGCTCGTACCGGAGTCCCTGCCGTCCCTCATCTCCAGCACCACGACCACGATCGTCGCCCTCATCGGCTACTCCGCGATGGCCGGCACGGTCGGCGCCGGCGGCCTCGGCGACATCGCCATCCGCTACGGCTACCAGCGCTTCGAAACCGACCTGATGTGGATCACCGTGGCGATCCTCGCCGTGGTCATCTCGGTCATCCAGTTCGCCGGCGACTACGCGGCCCGCTCCCTGCACCGCCGGGGCGGCCGGTCCGGTCCCGGGCCGAAGCTGCGCCTGCTGAAGGCGAAGGAGCCGGCCGCGGCCGACATCAGCAAGGTCGCCTGACCCCTCTCCCGGACTCCCCGCACACCCACCGCGGGGCCGCTCCACCCATAAGGAAAGGCACTTTTCGTGCGTAACACCGCCAAGATCACCACCGCCGTCCTCGCCGTCGGAGCCCTCACCCTCGGGCTCACCGCGTGCGGCTCGGACAAGGACTCCGGCCCCGGCGCCGACGGACCGCTGGTCGTCGCCGCGAGCCCGACCCCGCACGCCGAGATCCTCGACTACGTCAAGGGCCACCTGGCGAAGAAGGCGGGACTCGACCTGGAGGTCAGGGAGTTCACCGACTACGTCACGCCGAACACGGCGACGGAGGACGGCTCCGTGGGCGCCAACTACTTCCAGAACCAGCCCTACCTCGACGACTTCAACAAGAAGAACGGCACCCACATCGTGCCCGTCGTCACGGTCCACCTGGAGCCCCTCGGCCTCTACTCCCACAAGGTCAAGAGCGCCGACGGCCTGAAGAGCGGTGCCACCGTCGCCGTCCCGAACGACAGCGTGAACGAGGCGCGGGCGCTGAAGCTCCTCGCCGCCCACGGGATCATCACGCTCAAGGACGGGGCGGGCAACGACGCGACCCCCTCCGACATCGCGAAGAACCCCAAGAACCTCACCTTCAAGGAGCTGGAGGCGGCCCAGACCCCGCGCTCCCTGGACGACGTGGACGCCGCGGTCGTCAACGGCAACTACGCCATCGAGGCCGGCCTCAAGCCCGCCAAGGACGCCCTCGTACTGGAGTCCGCGAAGAACAACCCGTACGGCAACTTCCTCGCCGTCAAGGAGGGCGACCAGGACGACCCGCGGGTGAAGAAGCTCGCCCGGCTCCTCACCTCCGCCGAGGTCAAGAAGTTCATCCAGGACACGTACGACGGCTCCGTCATCGCGTCCTTCTGATCCCCGCGGCCGCCGGCCGGCCCCGGCCGAGGGCGCGTATACGGCGTATCACCACGCACGGGGTCCATCCGATGACTCGGGGTGGACCCCGTCGTGCGGTTCCGGGCTCACATGCTGCATGCTGGGCAGCTCAGCAGGCTGAAGGTTTCCCGACGGTTACGGAGCGGCGCATGACGAGCACCTTCCCCAACATCTCCATCAGCACGGAGCGGTTGGTGCTGCGTCCCCTCGACGAGGACGACGTGCCCGCGCTGGCCGAGATGATGAACGACGAGCAGGTCGGAGCCTGGACCGACGTCCCCCAGCCGTACACCGAGGACCAGGCCCGCACCTGGATCACCGAGTACGCCCCCACGGAACGCACCGCCGGCCGCGGCCTCGACCTCGCGGTCACCGAGTTCCTCACCCAACGACTCGTCGGCATCGTCCAACTCGGCAAGACCAACTGGCACATCCGCTCCACCGAACTGTCGTACGTCATCGCCCCCTGGGCCCGCGGCGAGGGCTACGCCTCCGAAGCGGCCCTGGCCACCGCCCAGTGGCTGCTGGGCGACCAGAAGTTCGAACGCATCGAGCTGCGCACGGCGGCCGACAACACCGCCTCCCAGCAGGTCGCCCAGAAGATCGGCTGCATCAGCGAGGGCGTCCTGCGCAACGCCTGCATAGCCCACGTCCGCGCCGAGGACGGCACCTGGACCGACGTCCGTACCGACTTCATCGTGTGGAGCCTGCTCCCGGAGGACCTGGACGGAGCGGGCGAGCAGCTGGCCGACTCCCGCGGATTCACCTCCTTCTCCGACTGGAACTGAACCGGGTGCCACGACCCGGCCGCCTCCACCAGGTACCCTCACGGAGCCCGCACCCCCGGGTGCTGCCCCTGACAACCTGCGCAAACCCCCTGGAGACTGAGAGACGATGGCCGACCGGGTCACGGTGATCGGCTGGGACGGCTCGCCGCTGACCGCCGCGGCACGCTCCGCTCTGGGCGCCGCCACCCTCGTGGCCGGAGCCGCCCACCACCTGGCGCTCCCCGAGGTGCCGGCCCGCGCCGAACGCATCCGCCTCGGCAGCGTCGCCCTCGCCGCCCGCCGCATCGCAGGGCACCGCGGCACCGCGGTCGTCCTCGCCGACGGCGACCCCGGCTTCTTCGGTGTCGTACGCACCCTGCGCGCACCCGAGTTCGGCCTCGAGGTCGAAGTCGTCCCCGCCGTCTCCTCCGTCGCCGCCGCCTTCGCCCGTGCCGGTATGCCCTGGGACGACGCCCAGGTGGTCGTCGCCCACCGGCGCACCCTGCGACGCGCCGTGAACGTGTGCCGCGCCCACACCAAGGTCGCCGTCCTCACCTCGCCCGGCGCCGGTCCGGCCGAACTCGGCCTCCTCATGGAGGGCGTCCACCGCACCTTCGTCATCTGCGAGGAACTCGGCACCGAACACGAGCAGGTCACCGTCGTCACCTCCGACAAGGCCGCCGACCACACCTGGCGCGACCCCAACGTCGTCATCGTCATCGGCGGTCCCGCGGGCACGGGGGCCGGGGAGAGCGGCGGCTGGATCTTCGGGCGCGACCCGGGCACCGGACCGCGCGGCTGGGCCCTGCCCGCCGAGGCGTACGGCGGCGACCTCGGCGAAGGAGAGGCGGAACTGCTCCGCGCGGCCCAACTCGCCCGCCTGGGACCGCGCGTCGGCGACCTCGTGTGGGACATCGGCTGCGGCAGCGGCGCGTTCGCCGTGGAGGCCGCCCGGGCCGGCGCCGCCGTCATCGCCGTCGACCGGGAGTTTCCGGCGTGCGCCCGCACAGAGGCCGCCGCACGGGGCTTCGGGGTCCAGCTGCAGATCATCCGCGGCACCGCCCCGCACGTCCTGGAGGACCTGCCCGAACCGGACGTCGTCCGCGTCGGCGGCGGGGGAGCGGCCGTCGTCTCGGCGGTGGCCGACCGCCGCCCGCAGCGCATCGTCACCCACGCGGCGACCCGCGACGCCGCCGAACTCGTCGGCCGTGACCTGACCGAGCACGGCTACCGGGTCGAGTGCGCCCTCGTCCAGTCCGTCGAACTCGACACCCGGGCCTGGACGGAGACCGAGCGGAGCGTCGCGTTCCTGCTCAGCGGTGTCCTGCCGGACCGTACGGCCTGATTCCCGTTCCGTCCCGGATGCTGTCCCCGTGATCCTGTTGTCGTACCGCGCGCGGTAGGCTGGCCGATCGTTGTACCGCACTCGGACACCCGGCGCTTCGTAGGCCAATGTCCGGAAAACGCGCCCGATTTGGGGTGGGTGTGGTACGGCAGAACCGGAGGACGCGCAACGTGGCGCAGTCCACAGCGGGCCGTCGCGGATCAAGCTGTCGTGACGGCGCAACGGCCGCGACAATGCCAGTTAATGGCTTTGTCGTCTTTTGGCGACGGGTCGTTCGTGCCGCTGGGCACGCACGCTCGTTCTTCACTGCGGGGCGGTCGGTGCGCCGTTCCGGGTGAACCGGCCGTAGAAGCACTAACCGATTGGGCGAGGGGTACGCATGACCGACACCGGCCAGATCCCGGCCGAGGGGCTGCCGGAGAACGCAGGCATGGTGGATCAGCCGGGCGCCTCCGCGCACGGTGCGTACACCTACCTCTCCGAGACCACCGCCGAGGACGAAGACCTTTTGCTGCTGCCGGGTGCCCAGGGCGCCTGGGGCAACGAGGTACCGCCGCCCGCGCCGGAGCCCGTCGTCGAGGCCGTGCACGAGCCCGGCCCGCACGAGATCTCGGGCCGCGACAGCGGTTCCGTCGACCTCAGTGCCGTCCGCCTCCCCAACCCGCCGGTCCAGCCCGCCATGCCCAATCCGCCCCGCCGCCCCCTCCACCTCGGGCCGCCCATTCCCGACACCTCCGCGAGCCCGGTCCGCTCCCTCGCCGACCGCGGCGCCGTCGGCGCGCCCGTCCGGCACTCCGGCCCGCCCACGACGGACCCCGAGTACCTCGACGTCCCGCAACCGCGCGAGATGTCCCCGCAGGGCGCGACGCCGTGGGGTGCGCCGACGGCGGTGCAGACCGAGGTTCAGGGTGCGGTGCAGTCCGGGGTTCAGGCGCCGGTGAGCGCGGAGGCCACGGCTGCTGAAACGGTTGTTCCCGTGGAGGGTCAGCCGGTGGAGAGTCAGCCGGCCGAGCCGACGGATCCCGCACAGACGACCGCCGCGGAGGCGGCTCCGGTACGTCCGTCGGCGGACCCCGGTGTCGGGCCGCAGTCGACGGAATCCGGCTTCGCACCCCAGCCGCAGCCCCAGTTCGCGGACGCGGGTCTCGCGGTGCCGGGTCATGAGGCGGAACTCCACGCGCAGCCTCCGCAAGGGGGCGAGACGCCGCTCGACGGTGCGGCCGAGCCGGGTGCCGCGTCGGCGCAGACGTGGGATGCCGACGGGTCGACGGAGGGCGCCTACGCCCCGGACGCGGTCGCGCAGCCGACGGAGGGGGCCGAGGTCCCGGGTACCGGGCAGACGCCGGAAGGCGCGTACGGCCCCGATGGCGGTCAGTTGCCGGTGGGCGCTCCTGTGGCGGATGCCGGGCCACTGTCGCAGAGCACCCGAGGTGCGGATGCCGGGCATCTCGCGGCGGGCGCGCACGGTCCGGATGCCGGTCAGCTGCCGGGCGCTCCTGCTCCCGACGCCGGTCAGCCGTCGGAAGGCGCCCCGGCTTCGGAAGGCGAGCAGCTTTCGGGCGCGGTACCGGTTTCCGACACCGCCCAGAACGTGACGGCGACGGAACCCGGGCCGGACGTCGCCCCGGGCCCGGACTCCGAGCCCGGCGCGGTGGCGGCCGTGGGCGACGATCAGACACCCGGAGCTGAGGCCGACGCGGACACCGGCGAGGTTCCGGCAACGACCGCTGTGCCGGACGCCGGTCAGGACGAGGCGGGTGCGGACGGCCCAGGTGCCCTCGCCGTGGGTCCCGGTGAAGGTGCGCCAGGTGCCGTCGCACCGGCCCCGGGTGACCTTGCGTCTGGCGCCGTGGCGCCCGACGCCGGTCAGTTGCCGGAAGACGCCGTGGCGCCGGACACCGGTCAGTTGCCGGAAGGCCCCGTGGCCCCGGACGCCGCTCAGCGTCCCGAAGGCGTCCCGGTCGAGGACGCCGGGCAGCGTCCCGACAGCGCGGACGTCGCCGAGCCCGTGTCCGCGGTCGCCGCGTCCGAGCCCGCGCCGCACGGTGACCCCGCTTCAGGAGCAGCCCCTACCGGCATCGCGCCGACGCCCGAGGCCGGCGCTCCCGAGCCCGCGATCCCCGACGACGGATCGGCCCCGACCGCCGGACAACTTCCCGAAGCGGACGCCATGCAGGCGCCCGGCGCCGACTCGGCCCCGGTCACCCACTCCACCTCGGTCACCCACCCCACCCCGGACGCCGGAACATCCCCGGCCACCGAGCAGATCCCGTCGGCCGCCCCCGCGTCGGACCCCGGACAGCCCCCCGAGGCCGCCGCTGTCGCCCCCGGCGCACCGCGGTCCCCCGAAGCCGTGCCCTTCCCGGCCGCTCCGGACCCCGCGCACGAGGCCCGGTTCACGGACGGCACCCCCGCCCCCTTCCCGGACACCGAAGGCACCGCCGCCGCGATGCCCCACGACGCGTCACCGCAGCAGGCGATGCCCGAGCACGCCGTACCGGACCCCGGCCGGACACCCACCGCTCGGGACGTCCACCAGGCCCAGGGCCCGCAACTCGCCCCCGCCATGCCCGTCATGGACGACGCACCCCATCCCGCGGACAGCCCCGCACACACACCCGTCGGCCTAGCAGCCGAGCAGCCCCCGGCCCAGGCCGCGGAGTACGCGCCGACACCCCCGCGCGCTTTCACCCTCCCCCCGGAGGACCAGTCGGCGCCGGAACCCGTCACCGCCGTCCCTACTCCCCGTGACGGCGACCCCCAACTCACGCAGCACGCCGAGGACCTGGCCACCCGGGCCGCCGACCAGGAAGACCAGGAAGACCAGCGAGCCCCGCACCACCAGCGAGACCCGCACGACCCGCAGCACCCGGAAGAAGAGAGCACGGCCGCAGTGGAAGACGTACGACCGTCCACCGGCCCGGCCGCGCCCGCCTACGACGACGCCGAGCGCGAGGCGGTCCTCAAGGTCATGCGTGAACGCAGAGACATCCGCAACGGATTCCGCAGCGACCCCATCCCGCACGAGGTGCTGCTCCGGGTCCTGGAGGCGGCCCACACCGCGCCCTCCGTGGGCCACTCGCAGCCGTGGGACTTCGTCGTCATCCGCTCCGCGGGCACTCGCCGTTCGATGCACGAACTGGCGATGCGCCAGCGCGACGCGTACGCCAAGTCCCTCCCCAAGGGCCGGGCGAAGCAGTTCAAGGAACTGAAGATCGAGGCGATCCTCGACACTCCGGTGAACATCGTCGTCACCGCCGACCCGACCCGCGGCGGCCGTCACACCCTCGGCAGGCACACCCAGCCGCAGATGGCCCCGTACTCCGCCGCCCTCGCGGTCGAGAACCTCTGGCTCGCCGCCCGCGCCGAGGGCCTCGGCGTCGGCTGGGTCAGTTTCTTCGACGAGCGTGAGATGGTCCGCGCCCTCGGCCTGCCCGAGCACCTCGAGGTCATCGCCTACCTGTGTGTCGGGTACGTCGACGAGTTCCCGGACGAGCCCGAGCTGATGCAGGCGGGCTGGTCCAAGCGCCGCCCGCTGTCGTGGGTCGTCCACGAGGAGACGTACGGCCGTCGCGCCCTGCCCGGAGAGGAACCGCACGACCTGCTCGCCGAGACCGTCGCCCAGATCCGCCCGCTCGACGCCAAGGCGCTCGGCGAGGCGTGGGAGCGCCAGAAGCGCATGACCAAGCCGGCCGGCGCGCTCGGCATGCTGGAGATCATCTCCGCCCAGTTGTCCGGTCTGTCCCGGCAGTGCCCGCCGCCGATCCCGGAGCCCGCGGCCGTCGCGATCTTCGCGGGCGACCACGGGGTGCACGCGCAGGGGGTCACGCCGTGGCCGCAGGAGGTGACGGCCCAGATGGTCGCCAACTTCCTCGGCGGTGGCGCGGTCTGCAACGCGTTCGCGAGCCAGGTGGGCGCCGAGGTCTGCGTCGTGGACGTGGGCGTCGCCTCCGACCTCCCGGCGACCCCCGGCCTGCTGCCCCGCAAGATCCGCGCGGGCACCTCCGACATGACCACCGGCCCCGCCATGACCCGCGAGGAGGCCAAGCAGGCCATCGAGGTCGGCATCGAGACCGCCCGCGACCTGGTGGCGGCCGGCAACAAGGCCCTGCTCACCGGTGAGATGGGCATCGCGAACACCACGGCGTCCGCGGCGCTCATCTCGGTCTTCACCGGCGCCGACCCGGCCGAGGTCACCGGCCGGGGGACCGGCATCAACGACGAGACGCTGGCCCGCAAGACCGAGGTCGTCCGCCGCGCCCTCGACGTCCACCAGCCGGACCCGGCCGACCCCATCGGCGTTCTCGCGGCCGTCGGCGGCTTCGAACACGCGGCGATGGTCGGCCTCCTCCTCGGCGGCGCCTCCCTGCGTACGCCGGTGATCCTGGACGGCGTCAGCGCCGGCGCGGCCGCCCTGGTCGCCCGCGCCATCGCCCCCGAGGTCCTCGCGGCCTGCATCGCCGGCCACCGCAGCGCCGAACCCGGTCACGTGGCCGCCCTCAACAAACTGGGCCTGCGCCCCCTGGTCGACCTCGACCTCCGCCTGGGCGAGGGCACCGGCGCCCTGCTGGCCCTGCCGCTGGTCCAGAGCACGGCGAGAGCCATGCACGAGGTGGCGACGTTCGACTCGGCGGGGGTAACCGAGAAGTAGGGGTTGTCCGCGGCACTGGAGCACGGGAGGGGGATTCCGGGACGAGGGTCCCGGACCCCCTTCCCTCCTGCCGCCGCTGTGCCCACACACCCCCGCCCGGCAACGCCCGACCAGTGGGCCGCCTGAGCCACCCCACCCCACAGCCCCGTAAAATCCGCACGTCAGGGCCACCGCACCGCACCGCCCCAAGAGGAGCCGCACCCTCATGGCCGAACACCCCGCCTACCCCGTAGGCCTCCGCTTCACCGGCCGCCGAGTCGTCGTCCTCGGCGGCGGCCAGGTGGCCCAGCGCCGCCTCCCGGCCCTGATCGCGGCAGGCGCGGACGTCCTCCTCGTATCCCCCGAGGCCACCCCCTCCGTCGAGGCGATGGCGGACGCGGGCGAGATCGCCTGGCGCCGGCGCCCGTACGCCGAGGGCGACCTCGCCGACGCCTGGTACGCCCTGATCGCCACCAGCGACCCCGAAGCGAACGCACGGGCCTCCGCCGAGGCGGAGGCCCGCCGCGTCTGGTGCGTCCGCTCCGACGACGCCGAGGCCGCCACCGCCTGGACCCCGGCCACCGGCACCAGCGAGGGCGTCACGGTCGCCGTCCTCACCACAAGCGCCCGCGGCCGCGATCCCCGCCACACCGCCGCCATCCGCGACGCGGTCGTCGAGGGCCTGCGCGACGGCACGCTGGTCGCCCCGCACCACCGCACCCGCACCACCGGCGTCGCCCTGGTCGGCGGCGGCCCCGGCGACCCGGACCTGATCACCGTCCGCGGCCGTCGCCTGCTCGCCGAGGCGGACGTCGTCATCGCGGACCGCCTCGGCCCACGGGACCTCCTCGCCGAACTCCCCCCGCACGTCGAGGTGATCGACGCGGCGAAGATCCCGTACGGCCGTTTCATGGCCCAGGAGGCCATCAACAACGCGCTGATCGAGCACGCCAAGCAGGGCAAGTCGGTCGTCCGGCTGAAGGGCGGCGACCCGTACGTCTTCGGCCGTGGCATGGAGGAGCTCCAGGCGCTCGCCGAGGCCGGCATCCCCTGCACCGTCGTCCCCGGCATCTCCAGCTCGATCTCGGTCCCGGGCGCGGCCGGGATCCCGGTCACCCACCGCGGGGTCGCCCACGAGTTCACGGTGGTCAGCGGCCACGTCGCCCCGGACGACGAGCGCTCCCTGGTCGACTGGCCGTCGCTCGCGAAGCTGACCGGCACCCTCGTCGTCCTCATGGGCGTCGACAAGATCGGCCGGATCGCCGAGACCCTGATCGCGCACGGCAAGCCGGCCGACACCCCCGTCGCCCTCGTCCAGGAAGGCACGACGGCCGCGCAGCGCCGGGTCGACGCCACGCTGGCGACCGTCGCCGAGGCCGTACGGACCGAGGACGTGAAGCCGCCGGCCGTCATCGTCATCGGCGAGGTCGTGCAGGTCGGTCCGCCACCATCGGTGTGATCACGCGTAACCCGGGGTAACACTCCCGTTCCCAGCCGTTGGCACCACACCCAGGACAAGGCAGTATCACCCTGTGGCCGATCTCATCACCGTCGAGGATCCCGACGACCCGCGCCTGCGCGACTACACGGGCCTGACCGACGTCGAACTGCGCCGCAAGCGCGAGCCGGCCGAGGGCCTGTTCATCGCCGAGGGCGAGAAGGTCATCCGGCGGGCCAAGGACGCCGGGTACGAGATGCGCTCCATGCTGCTGTCCGCGAAGTGGGTCGACGTCATGCGGGACGTCATCGACGAACTCCCGGCCCCGGTCTACGCGGTCAGCCCCGAGCTCGCCGAACAGGTCACCGGCTACCACGTGCACCGCGGCGCGCTCGCCTCGATGCAGCGCAAGCCCCTGCCCACGGCGGCCGACCTCCTCCGCCGTGCCCGCCGGGTCGTGGTCATGGAGTCGGTCAACGACCACACCAACATCGGTGCGATCTTCCGCTCGGCCGCCGCACTCGGCATGGACGCCGTCCTGCTCTCCCCGGACTGCGCCGACCCCCTCTACCGCCGCAGCGTGAAGGTCTCGATGGGCGCGGTCTTCTCCGTGCCGTACGCCCGTCTGGACACCTGGCCCAAGGGCCTGGAGTCGGTCCGCGAGGCCGGCTTCACCCTGCTCGCCCTCACCCCGGACGCCAAGGCCAGGACCCTCGACGAGGCCGCCCCGCACAAGATGGACCGGGTGGCGCTGATGCTCGGCGCCGAAGGGGACGGCCTGTCCACCCAAGCCCTGGTCGCCGCCGACGAATGGGTCCGCATCCCCATGGCCCACGGCGTCGACTCCCTCAACGTGGGCGCGGCGGCCGCAGTCGCCTTCTACGCGGTGGCCACCGGCCGCCCCGAGCTCTGAGGCACGCTCGTGAGGGCAGCCCGGGTCGCCCGGCCGTCCCGATGCGGCGTCGACTCGTACCGCTGGGACACCAACTGCCCCTGCGACGGCTCATGGTCCGCCGGTACCCGTACCCGCTCCGGCCGCTGCTCCCGTACGACGCCAGGGTCGCCGCCGAGTCCCCGCGACGGCCCCTGGCAACCCTGGGCCGCCGCGATGCCGAGGGCCACGAGCAGCGTGACCACGACGAACACGACCAGCCGCTGACGCAGCAGCCGCGGATTGGCCGGCCGCCGCCCGGTCCCGGTGTTCCTGGACGCCGGACGCCCCCCACCGCTGCGCGGCGCCGGACGGCTCCCGCTGCGGCCGGTGTTCCGCGAGGACGGCGTGGGCCGCGCCCCGGACCGGGAGGACGGTGTCCCGCTGCCGCGCGTGCCGTTGGCGCCGCCGCCCCGTGCGGGGCCCGCACCACGCGACGGCGTGCCACCCCGTACCGGCCCGGACCCGCGTGACCCGGACCCGCCTCGCGGCGGCGGAGTGCCCTGGGTGCCCGGAGCGCCCTGCGTACCCGGTCCGCCGCTCGACGGCCCCAGCGGCCGCCGCTGCGCCGCCCGCTCCGGATAGGTGTCGGCGATCCGTCCGGTGGGCCGGTCCGCCTCCGCGGCGCGCTGCGCCGGCGGACGCAGTTCCGCGAGCCCCTGCGCCTCCCGGGCCGCGATCTCCTTCAGCCGCAGCGACAGCTGAAGCGTGCTGGGCCGCTCCTCGGGATCCTTGGCGAGGCACGCCCGCACGAGCGGGGCGAGCGCGTCCGGCACTCCGTGCAGCTGCGCCTCCTCGTGCACCACGCGGTACAGCATCACCTCGGAACTGCCGTGCCCGAAGGGCGAGTCGCCCATCGACGCGTACGCCAGGGTCGCCCCGAGCGAGAACACGTCCGTGGCCGGGGTGACGGCGGCGCCGCGCACCTGCTCCGGCGCGAGAAAGCCGGGGGAGCCGACCGCCGTGCCGACGTGGGTGAGCGTCGAGGCCCCGGTCGCCCAGGCGATACCGAAGTCGATGATCCGCGGCCCCTTGGGGGACAGCAGGATGTTGGACGGCTTGAGATCCCGGTGCACGACACCGGCCTCGTGCACGGCGACGAGCCCCTCGGACAGCGCGGCCCCCACGGAGGCCACGTCGGCCGCGCCCAGGGGACCCTCGTCGGCGACCTTGTCGTGCAGGGAGGGCCCGGGCACGTACTGCGTGGCGAACCACGGCCGGTCGGCATCCAGATCCGCCGCGACGAGCCGTGCCGTGCACCCGCCGCGAATCCGCCGCGCCGCCGAGACCTCGCGCGCGAACCGCGAGCGGAACTCCTGGTCCTCGGCCAGGTCCGGCCGGATCACCTTCAGTGCGACCCGCTGCCCCTTGCGGTCGGAGCCGAGATAGACGACGCCCATCCCGCCCGCTCCGAGCCGTCTGTGAAGCCTGAACGAGCCGACGACGCGCGGGTCCTCGCGCCTCAGGCGCATCATCGCCATGTTCATCCCCGCTGCCCGGTCCGTGTGACGTGCCACAGCTTACGTTTCCACGGCCCGCCGCGCGCAGAGGCCGCGCCCTCTCGGCCCGATGGATTGTCAGTGCCGGGTGGGAGACTCGAAGAGTGGTCAGGGGCCGCGCGAACAGGCCTGCTTCGCCGTTCGCGTGATCTCAACGACCCGTCACAGAAGGGGGATTGAACCCGTGAAGGGTGATCGCGTGGAAATAGTCGTGGACGCCGGGGACACGACACGTACCTACGAGGTGGTGGCGAGCAGGGCGGGCCGCCGGGTGGAGACAGCGGTACGCCGAGGTGTCGTGGAAGTGAGCGAAGTCACGCGTAACGGGACAGTGGTGCGTACGGCCCGCTTCATGGCGAACCGGGTGCTGGCACTGGTCGAGCAGCCGGTCCCGCGGGAGGACAGCTCGGAAACATCGGGGCACTCCGGACGCCCCCTCCGGGAAGACCCTGAGACCTAGAACGTCGTCTCCACCCAGGGGAGTACGCCGCAGGTCATGGCTCATCCTCCGGGAGGCCCGGCAATCGGTACGAGGGCATGACGCCCGCGAGGCGCCGGACGCCTAGATTTGAGGTCAAGCGGCGGGTGCAGCACTCGTCCCCCGAGGTCAGACACCCGCCGCTGCCAACGACAACGAGACGGTCAGGAGAGGGACCATGGCTCTGACGGCACCGCGGACACTGGTCCGCACCCAGGAGCGCATCGCGCTCCGCCCCCGCCGGACAGGCCGCCGCCACCCCCTGGTGGCGACACTCATGGCCCTTCCCCTGGCGGCACTGCTCCTCCTCGTCTTCGACGGGTGGGAGACAGTGGCCACACAGGCGTCGTCCGTGGGCGTGATGCTGGGGCGCTGAGCGGCGACCCCAGGCCCGGAAGAGCGGTCCGGGCGGGGACATCCACCCATGAAACCCCGTGGGGACGGGGGTGCGGCGGACGGCACAAAATGCCGGCGCAGCTGGGGAGCTGCGCCGGCATTGCTGTGCGCCGAGCCGGCGATCGCGCCCTCGCGGCCCCGGCCCCCGAAGACCTGCGTACCCTCACGGACGAGCAACCCGCCCGCCCGAGGAGTCCCTTGACCACCACCCCCCTCCTCACCGAGCTCAAGACCCGAGCCACGGCCCAGGCCCACGCGACGACCTCGGCCTGCCCGTGCGGAGCCCCGGACGGAACACTGGACGGAGTCGGAGTACGAGGCGAAGCGACAACCGGTGAGTCGACCACGACCCTCGCCGACCGCCCCGACGCCACCGTCGTCCGTCACGCCCACACCGTCGCCAAGGCCCACGCCCCGGACACGGTCCCCCCGGAACTGACCCGCCGCCTCATCACCGCCACCCACCTCCCCGGCATCCTCCTCCCCCCGCTCAGTCCCACGCCCGTCACCCTGCACGGCCGACTCGTCACGTTCTGGCCGTACGGCACTCCCGTGGACCCGGACAATCCGGACGCGGCCCCCTGGGAGGCCGCCGCCACCCTCCTCGCGCGCCTCCACCGCGCCCCGGCCCCGACCACCCCGCTTCCCCCCATGCGCGGCCCCGCCAAGGCCGCCCTCGCCGTGGCCCGTCTCCGTACCGCCGGCGCCCACCCCGCCACGCGCCCGGTTCTGCGCGCCTGGGCCACCCTCCCGTCCTGGGCCCGCGCCGATGCCCCCATGCCGGACACCACCACCCTCTGCCACGGCGACCTCCACCTCGGCCAACTCGTCCGCCACCCGGCCCCCGACGGCCCTTGGCTGCTGATCGACGTCGACGACCTCGGTCTCGGCGTCCCGGCCTGGGACCTCGCCCGCCCGGCCGCATGGTTCGCCTGCGGACTGCTCGCGCCCGACGACTGGACCCGTTTCCTCACCGCCTACCGCACGGCGGGCGGCCCGGCCGTCCCCGCGGACGGCGACCCCTGGCCCGCACTGGACGTCCCGGCCCGCGCCCTCGCCGTGCAGACCGCCGCCCGCTCGATCGCCAAGGCCATCGCCGCGGACCGCCCGCTGGACGACGTGGAGCAGGCCCTCGTCGACGCCTGCGACCGCATGGGTTCCGCCCTGCCGGACGTGCCGCGAGGTTTCCCGACGTAAGGTGCAACCGACCGCAGCCGGACGGGAGTCTGTCCTGGCGAAACGCGTAGCAGGACCGACCGGCGAGGAGTTGAGCCGACCATGCAGTGTCCGAAGTGCCATGCGCCGATGCACACGTACAACCGCAACGGCGTCCAGATCGAGCAGTGCAGCGGCTGCCGCGGCATCTTTCTCGACTACGGCGAGCTGGAGGCGCTGACCCGCCTGGAGTCCCAGTGGGGCGGCGGCCCCGCCGTCCCGCCCCCACCGGCCGCCCCGCAGTACCCGGCCGCTCCCGCCTGGGGCGCCCCGCACGGCGGCCACCACGGCGGCCACCACGGCGGTCATCACAACCGCGGCTTCGGCCACATGCTGTTCTCGAGCTGACGGCAGCCGGTCGGCTCCGGCCGGCCGGCGCACGAAGAAGCCCCCGGCCGATCGGCCGGGAGCTTTCTCTGTGGACGATACTGGGATTGAACCAGTGACCTCTTCCGTGTCAGGGAAGCGCTCTCCCGCTGAGCTAATCGTCCTCGGGACGTGACCCGAGGATCACGGCTACCACGTGCGCGATACTGGGATTGAACCAGTGACCTCTTCCGTGTCAGGGAAGCGCTCTCCCGCTGAGCTAATCGCGCGGGTCGAAGCCTCGCGGCTCCAGAAGCCCGAGGGCTTCAGTGGACGATACTGGGATTGAACCAGTGACCTCTTCCGTGTCAGGGAAGCGCTCTCCCGCTGAGCTAATCGTCCTTGGAGGTGGAGACGGGATTTGAACCCGTGTAGACGGCTTTGCAGGCCGTTGCCTCGCCTCTCGGCCACTCCACCAGGAGTGCGGGGGTCGGGAAGATCCCCCACTTCCTGCGAGCGGACGACCAGGTTCGAACTGGCGACCTCAACCTTGGCAAGGTTGCGCTCTACCAACTGAGCTACGTCCGCTTGTCGTTTCCGGTTCGCGTGCGCGTCCCGGCGACGTGTTGAACTCTAGCGGATTCCGGGGCCAGTACAAAAACGCGTTTGCGCAGCGTGCTGCGCTGCGCCTGCTCACAGCGGTGGGCGCGGGGCCCGGAGGGACAACACCAGGTCACCCCCAGGACACCCGCCATAGACTCGGCTGCGTGCTCCACCTGCCTCCTCTCGCCCGTTTCGGTGACCGGGTCGCCTCCGGGCTCCTCGACGTCACCCGCGACCCCGCCGCTCTGGACTCCACCGGTTTCTGGGCCGTGGCCGCCGACTTCGAGGGCCGGCTGACCTGCGCCCGCTTCCGTGACGTACATCACCGGCCGGTTCCGGCCCCGGTGCCGGGGGCCTGGCGCGGGCCGGCCGCCGACGAGTGGGTCTCCTCCCTCGACCGGGCCGCCTACCAGGCGGGGGTGACCCGTATCCGCGCGTACATCGCGGCCGGGGAGGTCTACCAGGCCAACCTGTGCCGCGTGCTGTCCGCGCCCGTGGACCCGGGCGCGGACGTGGACGCCCTCACCGCCCTGCTGGCGCGCGGCAACCCGGCGCCGTACGCGGGAACGATCCGGTTGCCCGCGCACGGGGTGGAGATCGCCACCGCCTCCCCGGAGCTGTACCTGCGCCGCGACGGCCGTACGGTCCTCTCCGGGCCGATCAAGGGCACCGGTCGGACGGAGGCGGACCTGCGGGACAAGGACTACGCCGAGAACGTGATGATCGTGGACCTGGTCCGCAACGACCTGGGCCGGGTGTGCGCCACCGGCAGTGTGACCGTCCCGGACCTGTGCGTCGTGGAGAAGCATCCCGGCCTGGTCCATCTCGTGTCGACGGTACGGGGCGAGCTGGTCGCCGGCGCGGGCTGGCCGGAGCTGCTGGCCGCCGCCTTCCCGCCCGGTTCGGTCACCGGGGCGCCCAAGCCGAGCGCGCTGCGGATCATCGAGGCACTGGAGACCGCGCCCCGGGGGCCGTACTGCGGCGGGATCGGCTGGGTGGACGCCGACCGCGGCACCGGTGAGCTGGCCGTGGGCATCCGCACCTTCTGGATCGACCGCGCGGACGGTGCGCTGCGGTTCGGAACCGGCGCCGGCATCACCTGGGGCTCCGACCCCGAGGCCGAATGGCGGGAGACCGAGCTCAAGGCGTCCCGGCTGCTCGCGGTAGCGTCGGGAGAGTACTCGGGGCAGTACGAGGCGAACGGAGAGGGACCGACGTGAAGATCTGGCTCGACGGCGGGCTGCGGGACATCGAGTCCGCCCGTGTCTCCGCCCTCGACCACGGGCTGACCGTGGGCGACGGCGTCTTCGAGACGGTGAAGACGGTCGACGGGAAGCCGTTCGCGCTCACCCGGCACCTGGACCGGCTGACCCGCTCCGCACGCGGCCTCGGTCTGCCGGACCCCGACCTCGACGAGGTCCGCCGCGCCTGCGCCGCCGTCCTGGCCGCCGAACCGATGCCGCTCGGCCGCCTGCGCATCACCTACACCGGCGGTTACGGCCCCCTCGGCTCCGACCGCGGCGACCAGGGACCGACCCTCCTGGTCGCCCTCGGGGAGTCCACGTGGCGCCCGGACTCCACGGCCGTGATCACCGTCCCCTGGACCCGCAACGAACGCGGCGCGCTCGCCGGCCTCAAGACGACGTCGTACGCCGAGAACGTCGTCGCCCTGGCCAGGGCCCGCCGACACGGTGCTTCCGAGGCGCTGTTCGGCAACACGGTGGGACAGCTCTGCGAGGGCACCGGGTCCAACGTCTTCGTCGTCCTCGACGGCGAGATCCACACCCCGCCGCTCGCCTCCGGCTGCCTCGCGGGCATCACCCGCGCCCTGGCGGCCGAGTGGACCGGGGCCAGGGAGACGGACCTGCCGCTGGAGATCCTGGGGCGTGCGGACGAGGTCTTCCTGACCTCCACGCTCCGGGACGTACAGGCCGTGCACCGCGTCGACGACCGCGAACTGCCGGGCGCCCCGGGCCCGGTGACCGCCAAGGCCATGCGGATCTTCGCCGAGCGGTCGGGGCACGACCAGGATCCGTAGGACGGCCGAGACCCACGGGCGTGCGGGAAAATGGGCTGACGCGAGCCTCCGTGATGGGTAGAACACCCCTGATGACCACGACTCTGCGGCCGACCGAGCCGCTTCAGCACGGTGCCGGCGGAACGCGTTCACGCCGCTACCAGGTATGCGTGAACAGCCGTCCCGTCGGCCGGATACACCTCGACACGTCCCCGTCCTTCGGAGACGCGGTCGCGCGGATCCTGGACCTGCACATCGAGGAGCCGGACCGCCGGCGCGGCCGGGGGACGGTGGCCGCTCTCGCCGCCGAGGAGGTGGCGCGCGGCTGGGGCTGCAAGCGGATCGACGTGTCGGTGCCCGCCGAGGCCGAGGCGGCCCTGCGGGCGGCGACCGCCCTCGGATACGTCGTACGCAACCGTCTGATGGGCAAGGCACTCGGCGCCCACGCGCCGGAACTGGCCGCCGGGAGCCGTGGCCGTCCCCTGACCCCGACGGAGTACGACGCCTGGCTGGAGCACGGGAAGGAGGCCTACGCGCAGAGCTGGATCTCGCGCGGAGTGCCCGAGGCCGAGGCACGCGCCAAGGCCGAACGGGACTACGCCACTTTGCTGCCGGACGGCCCGACCACCGAGGGAGTGCTCGTGAGCGTCCTGGAACACCAGGGCACCCGGGTCGGCACGCTGTGGGTGGCGGAGCGAGAGGGCATGGGCTTCGTCTACGACGTCGAGACCGAGAAGGCGCACCGGGGCCGGGGACACGGCCGGACGCTGATGCTTCTGGCGGAGGCGCAGGCCGTGGCCTCGGGATGGACCGGTATCCGTCTCAACGTCTTCGCGGGCAACACCCCGGCCGAGCGGCTCTACGAGTCCCTCGGCTACCGGACGCTCACCCACCACTTCTACAAGGACCTGCTCTGAACCTCACGCGCCCCCGGCCAGCAGCCGGTCGGCGATCTCCTCGACGCGCTCCCGCAGCCCTTCCTGGCTCTTGCCGCCGTCGAGGCGCTCGCCGCCGATGACATAGGTGGGCGCGCCGGTGACGCCGATCGCCTTGCCCTCGGCCTGGTCCGCGTCCACGATCAGGATGTGCCTGCCGTCGATCAGCGCGGTGTCGAATTCCTCGGCGTCCAGGCCGAGTTCCCGGGCGGCCTCGATCAGGAAGGCTTCCCCGGCGCGGTCCAGCTCCTCGACCCGGCCGAGCACCGCCTCGACGTACGGCCAGCCCTGTCCCTGCTCCGCGGCCTCCTCGGCGGCCTGGGCGGCGGCGAAGGCGTGCTGGTTCTTCTCCAGGGGGAAGTGCCGCAGACGCAGCTCGAGCCGCTCGCCGTAGCGGGCGCGCAGGGCCCGGAGGTCGTCCAGGGCGCTGCGGCAGTCCGGGCACTGCAGGTCGCACCAGACGTCGAGAACGGGGGCCGCGGGGCGGGCGGGGGAGGAGTCGCTCATGTCCCCAGTCTCCCAGCCCGGCGCGCCACGACCCAATCGGAACCGGGCGGTCACGCGGGCCGCCTGAGGCCTACGGCGCATACGCTCGGGCAGCCCGAGTCGTACGGCTCGACCGCTCAGGCTTCCCGGGTCGTGGCACATGCGGCACATCCCGAGTCGTACGGTTCACGGCTCGTACGGCACCTGCGGAGGAGCCGACCCGGAGATGTCCCTGATGTCCGGCCGGAGCATGGCCCGTCCGGGTGTGACGGGTGCAGGATGGAAGGGACGAAAGCGGCCCGTGCCGACTGAGCCCTGCCTGGAGGACCGGATGATTGCCGAGACCGTCTGTTCCGCCGTCGCCGTGGCAGGCCTGGGTATCGCGGCGGTCACGGCGTACCGCAAGCGTTTCCTGGCGGCCACCCGCATCGCCGCCTACTCGCTCGTTCCCGTCGGTCTGGTCATGACCGGTGTCGTCAAGTGGGTCGCGGACAGCGCCTTCAGCCTGACGGCCTGGGCCGGCTTCGGGGTGCTCGGTGTCTCCTGGCTGTTGTTCATGACCACGCGCGCGGTGGAGCGCCGCCGAGGCGGTACCCGCAAGGAGCGCAGGGCGGCCGCGAAGGAGGCCCGGCGCGAGGCGGTGGCCCCGGCGGCTTCGGCGCCCTCCCTGGGCCCGGCCACCCGCCCGGCGGCCCAGCCCGCGAGCCGGCCGCGCAAGGAGTCCGCGGCCGACGACTTCAGCGACATCGAGGCGATCTTGAAGAAGCACGGCATATGACCTGGCCGGTGCGGTGGCATATGACTTCCGCATGACGACTGAAACGTCACAGACAGGTCCCCGCCCGCCCGGAAATGATCACTACCCGAACGGGACATCACGGAATACTGCGAACTCCCGCTCATTACGGGCGTGTTGATCGCGTGGCGTGCGCGGACTGCGTCATCATCGCCGCGAGATGCTGGACACGAAACAGAGCGACGCCGCGCCACCTCAGGACGAGCCGCGCGGGTGCCTCTTCGCCCTTTCCCAGCCACCGCTGATGATCTTCCTTGCGGTGATCGGGTGTCTCCTGCTCATGGCTGCGCTGCACGATCTGCTGCTGCTCTGAGCCGTACTCGCGGTCTCCGGCGTCACCCGCCGGGGGCCGCGTCGACATCGCTGTGACGTCCAGGCGGACCGGATCGGCCGCAACGACCGGGTATCAGCTCGCCGCTTCCTTGCGCCGCGCCCGGTACGCGGCCACATGGAGCCGGTTTCCGCAGGTGCGGCTGTCGCAGTAACGTCGCGAGCGGTTGCGGGAGAGGTCCACGAAGGCACGCCGGCAGTCGGGCGCCTCGCAGCGGCGCAGCCGTTCCTGCTCACCGGCCACCACGAAGAACGCCAGCGCCATCCCGCAGTCGGCGGCCAGGTGGTCGGCGACGGAGGCGCCGGGCGCGAAGTAGTGGACATGCCAGTCGTAGCCGTCGTGGTCCGTGAGCCGCGGGGTGGTGCCCGCGGCGGCGACCAGCTCGTTGATCAGTCCGGCGGCGGTCCGGGGGTCCGGGGCGGCGAAGACCGCGGCGAACCGTCCGCGGATCTTGCGCACCGCCGAGAGATCGAATTCCGAGAGCACGCCGACGTCGCTCATTTTGTGGTTTTGTACGAAATTCTCCAGGGCCGCGACATCCTGCAGCCCGTCCGGCGTCGTGTCGTCCTCCGGCGCCGTGTTGACCAGATCCACCACGGTGTCGAGGGCGCACCGGGTGTCGTGGGTGATCAGCACGTTTCGCTCCCTGGCCTGGGGGTCGGGCGCACGCCCGCCGATGCTGGCCGATGGTAACGGCTCGCAGGGAGTGTCAGTATCCGCTCGTTCCCGCTGCCGGGCGGCGGAAGTATCCGCCCGTTCCCGGTGCCGGTCGGCGGAAGCCGCCCCTCAGGAGCCGGAAAGCACGCGCACCGGCGCCGCCCCGCGAGGATCCGCGGCGACGGCGCCGGCGTGTGCCGTATGCGGTTGTCTGGGCCCGAGCCGTCTCCCCGAGTGGACGGCGCCGGGCGGCTCTGTGCGGTCTCGCCCCCTAGCTTTCCGCCAGGATGTGCGAGAGCTCCTGATCGAGATCGAAGTGCCGGTGTTCCGTGCCGGGCGGCACGGCGGCGTCAGTGCGCTTCAGGAAGGATTCCAGGGCCCGCGCCGGGGCCTCGAGCAGGGCCTCGCCCTCCGGAGAGCTCAGGGCGATGCAGACGACGCCCTGGCCGTGACTGCGCGACGGCCAGACACGGACGTCGCCGGTTCCGGTGGGCCGGTGGAGGCCCTCCGCGAGGAGGTCGCGGGCGAACACCCACTCGACGGTCTCCTCGGCTCCGGTGTGGAAGGTGGCGTGCACGGCGTAGGGGTCGGCCGTGTCGTACCGCAGGCCTGCGGGGACAGGCAGGGAGGACTCGCTCGACACAACGAGGCGCAGGTGCAGCTCGCAGCTGACCGTGGTGTTCATAAGCGCCAGGGCCTTTCGCTCAGTGTGCGCTCGGGGATTCGCACGTCGGCGAAATCGACATGCCACCTACGGTGCCGTTGTAAACCCCTCTGAGTGTTTTGCGTGCCTTTACGTAACTCTTCCGGCCGAGAGTGTGTTCGCACGGTACGACCATTCCGGTGACTGGTTTCTGTCCGGTAGGGTTTGGCCGTATGAATACGGGGAGTGACGAGCCGGGCAAGGTTGCCGTGGCGGCGGACGGGGCGAAGGTGGACGGACCGACGGGCGAGCAGGGGCTCGGCTCCAAGGCGCCCGAATTCATCAAGGCGCGCCGCATGCTGCACCTGAGCTGGCAGGTCGGGATCTTCGTCATCGGGCTCGCGGTCGTGGTCCTCGGCATCATCATGCTGCCGCTGCCCGGACCGGGCTGGGTGGTGATCTTCGGCGGCATGGCGATCTGGGCGACCGAGTTCGTCTGGGCCCAGCTGGTGCTGCGCTGGACCAAACGCAAGGTCACCGAGGCGGCCCAGCGTGCCCTGGATCCCAAGGTGCGGCGGCGCAACATCATTCTGACGTCGGTCGGCCTGGTGATCGTGGCCGCCATCGTCGGCGTCTACCTCTGGAAGTTCGGTCTCGTGATGCCCTGGAAGATCAAGGACCAGTGATCCGCGGCGGGGGTGCGCGGGCCGCTTGCCGGCGGTCACCCGCACCCCCTGACATGCGGTAATGTTCTTCGTGCGCCCGGGCGATTAGCTCAGTGGGAGAGCGCTTCGTTCACACCGAAGAGGTCACTGGTTCGAACCCAGTATCGCCCACCCGGATACGGCGGCCCGTCTGCGAGAGAAGCGGACGGGCCGCCGTCGTCTGTGCGTCGGGCGGGCGCCATCCCTGGCCCGGGTGCCGGGTGCCGGGTGCCGGGTGCCGGGTGCCGGGACTGTTCGGCCTCCGGGTCCGGGCGAGTTCTGGCCGATCGATATCCGCGTGTCCAGGGCCCGTTCGTGTTCGGCCCGCCGATCGTGTGCGCCTCACCTGCGGCATCGCCTTCCTGCGAACGCGATGCGGACCCGACGTACCGTCAACTCGCCCTGCCTGCCGGTGAGAAATTCCTGTCCGAATCATTGACGCACCACGGGGCCCTCCGTACCTTGTGCCAGCAAGCGCTTACTTGAAACGATTCATGCAGGCGGCAACGACGCTGCGCGGGGAGGCCCGACTGTGGGAAACAGCAGGAATGTCGAGAGGCGAACGATCCTCAAGGCCGCGGGGGCCACGGCGGTCACAGTGGGCCTGGCCGCGACCACGGGGTGCGGGGGAGACAGCGGGACCTCCGCGGACGGGACGGTGACGATCCGTTACGCGTGGTGGGGAGCCGAGGACCGCGCCCAGCGGATCAACAAGACCATCGCGCTCTTCGAGAAGAAGTACCCGAAGATCAAGGTGAAAACGGACTTCCAGCCCTATCTCGACTTCTGGAAGAAGTTCAACACCCAGGCTTCCGGCGGGAACCCGCCGGACGTCTTCCAGAATGCCATTGGATTCCTGCGGAAATACGACGCGAAGAACGTGCTGCTGGATCTCAGTGAGCAGGTCAAGGCGGGCAATCTCTCCATGGACGGCTTCCGGGCCGGGCTGGAGAAGTTCGGCGAGATCGACGGCAAGCTCCTCGGCGTTCCGGTCGGCTCCAACTCGATGGCCCTGGTGATCGACAAGCCCGTCTACACCAGAGCGGGCGTGAAGCCGGAGCAGGGCTGGACCTGGGACGATTTCGACGCGGCGATGAAGAAGATCCGGGACAAGAGCGGGCGTGCCGGTGACAGCGGCATGTACGGCGTCATGTACCTGTACGACCTCTACCTGCGCCAGAACGGCAAGGCGTTCTTCACCGAGGACGGGCTCGGCTTCACCGAGGCCGATCTGACGGACTGGTGGACGAAGGCCAAGAAGGGCATCCAGGAGGGCGTCTTCGCCGACGCCAAGAAGGTCGCCCAGGTCAAGCCCAAGTCGGCCGTCTCCGCGGAACTCGCCGCCAGTGAGTTCACCTGGGACAACTTCACCGTCCGCTACACCTCCGAAGGCAAGAGCGAGTACGGTCTGGCCCCCATCCCGACCACCGACGGCAAGAAGACCGGCCAGTACCTCGGCTCCCTGATGCTCAGCGGCTCCAAGCGGACGCAGCACCCCAAGGAAGTCGCGCAGTTCATCGACTTCATGGTGCACGACCCCGAGGTCGCCAAGATCATGGGCTACGACCGTGGGGTGCCCGCGACACAGGCCCAGTACGACGCCTTCAAGCCGACCGACGAGGTCAACAAGGCCATCGCCGCCTATGAGGAGTCCCTCGTCAAGGCGGGCGTCCTGGAGCCGATCACCCCGCACCCGAACGGCGCCGACATCTGCGAGGCCGCCTTCCTGCGCATCGCCGAGGAACTCGCCCTGGGCACGCGCTCGGTCGCCGACGCCGTCAAGCAGTTCTTCACCGAGTCGAAGACGGCTCTCGTCGCCTGATGGGAACCACCGTGACACACGCCCCCGCGATGGAGGGCCTGTCCAAGGACTCCGAGCCGCGGCACGGTCCGGTGGACTCCCCGCGCCCCGCCGCACTCAAGCGGCGGGGCCGCCGGGAGACCCTGGCCGGCTACCTCTTCATGTCCCCCTGGATCGCCGGCTTCCTGCTGCTCACAGCGGGTCCGATGATCGCCTCGCTCTACTTCGCGTTCACCGACTACAACCTGTTCGACGCGCCGAAGTGGATCGGCCTCGACAACTTCTCCGAGATGTTCGGCGACCCGCGCTGGCGCCACTCGGTGAAGGTGACGATGTGGTACGTCGTCATCGGGACCCCGCTCAAGCTGCTGCTGGCTCTCGGGGTGGCGCTGCTGCTCGCCCAGAAGCGGCGCGGGCAGGCCTTCTACCGGGCTGCCTTCTACGCGCCGTCGCTGATCGGGGCGAGCGTCTCCGTCGCGATCGTCTGGAAGGCGATCTTCTCGGACGACGCGATCGTCGACCGTACGCAACAGCTCTTCGGGATCGACGTCGGCGGCTGGACCGGCGACCCCGAGATGATCATCTACAGCCTGGTGGCGCTCACCGTCTGGCAGTTCGGCGCCCCGATGGTCATCTTCCTGGCCGGCCTCAAGCAGGTCCCGCGTGAGCTGTACGAGGCGGCCGAGGTCGACGGGGCGGGCAAGTGGCGGCGGTTCTGGAACATCACACTGCCGATGATCTCCCCGGTCCTCTTCTTCAACGTCCTGCTGGAGACCATCCACTCCTTCCAGATCTTCAGCTCGGCGTACATCGTCGGCGGCGGCGCCGGAAGCAACGCCTGCGGTCCGGCGGACGGCTCGATGGTCTACACCTGCTATCTCTACGTCCAGGGCTTCGAGAACAGCCGCATGGGTCTGGCCTCCGCGATGGCCTGGATGCTGCTCGTCGCGGTCGCCCTGGTGACGGCGGTGCTGTTCTGGTCCCAGAAGCGCTGGGTGCACTACGAGGAGGGCGCCTGATGAGCGCACAGGCCACCGGCATCGCCCCGGCCCCGTCCACGAAGGCGCAGGGCGCCCTCAGGCGCAAGCTGCCCGGCTCCCTCGCCTGGCACATCGGATCCCTGGCGATCCTCGCCGTCATCCTCTACCCGGTGATCTGGGTCATCGGAGGCTCGCTCAAGAAGAGCGAGGACATCGTCGGCAGCCTGGACCTGCTCCCGGGCTCCCCGACGACCGCGAACTACACGCGGCTGACCGAGGGCATCGCGGACATCTCGATCTCCACGTTCTTCCTCAACTCGCTGACTCTCGCGGTCGGTTCCGTGATCGGGATCCTGCTGTCCTGCTCGCTGACCGCGTACGCCTTCGCGAAGATCAAGTTCGCGGGCCGCAACCTCCTGTTCACGCTGATGATCGGCACGCTCCTGTTGCCGTACCACGTGCTGCTGATCCCGCAGTACGTGCTCTTCCGCAACATGGGAATGATCAACTCGTACACCCCGCTGCTGCTCGGGAAGTACCTGGCCACCGAGGCGTTCTTCGTCTTCCTGATGATGCAGTTCATGCGCAACCTGCCCAGGGAACTCGACGAGGCGGCCCGCCTCGACGGCTGCGGGCACCTGCGCATCTACTGGTCGATCGTGCTGCCGCTGTGCCGTCCGGCCCTCATCACCAGCGCGATCTTCACCTTCATCAACTCCTGGAACGACTTCATGGGGCCGCTGATCTACCTCAACGAGCCCGACAAGTACACGGTCTCCCTCGGCCTGAAGATGTTCGTGGACCAGGAGGGAGTGGCCGACTACGGCGGCATGATCGCCATGTCGCTGGTCGCGCTGCTGCCGGTGCTGGCCTTCTTCCTGGCCTTCCAGCGTTATCTGATCGACGGTATGGCGACGTCCGGACTGAAGGGCTGAGGCGGGTTTCCATGGCCGAAGCACGCGTGAAAGCCCGCGCCCCACGCAAGGAGTCCGTCTTCGCCGAGCGGTTCGCGGTGTTCGCCGAGTGTCTGCTCACCGGGGTGTGGATCGCGGTGGCCTCGCTCGGCGTGGTCACCTACCCGGCCGCCTTCGCCGCCGGCGCGCGGCACCTGCGTCGCCGTACCGCTCATGAGGGCGGCGGCTGGCTGGAGTTCGTCGCCGACTTCCGGGTGGCCGTACGCGGCGGATGGATCGCCGGGCTGTCCGGCTGGGCCGCGGCGGCCGCGGTCTGGGTGGACGTGCAGGCCGTGCGGGCCGGGATCCCGGGCGGGCCGCTGGTCGGGGCCGTCGGTGTGTTCGCGCTCATCGGGTTCGTCGTGGCCGGGCTGCGCGCGGCGGCGGTGTGGACGCCCGGCGCCACCTGGCGTTCCCTGCTCGCCCAGGCCGGCCGCCGGACCGTGCTGGACCCCGTCGGCTCCTTCCTGGTCGTCGGCGGACTGGCCGTGGTGGTCGTGTCCGCGTGGTTCGCCGCGCCGCTGGCGGTCCCCGTCCTCGGGGCTGTCGCGGCGGCAGCCGTCGCCGTGGAGGAGCGCCACCGGCGCCGCTGACCGGCGGCTCCCCTCACCTCCTGTCACCAGGTCGGCGCCCCGAGCGCCGTACCTCTCCCTGTCATGCCCCTGACCACCTCCTGCACCCCGCACGGAAGGAAAGGCTGCATCCCCATGTCTCCCATCCCCCGTAGGTCCATTCTGAAGGCGGCCGCCGTCGCCGGAGCCGCCGCCCAGTTCAGCTGGGCCCTGGGAACGAAGGACGCACAGGCCGCCCCGCGAGCCGCGGGCGCCGACGACGACCCGGTGACCCTGGACTGGCTGGAGGACGGCGGCCTCGGCGCCGCCCCCGGCTCCACCGTCGGCGTGCCCTGGCCCAAGGGCGTCCACCGGGACGACCAGAGGTTCTCGGTCACGGACGCCGACGGCAAGGCCGTGCCCGTACAGTCCTGGCCGATCGCCTACTGGCCGGACGGCTCGCTCAAGTGGACCGCTCACGCGGTGAGTTCCGGCTCCGGCAAGCTGACTCTCGCGGCCGGTGAGGCCGCCGCCCCCGACAAGAAGGTGACCGTCGACCGGAGCGGCGGCACGATCACCGTCTCCACCGGCGTCATCACGGCCAGGATCGGCACGTCCGGCGCCACGCTGATCAAGTCGGTCACCCGTGGCTCGACGGAGATCGCCAGGAACGGCCGGCTCGTGCTGATCCGGCAACCCGAGATCGAGGACGAGGACCAGGGCTCGGTGAAGACCGAGCGCTTCGAGGGAGCCATCTCCTCGGTCACCGTCGAACAGGACGGCCCGGTCCGCGCGGTCGTCAAGATCGACGGCAAGCACCGCAAGGGCGACCGGAGCTGGCTGCCGTTCTCGATCCGGCTCTACTTCTACGCGGGCGCCGACTCCTTCCGCATGGTGCACACCATCACGTACGACGGCACGCAGGAGCCCGGAAAGGCCAGCGGCGACTTCATCCGCGGCCTCGGCGTCCGCTTCACCGTACCGATGCGGGACCAGGCGTACGACCGCCACATCCGGATCGGCGGCGAGGGCACCGGTCTGCTGCGCGAGGCGGTCAAGGGCATCACCGGACTGCGCCGCGACCCGGGCGCGGCCGTGCAGGCGGCGCAGTACGAGGGGAAGAAGCTGCCCGACCCGTCCACCTGGGACCAGCGGGTCACCACCAGGCTCCAGTACATCCCCGAGTGGGGCGACTACACCCTCTCCCAGCTCTCCGCCGACGGCTTCACCCTGCGCAAGCGCACCAAGAAGGGGCACGGCTGGATCGGCGCCGGCGGCGGCAAGCGGGCCTCCGGATTCGGGTACGTCGGCGGCGCGAGCGGCGGACTCTCCTTCGGCCTCAGGGACTTCTGGGAGAAGTTCCCGGCCCAGCTCGACATCCGCGACGCCCAGACCGACGAGGCCGAGGTCACCCTCTGGCTCTGGTCGCCCGAGGCGCAGCCCATGGACCTGCGCTTCTACCACGACGGCATGGGCCAGGACACCTTCGCCGAGCAGCTCGAAGGCCTCAACATCACCTACGAGGACTACGAGCCCGAGTTCGGTACCCCGTACGGCATCGCCCGCACCTCCGAACTCCTCTTCTGGGCCAACGAGTCCACGCCGAGCGCCGACCAGCTCGCCGAACAGGTCGAGGCCGTACGGGTGCTGCCGCAGCTGGCCGCCCCGCCCAAGCAGCTCATCAAGGCCGGGGTCTTCGGCCCGAGCCTCTACTCCGAACCGGACCGCTCCACGCCCGCCAAGGCGAAGATCGAGGACCACCTCGACTTCCTCTTCACCTACTACAAGGACCAGGTGGAGCAACGCCGTTGGTACGGCTTCTGGGACTACGGCGACATCATGCACACGTACGACGCGGCCCGGCACGTGTGGCGGTACGACATCGGCGGCTACGCCTGGGACAACTCCGAGCTGTCGCCCGACCTGTGGCTCTGGTACGCGTATCTGAGAAGCGGACGCTCCGACATCTTCCGGTTCGCCGAGTCGATGACCAGGCACACCGGAGAGGTCGACGTCTACCACCTGGGCAAGTGGGTCGGCCTCGGCACCCGGCACGGTGTGCAGCACTTCGCCGACAGCGCCAAGCAGCAGCGCATCGCCAACACCACCTACCGGCGCTTCTACTACTTCCTCACCGCCGACGAACGGGTCGGCGACCTCATGCACGCCAACGTCGACTCCGACGAGACGTTCCTGGTCCTCGACCCGCTGCGCAAGGTCCGCACCGACCCCTACACCCCCGACCGGCACGCCCTGTCGGTCGGTTTCGGTACGGACTGGAGCGGCTTGGTGTCGGCCTGGCTGACCGAGTGGGAACGCAAGGGCCCCAAGTGGGAGAAGGCCAAGGCGCGTGTCCTGTCGACGATGGAGGGCATCGCCGCCCAGCCCAACGGCTTCGTCCAGGGCAGCGGGCTGTACGACCTCGACACGGGCAAGTTCGCCGTCGCCCCGGCGCCGGTGGTGTCGGTCTCGCACCTCTCCGCCGTCTTCGGCCTCAACGAGTTGTGCGCCGAACTGATCGACCTCGTCGACATGCCGAAGTTCAACGAGGCCTACTTCGACTACTGCCGCTACTTCAACGCCACCAAGGCCGAGCAGAAGGCCCGCTACGGCTCCGACTTCGGCTCGCTCCTGCTGTTCCAGGGCCACTCCCGCCTGGACGCCTACACCGCCGTGCGGACCGGTGACGAGAAGCTCGCCAAGCGGGCCTGGGACAAGTTCTACAACTCCGACGGCTACAAGGAGTCGTCGCCCTGGAAGACGGAGAAGCTGAGCGGACCGGCGACCCTGGTACCGGGCAGCGAGGCCGCGTGGGTGTCCTCGAACGACACCGCGCTCTACGGCCTCGCCGCCATCGAGAACCTGGCACTGCTGGGCGACAAGATGCCCTAGCCGGGGCCTAGGGCCTGTTGCGAAAGTGGCCTCTGCCGCGCGACGCCCGGCACGCACTCTCGCCGCACCGCCCGAAAGCCCGAGTACGCCCAGTACGAGGGCTTCCGGGCGGCACTCCCCCAGCCTTCGGCCGGGGGGACCCCCAGAGCACGCACCGGACGCCGCGCGGCCGCCCTCCGGGCAACGAGGCCACTTTCGCAACAGGCCCTAGTCCATCTTCCCCAGGACCTCCCGCACCCGTCGGACGTCCCGGATGCGCTGCTCGTACGTCGCTCCGAGTGCGAGCAGCAGCAGTCCGGCGAGGGCGGGAGGCACCCAACGCGGGAGCACTCCGGTCACCTGCACGAGATACGGGGCGAGTTCGTGCAGCGCGAGCAGGGTGAGCACCGAGCCGCCGAGCAGCAGCGGTGCCTGGAGGTGGTGCCGGGCGCCCAGCAGGGTGACCGCCAGCGCCGCGCCGCCGAGCAGCAGCGGGCGCGTCCAGTGGGCGTCGCCCCAGGCCGCGACGAGGCTCGGGATCAGAGTGGCGGCGAGTCCGGGGCCGTACGCCGTCCAGGAGGATGCCTGCGGATCGCGGCGTCGGCGCAGGGCGCCGACCAGCAGCGCGGGGACGGTGACCGGGAGGGTGTACGCCTCGGGGGCGCCGACGTCCCAGGAAGCCAGCCGGACCCAGGTGGCCAGCACGAAGAGGGCGGTGGCCGCGTAGCCGAGGGAGCGCCGCTCCGGGCGTACGGCCGTCCCGGCGGTGATCACCGCGCACAGGGCCAGGACGAGGGCGAGCACGGGCGGGTCGGTCACGGCGAGGGCCACGGCGAGCCCTCCGGCCGCGGCACCCGCCGCCTCGACCGGCACGGTCGCCGGAGAGCCGCCCAGCCGTGCCGCGAGCAGGGCCGCGACGGTCGGCACCGCCAGCACGAGCAGGGCGGTGTGGGCGGGCGTCCAGTCCGCGGCGGCGCCGGTCGCGCAGGCGAGCGCGGCGGCGTACGCGAGGGCGGCCGGGGCCGTGACGGGCGTGAGACGCGTGGACCAGGAGGCGGCCGCCCACAGCGCGGTCAGGGCGGACAGCACGGTGAGGGTCGCGGTCTGGGTGGCGAGGGAGAGCGCGGCGAGGCTGAGGGAGCTGAGCAGCGCGAGGAGGAGAGCGGTGAGCTTGGCCGGCAGGAAATGCCGTACGTCAGGTGTCGGCGCGGTCGGTTGGGGCGCCCGAGTACCCTCCGGGGACGGGGACGGGGACGGGGACGGGGACGGGGACGGCGACGGCAGCGCTCGGCGTACGGCTCCCGCCGCTCCCAGAGCGGCGGCGATCACGACTCCCTGGACCGACAGGCCGACGGCGTAAGGAAGTTCGAGCACCGCCGGAAGGATCGCAGCCGTGGCCCAGGTCAGCCCCAGCGCGCCGGTCAGGGCTCGTGGGCGCCAGGTCGTGTCGCGGACCGTCAGGACGAGCACGGCCGCGACGGCCGCCGGCACGAGGGGTGCCGTCGCCGCGTGCGGCGGCCAGGCCACGTCCGTCGTCACCGCGACCCGGGAGTCCGAGGGTGCCCCCGCCCACGCGCGGGTCACCCAGCCGGCCGGTCCCAGCAGCGCGACGGCGAGGACGGGCAGCGTCCACAGCACGGCGAGCGCCTGTACCGCCCCGGATGCCCACGCGAGACCGCCTCGCACCGCGTCCGGCAGGGCCGTGGCCCGCACCGCCGCCAACAGGGCTATTGCGCAGGCCAGATGGACCGGAACCGTCCACGCCTCCGGGAGTGCGGGGCGGGCCGTACCGCCGACCGCGCCGACCGCGAGCAGCCCCGAGGCGACGACGAGACCGACGCCCCGCTTCTCGCCCTGGCTCCGCCAGGCGGCACCCAGCGCGATCGCGGCGGCGAGGAGGAGGAGCGCCGCCGCACGGGCGGCGGCGCCCACGCCGGTGGCCGTCCAGGACAGCCAGCCGGCGGCCAGTACGCCCCAGGCGCCCGCGCCGTACGCGCCGACAGCGGCGACGCCCCGCACGGACCCGGAGGTCACCCGGAGCGCCAGCACCGTGTCGGCTGCGGCGGTCACCAGGAGCGCGGCCGTGACCCCGTACGGACCCGCGTCCGCCGCGACCGCCCACAGCAGCAGCGGGAACTGGCCGGCCACCACGGCGGCGGGGAGGGGCAGACGCAGCGCGGCCGTGGCCGGCAGCAGACCGTACCCGGTCCACAGCAGGGCCAGTACGGCCGTCGCCGCCGCCGCGTATCCGGTGCCGTCGACCCCCGCGAGGGCGGCCTCGTGCAGGGCGTACGCGTCCAGCAGCGTCAGCGCGAGCCCGAGGCCCGCCACCGACTCGGCCGTCGAACGCAGCCCCCGCCGCAGCGGCACCGCCGGCACGGCGAGCGCGGTCAGGGTGACCGCGCCCAGCACCAGAGCCCGCCCGGTGATCCCCAGGTGACCCCAGCTGACCAGGGTGAACACCATCGCCGCGACGGTGAGCAGGACACCGCCGAGCAGGAGGAGAAGGTTCTGCACGCCGAGTGCGGAGGTCTCCGGGCGAGGCGGGGTCACGGACATCGACGGGGTCTGAGGCTGCGGCTGCGGCTTCTGCAGGGTGGCGACCAGCCAGGCGCGACGGGCCAGCAACTGGGCCCGGTGGGCGTCCAGGCGCCACAACTCGGCGTCGAGGATCCGCAACTCCTCGGCCGGTGGCGGAATGTGCGTCATGCCGTCGAGTGTGGTGTGCGTCACGTCGTACGGCATGAGTGTGCGTACTCAGGTCGTACTCAGATACGCCTCACCGCGCCCGCCTCGGGCAGACTCGGCTCATGGACTGGAACCGTTACCGCTTCCGCAGCCGGTGGCGTCTGCCCGCCGCGCCGACCGCCGTATACGCCGCGCTGGAGCGGGTCGAGGACTATCCGCGCTGGTGGCGCCAGGTGCGGGAGGTGAACCGGGTCGACGACTCGACCGGCCTCGTCCGCGTCCGCTCCCTCCTGCCCTACGACGTGACCTTCACCGCCCGTGAGGTGCGCCGCGACCCGGTGGCCCGGGTCCTGGAGACCGCCTTGTCCGGGGACATCGACGGCTGGGCACGCTGGACGGTCACCGCGGACGGCACAGGCAGTGTGGCCCGCTACGAGCAGGTGGTCGACGTCAGCAAGCCGCTGCTCAGGCGATTCGCCGTACCGGGACGGCCGCTCTTCCGCGCCAACCACTGGCTGATGATGCGGGCCGGGCGGCGCGGACTGGTCGGCCACCTGACAACGGTTTGAAGGAAACCCGCGGGGACCTGTATTGTTCAGTGCGTTCCCGGGCGATTAGCTCAGTGGGAGAGCGCTTCGTTCACACCGAAGAGGTCACTGGTTCGAACCCAGTATCGCCCACCGGGAAAAGCCGGTCCGCCTGAGGCGGACCGGCTTTCTTCATGCCGCCGCACGCGAACCCTCATGCCGCCGCCGGCATGTCCGGGCGCAGCGGCCACGCCGGATCCACCGTCTCCTCCGTGCCGCTGCGGGCGAACCACGCCTGCAGGCCCCGAGCCTGCGCCGCGTGCCACACCGCCTGGAGCGTGTGCAGCTCGGCCGGGCTCAGCCGCTCCAGCCGCGTCGCGAACCGGCGCCCCACCGCCCGTACGACATCCAGCGCGGCCAGTGCGTCGGCCCCCGCGTCGTGCGCGCCCTCCAGCTCGACGCCGTAGTGCCCGCACAGGTCGGTGAGGGTGCGGCGGCCCTTGCGGTAGCGGTCCAGGTGCTTGTCGAGGACCCTCGGGTCGAGCACCAGCAGGGGGGAGGCATCGAACCAGCGGTCCAGGGACGAGGCGCGGTGCCGGCGCAACTCCCGGTCCAGGAGCGTCAGGTCGAACGGCGCGTTCATCACCACCAACGGCCGTCCGGCGCGCGCCTGTTCGGCCAGCGCCTCGGCTATCTCGTACATCACCGGAGCGGGCCAGCGGCCGTTGCGCTGGAGATGCTCCTCCGTCAGTCCGTGCACCTCTGTCGCCCCGGCGGGCACCGGCACGCCCGGGTTCACCAGCCACCGGGTCACCCGTGGCCGGGTGCCCGGGGCGTCCTGGACGACGACGGCGGCCGACACGATCCGGTCGGTCTCGACGTCCACGCCCGTGGTCTCCGTGTCGAAAGCAGCCAGCGGCCCTTCGTACCAGCAAGCCATACCTACCCAACCCCTCGTTCACCCGCGGCAGCTGACGCCCCGTCGTCTGCCCCGTTTGGTGATACCCGGGCTGTTTGCGCCGTACGCCGGAAGGACACAACAGGAATACGGGTCCTTGCAGTTCAGCGGCCCGGCGCGGGACGCACTCGGCCCAGGCATGGGCACTTCGTCTGTTCTGGAAGGCTGTTGGTCATGGCGATAGCGCAGCCCGAGCGGGGCGGGCTGCTGCCCGAACGCACGGCTCCCCATCGCGGCACACTCGCCACCACCGCCTGCATGGAAACCCTGCAGGTGGGCTACTTGCACGCGGTCGCCGCGGCGGCCGGCTGCTCGCTGTCGCAGCCCTTTCCGGACAACGGCATCGACTGGCACGTCAGTCACGGCTCGCCCGGGCACACCGTCGACGACGAGGTCACCATCAAGGTGCAGTTGAAATGCACCTACCAGGTCCCGCCGAACCCTCCCGGGCGCACGTTCTCCTTCACGCTCGACAACGACCACCTGCGCAAGCTCGCCCGCAGCCCGGTCTCGGTGCACAAGATCCTCGTGGTGATGCTCGTGCCGAGATCCCAGGACGACTGGTTGCGGGCCAGCCACGACCGGCTCGACCTCAGGCACTGCTGCTACTGGGTCAACCTCGCCGGTCACCCGATCACCGGCCGGACCCGGACCACCGTGCGGATACCGACCTCGCGCATCTTCGACGACCGGGCGCTCTGCGAGATCATGACGCGGGTCGGGACCGGAGGCAGACCATGACGCACCGCCCGCTGGAAGAGCCACTGCGGTCCGTACGACCGCATCCCGTCGACCAGACCGCCGTCACCTGGACCCGCCCCCCCGACCCCGCCGACGTCGATCCCGCCGTGCTCGGTGCCCTGCTGCACCGGCACGGCTGGCAGCGGCGCGGGGGAGCGGCCGGCCGCTACGGCCGCTGGACCCCGCCCGGACCGGGCGGCGGCATGAGCCTGCTGGTGCCCGAGAGCCGCGCCTTCCCCGACAGCGACGACCTGCTCGGCGAGGCGCTGCTCGCGCTGTCGCGCAGCGCCGCGCCCTCCGCGCGCGAGGTGCTGGTCTCCCTCGCCGTGCCCAGCGACGAGATCCGCTGGTGGCGCGACGTCCCCACCGGACCGGCCGGCGCCACTGCCTGGACGGTCGAGGAGCAACTGCGAACGGCTTCCCGGCAGATGCTGCTCGCCGGAGCGCTCGCCACGCGCGCGCGGGCCGGCTACTACGGCGCCCGCCACCGGCGCACCGCCGCCACGGTCCTGGAGAACGTGCTCGTCGGCGCCGCGGCCGAGGGCAGGCGCCTGACCGCGTTCGTCCCCGTCGACACCGGCCGCCCGCTCGCCGTCCGCCTGCACCAGGCCCTGTACGCCGCCCGCGAGGCCATCGACTACCAGCGCGCCACCGGCGGCATGGACGCCTTCGACGGCGCCGTGGAGGCAGGCGTGAGCCGTGAGCTCACGGAGGCGCTGATCGCCCTCGTGCGCGGTACGGAAGGGGCGCGCGTCGCCGTCGAGTGGGCACCCGCGGCCGGCGTCCCCGAGGACTGCGCGGCGGGCGGCGAGCCCGTCGAGTTCTCGCCCGGCGACCTGCCCGCCCTGCGCGAGGCCGGCGCCCGCTATCTGCGCGAGGAGCCCTCCGTGCCGGTGCGGATCACCGGAACCGTGGTCCGGATGCGCAGGTCGGGGCCGCGCGGGGAGGGAGCGGTACGGCTGCGGGTGATCGCCGGGGCCGAGGTCCCGCACGTCCGGCTGACCCTGGACGAGGACTCCTACCGGATCGCCGGACACGCGCACCTCGTCGGACTGCCGGTGCGGGTCCTCGGGCGGCTGGAGAGCCGGGGCGGCTTCCGGCGGCTGACGGACGCCTGTGAGGTCGTACCGGTGCAGGTCGACGAGGCGGAGCGGGACCGGCTGATGAAGTCCCTGCAGGACACCGCGGAGATCACGGCCTTCTTCGAGGAGACCCGCGGAGGGGACTGAGACGCAGGTCCGTGGCGGGAGTGAGACGGAGATCCGAGACGGAGGTCCATGGGGACTGAGGCTGGGTGGGGAGACCGGGGTGGCCGGGGCGGGTGGTCATCCGTTTAGCGGTCGGGGGGCGCGGGTCGGTACGATCCGGTCATGCGCGCGCTCCCGGTATGGCGCCGCAGTCCGCCTTCAGTCAGGAGAGACCGGTGTCAGACGTCCGTGTGATCATCCAACGCGATTCCGAGCGGGAAGAGCGCGTGGTGACGACGGGCACTACGGCCGCCGAGCTCTTCGCCGGCGAGCGTTCGATCGTCGCCGCGCGGGTGGGCGGCGAGCTCAAGGACCTGTCGTACGTCCTGTCCGAGGGCGAGGAGGTCGAGGGCGTCGAGATCTCGTCCGAGGACGGCCTCAACATCCTGCGCCACTCCACCGCGCACGTGATGGCGCAGGCCGTGCAGGAGCTCTTCCCCGAGGCCAAGCTGGGCATCGGTCCGCCGGTCAAGGACGGCTTCTACTACGACTTCGACGTCGCCGAGCCGTTCACGCCCGATGACATCAAGCGCATCGAGAAGAAGATGCAGGAGATCCAGAAGCGGGGACAGAGGTTTTCGCGCCGGATCACCACCGACGACGCCGCCCGCGAGGAACTGGCCGACGAGCCCTACAAGCTGGAGCTCATCGGCCTCAAGGGCAATGCCGCGCAGGCCGCCGAGGGCGCCGACGCCGAGGTCGGCGGCGGCGAATTGACGATCTACGACAACCTCGACGCCAAGACCGGCGAGCTGTGCTGGAAGGACCTCTGCCGCGGCCCCCACCTGCCCACCACCCGGAACATCCCGGCGTTCAAGCTGATGCGCTCGGCCGCCGCGTACTGGCGCGGCAGCGAGAAGAACCCGCAGCTCCAGCGCATCTACGGCACCGCATGGCCGTCCAAGGACGAGCTGAAGGCGTATCTGGACTTCCTCGTCGAGGCCGAGAAGCGCGACCACCGCAAGCTCGGCGCCGAGCTGGACCTCTTCTCCATCCCGGAGGAGCTGGGCTCCGGCCTCGCGGTCTTCCACCCCAAGGGCGGCATCGTCCGCCGCGAGATGGAGACCTACTCGCGCAAGCGCCACGAGGACGCGGACTATGAGTTCGTGAACACCCCGCACATCTCGAAGGAAAACCTCTTCGTGACCTCGGGGCACCTGCCGAACTACGGGGACGCGATGTTCCCGCCGCTGGAGTTCGACGGGCAGAACTACCGCCTCAAGGCGATGAACTGCCCCATGCACAACCTGATCTTCAAGGCGCGCGGTCGCTCCTACCGCGAACTGCCCCTGCGGCTCTTCGAGTTCGGCACGGTGTACCGCTACGAGAAGTCGGGCGTCGTGCACGGCCTGACCCGTGCCCGCGGCTTCACGCAGGACGACTCGCACATCTACTGCACCAAGGACCAGATGGCGAGCGAGCTGGACTCGCTCCTGACCTTCGTCCTGGACCTGCTGCGCGACTACGGTCTGAACGACTTCGAACTGGAGCTGTCCACCCGTGACGACTCCCCGAAGTTCATCGGTGAGGACGCGGAGTGGGAGGAGGCCACCGACGCACTGCGTCAGGCGGCCGAGAAGCAGGGCCTCCCGCTGGTTCCCGACCCGGGCGGCGCCGCGTACTACGGCCCGAAGATCTCCGTCCAGGCCAAGGACGCCATCGGCCGCTCCTGGCAGATGTCCACCGTCCAGGTCGACTTCCAGCAGCCCAAGCGGTTCAACCTGGAGTACACCGCGGCGGACGGCTCCAAGCAGCAGCCGGTCATGATCCACCGTGCGCTGTTCGGCTCCATCGAGCGGTTCTTCGCGGTGCTCCTGGAGCACTACGCGGGTGCCTTCCCGGCGTGGCTGGCGCCGGTCCAGGCGGTCGGCATCCCGATCGGGGACGGGCACGTGGAGTACCTGGAGAAGTTCGCCGCCGCGGCCAAGAAGCAGGGGCTGCGGGTCGAGGTGGACTCCTCCTCGGACCGGATGCAGAAGAAGATCCGCAACGCCCAGAAGCAGAAGGTGCCCTTCATGGTCATCGCGGGCGACGAGGACATGTCGGGCGGGTCGGTGTCCTTCCGGTACCGCGACGGCTCCCAGGAGAACGGCATCCCGTTCGACGAGGCCATCGCGAAGATCGCGAAGGTCGTGGAGGAGCGGGCGCAGGTCTGATCTCCTGTCGCCCGCCGACCGGTCTCTCCTGTCGGCGGGCTCCCTCTGCCGACAGGCCCCGGGAGGCTCAGCTTCCCCGGGGCCTGTCGTCGCCCTCGCGGCTGAAGACCTGCAGCAGCCACGCGGAGAACGACCCGGTGACCGCACCGAGCAGCGCGAGGCCGACGCCCATCAGCCCCACTGCGATCAGCCGGCCCACAGGGGTGACCGGAACGACATCGCCGTAGCCGACGGTTCCCAGCGTGGAGCAGGTCCACCACACCGAGTCGCCGAACGTCCGGATCGTCGCGTGCGGGGCGTCGTGTTCCTGCTGGTACACCGCGAGCGCGGCGGCGAACCCGAGCAGCCCCACGGAGAGCGTCGCGTACAGGATGACCCGCGCGTGCAGCGTGAGCCGGGATCGTCCCCGCCGGCGCTGCACGGCCTCGTTGACCTTCACGATCTGCACCGGACGCAACAGCGGCAGCACCATGACCACGGTGTCCAGCCAGTGCCGGCGGACGAACCCCGGGCCCTGCCCGCTGAGCCGCCAGCGCACCCCGTAGTCGACGATGAACATGGCCCAGGTCGCGTAGGTCAGGGCCAGTGCCGAGTCCCTTACGGCGTCGGGCTGGCCGTGCCCGAGGACCCGTACCGCGTAGGAGCCCAGGGACAGCAGCGACGCGACGCCGAGCGGTACCTCGCTGCGGTGCTCCCAGCTGGCCAGACGGCTGTCCTTGTCCACCGGGCCAGCTTGTCCCGGGCCGCTTTCCCCCCAACCCCGGCGACACGGCGCGAACGGGCGAAGCCATATGCTGCACTGCATGACGAGTGAGCCGGAGCAGCAGTGGGGAGTGGGGACCCAGGACGCGTTCCAGCGTCTGTGGACGCCCCACCGGATGGCCTACATCCAGGGCGAGAACAAGCCGACCGGCCCGGGTGCCGGCGACGGCTGCCCCTTCTGCTCCATCCCGGCCAAGTCCGACGAGGACGGGCTGATCGTCCGACGCGGTGAGCAGGTCTACGCCGTGCTCAACCTGTACCCGTACAACGGCGGCCACCTGATGGTCGTGCCCTACCGTCATGTCGCCGACTACACGGACCTCACGGACGCGGAGACGGCTGAGCTGGGCGCCCTGACCAAGCAGGCGATGACCGCCCTGCGCACCGCGTCCGGCGCGCACGGGTTCAACATCGGCATGAACCAGGGCTCGGTGGCGGGCGCGGGCATCGCGGCCCACCTCCACCAGCACATCGTCCCGCGCTGGGGCGGCGACACGAACTTCATGCCCGTGGTCGGCCACACCAGGGTGCTGCCGCAGCTGCTCGCCGACACGAGGAAGATGCTGGCGGACGCCTGGCCCTCGTAGTCCGCCGAGGCGCAGGGCATGCGGGTGTGGGCATCCCCGGCCCGTCCGGCGTCCTTCGAGGAGCAGGCCGTTCGGGCGGAAGGCCGCAAGGGGTCCGGGGCGCCGCCCACGGGACGGGCGCCCCGTCTACGACCCCTCGCTGCCGAAGGCCCTACGCGTCGTACAGGTCCGCCTTCGTCGGCGGGGTGTCCTGCACCGCCGTGCTGAGGAACGCCGACCGGGTGCCGAACTTCTCCGTGTCCACGCCGTTCTCCGTCAGTACCCGGATCGCCGCCGCGTGCACCACCCGCAGGACCGGCGTCGCGGCACGCAGCGCGTCGTCGGCCATGAAGCGGTGCCGCCACGGCTTGTCCGCCCAGGCGTGCCGCAGTCCGAAGGGTTCGGGGAGCGTGAGGCTGCCGCCGAGCCAGTTGAGCAGCGGGGGGTACCAGGTCAGGGGTGCCCGGGCCGTCAGCCGTACCACCTCGTCCGCGTCGACCAGCGGAAGCTTCACCTTCCGGGTCTCCCAGAACTTCAGCGACTTCGCGACTTCCTTCTCCTTGGCCGCCGGCTTCGTGGTGAACAGCCCGTGCACCGGCCCCAGCGCGTGCCCGGTCACCTCGATGCGCAGGGTCTCGTGCAGCACGGTCACCGTGATCAGCATGGTGATGACCAGCTGCCCGTCCCACAGCGTCCACTGCACGCCCAGGTAGTGCCGGTCGCCCGCGCCGAACTGCTGCTTGTTGCAGATGTCCTGTATGGCGTGCGTCTTGACCTGGTACGCCTCCACGTCCGTGCCCTCCGGCCGGGACACCTCCTTCGCCATCTCCGCCACGGGGGTCACGACCCAGTGGCGTATCGACGGCTTCGGGAAGCCTCCGGTGTTCAGCGGGCCGCGCTCCAGCATGCGCAGCTGGTCGTGGATCGCGCGTATGACGTCCCAGCTGCGGAACGGGTGGATCTCACGGGTGGGGTCGGCGGGGAGCAGGTCCTCGGCGAGCTGCCAGATGCCCCAGCGGGTGCCCATGCCGAGTATGCCCTTGGGCCCGGCGTAGAAGACCGAGTTGGACTGCTGCTCGGCGCTCAACCTGGCGAGGGACTGGCGCAGTTGCTCGGCAGCCGTCTGCTTCGGGCTGGTCGGCACCGCCTCGGGCACCTTCGCCCCGATGCTGCTGCCGGACAGCAGGCTGTCCCAACGACCCCGCAGGTCCCTCGCCGTGCGCTCGCAGATCTGCTTGGCCCAGAACCAGCCGACGACCGGCAGGACCACCGCCGCGCGCGCGTACCAGGCCCAGAAGCCCGAGAACGGCATCTTGACCAGGAAGATCACGGCGAGGGCGCCCACCCCGACGAGCAGTGCGGTGGCCAGGGCGCCGGCCCTGCCCTCCTGTTTGGCGATCGTGGTACGGATCTGGAAGACCAGCAGCCAGATGAGCAGCCCGGGCAGGAACAGCAGCCCGCACAGCACCATGACGACGGTGAGCCGGTTGTCCCGTTCCCTGCGGATGTTGTTCGCCGCGAGGCAGTGCTCGACCACGACCTGCGGCTCGGCGCCGAAGGACTGGATGAGCGGCTTGCGGTCGGCCCCGAGCATGCGGGCTATCACGGCGGTGGAGAAGGCCTCGCCCAGGTTGGGGCGGAAGATCCTCGTCCACGTGCGGCCGCCCGAGACGGCCGACTCGTGCCACTCGTTGTTGGCTTTGAGAACCTCCTCCACCGAACTGTCCCGATAGGCCGCCGAGGCCAGCGCGAACGTCGCCGTCTGGTCCCCGTCGCCCGTACGCGGCACCTGCGGACCGAAGATGTCCGCGTAACCGCTCCCAACGGTCATTCCCGCCCCCGATCGCCGCGAGTCCTGCTCCTGCGGCCTTCCCGACTTCCGTGCTCCGCACACCTGTTGATCAGGTCATCAGCGTATCCGCAGGCAGTGACATCCGTCGGCGGACGCCTCAACTGCCCTCGGCGTGCGCCCCCACTGCGGCCGGCGCACGCCCCGACACGCGTCGGCGGACGGCCGAAGCCGCCCGCCGACGCGGAGGGGAGCGTTCCGTCAACGTCACTGGTGGGGCCCGTCACCGGCTAGGCGGCGCTGCCCGCCTCTTCCCGGATCCTTTCGGCGATCTGCGGCGGCATCGGCTCGTGCCGCGCGTACGAACGGCTGAAACGGGCCGTGCCGTGCGACAGCGAACGCAGGTCGACCGCGTACCGGCCGATCTCGATCTCGGGCACCTCGGCCTTGATCAACGTCCGCCCGCCACTGGTCTGTTCGGTGCCCAGCACCCGGCCGCGCCGCCCGGACAGGTCGCTCATCACGGCGCCCACGTAGTCGTCGCCGACCAGGACACTGATCTCGGCGACCGGTTCCAGCAGATGGATCTTCGCGTCGGCCGCCGCCTCCCGCAGCGCCAGCGCCCCGGCCGTCTGGAACGCGGCGTCGGAGGAGTCCACCGAGTGCGCCTTGCCGTCCAGCAGCGTGACCCGGAAGTCGATGAGCGGATAGCCGGCCGCCACTCCCTTGGCGGCCTGGGCCCTGACGCCCTTCTCCACCGACGGGATGAACTGGCGCGGCACCGCCCCGCCGACGACCTTGTCCACGAACTCGATGCCCGAACCGCCCGGCAGCGGCTCCACCTCGATCTCGCAGATGGCGTACTGCCCGTGCCCGCCGGACTGCTTCACGTGCCGGCCGCGGCCCGCCGTCCTCGTCGCGAACGTCTCCCGTAGGGAGACCTTGTGCGGGACGACGTCGACCTGGACGCCGTAGCGGCTGCGCAGCCGTTCCAGGGCGACGTCCGCGTGTGCCTCGCCCAGGCACCAGAGCACCACCTGGTGGGTGTTCTGGTTCTGCTCCAGCCGCATGGTCGGGTCCTCGGCGACCAGCCGGGACAGGCCCTGGGACAGTTTGTCCTCGTCGGCCTTGCTGTGCGCCTGGATGGCCAGCGGCAGCAGGGGGTCGGGCATCTCCCACGGCTCCATGAGCAGCGGGTCGTCCTTGGCCGAGAGCGTGTCCCCGGTCTCCGCGCGGCTCAGCTTCGCGACGCACGCGAGATCACCGGCGATGGCGTGGGCCAGCACCCGCTGCTGCTTGCCGAAGGGAGCCGACAGGGCGCCGATCCGTTCGTCGACATCGTGGTCCTCGTGGCCGCGGTCGCTGAGCCCGTGCCCGGAGACATGGACCGTCTCGTCGGGACGCAGGGTGCCCGAGAAGACCCGTACCAGCGAGACACGGCCCACATACGGGTCGGACGAGGTCTTCACGACCTCCGCGACCAGCGGACCGTCCGGATCGCACAGCTTCAGCTCGCGCGGCTCGCCGTCCACCGTGGTGACCCGGGGCGCCTGCCGCTCCAGCGGGGTCGGGAAACCGCCGGTGATCAGCTCCAGCAGCTCGACCGTGCCGAGTCCCGCGCGGGCACCCTCCGCCGCGGGGGCGGCGGCCAGGACCGGGAAGAAGACCCCGCGCGCGACGGCCCGCTCCAGGTCCTCGATCAGCGTCTTGACGTCGACCTGCTCGCCGCCGAGATAGCGGTCCATGAGGGTCTCGTCCTCGCTCTCCGAGATGATCCCCTCGATCAGCCGTCCGCGGGCCTCCTCGATCAGCGGCAGCTGGTCCTCGCCCGGCTCCGACTCCTTGCGCTCCCCGGAGGAGTAGTCGAACAGCTGCTGCGACAGCAGCCCGATCAGCCCGGTCACGGGCGCGTGCCCGTCCGGTGCCTGCGGGCCGCGCAGCGGCAGGTAGAGCGGGAGTACGGCGTCGGGGTCGTCGCCGCCGAAGGCCTCCGCGCAGATCCGGGTCATCTCCTCGAAGTCCGCGCGGGCGGCCTCCAGGTGCGTGACGACGATCGCCCGCGGCATACCGACCGCCGCGCACTCCTCCCACACCATGCGGGTCGAGCCGTCCACGCCGTCCGAGGCGGAGACGACGAAAAGGGCCGCGTCCGCCGCTCGCAGACCGGCCCTGAGTTCTCCGACGAAGTCGGCGTATCCGGGGGTGTCGAGGAGGTTGATCTTGTACCCGCCCCATGGGACGGGGACCAGGGAGAGCTGCACCGAGCGCTGTTGCCGGTGCTCGATCTCGTCGTAGTCGGAGACGGTGCCGCCGTCCTCCACGCGGCCCGCCCGGTTCACTGCCCCCGACGCCAGCGCGAGGGCTTCCACCAATGTCGTCTTGCCCGAACCGGAGTGGCCGACCAGCACCACATTCCGTACGGACGCGGGGTGGTCGGCCGCCGTTGCCCTGCCGGCGGCTCCGGGGTGTGCGTTCGCCTTGTCGCCCATGGCCTTGCCTCCCGTGCACGGTGAGGTCACTGTGGGCGCGGACACGCGGACCCTCCCCCGAACTGCGTCCGAGGGCACCCCCAGCGGTGACGGCTCCGGCGACGCCCGCGGTGTTCTTCGAGCTTTCCACTCCCGTCACGGTGCGTCCATACGAAGGACGCGATCGCGCCGCCCCCCCCGGCCGGTCGCGGGCCGTCCGCCCGATCCCGGGACCGGGGTGCGGGTGCCCGGCCGTCACCTACGCGCGCGCGTGGCTACGATGGGCCAGCCGGTGGCCAGCAGGGGCCGCCCGGCCACACCGACCCTCGGGAAGGCCATGCTGAACAAGTACGCGCGTGCATTCTTCACGCGTGTCCTCACACCGTTCGCCGCGTTTCTCATCCGGCGGGGCGTCAGCCCCGACACGGTGACCCTCCTCGGCACCGCCGGTGTGGTCGCGGGTGCGCTGGTCTTCTACCCCAGGGGCGAGTTCTTCTGGGGCACGGTCGTGATCACGCTCTTCGTGTTCTCCGACCTCGTCGACGGAAACATGGCCCGCCAGCTCGGCCGCTCCAGCCGCTGGGGCGCCTTCCTGGACTCCACGCTCGACCGGGTCGCCGACGGCGCGATCTTCGGCGGCTTCGCCCTCTGGTACGCGGGAAGCGGCGACGACAACGTCCTGTGCGCGGTCTCGATCTTCTGCCTGGCGAGCGGCCAGGTGGTGTCGTACACCAAGGCGCGCGGCGAGTCGATCGGCCTGCCGGTCGCCGTCAACGGCCTCGTCGAGCGTGCCGAGCGCCTGGTGATCGCCCTGACCCTGGCGGGCCTCGCGGGACTGCACAAGTTCGGTGTGCCCGGCATCCAGTACCTGCTGCCGGTCGCCCTGTGGATCGTGGCCGTCGGCAGCCTGGTCACGCTGATCCAGCGGGTCGTCACGGTCCGCCGCGAGTCCGCCGAGGCGGAAGCTGCCGCCCAGCAGGAGACGCGGGGGAGCGAGGCCGCGAAGTGAGCGCCCAGGAGCGGGTCACCGACGCGCTGTACGGCCTGGGCTGGGGCGTGGTCAAGAAGCTGCCCGAGCCGGTCGCCGTCCGCCTCGGCCGCGGCATCGCCGACCTCGCCTGGAAGCGGCGCGGCAAGGGCGTGCGGCGGCTGGAGAGCAACTACGCGCGCGTGGTGCCGGGCGCGGGCCCCGAGCGCCTCGCCGAGCTCTCGCGCGCGGGCATGCGATCGTACCTGCGCTACTGGATGGAGTCCTTCCGGCTGCCCGCCTGGAGCCCGGACCGCATCAAGGGCGGCTTCGACCCCAAGGACGTGCACCACCTCACCGAGGGTCTCGCGGCCGGCAAGGGCGTCATCCTCGCGCTGCCGCACATGGCCAACTGGGACCTCGCCGGCGCCTGGGTCACCACCGCACTCCGCACGCCGTTCACGACGGTCGCCGAACGCCTCAAGCCCGAGACGCTGTACGACCGTTTCGTCGCCTACCGCGAGGGCCTCGGCATGGAGGTCCTGCCGCACAGCGGCGGCACCGCCTTCGGCACGCTGGCCCGGCGGCTGCGCGACGGCGGCCTGGTCTGCCTGGTCGCCGAACGGGACCTGTCCTCCTCCGGGGTCGAGGTCCGGTTCTTCGGGGAGGCCACCCGGATTCCGGCCGGCCCGGCGCTGCTCGCCCAGCAGACCGGCGCGCTGCTGCTGCCGGTGACACTCTGGTACGACGACTCACCCGTCATGCGGGGCCGGGTGCATCCCCCGGTCGAGGTCCCCGAGTCAGGTACCCGGGCCGAGAAGACGTCTGTCATGGCACAGGCGCTGGCCGATGCCTTCGCCACGGGGATCGCCGACCATCCGGAGGACTGGCACATGCTGCAGCGATTGTGGCTCAAGGACCTCGATCCCGCGCGCTCTCCCGACGGGGGGACCGCGTGAGGATCGGTATCGTCTGCCCGTACTCCTGGGACGTGCCGGGGGGCGTGCAGTTCCACATCCGCGATCTCGCCGAGTACTTCCTCCGCCTGGGCCACGAGGTGTCCGTCCTCGCCCCCGCCGACGACGACACCCCGCTGCCGCCGTACGTCGTCTCGGCCGGCCGCGCGGTGCCGGTGCCGTACAACGGCTCGGTGGCCCGGCTCAACTTCGGCTTCCTGTCGGCGGCCCGGGTCCGGCGCTGGCTGCACGACGGCGGCTTCGACGTCATCCACATCCACGAGCCCACCTCGCCCTCGCTCGGCCTGCTGGCCTGCTGGGCCGCGCAGGGCCCGATCGTCGCCACCTTCCACACCTCCAACCCGCGTTCCCGGGCCATGATCGCCGCGTACTCCATCCTCCAGGCCGCACTGGAGAAGATCAGCGCCCGGATCGCGGTGAGCGAGTACGCGAGACGCACCCTGGTCGAACACCTCGGCGGCGATGCGGTGGTGATCCCGAACGGCGTCGATGTCGACTTCTTCGCCCGGGCCCAGCCCCGTCCCGAGTGGCAGGGGGACACGATCGGCTTCGTCGGACGCATCGACGAGCCGCGCAAGGGCCTGCCGGTGCTGATGAAGGCCCTCCCGAAGATCCTCGCCGCGCGTCCGCAGACCCGGCTGCTGGTCGCCGGACGCGGGGACGAGAAGGAGGCCGTGGAGTCGCTGCCCGCCGATCTGCGCCCGCGGGTGGAGTTCCTCGGCATGGTCAGCGACGAGGACAAGGCCCGTTTCCTGCGCAGCGTCGATCTGTACGTCGCCCCCAACACCGGCGGTGAGAGCTTCGGCATCATCCTGGTCGAGGCGATGTCCGCCGGCGCCCCGGTGCTCGCCTCGGACCTCGACGCCTTCGCCCAGGTCCTGGATCAGGGCGCGGCGGGCGAGCTGTTCGCCAACGAGGACGCCAACGCGCTGGCGGAGGCCGCCGTACGGCTTCTGGGGGACCCGGAGCGGCGGGCCGGGCTGCGCGAGCGCGGCAGCGCGCACGTACGCCGGTTCGACTGGTCGACGGTCGGCGCGGACATCCTGTCCGTGTACGAGACGGTGACGTCCGGCGCGGCGGCGGTCGCCCCGGAGGACGACGAACGGACGACGGGCCTGCTGGCGCGGCTGGGGCTGGCGCGGGACTGAGCGGCACCACTGACGGCTCTCGTGCTCGCGTACGGGCCCTGCGCGCTCGTACAGGCCCCTTCGCGCGGCTTCCCGGCGTCCTGGCCCCGCCCCAGGCCTCCCGAGCCGACGCTCCGGGCCAAGGGCGCATCGCGTCCTCGGCCCGGTCGGTTCCGGGTCGGGAGGTTCCGCCGGGCACGGGTAGCCTTGCGGCCCGTGACGTCGACACTCATCTGGATCGCGGTGGCCCTGGTCGCGATCGGTCTGTATCTGAGCTGGACCGCGGGCCGGCTCGACCGGCTGCACGCCCGGATCGACGCGGCGCGCGCCGCCCTCGACGCGCAGCTGCTGCGCCGCGCCTCGGTGACCCAGGAACTGGCAACCTCCGCGGTGCTCGACCCGGCCGCGTCCATCGTCCTGTACGAGGCCGCCCACGCCGCCCGCCAGGCCGAGGAGGAGCAGCGGGAGGTCGCCGAGAGCGAGCTGAGCCAGGCACTGCGGGCCGTGTTCGCCGAGACCGCGCAGGTGGAGGCGGTACGGGCGGCACCCGGGGGAGAGGCGGCGGCCCGCGAACTGACCGAGGCGGTGCGCAGGGTGCCGATGGCCCGGCGCTTCCACAACGACGCCGTGCGGGCGGCCCGGGCACTGCGCCGGCATCGCAAGGTGCGCTGGTTCCGGCTGGCGGGACACGCGCCCTTCCCGCTCGCCTTCGAGATGGACGACGAGCCGCCCGCGGCCCTGTCCGACCGACCGGCTTAGGCCACTTTCACAGGCCGACGGCCGGAAAACGATCCACCGGCTTCCCATTGGCCCTTGATGTGGCCTGCTCCTCTCCCGTTTCCTCAGTGCTGCAGCAACCCTCTTTCACCGAGTGAGGTCACCCGTGTCCACCACGCTTTCCGACAACCAGGCTCCCGAGACCGGCACCGCCCGCGTGAAGCGCGGCATGGCCGAGCAGCTCAAGGGCGGCGTGATCATGGACGTCGTCACGCCGGAGCAGGCGAAGATCGCCGAGGACGCGGGCGCCGTCGCCGTGATGGCCCTGGAGCGCGTTCCCGCAGACATCCGCAAGGACGGCGGCGTGGCCCGTATGTCCGACCCGGACATGATCGAGGGCATCATCGAGGCCGTCTCCATCCCGGTCATGGCCAAGTCCCGCATCGGCCACTTCGTCGAGGCCCAGGTGCTGCAGTCCCTCGGCGTCGACTACATCGACGAGTCCGAGGTCCTCACCCCGGCCGACGAGGTCAACCACTCCGACAAGTGGGCGTTCACCACGCCCTTCGTCTGTGGTGCCACCAACCTGGGCGAGGCCCTGCGCCGCATCGCCGAGGGCGCCGCGATGATCCGCTCCAAGGGCGAGGCCGGCACCGGCAACGTCGTCGAGGCCGTGCGTCACCTGCGCCAGATCAAGAACGAGATCGCCCGCCTGCGCGGCTACGACAACAACGAGCTGTACGCCGCCGCCAAGGAGCTGCGCGCCCCCTACGAGCTCGTGCGCGAGGTCGCCGAACTCGGCAAGCTCCCGGTCGTGTTGTTCTCCGCCGGTGGCGTCGCCACCCCGGCCGACGCCGCGTTGATGCGTCAGCTCGGCGCCGAGGGCGTCTTCGTCGGCTCCGGCATCTTCAAGTCCGGCGACCCGGCCAAGCGCGCCGCCGCCATCGTCAAGGCGACCACCTTCTTCGACGACCCGAAGATCATCGCGGACGCGTCCCGCAACCTCGGCGAGGCCATGGTCGGCATCAACTGCGACACCCTCCCCGAATCCGAGCGCTACGCCAACCGCGGCTGGTAACCCACCCCATGAGCGACGAAGCCCCTGTCATAGGCGTCCTGGCCCTCCAGGGCGACGTACGGGAGCACCTCATCGCCCTGGCCGCGGCCGACGCCGTGGCCAGGCCGGTGCGGCGCCCCGAAGAACTCGCCGAGGTCGACGGCCTGGTCATCCCCGGCGGTGAGTCCACCACCATCTCCAAGCTGGCCGTCCTGTTCGGCGTGATGGAGCCGCTCCGCGCGCGCGTGCGGGCCGGCATGCCCGTCTACGGCAGCTGCGCGGGCATGATCATGCTCGCCGACAAGATCCTCGACCCGCGCTCGGGTCAGGAGACCGTCGGCGGCATCGACATGATCGTGCGCCGCAACGCCTTCGGACGTCAGAACGAGTCCTTCGAGGCGGCTGTCGACGTGCGGGGAATCGCGGGCGATCCTGTGGAAGGCGTCTTCATCCGCGCCCCCTGGGTCGAGTCCGTCGGAGCCGGGGCCGAGGTGCTCGCCGAGCACGCCGGTCACATCGTCGCGGTCCGCCAGGGCAACGCGCTCGCCACGTCGTTCCACCCGGAACTGACCGGCGACCACCGCGTGCACTCCCTGTTCGTCGACATGGTGCGCGCCAACAGGACAGCGGAGTCCTTGTAGGATCTCTGGGGTTCGTACAGAGACGGGTTACGCGAAGGAGACAGGCAGATGTCCGGCCACTCTAAATGGGCCACGACGAAGCACAAGAAGGCCGTGATCGACGCCAAGCGCGGCAAGCTCTTCGCGAAGCTGATCAAGAACATCGAGGTCGCGGCACGCATGGGCGGCGTGGACCTCGACGGCAATCCGACGCTGTACGACGCCGTGCAGAAGGCGAAGAAGTCGTCGGTGCCCAACAAGAACATCGACTCGGCGATCAAGCGCGGCGGTGGTCTTGAGGCCGGTGGCGCCGACTACGAGACGATCATGTACGAGGGTTACGGCCCGAACGGCGTCGCGGTGCTCATCGAGTGCCTCACCGACAACCGCAACCGCGCCGCCTCGGACGTCCGCGTCGCCATGACCCGCAACGGCGGCTCGATGGCCGACCCCGGCTCGGTGTCGTACCTCTTCAACCGCAAGGGCGTCGTCATCGTCCCCAAGGGGGAGCTGACCGAGGACGACGTCCTCACCGCCGTCCTGGACGCGGGCGCCGAGGAGGTCAACGACCTGGGCGAGTCCTTCGAGGTGCTCAGCGAGGCCACCGACCTGGTCGCCGTCCGCACCGCCCTCCAGGACGCCGGGATCGACTACGACTCCGCCGACGCCAACTTCGTCCCGACCATGCAGGTCGAACTGGACGAGGACGGCGCCAGGAAGATCTTCAAGCTGATCGACGCACTCGAGGACAGCGACGACGTGCAGAACGTCTTCGCCAACTTCGACGTCAGCGACGAGGTCATGGAGAAGGTCGACGCGTAACGCTGCCGCCTGTCGCGCCGCGATCTGAGCGGACCAAGCGGACCAAGCGGACCAAGCGGCTCAACGGGCCGACGGGACACACCCCGTCGGCCCGTCGCTTTGCCGGGCGTTGCCGGCGGTCGTTGTCGGTGGCACCGGATAGCCTGCACAAACAGGCGATCGAAGGAGGGGGCGTGCGCGTACTGGGGGTCGACCCGGGACTGACCCGATGCGGCGTCGGTGTGGTCGAGGGCGTCGCGGGGCGCCCGCTCACCATGCTCGGCGTCGGTGTCGTACGGACGCCCGCGGACGCCGAGTTGGGGCAGCGCCTCGTCGCCGTCGAGCAGGGCATCGAGGAGTGGATCGAGGAGCACCGGCCCGAATTCGTCGCCGTGGAGCGGGTCTTCAGCCAGCACAACGTCCAGACCGTGATGGGCACCGCGCAGGCCAGCGCGGTCGCCATGCTCTGCGCCGCCCGCCGCGGCATCCCGGTCGCCCTGCACACGCCCAGCGAGGTCAAGGCCGCCGTCACGGGCAGCGGCCGCGCCGACAAGGCCCAGGTCGGCGCGATGGTCACCCGGCTGCTGCGGCTGGCCGCGCCGCCGAAGCCCGCCGACGCCGCCGACGCCCTCGCCCTCGCCATCTGCCACATCTGGCGCGCCCCCGCCCAGAACCGGCTCCAGCAGGCGGTCGCCCTGCAGGCGGCCAGAGCCCCGATCACTCCGAAAGGCCGTACGACATGATCGCCTTCGTCAGCGGCACGGTCGCCGCACTCGCTCCCGACGCCGCGGTGATCGAGGTCGGCGGTGTCGGCATGGCCGTCCAGTGCACGCCGAACACGCTGTCCACGCTCCGGCTCGGCCAGCCGGCCAAGCTCGCCACCTCCCTCGTCGTACGGGAGGACTCACTGACCCTGTACGGCTTCGCGGACGACGACGAGCGCCAGACCTTCGAGCTGCTCCAGACCGCGAGCGGCGTCGGTCCCAGGCTCGCCCAGGCGATGCTGGCCGTGCACACGCCGGACGCCCTGCGCCGGGCCGTCGCCACCGGGGACGAGAAGGCGCTCATGGCGGTCCCCGGCATCGGCAAGAAGGGGGCCCAAAAACTCCTGCTGGAGTTCAAGGACCGCCTGGGCCGGCCGATCGGCGCCCCCGCCGTGGGTGCGGCGATCAGCACGGGATGGCGCGATCAGCTGCACGCCGCGCTGATCGGCCTCGGATACGCGACGCGTGAGGCCGACGAGGCCGTCAACGCGGTCGCACCGCAGGCAGAGGCCGCCGGGGGCACGCCCCAGGTGGGCCAGTTGCTGAAGGCGGCCCTGCAGACGCTCAACAGAGCGCGCTGACCCGGCCGGCCGCTGCAGCGAACGGCGCCCACCTCCTCGTACGACCAACCGACCGCGAACCCCGAGGCACACTCCATGAACTGGGACGACCCGACCGACAGCCCCGCCGAAGAGCGGCTCGGCGGCCCTGCCGCGGAGCGGCTGGTGGACTCTGTCGCCGACCGTGAGGACCAGGCCGTCGAGGCCGCCCTGCGCCCCAAGGACCTGGACGAGTTCATCGGACAGGAGAAGGTCCGCGAACAGCTCGACCTCGTGCTGCGCGCCGCCCGGGCACGGGGGGCGACAGCAGATCACGTCCTCCTCTCCGGTGCGCCCGGCCTCGGCAAGACCACCCTGTCGATGATCATCGCGGCCGAGATGAACGCCCCGATCCGCATCACCAGCGGCCCCGCCATCCAGCACGCCGGTGACCTGGCCGCGATCCTTTCCTCCCTCCAGGAGGGAGAGGTCCTCTTCCTCGACGAGATCCACCGCATGTCCCGGCCGGCCGAGGAGATGCTGTACATGGCGATGGAGGACTTCCGCGTCGACGTCATCGTCGGCAAGGGCCCCGGTGCCACCGCCATCCCCCTCGAACTGCCGCCCTTCACCCTGGTCGGCGCCACCACCCGCGCCGGCCTGCTGCCGCCCCCGCTGCGCGACCGCTTCGGCTTCACCGCGCACATGGAGTTCTACGAGCCCGCCGAACTGGAGCGCGTCATCCACCGCTCGGCCCACCTGCTCGACGTGGAGATCGGGGCCGACGGCGCCGCCGAGATCGCCGGCCGCTCCCGCGGCACGCCCCGGATCGCCAACCGCCTGCTGCGCCGGGTGCGGGACTACGCCCAGGTCAAGGCCGACGGGATCATCACCCGCGACATCGCGGCGGCCGCGCTGAAGGTCTACGAGGTCGACGCCCGAGGCCTCGACCGTCTCGACCGGGCGGTCCTGCAGGCACTGCTCAAGCTGTTCGGCGGCGGTCCCGTCGGCCTTTCCACGCTCGCTGTCGCGGTGGGGGAGGAGCGTGAGACCGTGGAGGAGGTCGCCGAACCGTTCCTCGTCCGGGAGGGCCTGCTCGCCCGTACCCCGCGCGGCCGGGTGGCCACGCCCGCCGCATGGGCGCACCTCGGTCTCACCCCGCCCCGCTCGGCGGCCACCGGAAACGGACAACAGGACCTGTTCGGGACGTGACCCGGCCGTGACCGCGCACGCATTGGCCGGAGCAGGAACCCCGGTGCCATGCTGAGCGTTGTTCCATGCGCGCGGACTCGCTTAGACTCCGCCGATGCCGCCTTTGTCGGCGGTATGCACACCCCCAACCATCAGGCCGCTCACACCGCGGTCGCGTGAAGGAAGTACCGACCCGTGAGTCTCGTGACCCTCCTCCCGTTCATCGTGCTCATCGGGGCCATGTTCCTGATGACCCGCTCGGCCAAGCGCAAGCAGCAGGCGGCCGCGAACATGCGGAACGAAATGCAGCCCGGTAGCGGCATCCGCACCATCGGGGGCCTGTACGCGACGGTGAAGGAGGTCAACGAGGACACGGTCCTCGTCGACGCCGGTCCCGGCGTCGAGCTCCTCTTCGCGAAGAACGCCATCGGTGCCGTGCTGACCGACGACGAGTACAACCGCATCGTCCACGGCATCGAGCACGACCTGAAGTCCGACTCCGACGTCGTCCCGGACGACGCCTCCTCCCTCACCGAGACCGACGAGCCCGCCGACGCTGCCGCCGCCTCCGACGACAAGCCCGTCGACCTTGGTAAGAAGGACGCGGCCGAGGAGCCTGCCGACGCCCCGGCCGACACCGAGGCCGCCGAGGCCGCCGAGGCGAAGACGGACGAGGAGCCGAAGAAGACCGGCGGCGACTCCGAGGCGAAGTAGCGCACCCCCAGGCGCACGGGCCTCCGTGCGTCTGCGGACCCTGCGCGGCTCGCACGGGATCCCGACACCATGTCATGGCCGCCCGCCCGCCGATCCGGCGCGAGGCGGCCCGAGAGGGAGTACGAGAAGGTGGCAGCACCTAAGAAGGGCCGGAGCGCGAGTGCCCAGAGCAAGCCAGGGCGCTCGCTGGCCCTCATCCTGATCGCCATCGCGGCGCTCACCGGCGGGATGTTCTGGTCCGGGCACACCACCCCGCGACTGGGCATCGACCTCGCCGGCGGGACGAGCATCACGCTGCGGGCGGTCTCGGAGCCGGGCCAGGAGTCCGCGATCAACAAGACCAACATGGACACCGCGGTCGAGATCATGAACCGCCGGGTCAATGGTCTTGGTGTCTCGGAGGCCGAGGTCCAGACCCAGGGCTCCAAGAACATCATCGTCAACATCCCCAAGGGCACGAACTCCAAGGAGGCCCAGGACCAGGTCGGCACCACCGCGAAGCTGTACTTCCGGCCGGTCCTCGCCACCGAGGTCTCCGGCGCCGCCGCCACGGGGAGCCCGTCGCCGAGCGCGTCCGGCAGCGCCTCGAGCGGCGACAAGGCCACCGGCAAGTCGACCGACAAGTCGACCGACAAGGCCACCTCGTCCTCGTCTCCCAGCAGCTCCACCACCCCCTCGGCGACCTCCACCTCGCAGGGCCGCGCCGTCACCGACGCGCTGAAGGCCGACGCCACCCCGTCCGCGAACGCCTCCGGTTCCCCCACCGCCTCGGGTTCCGCGAAGGCCTCCGCCTCCCCCTCGGCGAGCGGCGGCGCGGGTGACGCCACCAGCAAGCTCCAGGCCCAGTACGCCGCGCTGGACTGCACCAAGCCCACGCAGCGCGCCAAGGCCGGCAAGACCGCCAAGCCCACCGACACCACCGTGGCCTGCGGCCAGAACGCGCAGGGTCAGTGGCAGAAGTACGTCCTGGGCCCCGCCGCCGTGGACGGCACCGACGTCGACAAGGCGCAGGCCGTCTTCAACACGACGACCGCCGCCGGCTGGACCGTCACCATGGACTTCACGGACAAGGGCTCCAAGAAGTTCGCCGACATCACCGGCCAGCTGGCCAAGAACCAGTCCCCGCAGAACCAGTTCGCGATCGTCCTCGACGGCGAGGTCGTCTCCGACCCGTACGTCCGCCAGGCGCTGACCGGCGGCAACGCGGAGATCTCCGGCAGCTTCAGCCAGGACGAGGCCCAGAGCCTCGCCAACATGCTGAAGTACGGCGCGCTGCCGCTGACCTTCAAGGAGGACAGCGTCACCACGGTGACCGCCGCCCTCGGTGGTGAGCAGCTGCACGCCGGTCTGATCGCCGGCGCCATCGGCCTCGCGCTGGTCATCCTGTACCTGGTGGCGTACTACCGCGGCCTGTCGCTCGTCGCGATCGCCTCGCTGCTGTGCTCGGCCGCTCTCACGTACGTGATCATGGCGCTGCTCGGCCCGACCATCGGCTTCGCGCTGAACCTGCCGGCTGTCTGCGGTGCCATCGTCGCCATCGGCATCACAGCGGACTCGTTCATCGTGTACTTCGAACGGGTCCGGGACGAGATCCGCGAGGGACGCACGCTGCGTCCTGCCGTCGAGCGGGCCTGGCCGCGCGCCCGGCGCACCATCCTGGTCTCCGACTTCGTGTCGTTCCTCGCCGCCGCGGTGCTCTTCATCGTCACCGTCGGCAAGGTCCAGGGCTTCGCCTTCACGCTCGGCCTGACCACCGTGCTCGACGTCGTCGTGGTCTTCCTCTTCACCAAGCCGTTGCTGACGCTCCTGGCCCGCCGGAAGTTCTTCGCGAGCGGCCACAAGTGGTCGGGCCTGGACCCGAAGGCACTCGGCGCCAAACCCCCGCTCCGCCGCACGCGCCGTCCCTCCTCCCCTGCCGCTGGCCCTGTCGACCCGAAGGAGGCGTGAGATGTCCAAGCTCGGCACCCTCGGCGCCCGACTGCACCGTGGCGAGGTCGGCTACGACTTCGTCGGCAACCGCAAGATCTGGTACGGCATCTCGATCCTGATCACCATCACGGCCATCGTCGGCCTGGCGGTGCGCGGCCTGAACATGGGCATCGACTTCCAGGGTGGTGCCGTCTTCACCACCCAGAACAACACCGCCGCCTCGGTCTCCCAGGCCGAGAGGTACGCGGAAGAGGCCTCCGGCCACGACGCGGTCGTGCAGAAGCTCGGCAACGGCAGCCTGCGCATCCAGATCGCCGGTATCGACACCGACAAGTCCAACCAGATCAAGGACGAGCTCGCCAAGGACCTGAAGGTCGACGCCGAGAACATCAACGCCGACCTGATCGGCCCCAGTTGGGGTGACCAGATCGCCAACAAGGCCTGGCAGGGCCTCGGCATCTTCCTGGTCCTGGTCGTGATCTACCTGGCGATCGCCTTCGAATGGCGCATGGCGATCGCCGCGTTCGTCGCGCTGATCCACGACATCACCATCACGGTCGGCATCTACGCGCTCGTCGGCTTCGAGGTCACACCCGGCACCGTGATCGGTCTGCTCACGATCCTCGGTTACTCGCTCTACGACACCGTGGTCGTCTTCGACAGCCTCAAGGAGCAGACCAAGGACATCACCAAGCAGACCCGCTGGACCTACAGCGACATCGCCAACCGGTCGATCAACAGCACCCTGGTCCGCTCCATCAACACGACCGTGGTGGCGCTGCTGCCGGTGGCGGGCCTGCTGTTCATCGGTGGCGGTGTCCTCGGCGCCGGCATGCTGAACGACATCTCGCTGTCGCTGTTCGTCGGCCTCGCGGCCGGTGCGTACTCCTCGATCTTCATCGCCACGCCGCTCGTCGCCGACCTCAAGGAGCGCGAGCCGCAGATGAAGGCCCTCAAGAAGCGCGTCCTCGCCAAGCGCGCCCAGGCCGCCGCGGCGGGCGAGTCCCTGGAGGCCCCGGTCGACGACGAGCGTTTCGAGGACGAGCCGGAGGACGGCGACGCCGCTCCCGCGGTGGTCGGTCCCCGCAACCAGCCCGCGTCGCGCAACCGCGGCCGTGGCCGGCCCTCGGGGAAGCGCCGATGACCGACCTCGCGGAGATCACGACGCTCTTGCTCAGCCGTATCCGTGATGTGGCCGACTACCCGGAGCCGGGCGTGATGTTCAAGGACATCACCCCGCTCCTGGCGGACCCGGCGGCATTCACCGCGCTCACCGACGCGCTCGCCGAGATCGCCGAGCACACCGGCGCCACGAAGGTCGTCGGTCTTGAGGCCCGCGGTTTCATCCTCGGCGCCCCGGTCGCCGTCCGCGCGGGCCTCGGCTTCATCCCCGTACGCAAGGCGGGCAAGCTCCCCGGAGCGACCCTCAGCCAGGCGTACGACCTGGAGTACGGCTCCGCGGAGATCGAGGTGCACGCCGAGGACCTCACGGGGGACGATCGCGTGCTGGTCGTCGATGACGTGCTGGCCACCGGCGGCACCGCCGAGGCGTCGATCCAGCTCATCCGCCGCGCGGGCGCCGAGGTCGCGGGCCTCGCCGTGCTGATGGAGCTGGGCTTCCTGGGCGGCCGTGCCCGTCTGGAACCGGCCCTCGCCGGGGCCCCGCTGGAGGCGCTGCTCAAGGTCTGAGGCCCTGGGAACACCGGGTGGACACCCCGGTGCCACCCGCAGGACACCGCAGGGACGGGTCCGGAGGAATCCGGCGCCCGTCCCTCGCGTTTCACCGGTAGACGTCCCTCACAGTGGCCAGAAGGCGATCCTGGGGCGCAGGCTCGCTACCATGGGATCTCCGGAGCCTGACCGGGGGACCCGGATCGCGCACGAGGAGTCCTCTTGCCAGACGAGGCGCAGCCCCTTATCGCCGCCAAGCCCGAGCCCGGCTCGGCGCCGGCGGCCAAGCCCGCACCGCACGGGACGAACGCGTCCGGCGCGAAGAACGATCCCCGCGGGCCGGTCCAGCACGCCCACGCGGCGCCCGTCGAGAAGCCGGCCGAGCAGCCGCGCCCCAAGCCGGCCGACCCCCAGCGACCCGTGAACACCCCCGCGGTCCGCCCGGCCACCGGACAGCCCGCCCGCACCGGCTCCTCCAACCGTGTCCGCGCCCGCCTCGCCCGCCTCGGTGTCCAGCGTTCCAACCCGTACAACCCGGTCCTGGAGCCGCTGCTGCGGATAGTGCGCAGCAACGACCCGAAGACCGAGACGTCGACGCTCCGCCAGATCGAGAAGGCCTACCAGGTCGCCGAGCGCTGGCACCGCGGCCAGAAGCGCAAGAGCGGCGACCCGTACATCACACACCCGCTCGCGGTGACCACGATCCTCGCCGAGCTGGGCATGGACCCGGCCACCCTCATGGCGGGCCTGCTGCACGACACCGTCGAGGACACCGAGTACGGCCTCGACCAGCTGCGCCGCGACTTCGGCGACCAGGTCGCCCTGCTGGTCGACGGCGTCACCAAGCTGGACAAGGTCAAGTTCGGCGAGGCCGCGCAGGCCGAGACCGTGCGCAAGATGGTCGTCGCCATGGCCAAGGACCCACGCGTCCTGGTCATCAAGCTCGCCGACCGCCTGCACAACATGCGCACCATGCGCTACCTCAAGCGCGAGAAGCAGGAGAAGAAGGCGCGCGAGACGCTGGAGATCTACGCGCCGCTCGCCCACCGCCTGGGCATGAACACCATCAAGTGGGAACTGGAGGACCTCGCCTTCGCGATCCTCTACCCCAAGATGTACGACGAGATCGTCCGGCTGGTGGCCGAGAGGGCACCGAAGCGTGACGAGTACCTGGCCATAGTGACCGACGAGGTCCAGGCCGACCTGCGTGCCGCCCGCATCAAGGCGACCGTCACCGGCCGCCCGAAGCACTACTACAGCGTCTACCAGAAGATGATCGTCCGCGGCCGTGACTTCGCGGAGATCTACGACCTGGTGGGCATCCGCGTCCTGGTGGACACCGTCCGCGACTGCTACGCGGCCCTGGGCACCGTCCACGCCCGCTGGAACCCGGTTCCGGGGCGGTTCAAGGACTACATCGCGATGCCCAAGTTCAACATGTACCAGTCGCTGCACACCACGGTCATCGGGCCCAACGGCAAGCCGGTCGAGCTGCAGATCCGCACGTTCGACATGCACCGCCGTGCCGAGTACGGCATCGCCGCGCACTGGAAGTACAAGCAGGAGGCCGTCGCCGGCACCTCCAAGGTGCGTTCGGACCAGCCGAGGACCACCGGCAAGGACGACCACCTCAACGACATGGCGTGGCTGCGCCAACTGCTCGACTGGCAGAAGGAGACCGAGGACCCGGGCGAGTTCCTGGAGTCCCTGCGCTTCGACCTGTCCCGCAACGAGGTCTTCGTCTTCACCCCCAAGGGCGACGTCATAGCGCTTCCGGCCGGTGCCACCCCGGTCGACTTCGCGTACGCCGTCCACACCGAGGTCGGCCACCGCACCATAGGAGCGCGGGTCAACGGCAGGCTCGTACCGCTCGAATCCACCCTGGACAACGGCGACCTGGTGGAGGTCTTCACCTCCAAGGCGGCCGGCGCGGGCCCCTCCCGCGACTGGCTCGGCTTCGTGAAGTCGCCGCGCGCCCGCAACAAGATCCGCGCCTGGTTCTCCAAGGAGCGCCGCGACGAGGCGATCGAGCAGGGCAAGGACGCCATCGTCCGCGCCATGCGCAAGCAGAACCTGCCGATCCAGCGGATCCTCACCGGCGACTCCCTCGTCACGCTCGCGCACGAGATGCGCTACCCGGACATCTCCGCGCTGTACGCGGCGATCGGCGAGGGTCATGTCTCCGCGCAGAACGTCGTGCAGAAGCTCGTCCAGGCGCTCGGCGGCGAGGAGGCGGCCACCGAGGAGATCGACGAGTCGGTCCCGCCGTCCCGCGGCCGCAGCCGCAAGCGCCGCACCAGCACCGACCCGGGCGTCGTCGTCAAGGGCGTCGACGACGTGTGGGTCAAGCTGGCCCGCTGCTGTACGCCCGTCCCCGGCGACCCGATCATCGGCTTCGTCACCCGGGGCAGTGGCGTATCGGTTCACCGCAGCGACTGCGTGAACGTGGAGTCACTGTCCCGCGAGCCCGAGCGCATCCTCGAGGTCGAGTGGGCGCCCACCCAGTCCTCGGTCTTCCTGGTCGCCATCCAGGTCGAGGCCCTGGACCGGTCCCGGCTCCTGTCGGACGTCACGCGCGTCCTGTCGGACCAGCACGTCAACATCCTCTCCGCGGCCGTCCAGACCTCCCGCGACCGCGTCGCCACCTCCCGCTTCACCTTCGAGATGGGCGACCCCAAGCACCTGGGGCACGTCCTGAAGGCGGTCCGGGGCGTCGAGGGCGTGTACGACGTGTACCGGGTGACGTCGGCGCGCAGCCGGTCGTAGCGGCGCGTACGACGTACACAGCGCACAGGACGCGTCGACGCATACGACAGAGGGGCTCCCGTACCGCCAGGTACGGGAGCCCCTCTGTCGTATGCGGTCTCTAGCCGCCGAACTCCTGCAGGCCCTTCAGAGCCTGGTCCAGGAGCGCCTGGCGGCCCTCCAGCTCGCGCTCCAGCTTGTCGGCCCTGGCGTTGTTGCCCTGGGCGCGGGCCTGCTCGATCTGGCCCTTCAGCTTGTCCACGGCCGCCTGGAGCTGCCCGGTCAGACCCTCGGCACGCGCGCGTGCCTCCGGGTTGGTCCGGCGCCACTCGGTCTCCTCGGCCTCCTGCAGGGCCCGCTCGACGGCGTGCATCCGGCCCTCGATCTTCGGCCGGGCGTCGCGCGGCACATGGCCGATGGCCTCCCAGCGCTCGTTCAGCGAGCGGAACGCGGCCCGGGCACTCTTCAGGTCCCCGATCGGCAGGAGCTTCTCGGCCTCCTCGGCCAGCTCCTCCTTCAGCTTCAGGTTCTCGGACTGCTCGGCGTCCCGCTCGGCGAAGACCGAGCTGCGGGCGGCGAAGAAGACGTCCTGGGCGCCGCGGAAGCGGTTCCACAGGTCGTCCTCGTGCTCGCGCTGGGCGCGGCCCGCCGCCTTCCACTCCGCCATCAGCTCGCGGTAGCGCGCGGCCGTCGGACCCCAGTCGGTCGACCCTGACAGCGACTCGGCCTCGGTGACCAGCCGCTCCTTGGTGCGGCGGGCCTCCTCGCGCTGCGCGTCCAGCGAGGCGAAGTGGGCCTTGCGGCGCTTGGAGAACGCCGAGCGGGCGTGCGAGAAGCGGTGCCACAGCTCGTCGTCCGACTTGCGGTCCAGCCGTGGCAGGCCCTTCCAGGTGTCGACCAGGGAGCGCAGCCGTTCCCCTGCCGCCCGCCACTGGTCCGACTGCGCCAGCTCCTCGGCCTCCGCGACCAGCGCCTCCTTGGAGTGCCGCGCCTCGTCGGACTGCTTCGCGCGCTGCTGCTTGCGCTCCTCGCGGCGCTTCTCGACGGTCTCCACGAGCTTGTCGAGCCGCACCCGCAGAGCGTCCAGGTCACCGACCGCGTGGTGCGCGTCGACCTGCTCGCGGATGTGGTCGATCGCTGCCTGCGCGTCCTTCGCCGACAGGTCGGTGGTCTTCACTCGCTTCTCGAGGAGGCCGATCTCGACAACCAGGCCCTCGTACTTGCGCTCGAAGTAGGCCAGTGCCTCATCAGGGGAGCCGGCCTGCCAGGAACCGACGACCTGCTCGCCGTCGGCCGTACGCACGTACACGGTCCCCGTCTCGTCGACGCGGCCCCACGGGTCGCTGCTCACAGCGCCTCCTCCACATGATGCCTGCGGGGGCCTCAGCGCCCCCGGGCATCGTCCACAGTTTCGTCACGGCCAACATAGGCGACCGGCGGGTTGCCTGTCCGCATCCCGCGCGACCGAAATTACGCAGCTGGGGGTCAGGATTTGGTGACGGTTGCCTTGTTGATCACGACCGTCGCGTTGGGTGCCGTGTTCTGCGTCGTGGGGTCCGCGGGCTGCGCTCCCGCGGCGGCGATCTTCTTGAGGACCTTCATGCCGGATGCGGACACCGTGCCGAACGGTGTGTAGCTCGGCGGGAGCTGACTGTCCTGGTAGACGAGGAAGAACTGGCTGCCGCCGGTGTGCGCCTGGCCGGTGTTCGCCATCGCGACCGTGCCCGCCGGGTAGATGTTGTTCTTGAGGCTTTTGTCCTTGAGATTCTCGTCCGGGATCGTGTAGCCGGGACCGCCGCTGCCGCTGCCCGTCGGGTCGCCGCACTGCAGCACGTAGATGCCCTGGGTGGTGAGCCGGTGGCACTTGGTGTGGTCGAAGAAGCCCTTGCCGGCAAGGAAGTCGAACGAGTTCACGGTGTGCGGCGCCGCCGACGCCTTCAGCGCGAGGTCTATGTCGCCGCACGTCGTCGCGAGCTTCATCGTGTACTTGGCCGACTTGTCGATGGTCACCGCCGGCTCCTTCTTCCAGGTGGCCGTCTTGACCTTGCCGGCCGCCGGCTTCTCGCACGGATCCGGCGCCTTGGTGGTCGGTGCCGCGCTCGGCGTCGTCTCGGAACTCGCGTTGGTCTTGTCGTCGTCCTTGAGGACACCGGTCGTGTAGAGGGCCAGACTGCCCACCAGGATCACGCCGAGCACCGACGCGATCACGGAGTTGCGCATGCGTGCCTTGCGCCGCGCGGCCGTGCGCCGCTCCTGCTGCCGCAAGAACTTCTCCCGGGCGAGCTGACGCTTCCGCTGTTCCTGGGTGACCACCGGATTTTCTCCTCATGCGTCTCGTACGTCGACTGGGACGCGTGCGTCTTGTGAGCCGACCGCCTGTGTGTGCCCCGTACCGTATATGGGTTGGCTGAGGAATCGGCAGCGCCGGTAGGCTCTGACCACAGGTGTAACCGCTTTGAAGCCCACCCGAATCGACACAACGAAGGACGATCGTGCTCATTGCCGGGTTCCCCGCCGGGGCCTGGGGGACGAACTGTTATCTCGTCGCCCCCGCCGCCGGTGAGGAGTGCGTGATCATCGACCCCGGCCACCAGGCCGCCGAGGGAGTCGAGGAGACGCTGAAGAAGCATCGGCTCAAGCCCGTCGCCGTCGTCCTCACCCACGGCCACATCGACCACGTGGCCTCGGTCGTCCCGGTGTGCGGCGCGCACGGCGTACCGGCGTGGATCCACCCCGAGGACCGGTACATGATGAGCGACCCGTCGATGGGTCTCGGCCGTTCCATCGGGACGCAACTGATGGGCGAGCTGACGGTGGGGGAGCCGGACGACGTCAAGGAGCTGACCGACGGTGCCGAGCTGGACCTCGCGGGGCTGACGTTCTCGGTCGCGCACGCACCCGGCCATACCAAGGGGTCGGTGACCTTCCAGATGCCCGAGGCGGCGGACATCCCGTCGGTGTTCTTCTCGGGCGATCTGCTCTTCGCCGGCTCCATCGGACGCACCGACCTGCCCGGCGGTGACATGGCCGAGATGCTCGACTCGCTGGCCCGCGTGTGCCTGCCGCTCGACGACTCGACCGTGGTGCTGTCCGGCCACGGCCCCCAGACGACCATCGGCCAGGAGCGCGCCACCAACCCGTATCTGCGGCAGGTGGCCGCAGGCCGCCAGGAGCGCGGCGCTGCTGAGGCTCCCCGACGAGGAATGTGACGAGATACCTCCCGTGAGCACCTTCAAGGCCCCCAAGGGCACGTACGACCTGATCCCGCCGGACTCCGCGACGTACCTGGCGGTCCGTGAGGCGATCGCCGCGCCGCTGCGCACCTCCGGCTACGGCTACATCGAGACGCCGGGCTTCGAGAGCGTGGAGCTCTTCGCGCGCGGGGTCGGTGAGTCGACCGACATCGTGACGAAGGAGATGTACGCCTTCGAGACCAAGGGCGGCGACCGGCTGGCCCTGCGCCCCGAGGGCACGGCCTCCGTGCTGCGCGCCGCGCTGGAGGCCAACCTGCACAAGGCGGGCAACCTCCCCGTCAAGCTCTGGTACTCCGGCTCGTACTACCGCTACGAGCGCCCCCAGAAGGGCCGCTACCGGCACTTCTCCCAGGTCGGCGCGGAGGCGATCGGCGCTGAGGACCCGGCCCTCGACGCCGAGCTGATCATCCTGGCCGACCAGGCGTACCGCTCGCTGGGCCTCAGGAACTTCCGGATCCTGCTGAACTCCCTGGGCGACAAGGAGTGCCGCCCGGTGTACCGGGAGGCGCTGCAGAACTTCCTGCGGAGCCTGGACCTGGACGAGGAGACGCTTCGCCGCGCGGACATCAACCCGCTGCGCGTCCTGGACGACAAGCGCCCGGACGTCCAGAAGCAGCTGACCGACGCCCCGCTGCTGCGCGACTACCTCTGCGACGCGTGCAAGGCGTACCACGAGGAGGTGCGCGAGCTGATCACCGCGGCGGGCGTGGCCTTCGAGGACGACCCGAAGCTGGTGCGCGGCCTGGACTACTACACCCGTACCACCTTCGAGTTCGTCCACGACGGTCTGGGCTCCCAGTCGGCGGTGGGCGGCGGCGGACGCTACGACGGCCTGTCCGAGATGATCGGCGGCCCCGCGCTGCCGTCCGTCGGCTGGGCACTGGGCGTCGACCGCACGGTCCTCGCCCTGGAGGCGGAGGGCGTCGAGCTCGAACTCCCCTCCGCCACCAGTGTGTTCGCGGTGCCGCTGGGCGAGGAGGCCCGCCGCGTCCTGTTCGCGAAGGTCACCGAGCTGCGCAAGCAGGGGGTCGCGGCGGACTTCTCCTACGGGGCCAAGGGCCTCAAGGGCGCGATGAAGAACGCCAACCGCAGCGGTGCCCGCTACACGATCGTCGCCGGCGAACGCGACCTCGCCGAGGGCGTCGTCCAGCTCAAGGACATGGAGTCCGGTGAACAGACGGCGATCGGCGTGAACGAGATCGTCGCGGAACTGGAGTCGAGGCTGGGCTGAGGCCGCGGGCGCGAGGGTTTTTCGCCCCGGGGGCTGTTCCCCCCGGGGCGAGGAAAACTCAGTCGAGCAAACCGAACCGCATCGCGCTCGTCACCGCCGCCGTGCGGTCGTCCACGCCCAACTTGCCGAAGGCCCGCAGCAGATGGGTCTTCACCGTCGACTCCCCGATGAACAACCGGCGGCCTATCTCGGCGTTCGTGCAACCCTCGGCGACCAGGCGGAGCACGGCCGTCTCGCGCTCCGACAGGCGGGGGCGTTCCGGCTTGGTGCGGAGCTGGTCGACCAGGCGGGCCGCCACCGACGGGGCCAGTACGGTCTCGCCGCGCGCCGCGGCCCGTACCGCCTGAGCCAGTTCGCCGCGCGGCAGGTCCTTGAGCAGATAGCCCGCCGCCCCTGCCTCGACCGCCCGCAGAATGTCCCGGTCCGTCTCGTACGTCGTCAGGACGATCACCCGGCAGGGCAGCCCCGCCTGGCTCATCCGTGCGATCGAGGCCACGCCCCCGCCGCCCGGCATCCGCAGGTCCATCAGCACGATGTCGGGGCGGAGTTCGGCCGCCATCGTCTCCGCCTGCGGGCCGCTGGACGCGTCGGCGACCACCTCCAGGTCCGGCTCGGCGCTCAGCATCGCCCGCAGACCTTCCCGTACGACGGGATGGTCGTCGGCCAGGATGATCCGGATCACCATGTGCTCCTCGGGGACGGTACGGGCAGGCGGACGGTCACCGTCGTGCCGTCGCCGGGGACGCTGCGCACCTCGGCCGTGCCGCCGGCCTCGGTGGCCCGGGCGCGCAGTCCCGCCAGACCGTAGCCGCCGGTGACGGCCTCCGGGTCGAAGCCGCAGCCGTCGTCCCGTACGGACACCGTCAGGGCGTCGTCGGTGTACGCGAGACAGATGCCGACCGCGAGCGAACTGCCCGCATGCTTACGGGCGTTGGTCAGTGCTTCCTGGCAGGCGCGCAGGGCCACCACCTCGGGGCCGGCGGGCAGCGGACGTACGCTGCCCGTGACGTCGAGGCTCGCCTCGTGGCGGGCGGCCAGGCGGCGCAGCGCGTCCGGCAGAGAGGCTCCGTCGAGGTCGGCGGGTGCGCCTCCGGCGACCAGGGCACGCGCTTCGGCGAGGTTCTGCCGGGCGGTCTCGTCCATCAGCGCGAGGTGGCGGCGGGCCTGCGGCACGTCGTGGTCGAGTTCCGCCTCCACGGCCTGGATCAGCATCAGCAGGCTGGTGAAGCCCTGCGCGAGCGTGTCGTGGATCTCCCGCGCCATCCGCTCCCGCTCGGCCAGCGCGCCGTGCGCCGCCGACAGCCGGGAGACCTCGTGACGGCTCGCGTCCAGTTCCGCGATCAGCGCGGCCCGCTCCTGGCTCTGCTCGATGATCCGTATGACCCAGCCGCCGACGGCCACCGAGAAGGCCAGGGAGACCACCGCGAACAGCCCGTTGAGGAAGACCTCATGATCGCTCGGCCACCAGACCAGCGCCCAGCCCGCGACCGGGGCGAGGCTGATGACCGTCACCGCCAGCAGCGCCGGCCGCATCCGCAGTGTCATGAAGCACTGGGGGACGAGCGCGAACGTCATCAGCCGGGTCTCGCCCACGAGGATCGCGGACGGCAGGAAAAGTGTCATGGCCGCCACGAGGTAGCGGAGCGCCCGCCGTTCCTCGGGCGGATCGCCCCGCAGGAGAGGCCGCCCCACCGACACGAACAGGGGGACCAGAAGGACGAGGAGCACCGCCGCGACGATCCTGACCGGCCGCCCCGGATGGTCCGTACTGAGTACGGACACCAGGGTGGCCAGCCAGATCAACGCGAAGTACGTGTCCCAGATCCGGAACGACCGCGCCCAGGTGTAGGCGCCGACAGCGTCGTCGTCCGGGGCACTCACCCGTCGCGCCGGTTCTTCCACCGGAAGGTCAGCAGGCACAGCAGCAATCCTCCGACGCACCACGCCCCGAGCACCAGGGCGATCCGGCCGTACTCCCAGCCTCCCGTCTGCTCCAGGATCCGCGCCGAATCCGGCAGGAACACCCCGCGCAGCCCCTGGCACATCCACTTCAGCGGGAACAGGGCGCCGATGTTGAGCATCCAGTCGGGAATCGTGTCGATCGCGATGTACACCCCGGAGATGAACTGCAGCACCAGGAAGGGGAGGACGACCACGGAACTCGCGCTCTTGCCCGACTTCGGGACCGAGCTGATCGCGATCCCGAGCAGCGCGCACGCCGTCAGCCCGAGGAGGAAGATCCAGGCGAAGTCGAACCAGCGGCCCGCGTCCGACGGCAGTTCGACGTCGTAGAGCGTGGTGCCGACGCCCAGCAGGATCGCCGTCTCCAGCAGTCCGGTGACCAGAACCAGCCAGATCTTGCCGAGGAAGTACGCGGCCGGCGGCATCGGTGTGCCGCGCAGCCGGCGCAGCACCTTCTCGTCCCGTTCGATCGCGATGGAGATGCCGAGGGACTGGAAGCTCGTCGACATGATGCCGGCGGCCATCATCGCCGGGACGTACAGCTGCGAGGCGGTGATGCCGGCGCCCTGGACGTCGTCGCGGAAGATCGACGCGAACAGGAACAGGAACACCACCGGGAAGGCGAAGGTGAACACCACCTGGTCGCGCTGCCGGAAGAACTGCTTGATCTCCAGGGCGCCCCGCCGCGCCCCGAGGACCCAGGCCCCGGGCAGCCGCTCGCCGGACGCGTCTGTGCGAGGTTCACGAGGCTGTCGTACGGCGGTCGTGGTCATCGTGCGTCCTCCTGCCCGGTCAGCCGAAGGTAGACGTCCTCCAGCGTGGGGCGGCCGACCCGCAGCCCCGGGATCTCGCCGTCGAAGCGGCGCATCAGCTCGGCGACCGTCCGGGTGGGCGTCTCCGTCCGCTCCGCGCGCGGGGAGCCGTCCGGCTCGGTCCACTCGACGGTGGCCCCGGTGCCGTACCGCTCCCGTAGCGCGGTGGGCTCGCCCTCGGCGACGACCTGGCCCTTGACGATCACGGCCAGCCGGTCGGCGAGCGCCTCGGCCTCCTCCAGGTAGTGGGTGGTGAGCAGGATCGTCGTGCCCTCGTCGGCCAGCTTGCGGATCAGGTCCCAGAACTGGCGGCGGGCCGCCGGGTCGAAGCCCGTCGTCGGCTCGTCCAGAAGCAGCAGTTCGGGATCGCCGATCACGCCTAGCGCCACGTCGAGACGCCGGCGCTGCCCGCCGGACAGCGCCTTGATCCGGCTGCCCGCCTTGGCCTGAAGACCGACCAGGCCGATGACCTCCTCCGGGTCGCGTGGCCTCGGGTAGTAGCGGGCGAAGTGCCGCACGGTCTCGTCGACCGTCAACTCCGCGGGCGCGGATTCGTCCTGCCAGACGATTCCGACACGTGAGCGCCACGCGCGCGTGCCGCGCGCCGGATCCGCCCCGAGGACGGACACTTCGCCGGCGTCCCGGTCCCGGTTGCCCTGGAGGATCTCCACCGTCGTGCTCTTGCCCGCCCCATTGGGCCCGAGCAGGCCGAACACCTCACCCTGGTGGATGCCGAGGTCGATGCCGTCGACCGCGACCACGTCGCCGTACTGCTTGCGCAGCCCCCGTACGTCCACCGCGAGTTCTTTCGCGTCTGCTGTCATGTGTTCGAGCTTGGGCCCGGAACCGAGCGTTCCGGGACGACCGTGCGTACTTCCTTATGTCCACCGAACGGTGGACACGCGCCCGGGTGCGGCACAATGGCCGATGCCCGAAGAAGGTCCGAACTCTCGAGCAGACGGAATCGGCGTGATGAGCAAGACCCGAGTCAAAGACGTCTCCACCGAGCCCGAGCCGTCGTCGGCATCAGCCGACGCCGCGCCCCGGACGGTGGGCGGCAGTCGCGCGTTCGCCCTGCTGCTGGTGATCACCGGCGCGGCGGGTCTGCTCGCCGCGTGGGTCATCACGATCGACAAGTTCAAGCTGCTCGAGGCCAAGGTCGAGGGCAAGACCTTCACGCCCGGCTGCAGCCTGAACCCCGTCGTCTCCTGCGGCAGCGTCATGGAGAGCAAGCAGGCCGCCGCCTTCGGGTTCCCCAACCCGATGCTCGGCCTGGTCTGCTACGGCATCGTGATCTGCGTCGGCATGAGCCTGCTGGCCCGGGCCCGCTTCCCGCGCTGGTACTGGCTCACCTTCAACGCCGGCACCCTCTTCGGCGTCGGTTTCTGCGCCTGGCTGATGTTCCAGTCGCTGTACCGGATCAACGCGCTGTGCCTGTGGTGCTCGCTTGCCTGGGTCGCCACGATCGTCATGTTCTGGTACGTCACGTCGTTCAACATCCGCAACGACTTCCTGCCCGCCCCGCGCTGGCTGAAGAGTTTCTTCGGTGAGTTCACCTGGGTCATGCCGGTCCTGCACATCGGGATCATCGGCATGCTGATCCTGACCCGCTGGTGGGACTTCTGGACCAGCTGACGGCCCGGGATCCGGACCGTTGGCCGCCCGCGATCCGGGCCGTCGAGCGCCCGCGATCCGGGCCGTCCGACGGCCCCGGCCGGATTGTCAGTGCGGTGACATAGGGTTTTCGGTGTGGAGCCCGACCTGTTCACCGCCGCAGCCGAAGAACGCCAGGAGAAGGACCCGGCCGCCAGCCCGCTGGCCGTCCGGATGCGCCCGCGCACCCTCGACGAGGTCGTGGGCCAGCAGCACCTCCTGAAGCCGGGCTCACCCCTGCGCAGACTGGTCGGCGAGGGGTCGGGCGGCCCGGCCGGCCCGTCCTCGGTGATCCTCTGGGGCCCGCCCGGCACCGGGAAGACGACCCTGGCGTACGTCGTCTCCAAGGCCACCAACAAGCGCTTCGTGGAACTCTCGGCGATCACCGCCGGCGTCAAGGAGGTCCGCGCGGTCATCGACGGAGCCCGCCGCGCCACCGGCGGCTTCGGCAAGGAGACCGTCCTCTTCCTCGACGAGATCCACCGCTTCAGCAAGGCACAGCAGGACTCCCTGCTGCCGGCCGTCGAGAACCGCTGGGTGACCCTGATCGCGGCGACCACCGAGAACCCGTACTTCTCGGTGATCTCCCCCCTGTTGTCCCGCTCCCTCCTGCTCACCCTCGAACCGCTCACGGACGACGACGTGCGCGGACTCCTGCGCCGCGCCCTCACCGACGTGCGCGGCCTGGGGGACACCGTCACCCTCCCCGAGGACACCGAGGAACACCTGCTGCGGATCGCCGGCGGCGACGCCCGCCGCGCTCTGACCGCCCTGGAGGCCGCCGCCGGCGCCACCCTCGACAAGGGCGAGGCGGAGGTGAGCCTGCAGACCCTGGAGGAGACGGTCGACCGGGCCGCCGTGAAGTACGACCGCGACGGCGACCAGCACTACGACGTGGCCAGCGCCCTCATCAAGTCCATCCGCGGCTCCGACGTCGACGCGGCCCTGCACTACCTGGCCCGCATGATCGAGGCCGGCGAGGACCCCCGCTTCATCGCCCGCCGCCTGATGATCTCCGCCAGCGAGGACATCGGCCTCGCCGACCCGAACGCCCTGCCGATCGCGGTCGCCGCCGCCCAGGCCGTCGCCATGATCGGATTCCCTGAGGCCGCCCTCACCCTCAGCCACGCCACCATCGCCCTCGCCCTGGCCCCCAAGTCCAACGCGGCGACGACGGCGATCGGCGCCGCCATGGAGGACGTACGCAAGGGACTGGCCGGCCCCGTGCCGCCCCACCTGCGCGACGGGCACTACAAGGGCGCCGCCAAACTCGGGCACGCCCAGGGGTACGTGTACCCGCACGACCTGCCGGAGGGCATCGCCGCCCAGCAGTACGCCCCGGACGCCATCAAGGACCGCGCGTACTACGAACCCACCCGGCACGGCGCCGAGGCGAGATACGCGGACGCCGTGGAGTGGACCCGCAAACACCTCGGTCGCAAGGGGTCCTGAGCACCCTGTAGACTCGCCCGAAGTGCTGCGTCCCGTGTCCGGCCCCTTGAAGAGGAACCGGCTCACCAGAGCGGGACATCCAGCCGGAGACCTGGTCCGCCAGGATCTCCAGGAGCGTCGCGCACCGTCGAACGGTGTCGCGGGCAGCCCACCACCACCCGGAGTTCCGGGAAAGGCCGGTGGGCCACTCGCGTGCTGCACGTTGTGCCCAGACCAGGGAGCGGCTGCCCAGCAGGTCCCCAGTGGACCGGCGGGGTTTCCCCGGCTGCGGATGCGACCTCCCCTAACCCTGGTGAAGCCGTATTCGCATCAGAAACACGAGGTGTTTGGTTCATGCCGAACCAGTCCCGCCCCAAGGTCAAGAAGTCGCGTGCCCTCGGTATCGCGCTGACCCCGAAGGCCGTCAAGTACTTCGAGGCCCGTCCCTACCCCCCGGGTGAGCACGGCCGTGGCCGCAAGCAGAACTCGGACTACAAGGTCCGTCTGCTGGAGAAGCAGCGTCTGCGCGCGCAGTACGACGTGTCCGAGCGTCAGCTCGTCCGCGCCTACGAGCGTGCCTCCAAGGTTCAGGGCAAGACCGGTGAGGCCCTGATCATCGAGCTCGAGCGCCGTCTCGACGCGCTGGTCCTGCGTTCGGGCATCGCCCGCACGATCTACCAGGCCCGCCAGATGGTCGTCCACGGCCACATCGAGGTCAACGGCCAGAAGGTCGACAAGCCGTCCTTCCGCGTCAAGCCCGACGACGTCGTGATGGTCCGTGAGCGCAGCCGCGAGAAGACCCTCTTCTCGATCGCCCGCGAGGGCGGCTTCGCCCCCGACGGCGAGACCCCGCGCTACCTCCAGGTGAACCTCCGCGCCCTGGCCTTCCGCCTGGACCGCGAGCCGAACCGCAAGGAGATCCCGGTGATCTGCGACGAGCAGCTCGTCGTCGAGTACTACGCCCGCTGATCACCCAGCGGCGGACGTAGCACCACCCGCGTCTCAGCCCGCCGTCTCGCCGCCCTTCCGGGTGGGCGAGGCGGCGGGCTCGTGCGTGTCACGGCTCGCCGCGGCACGCCGCACCGGCCCGCGCGGCGCCGGCAGCGCCTCCAGGGACGGCTCCGGCGCTCCGTTCAGCGCCCGGTCCACCGAGGCCTCCCGGCCGAGCCGGGCGCCCTGCCGTACGCACTCCTCGTACCGCTCGTCGCCCAGCTGCTCCCGGGCCATCGCCTCGCACAGCTCGTGCGGGGCGTTGTAGTGGGCCGAGCCGAACAGCGGCAGGCCCACCGAGGGCCACAGGGCTCCCGCCGCCCCTTGCAGAACGGCGGCCTCCGCCGGGTCGCCGTCCGTGACCGTGACCAGGGCCAGCAGTTCGATCGACAGCACCGAGCCGAGCAGATCGTGGAAGGCGTGCGCGCTGCCCAGGCAGTCGCACAGCAGCTCGCGGGCGCGCGCCGGGTCGCCCCCGCTCCAGGCGGCGTACGCCAGGACGTACAGCGCGTAGCCGCGCGCCCAGCGCTCGCCGTGGTCGTCGCAGACCCGGCGCACGTCCTCGCACAGCCGCACCGCGTCCGGCAGATCGCCCTGGACCGCCCGGGTCATCGCGAGCTCGACCTGGGCCATCAGCACATTGCTGTTGAGTTCGCCGATCTCCTGGTAGCGCGCCAGCGCCGAGCGCAGCAGCGTCTCCGCGCGCGCCATGTCGCCCGTCACCAGAGCCAGACAGCCCGTACGGTGCTCGGCGTACGCCGCCCCCGTGGCGCTCGCGACCCGCTCCGCCTCCTCCCGGCACTCCTGCAGCGCCGCCAGCGCGGGCACCGTGTCGCCCTGCAGGATCGCCACATAGCCGAGCACCCACAGCGCCTTCAGCCGGGGCTGTGGATGCTCCGACTCCAGACGCACCGCCTGTTCCAGCCAGCGCCGTCCCTCCGCGAGCCGGCCGCAGCCGACCCAGCAGAACCACAGGGAGCCCGCGAGGTACTGGCCCAGACGGGCCCCGTCCGGCTCGGTCAGGCAGTGCTCCAGGGCCAGCCGCAGGTTCGGCAGCTCCGCCGCCACACGAGCGGCCACCTCGAGCTGGCGCGGGGAGAACCAGTCCAGCTCGCACGAGGTCGCGAGGCCCATGTACCAGTCGCGGTGCCGCCGCCGCAGCCGGGCCGCGTCACCGGTCGCCTCCAGCCAGTCGGCGCCGTACGCACGGACCGTGTCCAGCATGCGGTAACGCACGCCCGTCGCGGTCTCCTCGCGGGTGACCACGGACTGGGCGAGCAGTTCCGTCAGTACGGCCAGGACGTCGTTGCAGTGCAGCCCGTTGCCGCTGCACACGTACTCGGCGGCCTCCAGGTCGAACCGCCCGGCGAACACCGACAGCCGCGACCACAGCAACCGCTCCTCGCGCGTGCACAGTTCGTGGCTCCAGCCGATCGCCGTGCGCAGCGTCCGATGACGGGGGAGCGCGTCCCGGCTCCCCCCGGTCAGCAGCCCGAACCGGTCGTCCAGGCGCTCGAGTAACTGCCCGGGGGACAGCGCGCGCAGCCGCCCCGCGGCCAGCTCGACCGCCAGCGGGATGCCGTCGAGGCGCCGGCACAGCTCCCGTACCTCGGGATGGTCCCGGAGCGCGATCCCCTGCCGGGCGGCCCGGTCCGCGAACAGCTCGACCGCCTCGTCCACGTCGAGCGGACCCAGCGGCACCACGCACTCACCGGCCACCTCCAGCGGCCGGCGCCCCACGGCGAGCACCCGGAGCCCGGGCGCTCGGCCCAGCAGTTCGGTCACCAGCGAGGCGCACGCGTCCACCAGGTGCTCGAACCCGTCGAGGAGCAGCAGGAGTTCACGGTCGGCGAGATGTGCGAGCAGCGTCTCGCAGGGCGCGCGGGTGGTGTGATCCGTGAGCCCGAGCGCCTCCACCACCGCGAAGTCCACGAACGCCGGATCGCGCACCGGCGCCAGTTCCACCCGCCACACGCCGTCCCGGGGCACCGACCGGGCCGCCGCGCGCGCCGCCAGCCGGGACTTGCCGATCCCGCCGCCCCCGGTGACGGTCACCAGCCGCGAGGCGTGGAGCGCCCGTGTCAGTGTGGAGAGTTCGGCCGAGCGGCCCACGAACGCGGTGAGCTCCAGGGGGAGATTGCCGTTGACCGGGGTACTGCCGGACTGGTGATCGCACATGGGACACGGAGCGTACTGAGCTGTGTTCGGTCCGTACAATTCCTGGGCGTCACTCTCCCGCGCGCGGGAGGTAATCCGGTACTGAGCCCCACCCCCGGCGCGATAGGCTCGGCATACGACTTTTTCGATACGCAGGCACGTTTCAGGGAGCGGGTGCACACAGTGTCCGGTGGAGAGGTGGCCGGGATCCTGGTGGCCGTCTTCTGGGCGATCCTGGTCTCCTTCCTCGCCGTCGCGCTGGCGAGGCTGGCCCAGACGCTCAGGGCGACCACCAAGCTCGTGGCGGACGTGACCGATCAGGCCGTCCCGCTGCTGGCCGACGCCTCCGCGGCGGTGCGCTCCGCGCAGACCCAGATCGACCGGGTGGACGCGATCGCGTCGGACGTCCAGGAAGTCACGTCGAACGCCTCGGCGCTGTCGACCACCGTCGCCTCCACCTTCGGCGGCCCCCTGGTCAAGGTCGCCGCCTTCGGTTACGGCGTGCGCCGGGCCCTCGGCGGCCGCAAGGACGACGTGCCCGTCAAAGCACCCCGGCGTACCGTGATCGTGGGCCGCACGGTCTCTCGGCGGGACAAGCGAGACCTCCGCAAAAAGAAGGACTGAGAGCCAGCGATGTTCCGCCGTACCTTCTGGTTCACCTCGGGCGTCGCCGCCGGTGTGTGGGCCACCACCAAGGTCAACCGCAAGCTGAGGCAGCTGACGCCCGAGAACCTGGCAGTGAGCGCCGCGAACAAGGCGATCGACGCCGGTCACCGTCTCAAGGACCGCGCGGTGGGCTTCGCACTCGACGTCCGCGACAACATGGCCCAGCGCGAGGCCGAGCTGGGCGACGCCCTCGGGATCAACGAGAACCCGGAGCTGCCCTCCCCCCGGCGGTACGCCGCCATCGAGAACCGCAACAGCCTGAAGTCCGTCGACAACGACAGGACGACGTATTCGTACAACCGGAATGAGGACCACTGATGGAGTCGGCTGAAATCCGCCGCCGCTGGTTGAGCTTCTTCGAGGAGCGCGGTCACACCGTCGTCCCTTCGGCGTCGCTCATCGCGGACGACCCGACTCTGCTCCTCGTCCCGGCCGGCATGGTGCCCTTCAAGCCCTACTTCCTGGGTGAGGTCAAGCCTCCGTTCGCGCGCGCCACCAGCGTGCAGAAGTGCGTCCGCACGCCCGACATCGAAGAGGTCGGCAAGACCACGCGGCACGGCACCTTCTTCCAGATGTGCGGCAACTTCTCCTTCGGTGACTACTTCAAGGAAGGCGCCATCACGTACGCCTGGGAGCTGCTCACCTCGCCCCAGGACAAGGGTGGTTACGGCCTGGAGCCGGAGAAGCTCTGGATCACCGTCTACCAGGACGACGACGAGGCCGAGCGCATCTGGCACGAGGTCGTCGGCGTGCCCAAGGAGCGCATCCAGCGCCTCGGGATGGGGCCCAACTTCTGGTCCATGGGCGTCCCGGGTCCCTGCGGCCCGTGCTCCGAGATCAACTACGACCGCGGCCCCGAGTTCGGCGTCGAGGGCGGCCCCGCCGTCAACGACGAGCGGTACGTGGAGATCTGGAACCTCGTCTTCATGCAGTACGAGCGTGGCGAGGGCACCGGCAAGGAGGACTTCGAGATCCTCGGCGACCTGCCGAGCAAGAACATCGACACGGGCCTCGGCCTGGAGCGCCTCGCCATGATTCTGCAGGGCGTGCAGAACATGTACGAGATCGACACCTCGATGGCCGTCATCAAGAAGGCCACCGAGCTGACCGGCGTCGAGTACGGCGAGGCCCACGAGTCGGACGTCTCCCTGCGCGTGGTCACCGACCACATGCGCACCTCCGTGATGCTCATCGGTGACGGCGTGAGCCCCGGTAACGAGGGCCGCGGCTACGTCCTGCGCCGCATCATGCGCCGCGCCATCCGCAACATGCGCCTGCTCGGTGCCACCGGTCCGGTCGTCAAGGACCTCGTCGACGTCGTGATCGAGATGATGGGCCAGCAGTACCCGGAGCTGGTCACCGACCGCGAGCGCATCGAGAAGGTCGCCGTCGCCGAGGAGAACGCCTTCCTCAAGACGCTGAAGGCCGGCACCAACATCCTCGACACCGCCGTCACCGAGACCAAGCAGGCCGGCGGCGCCGTCCTGCCCGGCGACAAGGCCTTCCTGCTCCACGACACCTGGGGCTTCCCGATCGACCTCACCCTGGAGATGGCCGCCGAACAGGGCGTCTCCGTGGACGAGGAGGGCTTCCGGCGCCTGATGAAGGAGCAGCGGGAGCGCGCCAAGGCCGATGCCCGGTCCAAGAAGACCGGCCACGCCGACCTCGGTGCCTACCGCGAGATCGCCGACACCGCCGGAGAGACCGACTTCATCGGCTACTCGGACACCGAGGGTGAGTCCACGGTCGTCGGCATCCTCGTCGACGGCGTCTCCTCCCCGGCCGCCACCGAGGGCGACGAGGTCGAGATCGTCCTCGACCGCACGCCCTTCTACGCCGAGGGCGGCGGGCAGATCGGCGACACCGGCCGTATCAAGGTGGACTCCGGTGCCGTGATCGAGGTCCGCGACTGCCAGAAGCCGGTCCCGGGCGTCTACGTCCACAAGGGTGTCGTCCAGGTCGGTGAGGTCACCGTCGGTGCCAAGGCTCATGCCGCCATCGACAACCGCCGCCGCACGGCCATCGCCCGCGCCCACTCGGCCACCCACCTCACCCACCAGGCCCTGCGCGACGCCCTCGGCCCGACGGCCGCCCAGGCCGGTTCCGAGAACCAGCCCGGCCGCTTCCGCTTCGACTTCGGTTCGCCGTCCGCCGTTCCGACGGCCGTGATGACCGACGTCGAGCAGAAGATCAACGAGGTGCTCGCCCGTGACCTCGACGTCCGCGCCGATGTCATGGGCATCGACGAGGCGAGGAAGCAGGGCGCCATCGCCGAGTTCGGCGAGAAGTACGGTGAGCGTGTGAGGGTCGTCACCATCGGCGACTTCTCCAAGGAGCTGTGCGGCGGCACGCATGTGCACAACACCGCCCAGCTCGGCCTGGTGAAGCTGCTCGGCGAGTCGTCCATCGGCTCGGGTGTGCGCCGTATCGAGGCTCTCGTCGGTGTGGACGCCTACAGCTTCCTGGCCCGTGAGCACACGGTCGTCGCCCAGCTCCAGGAGCTGATCAAGGGCCGTCCCGAAGAGCTCCCGGAGAAGGTCTCCGCCATGCTCGGCAAGCTGAAGGACGCCGAGAAGGAGATCGAGAAGTTCCGGGCCGAGAAGGTCCTCCAGGCCGCCGGCGGCCTCGCCGAGTCCGCCAAGGACGTGCAGGGCGTCGCACTTGTCACCGGGCAGGTCCCGGACGGCACCACGCCCGACGACCTGCGCAAGCTGGTGCTCGACGTGCGCGGCCGCATCCAGGGCGGACGAGCCGCGGTGGTCGCCCTGTTCACGGTCAACAACGGCAAGCCGCTGACGGTCATCGCCACCAACGAGGCCGCCCGCGAGCGCGGCCTCAAGGCCGGTGACCTGGTCCGTACGGCCGCCAAGACCCTCGGTGGCGGCGGTGGCGGCAAGCCGGACCTCGCCCAGGGCGGCGGCCAGAACCCGGCCGCCCTCGGCGAGGCCGTCGACGCTGTCGAACGCCTCGTGGCCGAGACGGCGAAGTAAGGCTGAAGAGATGCGCAGAGGACGTCGACTCGCGATCGACGTCGGGGACGCCCGTATCGGGGTCGCCTCGTGCGACCCCGACGGGATCCTCGCCACTCCGGTGGAGACGGTCCCCGGGCGCGACCTCCCGGCAGCCCACCGCAGGCTGAAGCAACTGGTCGAGGAGTACGAGCCGATCGAGGTCGTCGTCGGCCTTCCCCGCTCCCTCAAGGGGGGCGAGGGCCCGGCTGCGGTAAAGGTTCGCGGCTTCGCCCAGGAGCTCGCGAAGGGCATCGCCCCGGTCCCGGTGAGACTCCTCGACGAGCGGATGACGACCGTGACGGCCAGTCAGGGACTGCGCGCCTCTGGGGTGAAATCCAAGAAGGGCAGATCGGTCATCGACCAGGCAGCGGCCGTGATCATCCTTCAACAGGCGCTGGAATCCGAACGAGTGTCAGGTAAAGCACCCGGCGAGGGCGTCGAAGTGGGCCTCTGATCGCGATACGGTAACGTTCCGCGCGATGCGGAGGCATTCGAACAGCCACCGCACAAAGAGAGGCGGAACGGTAGCCGGGCCGTAGACACGCGACCGCCGCCTCGCGGCTCTAGGGGATCGATGACTGAGTATGGCCGGGGCGAAGGCTCCGAACCGTGGCATCCGGAGGACCCGTTGTACGGGGACGGCGGATGGGAAGGACAGCAGGCCCACCCGGGCGGGCAGTCCTCCTACGGCGGCCAGCCGCAGCACTATCCGGAGCAGCACCCGCAGCAGCCGCAGTACGACCACGGAAGCTGGGGCGACGGCCAGCAGCCCGCATACGGTCAGGCGCAGCAGCACGAGCAGCAGCAGTACGGCGAGCAGCAGCACTACCAGCAGCAGCACGACCAAGAGCAGCAGTACGGGCAGCAGCACTACCAGCAGCAGCACGACCAGCGGCAATACGACCCGCAGTACGAGCAGCAGCAGTACCCGGACCAGCACCAGTACAACCAGCAGCATCAACAGCACCAGCAGCAGTACGACAACGGCGGCTGGGCTTCCGGCACGCACGGGCACGTCCAGTACACCGACCCGTCCGACCCGTACGGGCAGCAGAACCTGGCGTACGGCGGGGAGCAGCCCGACCAGTACGGCACCCAGGACGCCTACCCGCCCCCGGAGCCGCCAGCCCGCCGTCAGGCCGAGCCCGCGCCGCCGCAGACCGACTGGGATCCCGGCCCGGACCAGGGTGAACACGCCTTCTTCGCGGGCGGCGACGATGACGAGGACGGCGATGACGACGAGCCGGGGGACCGCCGTGGACGCGGCGACCGGCGGGACAAGGGCGGCAAGGAGAAGAAACGCCGCAATGGATGCGCCTGTCTGGTGGTCGTGCTGGTGTTCGGCGGCGGCGTGGGCACTGTCGGATATTTCGGGTACCAGTACTACCAAAATCGTTTCGCCGCGGCTCCGGACTACGCGGGGGACGGTACGAGCCAGTTGGTGACCGTCGTCATCCCCAAGGGCGCCTTCGGATCGACGATCGGTCAGAAGCTCAAGGAAGCGGGGGTCGTCAAGAGTGTCGACGCCTTCGTCTCCGCGCAGTCGAAGAATCCCGACGGCGACAGGATCCAGGCGGGTGCCTACCTCCTGAAGAAGCAGATGTCCGCCGAAAGCGCCGTCCAGATGATGCTCGACCCCGAGAGCCAGAACAATGTGCTGGTCAAGCCCGGAGAGCGCAATATCAGCGTCTACAAGGCGATCGACGCCAAGCTCGAGTTGTCGTCCGGCACCACCCGGAAGATCGCCGAGAAGAAATACGGGAGCCTCGGACTTCCGGACTGGGCGAACGACAACAGCAAGATAAAGGATCCGTTGGAAGGGTTCCTCTACCCGGGAACCTATGCCGCCGCCAAGGGCATGAAGCCCGAAACGATCCTCAAGGATATGGTCACCCAGGCCGCGAAGAAGTACGAAGGGTACGGTCTGGCCGGCAAGGCCAAGGCGCTCGACCTGGAGAATCCGCTGCAGCTCGTCACGGTCGGCAGCCTCGTCCAGGCCGAGGGCAAGACCACCGAGGACTTCCGCAAGATGGCCGAGGTGGTCTACAACCGCCTCAAGCCGACGAACACGCAGACCAACCAGAAGCTCCAGTTCGACTCGACCTTCAATTACCTGAAGAACGAGAGCAAAATCCACATCAGCGAGTCCGAGATCAACAGCAACATGGACCCGTACAACACCTACACGCAGCGGGGCCTGCCGCCCGGACCGATCGGAAACCCCGGTGACGACGCGATGAAGGCGGCGCTGGATCCGACCGACGACGGATGGCTCTACTTCGTGGCGACCGATGGTGTGAACAAGACGGAATTCGCCAAGACCTTCGCGGAATTCCAGAGGCTCAAGGACAAGTTCGATGCCAGCACGGGCAACTGACGCCCGCCGGGCCGCCGTGCTCGGCAAGCCCATCGCCCACTCCCTCTCCCCGGCGCTGCACCGCGCCGCCTACGCGGAACTGGGCCTCACCGGCTGGTCGTACGACCGGTTCGAGCTGGACGAGGCCGCGCTGCCGGGGTTCTTCGCGCAGCTCGGCCCGGAGTGGGCCGGACTGTCGGTGACCATGCCGCTGAAGCGGGCCGTCATTCCGCTGCTCGACGGGATCAGCGAGACGGCGGCCTCGGTCGACACGGTCAACACCGTGGTGTTCACCGATGACGGCCGCCGCATCGGCGACAACACCGACATCCCCGGCATCGTCGCCGCCCTCAGGGAACACGGCATCGAGCAGGTCGACTCGGCGGCGATCCTCGGCGCCGGCGCCACCGCCTCCTCCGCGCTCGCCGCGCTGGCCCGCGTCTGCACCGGCGAGGTCGTCGCCTACGTCCGCAGCGAGGCCCGCGCCGCCGAGATGCGGCAGTGGGGGGAGCGGCTCGACGTCGAGGTCCGGACGGCCGACTGGGCGGACGCCGCCGAGGCCCTGCGCGCCCCGCTCGTCATCGCCACCACCCCCGCCGGGACGACCGACGCGCTCTCCTTTGCCGTGCCGGAACGCCCCGCCACCCTCTTCGACGTGCTCTACGACCCGTGGCCGACCGAGCTCGCGGCCCGCTGGTCGGCGTACGGCGGGGCGGTGGTCAGCGGACTCGACCTGCTGGTGCACCAGGCGGTGCTGCAGGTGGAGCAGATGACGGGGCGCGCACCGGCTCCGCTGGACGCCATGCGCAAGGCCGGCGAACACGCGCTCGCCGCCCGCTAGGGCCTGTTGCGAAAGTGGCCTCTGCCGCGCGACGCCCGGCACGCACTCTCGCCGCACCGCCCGAAAGCCCGAGTACGCCCAGTACGAGGGCTTCCGGGCGGCACTCCCCCAGCCTTCGGCCGGGGGGACCCCCAGAGCACGCACCGGACGCCGCGCGGCCGCCCTCCGGGCGACGAGGCCACTTTCGCAACAGGCCCTAGGAGCCGCCCGGCCCCCGTCGAAGACGGCGGTGCTCCGTCCGCCTTGTGGACCGGCGGCCGGGTCCCGGGCCCGGACGTGGGAGGATCAGAGGTGGCGGGCCGGGGCCGCGCACCTGGTCGCGCCGTTGCCGTACGCGAGGACGAGCGTGCGGCGGGCAGTACCGGGGCGCGAGCACTGAGGAGCACCGTTGAGCAGGTTGCGCTGGCTGACCGCGGGGGAGTCCCATGGTCCCGCACTCGTGGCGACGCTGGAGGGCCTTCCCGCCGGCGTGCCGATCACCACGGAGATGGTGGCGGACCACCTGGCCCGGCGCCGGCTCGGCTATGGCCGCGGTGCGCGCATGAAGTTCGAGCGCGACGAGGTCACCTTCATCGGCGGTGTGCGGCACGGCCTCACCCTCGGCTCCCCGGTCGCGATCATGGTGGGCAACACCGAATGGCCGAAGTGGGAGCAGGTCATGGCGGCCGACCCCGTCGACCCGGAGATCCTCGCCGGCCTGGCCCGCAACGCCCCGCTGACCCGCCCGCGGCCCGGCCACGCGGACCTGGCCGGTATGCAGAAGTACGGCTTCGACGAGGCCCGGCCGATCCTGGAGCGGGCCTCCGCCCGGGAGACGGCGGCCCGGGTGGCGCTGGGCGCGGTCGCCCGTTCGTACCTGAAGGAGACGGCCGGCATCGAGATCGTCAGCCACGTCGTCGAACTGGCCTCCGCCAAGGCCCCGCGGGGTGTGTACCCCACCCCGGCGGACGTCGAGAAGCTGGACGCGGACCCGGTGCGCTGCCTGGACGCGGACGCCTCGAAGGCGATGGTCGCGGAGATCGACCAGGCCCACAAGGACGGCGACACCCTCGGCGGTGTCGTCGAGATCCTGGCCTACGGCGTTCCCGTGGGCCTGGGCTCACATGTGCACTGGGACCGCAAGCTGGACGCACGGCTGGCCGGTGCCCTCATGGGCATCCAGGCGATCAAGGGTGTCGAGGTCGGCGACGGGTTCGAACTGGCGCGGGTGCCCGGCTCGAAGGCGCACGACGAGATCGTGCGGACGGGCGAGGGCATCCGGCGGGTCTCCGGCCGGTCCGGCGGCACCGAGGGCGGCCTGAGCACGGGCGAACTGCTGCGGGTACGCGCCGCGATGAAGCCGATCGCGACCGTGCCGCGCGCCCTGCAGACCGTGGACGTGGTCACCGGTGAGGCCGCTCAGGCCCACCACCAGCGCTCCGACGTGTCCGCGGTCCCGGCGGCCGGGATCGTGGCCGAGGCGATGGTCGCACTGGTCCTCGCGGACGCGGTGGCGGAGAAGTTCGGCGGCGACAGCGTGCCCGAGACCCGCCGCAACGTGCGGTCCTACCTCGACAACCTGGTGGTCCGGTGAGCGCGGTGCCTCTGATCGTGCTGGTGGGCCCGATGGGGGTGGGCAAGTCCACTGTCGGACAACTGCTCGCCGAGCGGCTCGGCGTGAGCTACCGGGACAGTGACGACGACATCGTCGCCGAGCAGGGCCGGACCATCGCGGAGATCTTCGTCGACGAGGGCGAGCCGGCCTTCCGCGCCATCGAGAAGCGGGCCGTGCGGACGGCGCTCGCCGAGCACGACGGCGTCCTCGCGCTGGGCGGCGGCGCGATCCTGGACGCGGACACACGCGCGCTGCTCGACGGCAAGCGCGTCGTCTACCTCTCCATGGACGTCGAGGAAGCCGTCAAGCGCACCGGCCTGAACGCCGCCCGCCCGCTGCTGGCCGTCAACCCGCGCAAGCAGTGGCGCGAGCTGATGGAGGCGCGCCGGCACCTGTACACGGAGGTCGCCACGGCCGTCGTGGCGACCGATGGCCGTACGCCCGAAGAGGTCACCCAAGCCGCCCTGGACGCACTGGAGTTGAAGGAAGCATGAGCGAGGCAGTCACCCGGATCCAGGTCGGCGGCACCGCGGGCAGTGAACCGTACGAGGTCCTGGTGGGCCGCCAACTCCTGGGCGAGCTCGGCGGGTTGATCGGGGACAAGGTCAAGCGGGTCGCCGTCGTGCACCCCGAGGCGCTCGCCGAGACCGGCGACGCGCTCCGCGCCGATCTGGCCGGGCAGGGCTACGAGGCCGTCGCCATCCAGGTGCCGAACGCGGAGGAGGCCAAGACCGCGGAGGTCGCCGCCTACTGCTGGAAGGCGCTGGGCCAGTCCGGGTTCACCCGCTCCGACGTCGTCGTGGGTGTCGGCGGCGGCGCGACCACGGACCTGGCCGGGTTCGTCGCCGCGACCTGGCTGCGCGGGGTGCGCTGGATCGCCGTGCCGACCACCGTGCTCGCCATGGTGGACGCGGCCGTCGGCGGCAAGACCGGCATCAACACCGCCGAGGGCAAGAACCTGGTGGGCTCCTTCCACCCGCCGGCCGGGGTGCTGTGCGACCTGGCGGCGCTGGACTCCCTCCCGGTGAACGACTACGTCTCCGGGCTGGCCGAGATCATCAAGGCCGGGTTCATCGCCGATCCGAGGATCCTGGAGCTGATCGAGGCCGACCCGGAGGGTGCCCGCAGTCCGGCGGGAGCGCACGCCGCGGAGCTGATCGAGCGCTCGATCCGGGTCAAGGCCGAGGTGGTCTCGTCCGACCTGAAGGAGTCGGGCCTCAGGGAGATCCTCAACTACGGCCACACCCTCGCCCACGCCATCGAGAAGAACGAGCGCTACCAGTGGCGTCATGGCGCCGCGGTGTCGGTCGGCATGCACTTCGCCGCCGAACTCGGCCGCCTGGCGGGCCGGTTGGACGATGCCACGGCCGACCGCCACCGTACGGTGCTTGAGTCGGTCGGGCTGCCGCTGCACTACCGCTACGACCAGTGGCCCAAGCTGCTGGAGACCATGAAGGTCGACAAGAAGTCCCGTGGCGACCTGTTGAGGTTCATCGTCCTGGACGGGCTGGCCAAGCCCACCGTCCTGGAGGGGCCCGACCCGGCGGTGCTGCTGGCCGCCTACGGCGAAGTGGGCCAGTAGATCCCGCCGTACTCCATCCGCCCGATTCGCCTTGCGCCACGGGCACTTCGGACCGTCCCCGGCCGTTTCACCAAACGACGGCAGGGGGCGGTACCGTTCGGGTGGGGGACCCTCCCACGCCCCTGAGGCAGTGGGGAAAGCGGGTACACCCGCTGACAGCGCCCATCGCCTGCGGCGAGGGGATCCGAAGGGGCGCGCCGGTGTGGTCGAGAGGTCGAGCGCACAGGCCCGAGGGGCTGAGCACGGTCGGTCCCGGGGCACCGGCTCCAGTGCCCCGAAGGTGAACCGAGCCCCACAGAACGAGACGGAGTGGCACCGGATGCAGCACGCAGTGGGTTCTCCGCTGCCGCCGCCCCACCAGCCGGGGCACGGACCGGCCACCGGCTGGTCGCCGGCCGCACATCACCCGGGGCCCCACCCGCCGGGCGCACATCAGGGCGCCGGGCCCGTGCCCCCGCCGCCTCCCGCCCCGGGCTTCACGGGAGCCGGAGCCGGAGCCCCCTCGGCACCCGTACCCCCCACCCCCCAGCATGCCCCGGCACCCCCCGCCCCGGACGCCACCGGCCATGTGCCCCTGCCGCCCGGCGGCCCCGTCGCCATGCCCAGCGCGCCGCCCGTCACGGCCGCCCCCGATCCGGCCGCCACCACCCTCGCGGTACTGCTCATCGGCCCCGCGGGCGCCGGCAAGACCAGTGTCGCCAAGTACTGGGCGGACCACCGCCGGGTCCCCACCGCCCACATCAGCCTCGACGACGTCCGCGAGTGGGTCCGCTCCGGCTTCGCCGACCCCCAGTCCGGGTGGAACGACCACTCCGAGGCGCAGTACCGCCTGGCCCGCCGCACCTGCGGCTTCGCCGCGCGCAACTTCCTCGCCAACGGCATCTCGTGCATCCTCGACGACGCCGTCTTCCCCGACCGCCCGGTCGTCGGCCTCGGCGGCTGGAAGCGTCACGTCGGCCCGGGTCTGCTCCCGGTCGTCCTGCTGCCCGGCCTGGAGATCGTCCTGGAGCGCAACGCCGAACGCTCCGGCAACCGCCGCCTCACCGACGAGGAGGTCGCCCGCATCCACGGCCGTATGGCGGGCTGGTACGGCTCCGGTCTGCCCATCATCGACAACTCCCAACTGGACGTGGCCCAGACGGCCCAGGTCCTGGACGACGTACTGGCGAGGTCGCTGGCGAGCCCGCCGAACTGGTAGCCGACCTCCAAAAACGCGCGCGGTGCCGGATCGATGTGTGCCTCGTCCCACGGACCGGCGGGCGGCAGAACCGCCGCACCCATCCCGTCCCCCGATCGGCTCCTGCCCACTCGGCCTCTCTCGAGCGGCGGCCCACCTGCGGGGCTCCTACGCTCGTGTCATGTCAGAGGTCCACGCTGCCCGCCGAGCCCGCCTACGGGAACGCTGCCAAGCCAGCGGCAGCGCCTCCGCGCTGGTCTCCCGCCCCGCCAACGTCCGCTACCTCGCAGGCACCGCCCCGTACGGCGCCGTCCTGCTCCTCGGCAGGACCGAGGACCTGCTGCTGTGCCCCGGCCCGCCGGACGAGCGCCCCGCCGAGGGCCGGCCCGACGAGGCGCTGCGGGTGGAGCGGCTGCCCGGCCCGGGCGGCGATCCCGCCGTCGCCGCGGCCGACCTCGCGGCGGCCCAGGGCGGCGAGTCCCTGGCCGTCGAGGAGCACCACCTCACCGTCGCCCGGCACCGGGCCATCCGCTCGGTGGTGCCCCGGTTGCGCCTGGCCGACCTGGGCGGCGCGGTGGAGCAGTTGAGAGTGGTGAAGGACGAGGAGGAGATCTCCTGCCTCAGGATCGGCGCCGAGATCGCCGACCAGGCGCTGGGGGAGCTGCTCGAATCCATCCTGGTCGGCCGCACCGAACGCCATCTCGCGCTGGAACTGGAGCGGCGTCTGGTCGACCACGGCGCCGACGGCCCCGCCTTCGCGACCTCCGTCGCCACCGGCCCGAACTCCGGCAGACGCGGCCACCGCCCCACCGACCGACGGGTCGAGGAGGGCGACTTCCTCTCCGTCTGCCTGGGCGCGAGCTACCGCGGCTACCGCTGCGAGATCGGCCGTACCTTTGTCATCGGTACCTCCCCGACGGACTGGCAGATCGAGCTGTACGACCTCGTCTTCGCCGCTCAGCGGGCCGGCCGGGAGGCCCTGGCCCCGGGTGTCGCCCACCGTGACGTGGACCGTGCCGCACGCCAGGTGCTGGACTCGGCGGGGTATGCGGAAAGCCTTCCCGCCCTGACGGGACACGGTGTGGGACTGGAAATCGACGAGGACCCGCAGTTGGGTCCCGCGGCCATGGGTAAACTGGACGCTTGCGTGCCGGTCACCGTCGAACCGGGGGTCCACCTCCCGGGCCGGGGCGGTGTCCGGATCGATGACACGCTCGTCGTCCGCCCCGAGGCGGACGGCGGACCCGAGCTACTCACCATCACGACCAAGGAGCTGCTCGCCCTGTAGGCAGGTGCGTGCGCCGGGGTCGTCCACGTCAGTCCAGGAGATTCCGCAACCGTGGCTTCCACGAACGACCTCAAGAACGGCCTGGTGCTCAAGCTCGAAGGCGGCCAGCTCTGGTCCGTCGTCGAGTTCCAGCACGTCAAGCCCGGCAAGGGCCCGGCCTTCGTGCGCACCAAGCTCAAGAACGTGCTGTCCGGCAAGGTCGTCGACAAGACCTTCAACGCCGGCGTCAAGGTCGAGACGGCCACGATTGACAAGCGCGACATGCAGTTCTCCTACATGGACGGCGAGTACTTCGTCTTCATGGACATGGAGACCTACGACCAGCTCATGGTCGACCGCAAGGCCGTCGGCGACGCCGCCAACTTCCTGATCGAGGGCTTCACGGCCACCGTCGCGCAGCACGAGGGCGAAGTGCTCTTCGTCGAGCTGCCGGCCGCCGTCGAGCTCGTGGTCCAGGAGACCGAGCCGGGTGTCCAGGGCGACCGCTCCACCGGCGGCACCAAGCCGGCCACGCTGGAGACGGGTCACCAGATCCAGGTCCCGCTCTTCATCACCACCGGTGAGAAGATCAAGGTCGACACCCGCACGAGCGACTACCTCGGCCGGGTGAACAGCTAACCGTGGCTGCCCGCAACACGGCCCGCAAGCGCGCCTTCCAGATCCTCTTCGAGGGCGACCAGCGCGGCGCCGACGTCCTGACCGTCCTCGCGGACTGGATCCGGCTCTCCCGGGGCGACACCCGGCAGCCGCCCGTGAGCGAGTACACGATGCAGCTCGTCGAGGGCTACGCGCAGCACGCGAAGCGCATCGACGAGCTGCTCGCTCAGTACTCGGTCGGCTGGACGCTCGACCGGATGCCGGTCGTCGATCGCAACATCCTGCGCCTGGGCGCCTACGAGCTGATCTGGGCGGACGAGACGCCGGACGCCGTCGTGCTCGACGAGATGGTGCAGCTGGCGAAGGAGTTCTCCACGGACGAGTCACCCTCGTTCGTCAACGGCCTGCTCGGCCGGCTCAAGGACCTCAAGCCCTCACTGCGCCGGGACGAGGCGTAAGGGCGCCAGGAGCACCAGGCGCCACGAGCACCAGGACTACCGCTGAGCCAGGAAACGCCCAGGGGCCCCCAGCCAGATCGCTGGGGGCCCCTGGGCATCCCGCTGTCCGGAAGGTCCCCGAAGGGCGCAGAAAGCCGCCGGGGGGGGGGGGGCCCCCCGGGGGGGGGCCCCCCCCCCGGGCGGTTTTTGGGGCACAATAACGGGGGGGCCGGGGGGGGGGCGCCCCACACACGGGGGGGGGCCCCCCCCGCGCGGGGGCGCGGGGCCG
>NZ_JBITIY010000015.1:0-131733 GCF_044459385.1 Streptomyces sp. NPDC050287 | reverse complement strand
CGCCCCCCCCCGCGCTCGCGGGGGCGCGGCCCCGCCCCCCCCCCCCCGCGCCGCCCCCCGCCCCCCCCCCGGGGGGGGGGGCGGCCCCCCACCCCCCCCCCCCCCCCCCCCCCCCCGGCGGTACGTTTCTGCTGAACTCTTCCGGCTGGACCGGTGGAGCGCTCAGCCTTCCTCGTGGGAGGCCACCGCGCGGCGCGCGTCCGCGTCCAGCACGCCCCAGCTGATCAGCTGCTCGGTGAGGACAGAGGGCGACTGGTCGTAGATGACGGCGAGTGTGCGCAGGTCGTCCTGACGGATCGAGAGCACCTTGCCGTTGTAGTCACCGCGCTGGGACTGGATCGTGGCGGCATACCGCTGCAGCGGGCCCGCCTTCTCGGCCGGCACATGGGCGAGCCGCTCCAGGTCCAGGACCAGCTTCGGCGGCGGCTCGGCGGCGCCGCCCGGCGTGGTCCCCGGCAGCAGCTCCTGCACAGGAACGCCATAGAAATCGGCCAGCTCGGCAAGACGCTGCACGGTCACGGCGCGGTCGCCGCGCTCGTAGGAACCGACCACCACGGCCTTCCAGCGCCCCTGGGACTTCTCCTCGACACCGTGGAGGGAAAGGCCCTGCTGGGTGCGGATGGCCCGGAGCTTGGCACCGAGCTGTTTGGCGTATTCGCTGGACATATGGCTCCCCGGACACTGTGTCGACGCGACTGGGCTGGGGTCCAGGCCGCGCGGCTGGTAACTCACTGTGAGGTTACGCAGCGTTACTCTCCCGCGTCAAGCCGAATGGTCCACACCGACGCTTCCGTGGTAGCCGTCGCCTATTGAGCCAAGAGAGTGATATCGGGTCGTCGAGGGTGTGATCAGGGCGGTCGCTCGGGCCTGCTACCGTGGATGGCGCAAATCCGACGTCCTTTAAGGTCCGTCCCGTGAGGCGGAGAAGGAGGTCCGTTTCATATGGACAACAAGCAGACCAGCAAGCAGGACAACGAGCAGGACAGTCAGGGCGGGCAGCAGGACCCGCAGCAGCAACCGGACGCGCGGCCCGTTCTCGAAGGCCCTGACATCGCGCGGGCGTTGACCCGCATCGCCCACGAGATCGTCGAACGCGCCAAGGGCGCCGACGACGTGGTGCTCCTCGGCATCCCCACCCGGGGCGTCTTCCTCGCCCAGCGGCTCGCCGCCAAGTTGGAGCAGATCACCGAGCGCAAGATCCCCGTCGGTTCGCTCGACATCACCATGTACCGCGACGACCTGCGCATGCACCCGCCGCGTGCGCTGGCCCGCACCCACATCCCCGGCGACGGCATCGACGGCAGGCTCGTCGTCCTCGTCGACGACGTGCTGTTCTCCGGCCGCACCATCCGCGCCGCCCTCGACGCCCTGAACGACATCGGGCGCCCGCGCGCGGTGCAGCTCGCGGTGCTGGTCGACAGAGGTCACCGCGAGCTGCCCATCCGCGCCGACTACGTCGGCAAGAACCTCCCCACGTCGTTGCGGGAGACGGTCAAGGTCCAGCTCGCCGAGGAGGACGGTCGCGACACCGTGCTGCTCGGCGCCAAGCGGACCGCTCCGGGCGCGCGGCAGTAGCAGCCAGGCGTACGTCACTGCCGTACGCCCTGCTCACACGCCCGCGTCTGCCCGAATTCTCCCCGATGAACTGCCTTACGGAGCCTGACAGATGCAGCGTCATCTCATCTCGGCCGCCGACCTCACCCGCGACGACGCCGTCCTGATCCTCGACACCGCCGAGGAGATGGCCCGGGTCGCCGACCGGCCGATCAAGAAACTTCCGACCCTGCGCGGCCGCACGGTCGTCAACCTCTTCTTCGAGGACTCCACCCGGACCCGGATCTCCTTCGAGGCCGCCGAGAAGCGGCTGTCCGCGGACGTCATCAACTTCTCCGCCAAGGGCTCCAGCGTCTCCAAGGGCGAGTCCCTGAAGGACACCGCCCAGACCCTGGAGGCCATGGGCGTCGACGCGGTCGTCATCCGGCACGGCGCCTCCGGGGCGCCGTACCGCCTCGCCAACTCCGGCTGGATCGACGCGGCCGTCATCAACGCCGGTGACGGCACCCACCAGCACCCCACCCAGGCTCTGCTGGACGCCTTCACCATGCGCCGCCGCCTCGTCGGCCGGGACACCGGGATCGGGCAGGACCTGGCCGGCAGGCGCATCACGATCGTCGGCGACATCCTGCACAGCCGGGTCGCCCGCTCCAACGTCGATCTGCTGCACACCCTCGGCGCCCAGGTCACCCTCGTCGCCCCGCCCACCCTGGTGCCGGTCGGCGTCGGGACCTGGCCCTGCGAGGTGTCGTACGACCTGGACAGCACGCTTCCCAAGTCCGACGCGGTGATGATGCTGCGCGTGCAGCGCGAGCGCATGAACGCGGCGTTCTTCCCGACCGAGCGGGAGTACGCGCGGCGCTACGGCCTCGACGGCGACCGCATGGCGCGGATGCCCGAGCACGCCATCGTGATGCACCCCGGCCCCATGGTTCGCGGCATGGAGATCACCGCCGAGGTCGCCGACTCCGAGCGCTGCACCGTCGTCGAGCAGGTCGCGAACGGAGTCTCCATCCGGATGGCCGTTCTGTACCTGCTTCTGGGCGGCAACGAACCGGCCGGCTCCCACACCCGTACCGAGGAGAAGCAAGACACATGAGCAAAATTCTGATCCGTGGTGCGAAGGTGCTCGGCGGCGCGTCGCAGGACGTGCTGATCGACGGCTCGCAGATCGAGGCGGTCGGCAGCGGGCTCTTTGCCGAGGGCGCCGAGGTCGTCGAGGCCGACGGGAAGGTGCTGCTGCCGGGCCTGGTCGACCTGCACACCCACCTCCGGGAGCCCGGTCGAGAGGACTCCGAGACCGTGCTGACCGGCACGCGCGCGGCCGCCTCCGGTGGCTACACCGCCGTGTTCGCCATGGCCAACACCTTCCCGGTCGCCGACACCGCCGGTGTGGTCGAGCAGGTCTACCGGCTCGGCCGGCAGCACGGCTACTGCGATGTGCAGCCCATCGGGGCGGTCACCGTCGGCCTGGAGGGCAGGAAGCTCGCCGAGCTGGGCGCCATGCACGAGTCGGCCGCCGGGGTCACCGTCTTCTCCGACGACGGCAAGTGCGTGGACGACGCCGTGATCATGCGACGGGCGCTGGAGTATGTGAAGGCGTTCGGCGGGGTCGTCGCCCAGCACGCGCAGGAGCCGAGGCTGACCGAGGGCGCCCAGATGAACGAGGGTGTCGTCTCCGCCGAGCTGGGGCTCGGGGGCTGGCCCGCGGTGGCCGAAGAATCGATCATCGCCCGGGATGTCCTGCTCGCCGAGCACGTCGGCTCCCGCGTCCACATCTGCCACCTGTCGACCGCCGGCTCCGTGGAGATCGTCCGCTGGGCCAAGTCCCGCGGCATCGACGTCACCGCCGAGGTCACCCCGCACCACCTCCTCCTCACGGATGAGCTGGTGCGTACCTACAACCCCGTCTACAAGGTCAACCCGCCGCTGCGCACCGAGCGTGACGTGTACGCCCTGCGGGAGGCGCTCGCCGACGGCACGATCGACATCGTCGCCACCGACCACGCCCCGCACCCGCACGAGGACAAGGACTGCGAGTGGGCCGCGGCCGCCATGGGCATGGTGGGCCTGGAGACCGCGTTGTCAGTGGTGCAGGAGACCATGGTCGAGACGGGCCTGCTGGACTGGACCCAGGTCGCCGAACGCATGTCCTCCAAGCCTGCGCAGATCGGGCGGGCGAAGGGGCACGGACGCCCCGTCTCGGCAGGTGAGCCCGCCAACCTCACGCTCGTCGACACGGCATACCGTGGGTCCGTGGACCCCGCGGGCTTCGCCTCGCGCAGCCGGAACACCCCGTACGAGGGGCGTGAGCTGCCGGGCCGTGTCACGCACACGTGGCTCCGGGGCAAGGCCACGCTCGTCGACGGGAAGCTCACGTGACACCTGCAACCGTGCTCGCCGCCGGACTCGCGACCCAGCTGGCGGCCGAGAAGAAATCGGCCGAGGTCACCGACTGGGCCGCCCGTGTGGGCTGGCTCGTCGGACTCGCCCTCTTCGTCGCGCTCGTCTACTGGCTGATGCGCGAGGGCTGGAAGTGGCGCGGCACGCTCCAGGGCGACCTGCCCGAGCTGCCCGCGGCGCCCTCCGAGCCCGGCGAGGCCAGACTGACGATGACCGGCCGCTACCACGGCTCCACCACCGCCGGACAGTGGCTCGACCGCATCGTGGCGCACGGCCTCGGCACCCGCAGCCGGGTCGAGCTCACGCTGACGGACGCCGGGCTGGATGTCGTACGCCCCGGCGCGACGGACTTCTTCGTCCCCCGTGAGGCCCTGCGCGAGGCCCGGCTGGACAAGGGCATCGCCGGCAAGGTCCTCACCGAGGGCGGCCTGCTCGTGGTGACCTGGGCGCACGGCGAGCGGCTGATCGACTCCGGTTTCCGCTCCGATCACGCGGCCGAGCACGGCGCGTGGGTCGACCTCATCAACTCCATGATCACAACAACCACCACGGAAGGCGCCGAACGATGACGACCTCCACCAGGGGATCCGTGAAGGTTCCCGCCGTACTCGTCCTGGAGGACGGCCGGATCTTCCGCGGCCGTGCCTACGGGGCCGTGGGGGCGACCTTCGGCGAGGCCGTGTTCTCCACCGGCATGACCGGCTACCAGGAGACCCTCACGGACCCGTCGTACCACCGGCAGGTCGTCGTGATGACCGCCCCGCACGTCGGCAACACCGGCGTCAACGACGAGGACCCCGAGTCCAAGCGCATCTGGGTCGCCGGATACGTCGTGCGTGACCCCGCGCGCGTGCCCTCCAACTGGCGCTCCCGCCGCTCGCTCGACGACGAACTGCGCGCGCAGGGTGTCGTCGGCATCTCCGCAATCGACACCCGCGCGCTGACCCGCCATCTGCGCGAGCGCGGCGCGATGCGCGTCGGCATCTTCTCCGGCGAGGCGCTGCCCGACGAGGGCACCATGCTCGCCGAGGTGCGCCAGGCTCCCGAGATGAAGGGCGCCGACCTCGCCGCCGAGGTCGCCACCAAGGAGGCGTACGTCGTCCCCGCGCTCGGTGCGAAGAAGTTCACCGTCGCCGCCGTCGACCTCGGCATCAAGGGCATGACCCCGCACCGGATGGCCGAGCGCGGCATCGAGGTGCACGTGCTGCCCGCCACGGCGAGCGTCGAGGAGGTGTACGCCGTCCAGCCCGACGGCGTGTTCTTCTCCAACGGGCCCGGCGACCCGGCCACCGCCGAGCACCCGGTCTCCGTGATGCGGGCCGTCCTGGAGCGCGGCACGCCGCTGTTCGGCATCTGCTTCGGCAACCAGATCCTGGGGCGCGCCCTCGGCTTCGGCACCTACAAGCTGAAGTACGGCCACCGGGGCATCAACCAGCCGGTGCAGGACCGTACGACCGGCAAGGTCGAGGTCACCGCGCACAACCACGGCTTCGCCGTCGACGCCCCGCTCGACGGCCCCGCCGACACCCCCTTCGGCCGTGCCGAGGTCTCCCACGTCTGCCTGAACGACAACGTGGTGGAGGGCCTGCAGCTCCTCGACCGCCCGGCCTTCAGCGTCCAGTACCACCCCGAAGCGGCAGCCGGCCCGCACGATGCCGCCTACCTGTTCGACCGCTTCGTATCCCTGATGGAGGGCCAGCGTGCCTAAGCGCACCGATATCCAGTCCGTCCTGGTCATCGGCTCCGGCCCGATCGTCATCGGCCAGGCCGCCGAGTTCGACTACTCCGGCACCCAGGCGTGCCGCATCCTCAAGGCCGAGGGCCTGCGGGTCATCCTGGTCAACTCCAACCCGGCGACGATCATGACCGACCCGGAGATCGCCGACGCCACCTACGTCGAGCCGATCACCCCCGAGTTCGTCGAGAAGATCATCATCAAGGAGCGGCCGGACGCGCTGCTGCCCACCCTGGGCGGCCAGACGGCCCTCAACACCGCCATCTCCATGCATGAGCAGGGGGTGCTGCAGAAGTACGGCGTCGAACTGATCGGTGCCAACGTCGAGGCGATCCACAAGGGTGAGGACCGCGACCTCTTCAAGGGCGTCGTCGAGGCCGTCCGCGCGAAGATCGGGCACGGCGAGTCCGCCCGGTCCTACATCTGCCACTCGATGGACGACGTGCTGAAGGGGGTCGAGCAGCTCGGCGGCTACCCCGTGGTCGTCCGCCCGTCCTTCACCATGGGCGGCGCCGGCTCCGGCTTCGCGCACGACGAGGAGGAGCTGCGCCGCATCGCCGGCCAGGGTCTGACGCTGTCTCCCACCACCGAGGTGCTCCTGGAGGAGTCCATCCTCGGCTGGAAGGAGTACGAGCTGGAGTTGATGCGCGACAAGAACGACAACGTCGTGGTCGTCTGTTCCATCGAGAACTTCGACCCGATGGGCGTGCACACCGGCGACTCGATCACCGTGGCGCCCGCGATGACGCTGACCGACCGCGAGTACCAGCGGCTGCGTGACATCGGCATCGCGATCATCCGCGAGGTCGGCGTCGACACCGGCGGCTGCAACATCCAGTTCGCGGTGAACCCGGTCGACGGCCGCATCATCGTCATCGAGATGAACCCGCGCGTGTCGCGTTCCTCGGCGCTCGCCTCCAAGGCGACCGGCTTCCCGATCGCGAAGATCGCGGCCAAGCTCGCCGTCGGCTACACGCTCGACGAGATCCCGAACGACATCACCGAGCAGACGCCGGCCTCCTTCGAGCCGACCCTCGACTATGTGGTCGTCAAGGCGCCGCGGTTCGCGTTCGAGAAGTTCCCCTCCGCCGACTCCACGCTGACCACGACCATGAAGTCGGTCGGCGAGGCCATGGCGATCGGCCGCAACTTCACCGAGGCCTTCCAGAAGGCGCTGCGTTCGCTGGAGAAGAAGGGCTCACAGTTCACCTTCGTCGGCGAGACCGGTGACAAGGCCGCCCTCCTGGCGGAGGCCGTGCGCCCCACCGACGGCCGCATCAACACCGTCATGCAGGCCATCCGCGCGGGCGCCACCCCCGAGGAGATCTTCGAGTTCACGAAGATCGACCCGTGGTTCGTCGACCAGCTCTTCCTCATCAAGGAGATCGCGGACGAGCTTGCCGCCGCCGAACGCCTCGATGCCGACCTGCTCGCCGAGGCCAAGCGGCACGGCTTCTCCGACCAGCAGATCGGCGAGATCCGCGGCCTGCGCGAGGACGTGGTGCGCGAGGTGCGGCACGCGCTTGGCGTGCGCCCCGTGTACAAGACGGTCGACACCTGCGCCGCCGAGTTCGCGGCGAAGACGCCGTACTTCTACTCCTCGTACGACGAGGAGAGCGAGGTGGCTCCCCGCGAGAAGCCGGCCGTCATCATCCTGGGCTCCGGGCCCAACCGCATCGGTCAGGGCATCGAGTTCGACTACTCCTGCGTCCACGCCTCCTTCGCGCTGTCCGACGCCGGGTACGAGACGGTGATGGTCAACTGCAACCCGGAGACCGTCTCCACCGACTACGACACCTCCGACCGGCTGTACTTCGAGCCGCTGACGCTGGAGGACGTGCTGGAGATCGTCCACGCGGAGGCCGAGGCCGGGCCCATCGCGGGCGTGATCGTGCAGCTGGGCGGCCAGACCCCGCTGGGCCTTGCGCAGGCGCTGAAGGACAACGGCGTGCCGGTGGTCGGCACGCCCCCCGAGGCGATCCACGCCGCCGAGGACCGCGGCGCCTTCGGCCGCGTGCTCGCCGAGGCGGGCCTGCCGGCCCCCAAGCACGGCACCGCCACCACCTTCGCCGGGGCCAAGGCCATCGCCGACGAGATCGGTTACCCCGTCCTCGTCCGGCCGTCGTACGTCCTCGGCGGGCGCGGTATGGAGATCGTGTACGACGAGACCCGCCTGGAGTCGTACATCGCCGAGTCCACCGAGATCAGCCCCTCCCGGCCGGTCCTGGTCGACCGCTTCCTCGACGACGCCATCGAGATCGACGTCGACGCGCTCTACGACGGCCAGGAGCTCTACCTCGGCGGCGTGATGGAGCACATCGAGGAGGCCGGCATCCACTCCGGCGACTCGGCGTGCGCGCTGCCCCCGATCACGCTCGGCGGCTTCGACATCAAGCGCCTGCGGGCCTCCACCGAGGCCATCGCCAAGGGTGTCGGGGTGCGCGGCCTGATCAACATCCAGTTCGCGATGGCCGGCGACATCCTGTACGTCCTCGAAGCCAACCCGCGCGCGTCCCGTACGGTCCCCTTCACCTCGAAGGCGACCGCGGTGCCGCTGGCGAAGGCCGCCGCCCGGATCTCACTGGGCGCCACCATCGCCGAGCTGCGCGCCGAGAGGCTGCTGCCGGCCAACGGCGACGGCGGGGAGCTCCCGCTCGACGCGCCGATCTCCGTCAAGGAGGCCGTCATGCCGTGGTCGCGCTTCCGCGACATCCACGGGCGGGGCGTGGACACCGTCCTCGGCCCGGAGATGCGCTCCACCGGCGAGGTCATGGGCATCGACTCCGTCTTCGGCACGGCGTACGCCAAGTCGCAGGCGGGCGCCTACGGCCCGCTGCCGACGAAGGGCCGGGCGTTCATCTCGGTCGCCAACCGCGACAAGCGCTCCATGATCTTCCCGGCGCGCGAGCTGGTCGCCCACGGCTTCGAGCTGCTGGCCACCTCCGGCACGGCCGAGGTCCTCAAGCGCAACGGCATCAACGCCACGGTCGTGCGCAAGCAGTCCGAGGGCACCGGCCCGAACGGCGAGAAGACCATCGTCCAGCTCATCCACGACGGCGAGGTCGACCTCATCGTCAACACCCCCTATGGCACCGGTGGCCGGCTCGACGGCTACGAGATCCGTACGGCGGCCGTGGCCCGGTCGATTCCGTGCCTGACGACGGTCCAGGCGCTCGCCGCGGCCGTCCAGGGCATCGACGCCCTCCAGCACGGTGACGTGGGCGTCCGTTCACTCCAGGAACACGCGGAACACCTGACCGCGGCCCGCGACTAGCAGCCCTGAGGGGGACACCGGAAGGTGTCCCCCTCTGCGTGAGGCTGTGTGAGGACACATCTGAGATGTACAAACTTTTCTTCCGCCTGGTCTTCACCCGGATGGACCCGGAGCGGGCCCACTACCTGGCTTTCAGCTGGATCCGCAGGGTCGCCCGCATCCCCGTGCTGCGCACCTTCGTCGCCGCCGCGCTCGCGCCCCGCTACCGGGAACTGCGCACCGAGGCCTTCGGGCTGCGGATGCACGGCCCCTTCGGGCTCGCGGCCGGCTTCGACAAGAACGCGGTCGCGATCGACGGCATGTCGATGCTCGGCTTCGACCACGTCGAGATCGGCACGGTCACGGGGCAGGCGCAGCCCGGCAACCCCAAGAAGCGGCTGTTCCGGCTCGTCAAGGACCGTGCGCTGATCAACCGCATGGGCTTCAACAACGAGGGCTCACTGAGGGTCGCCGCGCGGCTGGCCTCCCGTACGCCCGTCTTCAGGACCGTCGTCGGCGTGAACATCGGCAAGACCAAGGTCGTACCCGAGGAGGAGGCCGTCGGCGACTATGTGAAGTCGGCCGAGCGGCTGGCGCCGTACGCCGACTACCTGGTCGTCAACGTGTCGTCCCCGAACACGCCCGGGCTGCGCGACCTGCAGGCCACCGAGGCGCTGCGCCCGCTGCTGAGCGCCGTCCGGGAGGCCGCAGACCGCAGGGTGACCGCGCGCCGCGTCCCGCTGCTGGTGAAGATCGCGCCCGACCTCGCCGACGAGGACGTCGACGCGGTCGCCGACCTGGCCGTCGAGCTCGGACTGGACGGGATCATCGCCACCAACACCACCATCGCGCGCGAGGGGCTCGGTCTGACCTGCGACCCCTCCCTGGTCAAGGAGACCGGCGGGCTGTCCGGGGCACCCCTGAAGGCGCGTTCCCTGGAGGTGCTGCGGCGCCTCTACGCGCGCGTGGGGGACCGGATCACCCTGGTCGGCGTCGGCGGCATCGAGGACGCCGAGGACGCCTGGCAGCGGATCCTGGCCGGCGCCACCCTGGTCCAGGGCTACAGCGCGTTCGTCTACCAGGGGCCCTTCTGGAGCCGCGCCATCCACAAGGGGCTCGCCGCCCGGCTGCGGACGAGCCCGTACGCCACCCTTGCCGACGCGGTCGGCGCCGACGTGAGGAAGAGGGAGACGGCATGACCTGGGAGTCCTTCGGCGCGCGTCTGCGCCGGGCGATGGACGAGCGCGGTCCCCTGTGCGTCGGTATCGACCCGCACGCCTCGCTGCTGGCCGAGTGGGGCCTGGGCGACGACGTGGCCGGCCTGGAGCGGTTCAGCCGTACGGTCGTGGAGGCGATGGCCGACCGGGTTGCCGTGCTCAAGCCGCAGAGCGCGTTCTTCGAGCGCTTCGGCTCGCGCGGTGTCGCCGTCCTGGAGAAGACGGTCGCCGACGCCCGGGCGGCCGGCGCACTGGTCGTGATGGACGCCAAGCGCGGGGACATCGGCTCGACCATGGCCGCGTACGCCGAGTCCTTCCTGCACAAGGACGCGCCGCTGTTCTCGGACGCCCTGACCGTCTCGCCGTACCTCGGCTACGGGTCGCTCTCGCCGGCCGTCGCGCTGGCGCGGGAGAGCGGCGCCGGCCTGTTCGTGCTGGCGCTGACCTCCAACCCGGAGGGCGGCGAGGTCCAGCACGCGGTGCGTGCCGACGGCCGCGACGTCGCCGCCACGATGCTGGCGCACCTGGCGGCCGAGAACGAGGGGGAGGAGCCGCTGGGGTCCTTCGGGGCCGTGGTCGGGGCCACGCTGGGCGACCTTTCGTCGTACGACCTGAACATCAACGGTCCGCTCCTGGCGCCCGGCATCGGCGCCCAGGGGGCCACTCCGGCGGATCTCCCCTCGGTCTTCGGGCAGGCGGTGCGCAATGTCGTTCCGAACGTCAGCCGGGGTGTTCTGCGTCACGGTCCCGACGTCGGCGCGCTGCGGGCGGCCGCGGACCGGTTCGCGGACGAGATCCGGGCCGCCGTGGACGCCTCCTGAGTCCTTCGGGCCCCTCGGTCAAGTCCTCCGATGAGTGGTCCGAGGGCGACTTGAGTCTGAATACATTCTCAAATCCGGGGCAGTATGTTCGAAATGTCCGACCTCGCAAAGGCTGACCAGGACTTTTCCGCTGTTCTCGCTGACTCTGGCGCCCTTGGCCGCTAGTCTCCGACGAGAGTCAACGGGCAAGCGTGTTGCTCGTGGCTCCCCAGGTGTGGGGCGACTAGGTTCCTCACCGGTCCGTATCCGACAGTTCGACATCCGAGGTGACGTAGGCGTGGCTCTTCCGCCCCTTACCCCTGAACAGCGCGCAGCCGCGCTCGAAAAGGCCGCCGCGGCTCGCCGGGAGCGGGCCGAGGTCAAGAATCGACTCAAGCACTCCGGTGCCTCCCTGCATGAGGTCATCAAGCAGGGCCAGGAGAACGACGTCATCGGCAAGATGAAGGTCTCCGCGCTGCTCGAGTCCCTGCCGGGCGTGGGCAAGGTCCGCGCCAAGCAGATCATGGAGCGACTCGGCATCTCCGAGAGCCGCCGTGTACGCGGTCTCGGTTCCAATCAGATCGCCTCCCTTGAGCGTGAGTTCGGCAGCACCGGTTCCTGAACCCGGGTACTTGGGGCAGGGAGTCCCGGGCACCCCGGGACAGCTGGAATAATCGCTGCATGAGCGAACGTCCGCGACTGACCGTGCTCTCCGGCCCCTCCGGGGTCGGCAAGAGCACGGTCGTCGCCCATATGCGCAAGGAACACCCCGAGGTCTGGCTCTCGGTGTCGGCGACGACCCGCAAGCCCCGCCCCGGCGAGGAGCACGGAGTCCAGTACTTCTTCGTCACCGACGAGGAGATGGACAAGCTGATCGCCAACGGCGAGCTGCTGGAGTGGGCCGAATTCGCCGGCAACCGGTACGGCACGCCGCGTGCCGCCGTACTGGAGCGCCTGGAGGCGGGGGAGCCCGTCCTCCTGGAGATCGACCTCCAGGGTGCCCGTCAGGTCAGTGAGTCCATGACCGACGCTCAGCTGGTGTTCCTGGCTCCTCCCTCCTGGGAGGAGCTCGTGCGCAGACTCACCGGGCGGGGCACCGAGCCGCCCGAGGTGATCGAGCGTCGTCTGGACGCGGCGAAGGTCGAACTGGCGGCCGAGCCGGAGTTCGACGTGACCCTCGTCAACACCTCCGTCGAGGATGTGGCGCGTGAGCTGCTAGCCTTGATGGATGTTGTGTGATCGCGGGTACTCCGGGATTCTGACGGGCTCAGTGATCACGACCCATCTTTTCCCATCCATCGGAAGGTAGAGCGTGTCCTCTTCCATCTCCGCGCCCGAGGGCATCATCAACCCGCCGATCGACGAGCTCCTCGAGGCCACCGACTCGAAGTACAGCCTCGTGATCTACGCGGCCAAGCGGGCCCGCCAGATCAACGCGTACTACTCGCAGCTCGGCGAGGGCCTCCTCGAGTACGTCGGTCCGCTCGTCGACACCCATGTCCACGAGAAGCCGCTCTCGATCGCCCTCCGCGAGATCAACGCGGGTCTGCTGACGTCCGAGGCCATCGAAGGCCCGGCGCAGTAATATTTTCGGTTCGCGGTTGACTTTTCCACAGGCCCGGCAGCGCGACTGCCGGGCCTGTGGTGTGTGATGGAGTCGTACGGCGGGAGCCGCGGCGTACGTTTTCCGAGGTGCGGGGAGAGACGGTGGACAAGCCGAAGGTCGTTCTGGGCGTCAGCGGTGGCATCGCCGCGTACAAGGCCTGTGAGCTGCTGCGCAGACTGACCGAGTCGGGGCACGACGTGCGCGTCGTCCCCACCGTCTCCGCACTGCACTTCGTGGGCGCCGCCACCTGGTCCGCCCTCTCCGGCAACCCGGTCTCCACCGAGGTGTGGGACGACGTCCACGACGTCCCGCACGTCCGCATCGGTCAGCACGCCGACCTGGTCGTCGTCGCCCCGGCCACCGCGGACATGCTCGCCAAGGCCGCCCACGGCCTCGCCGACGACCTGCTCACCAACACCCTGCTCACCGCCCGCTGCCCGGTCGTCTTCGCCCCCGCCATGCACACGGAGATGTGGGAGCACCCGGCCACCCGGGAGAACGTGGCGACGCTGCGCCGCCGGGGCGCCGTCGTCATCGAACCGGCCGTCGGCCGCCTCACCGGCGTCGACACGGGCAAGGGCCGGCTGCCCGACCCCGCCGAGATCTTCGAGGTCTGCCGCCGTGTGCTCGCCAGAGGAGTGCGGGAACCGGACCTGGTCGGCCGGCACGTGGTCGTGAGCGCCGGCGGCACCCGCGAGCCCCTCGACCCGGTCCGCTTCCTCGGCAACCGCTCCTCCGGCAAGCAGGGCTACGCCCTCGCCCGCACCGCCGCCGCCCGGGGCGCCCGGGTCACCCTGGTCGCCGCGAACACCGGGCTGCCGGACCCCGCGGGTGTGGACGTGGTCCCGGTCGGGACGGCGGTGCAGTTGCGGGAGGCGGTCCTGAAGGCGGCCGCCGACGCCGACGCGGTCGTGATGGCGGCGGCGGTCGCCGACTTCCGCCCGGAGACCTACGCGGCCGGGAAGATCAAGAAGAAGGACGACAAGGACCCGGATCCCATCGTGCTCGTACGGAATCCGGATGTCCTCGCGGAGATATCCGCCGACCGGGCCCGCCCCGGCCAGGTGGTCGTCGGCTTCGCCGCGGAGACGGACGACGTCCTGGCCAACGGCCGTGCCAAGCTCCGCCGCAAGGGCTGCGATCTGCTCGTGGTGAACGAGGTGGGGGAGCGCAAGACATTCGGCTCCGAGGAGAACGAGGCCTTGGTGCTGGGCGCCGACGGCAGCGAGACCCAGGTCCCGCACGGACCGAAGGAGGCCCTGGCCGAAACCGTATGGGACCTGGTGGTCCATCGCCTGGGCTGAAGGTCACCGCTGCTCAAGCTTCCCTCATACCTCGCAGATTCGGGCGTGGCGCCCCTGGCCAAGGCCCCGTCGGATTGGGCAGAATGCCCGTGCCGCAGGTCACAGGCTTCCGAGAGGCGAGACAGGAGGGCCAGTGGCCGAGCGCGACCGATAAACTGTTCTCGGACGACGCCGGGCGCAGCCCCCGTCCCGTCCGCCAATGATCAGCCAGCAGCCGCTGCAACCCCAGGGAGCGTTGTGTCCCGTCGTCTGTTCACCTCGGAGTCTGTGACCGAGGGTCACCCCGACAAGATCGCTGATCAGATCAGCGACACCATCCTCGACGCGCTTCTCAAGGAGGACCCGACCTCCCGGGTCGCCGTCGAGACGCTGATCACGACCGGCTTGGTCCACGTGGCCGGTGAGGTCACCACCAAGACCTACGCACCCATCGCGCAGCTCGTGCGCGACAAGATCCTCGAGATCGGCTACGACTCCTCGAAGAAGGGCTTCGACGGCGCCTCCTGCGGCGTCTCGGTGTCCATCGGCGCGCAGTCCCCGGACATCGCCCAGGGCGTCGACACCGCCTACGAGTCCCGGGTCGAGGGCGACGAGGACGAGCTGGACCGCCAGGGCGCGGGTGACCAGGGCCTGATGTTCGGGTATGCCTGCGACGAGACCCCCACCCTGATGCCGCTGCCGATCTTCCTGGCGCACCGGCTGTCGAACCGCCTGTCCGAGGTCCGCAAGAACGGCACGATCCCCTACCTGCGCCCCGACGGCAAGACGCAGGTCACCATCGAGTACGACGGCGACAAGGCGGTCCGCCTGGACACGGTCGTCGTCTCCTCGCAGCACGCCTCCGACATCGACCTGGAGTCCCTGCTCGCCCCGGACATCCGCGAGTTCGTGGTGGAGCCGGAGCTGAAGGCGCTGCTCGACGAGGGCATCAAGCTGGACACCGAGAACTACCGCCTGCTGGTCAACCCGACCGGCCGCTTCGAGATCGGCGGCCCGATGGGCGACGCCGGCCTGACCGGCCGCAAGATCATCATCGACACGTACGGCGGCATGGCCCGCCACGGCGGCGGCGCTTTCTCGGGCAAGGACCCGTCCAAGGTGGACCGCAGTGCCGCGTACGCGATGCGCTGGGTCGCCAAGAACGTCGTCGCCGCGGGTCTCGCCACCCGCTGCGAGGTCCAGGTGGCGTACGCGATCGGCAAGGCCGAGCCGGTCGGTCTCTTCGTGGAGACCTTCGGCACCGCCAAGATCGACACCGACAAGATCGAGCAGGCGATCGACGAGGTCTTCGACCTCCGCCCGGCCGCCATCATCCGCGACCTCGACCTGCTCCGTCCGATCTACGCCCAGACCGCGGCGTACGGCCACTTCGGCCGTGAGCTGCCGGACTTCACGTGGGAGAAGACGGACCGCGTGGAGGCGCTGCGGAAGGCGGCGGGGCTGTAGGTCTGAAGGGCCCACGGGATTGGCGCGAGGCCCGGTTCCCCCTCGGGGAGCCGGGCCTCGGCATGTCTTCGCTCGGGCCGGAAGGATCCGGGAAGGATTCCGGAAGGATCTGGGCCGGGCGTCAACGGCGGGTTCGGGTGTTGTGCCGAGGGGCCGAAGGCAGCGCTCGTGCCGCCGCCGGGGGGATCGTGGGCATCGTCGGTTGTCAGTGGGGTTTGTAAGAATGCAAGCGTGAGCAGCGAGAACGGGTCGACGGGCGGCGGGGCCGAGGGGGCGCCGCCCGAGCAGCTTGCGCTCATTCGGGAGAGCGTGCGGAAGGCTCAGGTGCCGCGCGCGAAGCCGCGGACGTGGCGCGGGGCGTCGCTCGCGGAGGAGTTGCCGGTCGCGCGGGTGCTCGTCGACAAGGGTGTGCTGCATCTCGACCGGTACTTCGACTACGCGGTGCCCGCCGAACTCGACGCCGACGCGCAGCCCGGGGTGCGGGTGCGGGTGCGGTTCGGGGCCGGGCGGCATCGGGTGCGGGACGGGAGGCGTGAAGGCGGGGGCCTGATCGACGGGTTTCTCGTGGAGCGGCTCGCCGAGTCCGACTACTCCGGGCCGCTGGCCGCGCTCGCGCAGGTCGTGTCGCCCGAGCCTGTGCTCAGCGAGGAGCTGCTGGGACTGGCCCGGGCCGTCGCCGATCGGTACGCCGGGAGCCTTGCCGATGTGCTCCAGCTGGCGGTGCCGCCGCGCAACGCACGGGCCGAGCAGCGGCCCTCGCCCGCTCCGCTGCCACCGCCCGCCGCGCCCGGCCCGGGGTCCTGGGGAAGGTACGAGCACGGGCCCGCGTTTCTGGAGTCGCTGGCCGCCGGGGGCGCCCCGCGTGCGGTGTGGAACGCGTTGCCCGGGCCCGACTGGAGTGACGAACTGGCGCGGGCCGTCGTGGCGGCGCTGTCCTCCGGGCGTGGCGCGCTGGTCGTGCTGCCGGACGGGCGGGCGGTCGCCCGGGTCGACGCCGCACTGACCACCCTGCTGGGGGAGGGGCGGCATGCGGTGCTCACCGCCGACGCCGGGCCAGAGAAGCGGTACCGCGAGTGGCTGGCCGTGCGGCGGGGGAGCGTACGGGCCGTCGTGGGGACACGGGCCGCCATGTTCGCACCGGTGGAGAACCTCGGGCTCGTCGCGATCTGGGAGGACGGGGACGACAGCCACAGCGAGCAGCACGCGCCGCAGCCGCACGCGCGGGAGGTGCTGTTGCTGCGGGCCGCGCAGGACAAGTGCGGTTTCCTTTTGGGGAGTTGGAGCTGCACCGTGGAGGCCGCGCAGCTCGTGGAGAGCGGGTGGGCCCGGCCCCTGGTCGCCGGACGGGATCAGGTGCGGGCCGCCGCGCCGCTGGTCAGGACCGTGGGCGACGGGGACCTCGCGCGGGACGAGGCGGCCCGGGCCGCGCGTCTGCCGACCCTGGCCTGGCAGGCAGCGAGGGAGGGGCTGCGGCACGGGCCGGTGCTCGTGCAGGTGCCTCGGCGGGGGTATGTGCCGCGGATGGCCTGTGCCGCCTGCCGGGCGCCCGCGCGGTGCCGGCACTGTTCCGGGCCCCTGCAGGCGCAGGACTCCGGGGCCGATGTGCGCTGCGAGTGGTGCGGGCGTGAGGACGACGCCTGGCACTGTCCTCAGTGCGGGGGGTTCCGGCTGCGGGCACAGATCGTGGGGGCGCGGCGGACCGCCGAGGAACTGGGGCGGGCGTTTCCGGCGGTTCCGGTACGGACGTCGGGGCGTGAGCACGTGCTGGACACCGTACCGGCGGCGCCCGCGCTGGTGGTGAGCACGCCGGGGGCCGAACCCGTCGCCGAGGGCGGCTACGCGGCCGCCCTGCTGCTGGACGGCTGGGCCATGCTCGGACGACCCGACCTGCGCGCCGGTGAGGACGCGCTGCGGCGGTGGACCGGGGCGGCGGCGCTGGTACGGCCCCAGGGCGAGGGAGGCACCGTCGTGATCGTCGCCGAGCCCACGCTGCGGCCCGTGCAGGCGCTGGTGCGGTGGGACCCGGTCGGTCATGCGGTGCGGGAGCTCGCCGAGCGGGCCGAGCTGGGATTCCCGCCGGTGTCGCGGATGGCGGCCGTGTCGGGGGCCGCGGAGACGGTCGCGGAGTTTCTGCGGGCCGTGGAACTGCCTCCGGACGCCCAGGTGTTGGGCCCCGTTCCGGTACCCGTCACGACCGCGGGCCGTCCGCGCCGGGCGGGAGCGCCGCCGCCCGGGGAGCACTGGGAGCGGGCGTTGATCCGGGTGCCACCGGGGAGCGGCGCGGCGTTGGCGTCCGCGCTGAAGGCGGCCCAGGCGGCGCGGATGGCGCGTAGCGGTACGGAGGCGGCGGCTCGGGTGCGGATCGATCCACCGGACATCGGCTGAGGGTGCGGCCAGCAGGCGAGGCGGGGTCTGGATCGATGCCGGATGTGGGGGTGCCGAAGCCCACTGCTTCCAAGGGAAGAGGTCCCGGCACCTGCGGCTGCTGGGTCGGTGCTCACATGCGGCTGCCCTCCCGGATGTGCCGGGAGGGCAGAAGAGGGGGAGTGGGACAGCCGTCAGCCGTTGCGGGGGGCCGGGAAGGTGGTCGCGGGCCTGGCCTCTTCGCGCAGGGACGGGCTGCCCGCCGTCGGCTGGGTCGGCATGGAGCGGGCGGCGGGGACCGTCGGTACGGCCGGGATGCCGGTGCCCACGTTGACGGTGCGGGAAGTCGTGGGTTCGGTGGCCCGCTCGGTCTCGGCGGCCGCCTGGGCCGCGGCGCGTCGGGCACCGTAACGGCGATGTACCGCCTGCTTGGTGACCCCGAGGGCGGAGCCCACCGCGTCCCACGAGAAGCCGAGTGAACGGTCGAAGTCCACCGCGGCCGTCACCAGGGTCTCGACACTGTCCCGCAGTTCCTGGGCGAGACGGACCGTGGGGGCGGGGGCGCGTCCGTAGACGACGAAGCCCGTGGAGGGGCCGGAGCGGCGCGGGCGGTAGACGTTGCCCAACTGGGCGGTGAGGGTGCGCAGTGCGTCCACCTGCCGGCGGACCCGCTCGATGTCCCGCACCAGCAAGTGCAGGCTGGCCCGAGCCTGGGCGTCGTGGGTTGCGTGGTCGGCCATGAACAAGCCTCTCGAACCGGCGTTGAAAAGGATGGGGCCGCGTGCGGGCGGCCCGTTGTGGTCAACTCTTTCTTGACCAACGCGGATTCGCTCCGCAGGTCACGCATCGGGGGCGTGTGGGTTTATCTGTACGCCCCTGGTGGGGGTTTGCGCCTCGGCCTACTGCCTCGGAGGTTCTTCCACCCGCGCACCACCCGTTGCCACGGGGCAAGATGTGGGACTCTCCCGGGGGCCCGACATCGGCGGTTTTCCAGCCGCGGACATAGGCCCGGTCATCCGTGCTTTCAGGCGTACGCAGGTCTGGTTCTCGCCGCCGAAGGCCCGCCTCCATTCGTGCGCGGGCCCCCTCCATTCGTGCGCGGGCCCCTCAGGTCGTGCGCGGGCCCCGCCTCAAGTCGTGCTCGGGCCCCTCCTTCAAGTCGTGCTCGGACCCCCGCAGGTTGTGCGTCGGCCTCGCCTCCAGTCGTGCGCGGGCCTCGCCCCCCGTCGTCATAGACTTGTGCGTTGCCCGCCGCCCATCCCGTCCGAGAGGCCCGCACCCACCCATGAAGCTTGTCTTCGCCGGTACCCCCGAGGTCGCCGTTCCCGCTCTGGACGCTCTGCTGGAATCCGGGCGGCATGAGGTGGCCGCTGTCGTCACGCGGCCCGACGCGCCGGCCGGGCGGGGGCGGAGGCTGGTCGCCTCTCCCGTCGCCGAGCGGGCCGAGGAGGCCGGGATCGAGGTGCTGAAGCCCGCGAAGCCCCGGGATCCGGAGTTCCTGGAGCGGCTCCGGGAGATCGCCCCGGACTGCTGTCCCGTCGTCGCGTACGGTGCCCTGCTGCCCAGGGTCGCCCTCGACATCCCCACCCACGGCTGGGTCAACCTGCACTTCTCGCTGCTGCCCGCCTGGCGCGGGGCCGCTCCCGTGCAGCACGCCATCATGGCGGGCGACGAGATCACCGGGGCCTCCACCTTCCTGATCGAGGAGGGGCTCGACTCCGGGCCCGTCTACGGGACGGTGACCGAGACCATCCGGTCCACCGACACCAGCGGTGACCTGCTGACACGGCTCGCCTTCGCCGGTGCGGGGCTGCTGGGGGCGACCATGGACGGGATCGAGGACGGCTCGCTGAAGGCCGTACCGCAGCCGGCCGAGGGCATCACCGTCGCCCCGAAGATCACTGTCGAGGACGCTCAGGTGAAGTGGAGTGAGCCCGCGCTGCGGGTGGACCGGGTGGTGCGCGGGTGCACCCCGGCTCCCGGCGCCTGGACCACGTTCCGCGGTGAGCGGCTCAAACTCGTCCAGGTACGGCCCGTGCCCGAGCGGACGGACCTCGCTCCCGGCACGCCGGCCGTCGGCAAGAACGACGTGCACGTCGGCACGGGGTCCTGCGCCGTCGAGCTGCTGTGGGTGCAGGCCCAGGGCAAGAAGCCGATGAAGGCCGCCGACTGGGCGCGGGGCGTACGCATCGGCGAGGGCGAGATCCTCGGAGGCTGAGCGGCGGGCGAGACCCGCGGTGGTAGCCGAACGGACGGGCGAGACCCGCGGTGGTAGCCGAGTGGACGGGCGAGACCCTTGGCGCAGGACGGTTGTGTACACCTCCTCGCATGACGGTCGCGCACACCCTCGACGGGTGACTCGGTGGTCGGCGGACTTACGCTTGGTGCGTATCCCCTCCTGAAATCCGGAGCACCTTTTCGTGAGCGACCAGCCCCGTCGGCCCCGTAAACCCGCCAAGCCCTACCGCCGGCCCCAGAAGGATCCCGTCCGTATCCTCGCCTTCGAGGCGCTGCGGGCCGTGGACGAGCGGGACGCGTACGCCAACCTCGTTCTGCCGCCGCTGCTGCGCAAGGCGCGGGAGAAGGAGGGGCCCGACAAGTTCGGCGGACGGGACGCGGCCCTGGCCACCGAGCTGGTGTACGGGACGCTGCGGCGGCAGGGGACGTACGACGCCGTCATCGCCGCCTGTGTGGACCGGCCGCTGCGTGAGGTCGACCCGCCGGTGCTCGACGTGCTCAGCCTCGGTGTGCACCAGCTGCTCGGGACGCGGATCCCGACACACGCCGCCGTGTCCGCCTCCGTCGAGCTGGCCCGGGTCGTGCTCGGTGACGGGCGGGCCAAGTTCGTCAACGCCGTGCTGCGGAAGGTCGCGCAGGACGATCTCGCGGGGTGGATCGAGAAGGTCGCCCCGCCCTACGACGACGATCCCGAGGAGCACCTCGCCGTCGTGCACTCGCACCCCCGCTGGGTCGTCTCCGCGCTGTGGGACTCCCTCGGCGGCGGGCGGGCCGCGATCGAGGAGCTGCTGGAGGCCGACAACGAGCGGCCCGAGGTGACCCTGGTGGCCAGGCCGGGTCGGTCCACGGCCGAGGAACTGCTCCGGGAGGAGGCCGCCGTACCGGGGCGCTGGTCGCCGTACGCCGTGCGGCTGAGCGAGGGCGGCGAGCCGGGTGCCGTGGAGGCCGTGCGGGAGGGCCGGGCCGGGGTGCAGGACGAGGGCAGCCAGCTCGTGGCGCTGGCGCTCGCCAACGCGCCGCTCGACGGCCCGGACGAGAAGTGGCTCGACGGGTGTGCCGGACCGGGCGGCAAGGCCGCGCTGCTGGCCGCCCTCGCCGCCGAGCGCGGAGCCTTCCTGCTCGCCTCCGAGAAGCAGCCGCACCGGGCCGGGCTGGTCGCCAAGGCCCTGGCCGGGAACCCGGGGCCGTACCAGGTCATCGCCGCCGACGGGACGCGGCCGCCGTGGCGGGCCGGCTCCTTCGACCGGGTGCTGATGGACGTGCCCTGCACCGGGCTCGGCGCCCTGCGGCGGCGGCCCGAGGCGCGGTGGCGCAGGCGGCCCGAGGACCTGGACGGTTTCGCGCCGCTGCAGCGCGGGCTGCTGCGCACCGCCCTCGACTCCGTGCGGGTCGGCGGGGTCGTCGGCTACGCCACCTGCTCCCCGCACCTGGCCGAGACGCGGGCCGTCGTCGACGACGTGCTCAAGCAGCGGCCCGAGGCCGAACTCCTCGACGCACGGCCACTGTTGCCCGGCGTACCGGATCTGGGCGACGGTCCCGACGTACAGCTGTGGCCGCATCGGCACGGGACCGATGCCATGTATCTGGCGCTCATCCGGAGGACTGGCTGACCCGCTCCGCCCCGGGCAGCGCGGGGGCCCGCTGACCTCCCAAGTCGGCCGGTGTGGCCACCACACCAGGCGGCCGACGGAGGCGATGACCGCGCCGTCGCCGCCGGCCCGTCATCGCGCCCGCGCGGCACCGGGCGCCGGGGCTCCGCGTCGCGGATGCCGTGGTCCGTCAGCTGCTTGAGCCGGCCAGGTCCTCCGTGATCCGCGTCCGGTCCTGAGCCGTCAGACCGCCGTCGCGGGCGCGGACGACGACCACGGGGATCCGCACCGTCCTGAAGCCCTCGGAGATCCGAAGTCTTTGGATATCTACGGGACTTGAGTGGACTCGGGGGAGCGGTGCAGTCAGGAGGCCGCGTCGTTGCCGTGGGCGTCGGCGAGTCACTGGGCGAAGGGCGCGGCCACGAACTTCGCCACCAGCCACAGCACCGGCGCGACCCACCGGGCACGCCGCCCGCACTCCTGGTGCGTGATGCCCCGCTGCCCTTGCCGGTTCTCCTGGATCTCGGTCGCGGCCACCCCCGCGGCCCTGTGCCGACCGAAACGGCCGCCGAGCATGGCACGCACGGACCCCGCACAACATCCGATGAACGGCTTAGGTCTGGACCGGCGAGAACATTCGCGCCCGGGCATGGGAGGCTTGGGTCATGGCCGTGCAGATCAATCCCAGCATTCTGTCCGCCGACTTCGCCCGCCTCGCGGACGAGGCGAGGGCGGTGGAAGGAGCCGACTGGCTCCACGTAGACGTCATGGACAACCATTTCGTCCCGAACCTCACGCTCGGTGTGCCGGTCGTGGAGTCGCTGGCCCGTGCGACGGACACGCCGCTGGACTGCCATCTGATGATCGATGCCCCTGATCGCTGGGCGCCTCAGTACGTGGAGGCGGGGGCCTCGTCCGTCACCTTCCACGTCGAGGCGGCCGCCGCCCCGGTCCGGCTCGCCCGTGAGATCCGCGCCAAGGGCGCCCGCTCCGCCATGGCACTGAAGCCGGCGACGCCGATCGAGCCGTACGAGGATCTGCTCCCCGAGCTCGACATGCTGCTGATCATGACGGTGGAGCCGGGCTTCGGTGGACAGGCGTTCCTCGACATCATGCTCCCGAAGATCCGCCGCACCCGAGAACTGATCAGCAAGCACGGTCTGGAGCTGTGGCTCCAGGTGGACGGCGGAGTTTCGGCCTCGACGATCGAGCGGTGCGCGGACGCCGGCGCGGACGTGTTCGTGGCGGGATCGGCGGTTTACGGGGCGTCCGACCCGGCCGAGGCGGTACGTGCATTGCGCACCCAAGCCGAGGGGGCGAGCGCCAGGGCGAGCTGGGCGTGCGACCACTGAACCAAGGGAAGTTGAACGGCTCCCATCAGGGCTGATCAAGAGCGCCGGATCTGCAAGGATGAACGGCGAATCCAGAATGTGAACAGCAGTGAGGAGATCGCCGTGTCGGGTATGTCGGCGGGCCGGTCAGCCATGCGGATGGGACCCGCTGAGCTGGTGCAGGCGGCGGCCATGGCCCGCCGCTTCTACCTCGAGGGCAAGTCCAAGATCCAGATCGCCGAGGAGTTCGGCGTCAGCCGCTTCAAGGTGGCCCGGGTCCTGGAGACCGCTCTCGAACGGGATCTCGTACGGATCGAGATCCGGGTGCCGGCCGAACTGGACGCGGAGCGCTCCGACGCGCTGCGCGCCCGTTACGGCCTCAGGCACGCCGTCGTGGTCGAGTCCCCGGCCGACGCCGAGGAGACGCCCGACCCCGAGAACCTGGGGGAAGTGGCCGCCGACCTGCTCGGCGAACTCCTGAACGAAGGTGATGTGCTCGGCCTGGCCTGGGGCAGGTCCACCATCCACATGGCCGCGGCGCTGGACCGGCTGCCGCCCTGCACGGTGGTGCAGCTGACGGGTGTGTACGACGCCGGGACCGCCGAACGCGGCTCCGTCGAGGCCGTGCGCCGTGCCGCCCAGGTGTCCGGCGGCGACGCCCACCCCATCTACGCGCCGATGCTGCTGCCGGACGTGGCCACCGCGCAGGCGCTGCGCCACCAGACCGGGATCGCCCGCGCCTTCGAGTACTTCGACAAGGTCACGGTCGCCTGTGTCTCCATCGGCTCCTGGGAGCCGGGCATCTCCACGGTGCACGACATGCTCAGCGACGAGGAGCGCTCGCACTACGCCTCGCTCGGCGTCGCCGCCGAGATGTCCGCGCACCTCTTCGACGCCGAGGGCCGCCGGGTGGGGCGGGACCTGGGCGAGCGGTGCATCACGGTCAAGGCCGACCAGCTGCGCCGTATCCCCGAGGTCGTCGCGATCGCGGGCGGACAGCGGAAGGCGGCGGCGATCGACGCGGTGCTGCGGTCGGGGCTCGTCACCAGCCTGGTGACGGACACGTCGGCGGCGGACTACCTGATGACGGCGGGGTCGACGCCGAAGCCGGCGCTCAACCGGGCCGATCCGGACGGTATCTGACGGGCCGCCGGGCGGGGGCGGCCGGTCATGGCCGCCCCCGTCACGGTTCGGCGGGCAACCGGTCGGCACCGGGGCCGTGGCTGGTCGGCACCGGGTCCACTGCCGGTCGGCACCGGGTCCGTCGACCGGCCGGCAACCGGTCCGCGGCCGGGACGCGTCGGCTCGTCGCTCCCCCCGGCGCCTGGACGTTCCTCCCAAGGCCCCTCTGACCAGCCTGGATGTTTCGCCCGGGGATCGGATTCCGGTCGGCATGGGACAATGAAGTACGTGCTCTTCCCCCTGGCTGACCTGTCCGGGGGCCACCTCTGATCGACTGGGATGTGCAGCACGTGCGTTTCCTCAATGACATCCAGCCCCCGTACGACCTGACGTACGACGACGTGTTCATGGTCCCCAGCCGCAGCGCCGTCGGTTCTCGGCAGGACGTGGACCTCAGCTCCCCGGACGGCACGGGCACCACGATCCCACTGGTCGTCGCCAACATGACCGCGATCGCCGGGCGCCGCATGGCGGAGACGGTGGCCCGGCGCGGCGGACTGGTCGTCATCCCGCAGGACATCCCGATCGAGGTCGTCACCGAGGTCGTCACCTGGGTGAAGAGCCGCCACCACGTCCTGGACACCCCCATCGTGCTGGCACCGCACCAGACCGTGGCCGACGCGCTGTCCCTGCTGCCGAAGCGAGCGCACAACGCCGGCGTGGTCGTCGACGAGGAGCAGCGGCCCATCGGTGTGGTCACCGACCGGGACCTGACCGGTGTGGACCGGTTCACCCAGCTCGAAGTGGTCATGTCCAAGGACCTGCTGCTGCTCGACGCGGACATCGACCCCCGCGAGGCCTTCAACCGCCTGGACCATGCCAACCGCCGCTACGCGCCCGCCGTCGACAAGGACGGCCGTCTCGCGGGCATCCTCACCCGCAAGGGCGCCCTGCGCGCCACGCTCTACACGCCGGCCGTCGACGCGAACGGGCGGCTGCGGATCGCCGCCGCCGTCGGCATCAACGGCGATGTCGCGGGCAAGGCGAAGCAGCTGCTGGACGCTGGCGTCGACACGCTCGTCATCGACACGGCCCACGGCCACCAGGAGTCGATGATCAGCGCGATCAAGCTGGTGCGCGACCTCGACCCGCGGGTGCCGATCGCGGCGGGCAACATCGTCGCCGCGGAAGGCGTGCGCGACCTGGTCGAGGCGGGCGCGGACATCATCAAGGTCGGTGTCGGACCGGGCGCGATGTGCACGACCCGCATGATGACCGGCGTCGGCAGGCCCCAGTTCTCGGCGGTCATGGAGTGCGCCGCCGAGGCGAAGCGGTACGGCAAGCACGTGTGGGCCGACGGCGGTGTCCGGCACCCGCGCGACGTCGCCATGGCGCTCGCGGCCGGCGCGTCCAACGTGATGATCGGGTCCTGGTTCGCGGGCACCTACGAGTCCCCGGGCGACCTCCAGCACGACGCCCAGGGGCGCGCCTACAAGGAGTCCTTCGGCATGGCCTCCGCGCGGGCCGTGGCCAACCGGACGTCGGAGGAGTCGGCGTACGACCGCGCCCGCAAGGCGCTGTTCGAGGAGGGCATCTCCACCTCCCGGATGTTCCTCGACCCGGAACGCCCGGGCGTCGAGGATCTGATCGACGCGATCATCGCGGGCGTCCGCTCGTCCTGCACCTACGCCGGCGCCGGCTCCTTGGAGGAGTTCGCCGAGAAGGCCGTCGTCGGCATCCAGAGCGCGGCCGGCTACGCCGAGGGCCAGCCCCTGCACGCCAGCTGGAGCTGACGCCTCAACTCCCTTTGCGTACGGCCCCTGTTGCTTCCGTCGGTGACGACAGGGGCCGTTCGAGAGCCCGGGCCCCGGCGGACGCGTGGAGACCACCGTCTTCCGGGCCGCCGCGGGACCACCATGCTGATGGTGTCCCTGTTCTGCGGTGTGCCGGCCGCCGCCGTTCCACTGGGCCGGCTCGCCGACGCCACCAGCACCGGCAGCCTGTCCGCCGTCACCTGGGTGGTCTGCCGGGGCTGGATGGCCGTCGGGCTCGTGTTCTACTTCGGGTACGGCCATCGCCGACCCCGACTCGCACCACCGGCACCACCGGCACCACCGGCACCACCGGCACCACCGGCACCACAGGCGCCACCGGCAACAGCGGCACCACACCGCACCCCGCACCATCCGAGAAGTGATCCACCCACTGTGCTGAACGAACTCGACGAACGCATCGTGCACGCCCTCGCCGAGGACGCCCGCCGCTCCTACGCGGACATCGGGCACCTCGTCGGCCTGTCCGCGCCTGCCGTGAAACGGCGCGTGGACCGGCTGCGCGCCACCGGGGCCATCACCGGCTTCACCGTACGGGTGGATCCGGCGGCCCTCGGCTGGGAGACCGAGGGGTTCGTCGAGATCTACTGCCGTCGCAACACCTCTCCGGAGACCATCCAGCGCGGTCTGGAGCGCTACCAGGAGGTGGTGGCGGCGTCGACGGTCACCGGCGACGCGGACGCGGTCGTCCAGGTCTTCGCCTCCGACATGCGGCACTTCGAACGCGTCCTGGAACGGATCGCGGGGGAGCCGTTCGTGGAGCGCACGAAGTCGGTGCTGGTGCTGTCACCGCTCCTGCGCCGGTTCTCGTCCGGATCGCCGGCCTGACCTCCCGCGCCCCTGCTCCGCCCGGCGACGGATCGCCGACAGCAGGCGCCCGGTGAGTACGGCGTGCCCGCCCGAGGAGATGACCAGCAGCCGGTAGAGCCCGCCGCCCGGTCCGGGGAACCTGGCTCGGGTCTCGGCCCGCAGCCGCGTCCGGCCCGGGCCCGCCCCGTCGAGGCGGAAGACCAGCGCGTACGTCGAGAAGTAGTGGCGGCCGATCAGGACCAACTCCCGGCCCGGGTCCGCGGAGGCCACCCGGAAGCCGGGCATCGTCGAGCCTTCGGCCGGCGGCCGGGGCCCGGACGCCGTTCGGTCCGCGCACCCCACCAGGCGCGCGTAGCCGGGCCCGAGACCGGAGCGGTCCAGGGCGTCGCCGATGCCGCGCCAGACGGTGCCGGCGTCGGCCGCGATGACGGTGTCGTGTTCGTCGACGTAGGGCAGGGCGGCGATCTCCACGAGGGCCTCCTTCAGTCGGCCGTCTTCCGGGCAAGCGCGTTGTTGCCGATCGAGTTGTGCACGCTGAAACTCACCGCGTCCGGACGGTAGCGGTCGTCCGACCACTCCACCGGACGCCCTTCACGGGTCGTGGTCACCCGGCGGACCCGCAGCAGCGGGCTGGTCCGGCGGATGCCGAGCAGTTCGGCGTCCCGGGCGCCCGCCGCCACCGCGTCGATCACGTGCTCACCGTAGGCGAAGACGAGGCCGGTGTCGTCGAGGAGGCGCTGCGTCACGGAGGGACAGTCCGGCTCGATCGGCTCGACGGCGGGGGAGACCCAGTCGGCGTACACGGTCCGCTCCAGGAGCACCGGCTCGCCGTCCAGTCCGCGCACCCGCAGGACGTGCAACACCGGGGTCCCCTCGCGCAGATGGAGGCGTACGGCGTCCTCGGTGGTCGCCGGGCGGTACTCCTGCGCCACCACGCGCCCCGTCGCCTCGCGGCCCATCGCGCGCGCCCACTGGGCGAAGCTGCGCAGCTCGGCGAAGCTCTGGCTGCGGCGGCTGGCCAGCACCACCCGGCGGGCGCCCTGGCGGGAGCCGATCAGGCCCTCGGCGGTGAGCGCCGCGATCGCCTGGCGGATCGTGCCACGGGAGACGCCGTAGTGGGCCGCGAGGTCCGTCTCGCCGGGCAGCAGAGCGCCGACCGCGTACTCCTCGCGGTCGATCGCCCGGCGCAGTCCGTCGGCGATCTCCTCGTGTCGCGCCGCCATGCTTCCCCTTTGAGTCGACACCTGTGCACAGCGTGACCAGCGTAGTCGAGAGTCGACGGGTGCCTGGGCTCCTCGGAACTGTGCAGGAGTGAAGGGGCCAGCGTTTCGCCAGTGTTTACGAGCAGGACACCGGAGACGGTCCTACTGAGGCCAACTTGTTCAGACAAGTTATCGCTGTTCGGTCGTTCGTTCCCTCCGCCCCTTCCCACCGTTCGTTCCTCCCTTCCGTTTCCCGCACCCTCGCGCGTCCCCTGGAGAAGCCGTGACCGTGTCCCTGCCGAGAACAGCCGTCCGCGGCGGCGCCCTCGCCGCTGTCGCCGCGCTCGCCCTGAGCGCCTGCGGCGCCGCCCCTGACAACGCCTCGGCCACCGCCGACGGCAAGAGCGCCGCCACCGCCACCTCCCTCGCCGACTTCGGCGGGCTCGCCGCGCTCGTCAAGGCGGCGAAGAAGGAGGGCACGCTGAACGCCATCGCGCTGCCCCGGGACTGGGCCAACTACGGCGCCCTCATCGACGGTTTCCAGAAGAAGTACGGCATCAAGGTCGCGGTCGAGAACCCGGACGGCACCAGCCAGGACGAGATCAACGCCGTGACGTCCCGCAAGGGGCAGGGCCGGGCACCGGACGTCCTCGACCTCGGCAGTTCCTTCGCGCTGAGCGCGGCCCAGCAGGGACTGCTCGCGCCGTACAAGGTGGCCGCCTTCGCCGACATTCCGGCGCAGCAGAAGGACCCGCGGGGACGCTGGTACAACGACTACGGCGGGTATATCTCCATCGGGTGCGACGCGAAGCGGGTCACCGCCTGCCCCACCACCTTCAAGGATCTCCTCGAGCCGCAGTACAAGGGCCAGGTCGCGCTCAACGGCAACCCCACCAAGTCCGGCTCGGCCTTCGGCGGGGTCTGGGCTGCCGCGCTGGCGAACGGCGGCTCCTTCGACGACATCCAGCCCGGTCTCGACTTCTTCGCGAAGCTGAAGAAGAGCGGCAACTACACACCCGTCGAGTCGACTCCGGCGACCGTCGAGAAGGGCGAGACGCCGATCAGCATCGACTGGGACTACCTCAACGCCGGGTACGCCGACGAGTTCACGTCCAAGGGCGTCGAGTGGAAGGTGTCGGTGCCGAGCGACGGCCAGTTCTCGCAGTACTACTCCCAGGCGGTCAACAAGGACGCCCCGCACCCGGCCGCCGCCCGCCTGTGGCAGGAGTACCTCTTCAGCGCCGACGGCCAGAACCTGTGGCTCAAGGGATACGCCCGCCCGGCCCTGATGACCGCCATGGAGAAGGCCGGCACTCTCGACAAGACGGCCGCCGCCAAGCTGCCCGAGGTCTCCAAAAGCCCCTCCTTCCCGACCGAGGCCCAGCAGGATCAGGCCAAGACGGTCCTCGGGCAGGGCTGGGCGAAGGCCGTCTCCGGATGACGGCGACACTCCCACGGGTCGACACGGCGACCGCCGCCGCGGTGAAGCGGCGGCGCCGTCCGCTCGGCTGGCTCGCCGTCGTCCCGCTGCTCGTCTTCACCGCGGTCGCCTTCGGGGTGCCCGCCCTGGCCATGCTCGACGGCGCGTTCACCGCCAAGGACCCGGCCACGGGCGCCGGTTCGTACACCGTCGACAACCTGACCGCCTCGCTGCGGGGCGCGTATCTGACGGCTCTGCTCGGCAGCGTGAAACTGTCCGCCGTGTCGGCCTCGATCGCCGCCGTGGCCGGACTGCCCCTCGCCCAGGCCGTCGTGACCTCCCGGTTCCGCGCGCTGCGCGAGGCCGTGCTCACCGCCTCCGGGGTCCTCGCCAACTTCGGTGGCGTCCCGCTGGCCTTCGCCTTCGTCGCCACGCTCGGCAACGCCGGTGTGCTGACCCGGCACCTGGGCCTCACGGACAAGGGCTGGGACCTCTACAGCTTCTGGGGCCTGGTGATCGTCTACCTGTACTTCCTGATCCCGCTGATGGTCCTCACCATCACCCCCGCCCTGGACGGCCTGCGCTCGCAGTGGCGTGAGGCCGCGCAGAACAACGGCGCCACGTCCGTGCAGTACTGGCGGCACGTCGCCCTGCCCGTCCTGCTGCCCTCGCTGCTCGGCGGCCTCGTGCTGCTGTTCGGCAGCGCCTTCGCCGCGTACGCCACCGCCGCCGCGATGGTCGGCAGCTCCATTCCGCTGGTCACCCTCCAGATCGCCGACGCCCTCTCCGGCAATGTGCTCGTCGGGCAGGAGAACGTGGCGCTCGCCCTCAGCCTCGACATGGTGCTGGTCGCGGGCCTGGTGATGGCCGTCTACCTGCCCCTGCAACGACGGAGCGCGCGATGGCTCGCCTGACCCTGTGGCGGTGGGGCGTGTTCGGCCTCGCCGGCCTGTACTTCCTGGTCCCGCTGGCCGCGTCCGTGGTCTTCACCGTCGACGTGCCCGGGCAGGGCATCGACCTCGACGCCTACACGAGGATCTTCTCGACCGGCGGCTTCACCTCCAGCCTGCTCCTCTCGCTGGAACTGGCCGCCGCCACCATCGCCCTCGTCCTGCTGCTGATGGTGCCCGCCATGGTGGCCCTGCGGCTCGGCGCGCCCCGGCTGCGGCCGATGGTCGAAGTGGTCTGCTCGCTGCCGCTGGTGGTGCCGCCGATCGCGTTCGTCGCCGGGATCGGGACGGTGCTGAAGTGGGGGCCCGAACACCTCTCCCGCACGCCGCTGTTCCAGACCTTCGTGGCGATCCAGAACCCGGACTTCCCGTTCGTCCTCGTCCTGGCGTACGTCGTGATGGCCCTGCCGTTCGTGTACCGGGCCCTGGACGCGGGACTGCGCTCGGTCGACGTACGCACCCTCGTCGAGGCCGCCCGCAGCTGCGGGGCCGGCTGGCCGCAGGCCCTCGTCCGGGCCGTGCTGCCCAACCTGCGCGGCGCGCTGCTCAACGCGTCGTTCCTCACGCTGGCCCTGGTCCTCGGCGAGTTCACCGTGGCCCAGCTGCTCGGCTTCCAGCCGTTCGCGGTGTGGATCGTGAACATCAGCGGCTCGCAGGCCCAGCTGTCCGTCGCCGTGTCCGTGCTCAGCCTGCTCGTGACCTGGGTGCTGCTTCTCACCCTCGCCGGCTTCGGCGGACGTACCCGTACTACCTCCCGGGGATGAACCCATGACCGTGACCACACCCGACACGGCGGCGACCGTTGAATTCCGGGGCCTGCGCAGGGAGTTCGGGCCGACCGTCGCCCTCGACGGACTCGACCTGACCGCCCGCCCCGGTGAGCTCCTCGCCCTGCTCGGCCCGTCCGGCTGCGGCAAGACGACCGCGCTGCGCATGCTCGCCGGGTTCGAACACCCCGACTCCGGCGAGGTACTGGTCGACGGCGAGGACGTCACCCGTGTCCCCGCGCACCGGCGCGACGCCGGGATGGTCTTCCAGTCGTACAGCCTCTTCCCGCATCTCGACGCGCTCGACAACGTCGCGTTCGGGCTGCGCATGCGCAAGGTCCGCACGGCCGGTCGGCGGGCGCGGGCCGCCGAGTTGCTGGAGCTTGTCGGCCTCGCCGACAAGGGCAGGAGCTTCCCGCACCAGCTCTCCGGCGGCCAGCAGCAGCGCGTCGCGCTGGCCCGGGCCCTCGCCCTGCGCCCGCGCGTGCTGCTGCTGGACGAACCGCTGTCGGCGCTGGACGCCAAGGTGCGGCTGACGCTGCGCGAGGAGATCCGGCGGCTCCAGCGGGAGCTCGGCATCACCACCCTGTTCGTGACCCACGACCAGGAGGAGGCGCTGTCCATGGCGGACCAGGTCGCCGTGATGCATGCCGGGCGACTCGAACAGTGCGCCGCTCCGGCCGAGTTGTACGGGCGTCCCGCCACCGCCTTCGTCGCCGAGTTCGTGGGCACGATGAGCCGGATTCCGGGTCGGCTCGTCCAGGGCGGCGTCGAGGTGCTGGGGCAGCGGCTGCCGGTCGACGGCCAGGCGCCCGAGGTGTCCGAGGCGTCCGACGTGGACGTGCTGGTGCGGCCGGAGGCGATGGGAGTACGAGCGGACGACTCTGGGAGCGCACGGGTGGTCGCCACCGCGTTCCTGGGCGCCGCCATCCGCGTCACCGTACGCCTCGCCGACGGCACCGAGGTGAAGGCCGACCTGCCCACGCACGAGGCCGCCGCACTCGTCGCGGGGGCCGCCGTGAGCGTGTCGCTGCCACAGCGGCCCGTGCTGGTGGCCGAACGAACCCGCTGATACCCCCACATGGGAAAGCTGATCCCCCGCACAGGAACAGGAAAGAGGACAACAACCGTGACCCGTCTCCCGCTCCAGGCCGTCCTGTTCGACATGGACGGCACGCTCGTCGACACCGAGCGGCTGTGGTGGGAGGCGGTGGAACGCCTGGCCGGCCGGGCGCTGACCGAGGCGGACCAGCCGGAGGTCCTCGGCCGTCCCGTCGAGCACACCGCTGGCTGGCTGGCCGCGGCCACCGGCACCTCGGCCGCGGACCTGGCCCGCGCGCTCCACCGGGAGTTCGCCGACCGGGTGCGCACCGGCATCGTGCCGCGCCCCGGCGCGCTGGACCTGCTCGACGCCCTGGCCCGCGAGGGCGTGCCGACGGCCCTGGTCACCGCGTCTCCGCGGGCCGTCGCCGACCGGGTCCTCGACGCCCTCGGCGCGAGCCGCTTCGCGGTCTCCGTCACCGCCGACGACACCGAGCACACCAAGCCCGCCCCCGACCCCTACCTCGCCGCCTGCCGCGCTCTCGGCGTCACCCCGGCGGCGTGTGTGGCCGTCGAGGACACCTGGACCGGGGTCGCCTCCGCCGAGGCCGCCGGGTGCGCGGTGCTCGCGGTACCCTCGCTCGCGCCGATCGAGCCCGCCCCCGGCCGGACCGTCCTGTCCGGCCTGGAGGGCGTCACCCCGCAGTGGCTGCGCTCCCTGCTGACGCACGCGTCACCGCCTCGGTGTCATCAGCCGCCACCCGGTCACGGCCCGTTGCGGTGACGCTGCTGGTGCTGGTGCTGGTGCTGGTGCTGGTGCTGGTGCTGGTGCTGGTGCTGGTGCTGGTGCCGTGGACTCCGGGCGGCGGGGCCGGACCTGTCCAGTGCCGCATCAGGCAAGGTTCGCCCTGTTGTGGAACCAAGCGAACACGGCCGCGCCAATGGGTGGCCCGACAAGGAAGCCCGCGAGGAAACCAAGGTGGTGATCAGCCACCACCGGAAAGGCCCAGTCCGCTGTCGCGGCAACGAGCAGCCCCACCGTCGTCAACGCGAGCAGGGCGGCAGCGGCAGCGAGCCGACGCGGTGGCCCTTCGCGGTACAGATCGCCCGCAGGCTTCCCCGCGAACAGAGCGGTCATGACGGCGATGAAATGGGAGTCGGGCAGCCATCCGAACGGCCACGCCACCAGGGCGACAACCCCGCAGAAAGCGAGGCCGACGAGTTGCAGCACAACGGTGGACCGCACCAGGTCCGACGCCCCGCGCCAGATCGAGCCGGTCCCAGTGTCCTTCTCATCGGTCACGCCGGAAGCGTAGCCGTCATCAGGGCGAACGTTGCCTGCCACGGCACTAGCATGGGCACCATGACCTGGCGACATTGATCCAGCAGCCGCGCCTCCCGAGGGCCGCCTCGGACGCCGTACCCCCGGCGTCCGATTCGTCCCTGCGGGAAGGCCTCATGACACTCTCATCCGCGCGTGTGCCCGACACCGGTGTCCGGCGGCTCACGGCCACGCTGTACGGCTACGCGTTCCTGGACGACTTCGTCCTGCTGTACCCGGTGTACGCGCTGCTGTTCGCCGACACCGGTCTGTCCGTGTGGCAGATGTCCTCGCTGTTCGCCCTGTGGTCCCTCACCGGTGTCCTGTTGGAGGTGCCCTCCGGCGCCTGGGCCGACGCCGTCTCGCGCCGGCTGCTGCTGTGGCTCGGCCCGCTGCTCACCGCCGTGGGCTTCGCCCTGTGGGTGCTGGTCCCCTCGTACTGGGCCTTCGCGGCCGGCTTCGTCCTGTGGGGCGTACGCGGGGCACTCGGCTCGGGTGCGCTGGAGGCCCTCGTGTACGAGGAGTTGGTCAGGCTCGGCGCGGCCGACCGGTACGCCCGGGTCATGGGCCGGGCCCGGGCGGCGGGGATGCTGGCCGTGATGGCGGCGATGGGCGCCGCCGGGCCGGTGTTCGCGCTCGGCGGCTACCCGGCCGTCGGCGCCGCGAGCATCCTGGCCTGCCTGCTCACCGCGCTCGCCGCGACCCGGTTCCCGGAACACCGGGCGCCCGGAACCGACGGTGACAGCTGGGCCGCGACCCTGCGGGACGGACTCGCCGCGGCCCGCACCGACCGGTCGCTGCGCCGGGCCCTGCTGCTCGTCCCGGCCATCGGTGCCGTGTGGGGCGCGCTCGACGAGTACACCCCGCTGCTGGTCCGGGACACCGGTGTCCGGGACGAGCTGGTCCCCTATGTGCTTCTGCTGATCTGGACGGGCGCCACGGCCGGAAGCCTGCTGGCCGGCCCGGCCGAACGCCTCGGCAGCCGCGGCCTCGCCCGCGTCCTCGCGGTCGCCGCGCTCGCCCTGGCCGTCGGCGCGGGAACGCGGACACCGGCCGGACTGGTCCTCGTGGCCCTCGCCTTCGGCGGCTTCCAACTCGCGACCGTCCTGGCCGACGTCCGCCTCCAGCACCACATCGAGGACACCGGCCGCGCCACCCTGACCTCGGTCGCGAGCCTGGGCACGGAGTTGGCGACGGTTGCGGTGTACGCCGGGTACGCGGGCCTCGCGGAGGGCGCGACGCACGGCACCGTGTTCGCGGTGTTCGCTGTGCCGTATCTGGTGACGGCGGTGGCGGTGGCGAGGGGTGCGGCCGGGGCGAGGGGGGCCGGGCGGGAGGACGGCGGTCGATGATTCGCGGGGCGCGGAGAGGAGGGAGGCCGGGGGTGCGACAGCGTCGCGGCTGACGTACGCCGTACCCCGCGGCCTACGGCGCCCCGGTCGCGCGCAACGAATCGCCGCCGTTGCCGACGTGCACGCAACGAACCGCCCACCGGCGCGCAACGGCTGCTTCTTGTCCGCCCGAGCCCGCCGCCCGTACCGTCTAGGTGGCCCCCTCAACCACCTTCCGCCCCCCCGTCCCGGTGAGGAACACGCATGCGCACCGCCCTGCTCCAGAGCTCCGGCCGCCCCGGCTCGATCGCCGCGAACCTCAAGGTTCTCGACGAGGCCGCGGGCCGGGCCGCCGCCGCGGGCGCCGGGCTGCTGGCCGCGCCGGAGATGTTCCTCACCGGGTACGCGATCGGCGACGACATCGCCCGCCTCGCCGAGCCCGCCGACGGCGACTCGGCGGACGCGATCGCCGAGCTCGCCGGCCGGCACGGCCTGGCCGTCGCCTACGGCTACCCCGAGCGGGCCGGCGAGACGGTGTACAACTCCGCCCAGCTGATCTCCGCCGACGGCACCCGCCTCGCCAACTACCGCAAGACCCACCTCTTCGGCTGCTTCGAACGCGAGCACTTCACGCCGGGGGAGCAGCCGGTCGTCCAGGCGCAGCTGGGCGGTCTGACCGTCGGGCTCATGATCTGCTACGACGTCGAGTTCCCGGAGAACGTCCGCGCCCACGCCCTCGCCGGCACCGATCTCCTCCTGGTGCCGACCGCGCAGATGCACCCCTTCCAGTTCGTCGCCGAGTCGATGATCCCGGTGCGCGCCTTCGAGAACCAGATGTACGTCGCCTACGTCAACCGGGTCGGCCAGGAAGGGGAGTTCGAGTTCGTCGGCCTCTCCGCGCTCGCCGGACCCGACGGGGTCGCCCGTACCCGGGCCGGCCGCGGCGACGAACTGCTGCTCGCGGACGTCGACCCCGCCTTCCTCGCCGCCTCCCGCGAGGCGAACCCGTATCTGCGGGACCGGCGTCCCGGCCTCTACGGGTCCCTGATCTGAACCCCCTGGTCATCCCCCGAGTTCGTTTCGTGCAAGGAGTCCGTACCCCATGACGTCCACCGTGCCCAACGCCGTCGAGCACGCTGACGAGCAGCAGCCGCCGATCACCATGTTCGGCCCGGACTTCCCGTACGCCTACGACGACTTCCTCGCCCACCCGGCGGGCCTCGGCCAGATACCGGCGACCGAGCACGGCACCGAGGTCGCGGTCATCGGCGGTGGCCTGTCCGGCATCGTGGCCGCCTACGAGCTGATGAAGATGGGTCTCAAGCCCGTCGTGTACGAGGCCGACCGGATCGGTGGGCGCCTGCGGACCGTCGGCTTCGAGGGGTGCGACCCGTCCCTCACCGCCGAGATGGGCGCGATGCGTTTCCCGCCGTCCTCCACGGCCCTGCAGCACTACATCGACCTGGTGGGCCTCACGACCCGTCCCTTCCCCAACCCCCTTGCCGAGGTGACCCCTTCGACCGTCGTCGACCTCAAGGGCGAGTCGCACTACGCCGAGACGATCGACGACCTGCCGCAGGTCTACCGGGACGTCGCCGCGGCCTGGAACAAGTGCCTCGAAGAGGGAGCCGACTTCTCCGACATGAACCAGGCCATGCGCGAGCGTGACGTGCCGCGCATCCGGGAGATCTGGGCCAGGCTCGTCGAGAAGCTCGACAACCAGACCTTCTACGGCTTCCTCTGCGACTCCGAGGCCTTCCGGTCCTTCCGGCACCGCGAGATCTTCGGCCAGGTCGGATTCGGCACCGGCGGCTGGGACACCGACTTCCCCAACTCCATCCTGGAGATCCTCCGCGTCGTCTACACCGAGGCCGACGACCACCACCGCGGCATCGTCGGAGGCTCCCAGCAACTCCCGCTCAGGCTCTGGGAACGCGAGCCGGAGAAGATCGTGCACTGGCCGTACGGCACCTCCCTCGCGAGCCTGCACCCGAACGGCGAACCCCGCCCGGCCGTCACCCGCCTGCACCGTACCGCCGGCAACCGGATCACCGTGACCGACGCCGACGGCGACATCCGCACCTACCGGGCGGCCGTCTTCACCGCCCAGTCCTGGATGCTGCTCTCCAAGATCGCGTGCGACGACTCGCTCTTCCCGATCGACCACTGGACCGCGATCGAGCGGACCCACTACATGGAGAGCTCCAAGCTCTTCGTCCCCGTGGACCGGCCTTTCTGGCTGGACAAGGCCGTCGACGACAGGGGAAATCCGACCGGGCGGGACGTCATGTCGATGACGCTCACCGACCGCATGACACGCGGGACCTACCTCCTCGACGACGGCCCGGACCGGCCCGCCGTCATCTGCCTCTCCTACACCTGGTGCGACGACAGCCTGAAGTGGCTGCCGCTGTCCGCGAACGAGCGGATGGAGGTCATGCTGAAGTCGCTCGGCGAGATCTATCCGAAGGTCGACATCCGCAAGCACATCATCGGCAGCCCGGTGACCGTCTCCTGGGAGAACGAGCCGTACTTCATGGGCGCGTTCAAGGCCAACCTGCCCGGCCACTACCGCTACCAGCGGCGCCTGTTCACCCACTTCATGCAGGACCGGCTGCCCGAGGACAAGCGGGGGATCTTCCTCGCCGGCGACGACATCTCGTGGACGGCCGGCTGGGCCGAGGGCGCCGTGCAGACCGCGCTGAACGCGGTGTGGGGCGTCATGCACCACTTCGGCGGGACGACCGACCCGACCAACCCGGGCCCGGGGGACGTGTACGACGAGATCGCGCCGGTCGAACTCCCGGAGGACTAGGGCCTGTCACGGCACCGGGCCCGGTCCTGTTCTCACCGGTCCGGCAGCGGAGTGAGCAGCATGCGCCCCGCCAGCCCCACCGCCGCGTCCAGCCGCTCGGTGAACTCCCCGGCGACGTCGGGCAGTCCGCGCAGCGCCCACAGGGCCCGGGCCGCGGTCCAGGTGGCGTCCCGGGCCCGTTCCAGGCTCCACGCGCCGAGCAGATGAGTGAGCGGATCGGCGATCTGAAGGAGGTCGGGGCCCGGCATCAGCTCTTCGCGGATGCGCTCCTCCAGCGACACGAGGAGATCGCCCACGTGGTCGTACTCGTCCTCCACCTCGGCGGGTTCGCAGTCGAGCGTACGACAGGTGTCCACGACGGCGAGCGCGAGGTCGTGGCCGATGTGCGCGTTGATGCCCGCGAGGGCGAACTGCAGCGGTCGTACGCCGGGATGGCGGCGCATCTGGAACAGGGGACGCCAGCAGGCGGGCGGGCGCCGCCCGTGGGTCACCGTCTCGACGGCGGCGAGGTAGCGCTCCGCGAACCGTACGTCCAGCGTGATCGCGGCCCGCGCGTCGTCGAACCGCCCGCTGTCGACGCGCTGGTCGACGGCCTCGGTGACCGCGAGGTAGACGCGGTTGAAGACCGCGACACCGTCCCCGGCCGGCAGGGCCGCGTCGAGCGCGCGCATACGGGCGATGACCGCGTCTACGGGAGTGGTGAATTGTTCGCATTGCACCATGAGGGCAGAGTCGCAGCTTTAGGGTGAGCCCGGTACCGGCGGGCCCGACGCTTCCCCAGAACGGGGGAACGCGCCCGCCGCTGGGGGAGGGGGAGCGGCACCGTGTCAGGCTTACGTGCCCAGCGCCTGGCCGCGCGCCGTGCCGAGCGCAGGCGGACCGCACGGCGCGGCGCGATGGTCGCGGCGGCGTCCGTCGTGGTCGCGGTCGGCACCGCGACCGGCATGCTGTCCGCCCTCGACGACCGGCACGCCTCCGACGAGGCGAAACCCGAGGTGAGCAGCTCGCCCTACCTCGCACCGCTGCCCGCCGTACCGACACCGTCCGCCTCGCCGAGCCCGAGCGCCTCCGCCTCGCCGACCCGGGGGAACCCCAAGAAGACGCCGGGCCCCACGCCGACGCCCACCAAGCAGGAGAAGACGCAGAGGACGCAGAAGGGGGAAAATGGGGAGATGGGCCCCACCGCCTTCGTATCCGCGCACCTCTACCGTCACCCCGAGTCGCAGGTGCTGGACTGGGTGCGTGCCAACTCCGGCGACCCGCGGCGGGCGGTCATAGAGTCCCGTATCGCGGACCAGCCGGCCGCTGTCTGGTTCGCCGACTACAGCCCCTCGACGATCACCGCCCGGGTCCGTGCGGTCACCTCGGGCGGGGCCACGCAGGGCCGGGTCCCGGTGCTGGTGGCGTACGCGATCCCGGGCCGTGACTGCGGGGGCGCCTCGCAGGGTGGGGCGCCCGACCTCGACGCCTATGACGCCTGGATCGACGCCTTCGCCGCCGGGCTCGGTTCCGGTGAGGCCGTCGTCATCCTGGAGCCCGACTCGATCGCCCAGGCCGAGTGCCTGTCGTCGGGCCGACGCTCCCGCCGGTTCGCCTCCCTTGCCCGCGCGGGCCGCGTCCTCAAGGCCGCCGACGCCAAGGTCCGGGTCTACTACGACGCTGGGCACTCCGGCTGGAACGCCGCCGCGAAACAGGCGAGTTGGCTCAGGCAGGCCGGGGCCGCCTCGGCCGCCTCCTCCGACGGCGTGTTCAGCAACGTCTCCAACTTCCACCGCACGGCCGACGAGATCGCGTACGACCGCGAGGTCCTCGACGCCCTGGGCGGTCCCGCGAGCCTGGGCGCCGTCATCGACACCAGCCGCAACGGCAACGGCCCCCCGGCCGACGGGGCGTGGTGCGACCCGCCGGGCCGGAAGATCGGCCGGGCGCCCACGCTGAACACCGGCGAGTCGCGGATCGACGCCTACCTGTGGGTGAAGCTGCCGGGGGAGTCGGACGGCTGCCAGGGCTCGCCGGGCACGTTCTCGCCGTCGTACGCCTACGATCTGGCGCGCTGAGTGCCGTTGTCGTGGGTGCTGGTGCCCTCGTCCAGCAAGGTTCCCGGACATTGTCCAGGAAAGCGGGGGCTGAGCGTCCGCTCAGGGTCGATGGTCGAGCGGGCCTGGGCCGAGCGGTGGCAGACCAGGCTTCCTCTCGGCGCCGGGATCCTGGTCCGGCTCGACGCGCGGACGATGCGCCCGGCGCCGTGGAGCGACACGTTCAGGGCCGCGGGCCGGGAACCGCCGCGGCCTCGGCACCGGCCTTCGGCCGGTCGCGGTCGGCCGCGCGCAGCACGCCCGCGAAGGCCACGAGCCCGCAGGCCAGCACGGTCACCAGGCCGAACGAGACGACCAGACTGGTCGCCTGGGCGAGGCCGCCGATGGCACTCGGCGCGACCAGACCCGAGGTGTACGTGATCGTCGCGACGCCCGCGATGGCCAGGCTGGGGTTCGAACCGCTGCGACCCGCGGCGGCGAAGCACAGCGGTACGACGACCGCGATACCGAGGCCCATCAGCGCGAACCCGCCCATCGCCACCGCCGGGTCGCCCGCGACGACGATCAACAGCCCGCCGAGGGCGGCCAGTACCCCGCTCACCCGGACCGTGGCCACCGAACCGAACCGGTCCACCACCTTGTCGCCGGCGATCCGGGCGACGGCCATGGTGAGGGTGAAGCCGGTCGTACAGGCGGCCGCGAGCCCGGCCGAGGTTTCCAGCTGGTCGCGCAGATACACCGCCGACCAGTCCAGGCTCGCGCCCTCCGCGAACACCGCGCAGAACCCGACCGCGCCGATGAGCAGCGCCGACTTCGGCGGCAGCGCGAAGCGGGGCGGCGGCTCCTCGTCCTCGGCGGGCTGGATGTCGAGCACCCAGGCGCACGCGGCCACGCCCAGCACGGTCAGTACGGCGGCGGCCAGCGCGTGGTGCAGCCGGGCGTCCGAACCCAGGTGGGCGGCGAGCGTGCCGGCCGCCGAGCCGACCAGGGCGCCCGCGCTCCACATGCCGTGCAGACCCGACATGATCGAGCGGCCCAGCCGGTTCTCGACCTCGACACCGAGCGCGTTCATCGCCACGTCCGCCATGCCCGCCGTGGCGCCGTAGACGAACAGCGCCAGGCACAGGGTCAGCAGGTTCGGGGCGAGGGACGGCAGGATCAGGGCCATGGTCCACAGGGCGATCAGGCCGCGCAGGGCGTTCCGGGCGCCGAAGCGGTGGGTGATGCTGCCGGCCAGCGGCATCGCAACGGACGCGCCGAGCGCGGGGAAGGCGAGGGCGAGGCCCAGTTGTCCCGCGCTGACCGACGCGTGGTCCTGGATCCACGGCACGCGGGTCGCGAAGGAGCCGGTGACCGCGCCGTGCACGGTGAAGACGGCGGCCACGGCGTACCGGGCCCGCCTCACCTCGCGCTGCTCGTAGATCACTCCACTCATTCTCCGGCCCTCCCGGCTTCCGGTCTCCCCTGGCCCCTGCGCCGCCGTAAACTATCAGGAACCCTGCCTGATAGATAGCGAGTTACCGGCCGCCCGCCGTGCGGCCGCGCCGATCTGGAAGGATCCCGGCATGCCCGCATCCCCGAGCACCGCACGGGCCATCAACGACCGGCTCGCGCTCAGCCTGCTCGCGCAGGAGGGCCCGCTGACGGCGGCGCGGTTGAAGCAGCTCACCGGACTGTCCAGACCCACCGTCGCCGACCTCGTCGACCGCCTCACCGCCGCCGGTCTCATCACCGTGGTCGGGGAGTCCGGCGAGCAACGGCGCGGGCCCAACGCCAAGCTGTACGGCATCGTCGCCGACCGCGCGCAGCTGGCGGCGGTCGACATCCGCACCGAGGGCGTCGCCGTCGTCGTCTCCGACCTGCTCGGCCGCGTGCTCGCGGAGGCCTCCGTACCGATCGGCGACGCCACGGGCACCGGGCCCGCGGTGGAGCAGGCGGTCACGCTGGTCGAACGAGTGGCGAAGGAGGCCGGCGCCGACCGGCTGCACACCGTCGGTATCGGCGCGCCCGGCCTGATCGACCCGGCGAGCGGCGAACTCCGCGACTCCTCGGGCCTGCCCGCCTGGCACCGGCGTCTGGTGACCGCACTCCAGGAGCGGCTCCCCGACGCCCGGTTCAGCGTGGAGAACGAGACCAACCTCGCGGCCCTGGCGGAACAACGCGACGGCGCGGCCCGGGACCGGGACACCTTCGTCCTCCTGTGGCTCGGCGTGGGCATCGGCGGGGCGCTCGTCCTCGACGGCACCCTGCGCCGGGGCGCCTCCGGCGGCGCGGGCGAGCTCGGCTTCCTCCCGGTACCGGGCACCAGGGGGCTGCCGTCGGCGACCGACTGCGACGGGGGCTTCCACTCGCTCGCGGGCGCGGGCGCGGTGGCCGCGCTGGCGGCGGAACACGGGGTGACGGCCGCAGCGACGGCACACGAGCCGGAGGCGGCGGCGCTGGTGCGGGCGGCTGTGTCGCCGGTGGGGGGACGGGCGGCGGTGGGGGGCGGGGCTTCGGTGGCCTCGGCGGCGGACCGGGTTGCGGGGATCGGGGTGCCGGGGGCCTCGGCGGCGGGCCAGGCGTCGGGCGTCGAGGGGGGCGGGGCCCCGGTCCCGACGGCGGGCCAGGCGTCGGGGGTTGAGGCTTCGGGGGTCTCAGCGGAGGTCCAGGCAGCGGTGGATGAGGCTTCGGTGGGGGAGATCGCCGGGGCCGGCGCCGCTCGCTTCCTCGACGCCCTCGCCAACCGGATCGCCCTCGGTGCCGCCGCCGTGATCTCCGTACTGGACCCGGGCTGTGTGGTGCTCGCCGGTGAGGTCGGCCGTGCGGGCGGCGATGTCCTGGCCCGGCGCGTGCAGGACCGTCTCGCCCGGCTGTCCCCGCTGCCCACCGAGGTGCGCTCCAGCACCCTCGGCGGGGGAGCGGTGCTGCGCGGGGCGCTGCTCACGGCGCGGGACCGGGCGCAGGACGAACTGTTCGCGCCCCCGCGTCAGTTGACCGACCGCGCCCGGTGACCGACCACGCCCGGCGACTGTCCCCGCCGGGCGCCGGTGGAGGGGCAAGAGCCCCGGCCTGGAGGTCCGGCGGCGGGCAAGGGCCGTCGTCGCCGTCGCCGGACCGTACGCAGACCCTAAGAGGACTAGACCAGCTGGTCAACAGGTACGGACCAACCGCGAAGCCGGTTACATTCCCGGCACGCTCTGTGAGGCACCCCACACCGTTCACCCGTATGGAGTTCGACCGGGCGTGGCACACTTGCCCTGTACCAGAAGCAGCGCACTCCGGGGTCGGTGAAAGTCCGAACCGGCGGTTACAGTCCGCGACCCGGTCGCTTCCAGCGGCCGGTTGACCAGGTGAAATTCCTGGACCGACGGTTAAAGTCCGGATGGGAGGCAGTGCGCGGCGGGCGGGCATTCGTGCGCGCCGCCGTATCAACTCGTCCTTCGGGACGGGTGTGTTCGGCGTCGCCCCGGTGTTCCTGCTCGTACGTTCTGTCGTCATCGACAGCCCCGGAGTCCGTGCCCCGATGTGGCAGGAGGACCCGGGAAGTGTTCACCGGAATCGTCGAAGAGCTGGGTGAGGTCACCGCCGTCGAGATCCTCGACGACGCCTCCCGCTTCCGTCTTCGTGGCCCCGTCGTCACCAAGGGCGCACAGCACGGCGACTCCATCGCCGTCAACGGCGTCTGTCTCACGGTCGTCGAGCACGAGGGCGACGAGTTCACCGCGGACGTCATGGCGGAGACTCTGAAGCGCTCCAGCCTCGGCGCCCTGACCGTCGGCTCCCGGGTCAACCTCGAACGCCCCATGGCCGTGGGCGCCCGCCTCGGCGGCCACATCGTCCAGGGCCACGTCGACGGCACGGGCACGGTCCTGGAGCGCGAGCCGTCCGAGCACTGGGAGATCGTGAAGATCTCGCTCCCCGCGGACCTCACGCGCTACGTCGTGGAGAAAGGCTCCATCACCGTCGACGGCATCAGCCTCACCGTCGTCGACGCCGGGCCCGACCACTTCACCGTCAGCCTCATCCCCACCACCCTCGACCTGACCACGCTCGGCCGCAAACAGCCCGGCGACCCGGTCAACCTCGAGGTCGACGTCATCGCCAAGTACGTCGAGCGGCTGATGACCCGTCAGGGGGCCGGCGAGTGAACGAGCTGAACTCCGAGGCGTTCGCACTCTTCGGCCAGCACATCCTGTGGTCGGACATGATCGGCAACATCCTCGGCCTGATCACCCTCGCCCTCGGCTGGCGCCGCTCCCTGTGGACCTGGCCGGTGCAGTTCCTGTCCGGCCTCGTCCTCTTCGGGGCCTTCTTCGGCCACCTGACCGGCAGCGCCGGCAAGCAGGCCGTCGTCATGGCCGTCGCCCTGTACGGCTGGTGGCAGTGGAACCGCAACAAGGGCCGGTCCGAGGACGGCCAGATCACCCCACGCTTCGCCACCTGGCGCGAGCGTGCGGCCATGGCCGGCGCCGCCGCCGTCGGCACGATCGCGGTGGCCCTGCTGTTCAAGGCCTACCCGAGCCTGTCCTGGGACCCCTGGCCGGACGCCTACATCTTCGTCGGCACCATCGTCGCCATGTACGCCCAGGCGCGCACCATGGTCGAGTTCTGGTTCGCCTGGCTCCTCGTCGACCTCGTCGGCGTCCCCCTCAACTTCGCCAACGGCTACGCCTTCTCCGGCTTCGTCTACGTCATCTACGGCGCACTCGTCCTGTGGGGCATGCGCGACTGGTGGCTGCGCTCCCGCAAGGACTCGCAGCCCGTCCTGGAAGGAGCGCCGGCATGACGGCCCACCCGTCACCCACCACCGCCCTGAACGAGGCTCCCCCAGAGCCGAAAGCCTGGGGGGACCCCCATCGCGCCGCACCTCTTGACCCACCGATCCTGTACAGCACCGACGGTATCGAGGACTTCGCGCTCGACCCCATCGAGCAGGCCGTCGCGGACATCGCGGCCGGCCGCCCGATCGTGGTCGTCGACGACGAGGACCGGGAGAACGAGGGCGACCTCGTCGTGGCCGCCGAGAAGGTGACCCCGGAGATCGTCGCCTTCATGATGAGCGAGTGCCGCGGCTTGATCTGCGCGCCGATGGAGGGCGACGAACTCGACCGGCTCCAGCTGCCGCAGATGGTCCAGGACAACACCGAGTCGATGAAGACCGCGTTCACGGTCTCCGTGGACGCCACGGCCGCCCACGGGGTGAGCACCGGCATCTCGGCCTCCGACCGCGCCACCACGCTCCAGCTCCTCGCGAGCGGCACGGCCGACCCGTCGGACCTGGTCCGCCCCGGCCACATCTTCCCGCTGCGCGCCAAGTCCGGCGGCGTGCTGGTCCGCGACGGCCACACCGAAGCCGCCGTCGACCTCGCCCGCCTCGCGGGTCTGCGCCCGGCGGGAGCCATCGTCGAGATCGCCGGCGAGGACGGCCGTATGCTCCGGCTGCCCGAACTGATCCCCTTCGCCCGCAAGCACGGCCTGACGATCATCTCCATCGAGGACCTGATCGCCTACCGCCGCAGCTCCGAGCCCACCGTCCGCCGCGAGGCCCAGACCCGGCTGCCCACCCGGCACGGCGAGTTCACGGCGTACGGCTACCGCTCCACCGTCGACGGCGTCGAGCATGTCGCCCTGGTCCACGGCGAGATCGGCGACGGCGACGACGTCCTGGTACGCGTCCACTCCGAGTGCCTCACCGGCGACATCTTCGGCTCCGCCCGCTGCGACTGCGGCCCCCAGCTCGACGCCTCCCTGGAACGCATCCAGACCGAGGGCAGGGGAGTGGTGGTCTACCTGCGCGGCCACGAGGGGCGCGGCATCGGCCTGCTGTCGAAACTGCGCGCCTACGAGCTCCAGGAACAGGGCCACGACACCCTCGACGCCAACCTGGAGCTCGGCCTGCCCGCCGACGCCCGGGACTACGGCGCCGGCGCGCAGATCCTCGAAGACCTGGGTGTCCGCAGCGTGCGCCTGATGACCAACAACCCCGACAAGACCGACGCGCTCGTCCGCCACGGCCTCAAGGTCACCGGCCGTGAGCCGATGCCCGTACAGGCGGGCGAGCACAACCTCCGCTACCTGCGCACCAAGCGGGACCGGATGGGGCACGACCTGCCCTGGCTGGAGACGACCCCCGTCTCCACCTGCGGCAACCAGTAAGCAAGACAAACGAGGAGAGACGTGAGCGGCAAGGGTGCACCGGAACTGTCCGTACGCGATGTCGGGGACCTGCGGGTCGCCGTCATCGCGGCACAGTGGCACGAGAAGGTGATGGACGGTCTGGTGGACGGCGCCCTGCGCGCCCTGCGCGACCTGGGGATCGACGAGCCGACCCTGCTCAGGGTCCCCGGCAGCTGGGAGCTCCCGGTCGTCGCCAAGGTCCTCGCGGGCCGCGGCTACGACGCGATCGTCGCCCTCGGTGTCGTCATCCGCGGCGGCACCCCCCACTTCGAGTACGTGTGCCAGGGCGTCACCCAGGGCCTCACCCAGGTCTCGGTCGACACCGGAGTCCCGATCGGCTTCGGCCTCCTCACCTGCGACACCGAGGAACAGGCCCTGGACCGGGCCGGTCTGGAAGGCTCGAACGAGGACAAGGGACACGAGGCGGTGACGGCCGCGGTGGCGACGGCGGCCACCCTCCGCTCAGTATCCGAACCGTGGCACTGAGGGCTGCGACACACCGCGTAGAGTGGGCGCCACCATGTCCAATAAGACGTTCGAGGAGCTCTTCACCGAGCTCCAGCACAAGGCCGCCAACGCCGATCCCGCCACCTCCCGCACCGCGGAGCTGGTCGGCAAGGGCGTCCATGCCATCGGCAAGAAGGTCGTCGAAGAGGCCGCCGAAGTCTGGATGGCCGCCGAGTACGAGGGCAAGGAAGCGGCCGCCGAGGAGATCTCGCAGCTGCTGTACCACGTCCAGGTGATGATGGTCGCCCGCGGCATCTCCCTGGACGACGTCTACGCCCACCTGTAAGCCGCACCCGTTCCCGCACACCACCACGCAAAGGAAGCCGACCTCATGCTGCGCATCGCCGTCCCCAACAAGGGTTCCCTGTCAGGACCTGCGGCGGAGATGCTGCATGAGGCCGGCTACCAGCAGCGCCGCGAGTCCAAGGAACTGCGGATCGTCGACCCGGAGAACGAGGTCGAGTTCTTCTACCTCCGCCCCCGCGACATCGCGATCTACGTCTCCTCCGGCAAGCTCGACATCGGCATCACCGGCCGCGACCTGCTGATCGACTCCGCCGCCAAGGCAGAGGAGATCCTCCCCCTCGGCTTCGCCCGCTCCACGTTCAGGTACGCCACCAAGCCGGGCACGGCGAAGGGGGTGCAGGACCTGAACGGCATGACGGTCGCCACCTCCTACGAGGGGATCGTCGCGGGGCACCTCGCGGACCACGGCATCGACGCCTCGGTCGTCCACCTGGACGGCGCCGTCGAGACCGCCGTAGAGCTCGGCGTCGCCGAGGTCATCGCGGACGTCGTCGAGACCGGCACCAGCCTGCGCAACGCGGGCCTGGAGGTCATCGGCGAGCCGATCATGAAGTCCGAGGCCGTCGTGATCCGCCGCACCGGCGCGGAGGCCGACGACAGCGTCGAGTCGAAGGTGCAGCAGTTCCTGCGCCGCCTCCAGGGCGTCCTGGTCGCCCGGACGTACGTGATGATGGACTACGACTGCCGGGTCGAGCAGCTCGAGAAGGCCGTCGCCCTCACGCCCGGCCTGGAGTCCCCGACCGTCTCCCCGCTGCACAACGAGGGCTGGGTCGCCGTCCGCGCGATGGTCCCCGCCAAGGAAGCGCAGCGGATCATGGACGACCTCTACGACATCGGCGCCCGGGCCATCCTGACGACGGCCATCCACGCCTGCCGTCTCTGAAAGCCGCACGAGAGCCACAGACCCATGTCCGACCTGCCCCCGCTCCCCGTCACCTTCCGGCCGAGCCGCACCCGTGCCGTCCTGCTGACCGCCGGCGTCGCCATCTTCGTGGTCATCACGACGATCGCGCTGCTTCTGGAGCAGCTCAGCCCCGGCGAGCGCCTCAGCTTCGTGATCACGGCCGCGCTCCTGGCCGGCGTGCTGGTCCTGCTGTCGAGGCCGAAAGTCGTCGCCGACGAGTCCGGGGTCACCGTCGTCAACATCGCCGGCAGGCGCCGTCTGGACTGGGCCGAGATCATCCAGGTGAACCTCCGCCCCGGCGATCCCTGGGTGTTCCTCAATCTCAGTGACGGCACCAGCCTGCCCGCACTCGGCATTCAGCCGGGCATCGCGAAACAGCAGGCCATCGCCGACGCCCGTGCCCTGCGGGCGCTCGCCGAGGCGCGCTCCACGGCCCGCCCCACGACCGGCCCCGACGAAGATCAGGGCTGACTGGGGGCATTCCACTCTGCCGCAGTGGCGGGTGTCTTGATTAATCTGGTGGCGGAGGCGTATTCGCTGCGCCTCCGCCCCTGTGCGCCGCCCGGCGTCCAGGGGTTCCTGCTACGCGAGGAGTGACCCTCTCCGGCGATGGACGGATCGTCCTGTAGTACCTGCGCCGCCCCCTGCCGACATACCGCGGACTGTGACCTCGCAGTCCGCGTGTACGCGGAGGCGGCGGCATCATGACCATCCCCCTGCTGCTCCTCGGAGCGGCGTTCCTGCTGATTCTCGCCAACGGTTTCTTCGTGGCGGCCGAGTTCGGCCTGGTGACGGTCGAGCCGACGGACGCCGAGAAGGCCGCCGCCGAGGGCGACCGACGGGCCCGTACGGTCGTCGAGTCCCTCAAACAGCTGTCCTTCCAGCTCTCCGGCACCCAGCTCGGCATCACCATCACCTCGCTCGTCGTCGGCATGCTCGCCGAACCGGCGCTCGCGGAGCTGTTGCGCGGCCCCATCAGCGCGACCGGCCTCCCCGAGGGCGGCGTCTCCGGTGTCGCCGTGGTCATCGGCATGCTGCTGGCCTCGGCCGTGCAGATGGTGATCGGCGAGCTCGTGCCCAAGAACTGGGCGGTGTCCAAGCCCATGCAGGTCGCGCGGTTCGTGGCCGGCCCGCAGCACGCCTTCGCCCGGCTGTTCCACCCGGTGATCGCCGCGCTGAACGCGGTCGCGAACCGGCTGGTCCGCACCCTGGGCGTCGAGCCCGCCGAGGAGCTGGCCTCCGCCCGCACCCCCGGCGAGCTGGTCTCCCTGGCCCGGCACTCCGCGCAGGCCGGCGCCCTGGAACAGGACACCGCGGACCTCTTCGTACGGACGCTGTCGCTGGCCGAGCTGACCGCGCAGCATGTGATGACCCCGCGCGTGAAGGTCAGCGCCCTGCAGTCCTCGGCGACCGCCGAGGACGTGGTCAACCTGACCCGCGCCACCGGCCTGTCCCGCTTCCCCGTCTACCGGGAGAAGATCGACGAAATCGTCGGCATGGTGCACCTCAAGGACGCGCTCGCGGTGCCCGTGCGGGAGCGTCTGCACACCCCCGTGGGGCGCATCGCGCGTCCGGCGCTGCTCGTGCCCGAGACCCTTCCCGTACAGCCGCTGCTCACCCAGTTGCGCAGCGAGCAGCCCATCGCCGTCGTCGTCGACGAGTACGGCGGCACGGCCGGCGTGGTCACACTGGAGGACATCGTCGAGGAGATCGTCGGCGAGGTCCGCGACGAGCACGACGGGCAGGACCTGCCGGAACTCGCGGCAGTCCCGGCGGAGGACGGCAGGCTCGCCTGGGAGGCCGACGGCAGCTGCCGGGTCGACATCCTGCAGCGCATAGGCCTCGACGTGCCCGAGGGGCCGTACGAGACCGTCGCCGGCCTGGTCGCCGATCTGCTCGGCCGGATCCCGGCCGTCGGCGACAAGGCCGAACTGCCCGGCTGGCGGCTGACCGTGCGCCAGATCGGGCACTACCGGGCGGAGCGAGTGCGCCTGGTCCGAACGACCCCGGCGGTGAACGTCATGGAGGCCGTCCGATGAGCCTGCTCCAACTCCTGTTCGCCGCGCTGCTCGTGCTCGCCAACGGCTTCTTCGTCGGGGCCGAGTTCGCGCTCGTCTCCGTACGCCGCAGCCAGATCGAACCGCTCGGCACCACCCGGGCCCGGCAGGTCCTGTACGGCCTGGAGCGGCTGCCGCAGATGATGGCGGCCGCGCAGTTCGGCATCACCGTCTGCTCGCTGACCCTGGGCGCGGTGGCGGAACCGACGGTCGCGCATCTGCTGGAGCCGGTGTTCGAGTGGATCCACCTGCCGCACGGCATGATCCACCCCCTCGGCTACGTCATCGCGCTCGTAGCGGTCGTCTTCTTCCACCTCGTCATCGGCGAGATGGTCCCGAAGAACCTCGCGATGGCGGCCCCGGAGAAGGCCGCGCTGTGGCTCAGCCCCGGCCTGGTCGCCTTCGCCCGCGTGTGCAGGCCGATCACCGTCGCCCTCGGCGCCTGCGCCCAGGGCATCCTGCGGCTCTTCCACGTCGAGCCCAAGGACGAGGTCGAGGCGGTCTTCACCAGCGAACAGCTCAACCGGCTGGTGGAGGACTCCGGCCAGGCCGGGCTGCTCGACCCCGAGGAGCAGGAACGCCTGGAGGACGCCCTGGAGCTGGGCTCCCGCCCGGTGACGGACGTCCTCCTGGGCCGCGAGTCACTGGTCACGGTCAGCCCCTCGGTCACCCCGGGGCAGATCGTCGAGCTCACCGCCCGCACCGGGTACTCCCGCTTCCCGATCGCCGCGGAGAACGGCGCCTTCATGGGCTACCTGCACGTGAAGGACGTCCTCGACCTGGAGGACTCCGAGCGGGCGGTACCGCAGCAGGTGTGGCGGCCGATGACGACTCTCAGGTCGGAACTCCCGCTGGACGACGCGCTCACGGTGATGCGCCGCGCCGCGACCCACCTCGCCCAGGTCGCGGACGCGTCCGGCAGGGTGCTCGGCCTGGTCGCGCTGGAGGACGTACTGGAACTCCTGGTCGGTGAGGTCCGGGACCCGGCGCACCGGGAGGTGCCGGAGGTGCGGGTGACGGAACCGCGGGCCAGCGGGGCGCAGGAGGAAGCACTGGCCGGCTGACGCGGGGGTGCCGCCGCAACCGACACAGCTCCCGGCGGTTGTGCGGCCGGGGCGCCGCCCACCCGGCACCGGCGCTCGCAGCGTGCGCGGTTGGGTGTGGTCGTGCCGTTCGGGGCGGCCACTGCCCGGTGTGGGGTCCGCGTGTGAGCGGCCGGGGGCGGTTCGGTTGCTGGGGCGGCGCCCGGCCGGCCGCGGTGTCGGCGGCGTGCGCGGTCGCGGGCAGCCGTGCCGCTCGGGGCGGTTGGGTTGCTGGGGGGACGTCCGCCGGCGGCGACGTACAGGGAGCTGCGGGCGGCCGGGATGCCGGGCGGCGCCCGGGCCGGCAGTGGCGTTCGCGCGTCCGCAGCCACCGGCGGTGGGACTGCTGGGGCGGCCCACCAGCAGCGGCACTCGTATCCCGCGCGGCCGCGGCAGCCGTACCCCTGGGGCAGTGCGGGAGGCCGGACGCAGCGGCACCCCGTCGGCGCGGGTGGGCGAAGCCCACCTGGCAGCGCCGCACCAGCGGGGCCTCCCGCCGGCCGGAGCGAGCGAACCCACCCGGCCCCGGCACCGGGGCACAGGGCGGCGAGCCTCATATCGCCGACGGATCCTGCGGCCCCCGCCCCGACAGCACCTCTCCGTACGCCTGCATCAGGTCGGGAAGCCGCAGTGTCGACAAGTCGTCCCGGCTCAGCATCCCCGGATACGTCGACAGCCGAAGATCCCGGTACGCACAGCTCTTCTCGTACAGCGTGCGCAGGAACCGCCCGTTGCCCAGCTCGTCGATCCACCCCTGGTCGACCACGTGCCCGGCGATGGAGCGCAGCTCGTCCAGCGCCTCCTCGTCCCACACGTCACCGTTCTCCTGGGCCAGCACCTCGCCGATGGAGGTGAGTTCGAGGGGGCGGTAGGAGGGAAAGTCGACGCGGGTCGTGAAGCGGGACGACAGCCCCGGGTTGGCGGCCAGCAGCCGGTCCATGCCCTCCGGATAGCCTGCCAGGATCACCACGAGGTGGTCCCGGTTGTCCTCGGCCCGCTTCAGCAGCACCTGCAACGCCTCGTCGCCGTACGCGTCGCCCTTGCCGTACCCGGAGTTGGACAGCGAGTACGCCTCGTCGACGAACAGCACCCCACCGAGCGCGGAGTCGATCAGTTCGTTGGCCTTCACCGCCGTCTGGCCGAGGTACTCGCCGACGAGATCCGCCCGCTGCGCCTCCACCAGATGGTCGCCGCCGAGCAGCCCGAGGGCGTAGAAGACCCGGCCGAGGATGCGGGCCACCGTGGTCTTGCCGGTGCCGGACGGGCCGGAGAAGACGAAGTGCCGCTTCGGCGGCTGGACCGGAAGGCCCTGCCCGGCGCGCAGCCGGGCCATGTTCAACTGCGCGGACAGCGCCTTCACCTGGCGCTTCACGGGCTCCAGACCCACCATGCGCTCCAGCTCGGCGAGCGCCTCTTCGAGCAACGCCGGGTCGGTCGGCCCGGCGGGCAGCGACGGCGAGGACACGAGCTTCTCGCGCACCGCCGGGTCGGTCACCGACGACAGCGGACCGGAGGCCGGCAGATCCGGCTCCGTCAGCTTCAGCTCGCGGCCCTCGATGCCGAAGAGCAGGTCAGGGCCGTCAGGGCCGTCCATCATGTCCTGGCCGGCCCCGGTGAGCGTGATCGCCGCGAGGTCGGCGGAGTCGTCGTACCCGTCGCCTTCGGAGATCGCGGCGAGCCGGGCCGAGGTGTCCATGAAGGCGGGGTCGACGCGGTGCACGGCCCGGTACAGGGGGAGGGCGGCGGCGGAGCGGCCGGTGCCCTCGTGGGCGCGGGCCAGCCAGTAGCGCAGCTCCTTGCGCTGGGGCTGCTCGCTGCGGCAGCGCATCAGGGCCGCCGACAGCAGGGGTTCGGCCTGCCCGTACATCTCCAGCCGGACCCGGGCCATGCCGCCGAACAGACCGGCCTCGATGCCGAGCATGGGGTCGTTGATCAGCGGGTCGGTGTGCCGGACCAGCTGTTCCCAGTCCTTGACCAGATAGGCACGGCAGGCGTGCAGGAACCGGACCTGGGGGTCGGTGTCCACCGGTGGCAGGCCCGCGAGGGCCCGGTCGAGTTCCGGGACGTGCCGTCCGTCCAGCCAGTGCGAGGCGTGCGCGAGCAGCAGATCACGCGGGCCCTCCAGCACCGGTTGTACCCACCAGCCCAGCCAGTACCAGGAGTTGAGGGTGCGGCGATGTCGGGTGCGCTGTTCGCCGAAACGGTCCCGGTGCCGGAACATCCGCAGCAGCGCCGTCGTCGTGTCGACGCGCAGCGCGTGCAGTCCGAGCCAGCCGTCGGCCATCCCGGGATCGATCCGCACCGCGGTGCGGAACTCCTCCTCCGCCTGTGGGTAGGCGCCCATCGTGTAGGCGTCCACGCCTCGCAGCCAGGCGAGGTCGGCCGGGGCCTCGGGGCCCCGCGTGCCGAAATCCATCACGTCCCCCACAAACCGTGCCCCCGTTTGGTTCGCCGACGGGCCGGTGCCCGTCGGCCGCCTTGGTCCAACCGCTGTGCCGCGGACCGGAGTTGCAACGGTGCGCAGAGCAGCCGTCCGCAGGTCGCACCGAAGGCATCGTACCCGCGGGGGTGTCGCTCACCGAAGGGTGCCGCACGGGCCGTTTGTCGAGGTGGGAGCAGATGCGCGCATTCCGTGCGGTGACCGAGGGTGAGCGAATCAGCTCGCAGGGACGCCTGAAAAGTACCTTCAGGGCAGAACGAAGCCCCCGATCACGGGGGAACAACCGGGGGCTTCGCGTCTGTGGGCGGCGCCGAATGGCCGCACATTGAGAACGTAAGTCCTGTACGGCCCCTCGGTCAAGCCGAGTTGAAGTACTCAGGCAACTTGTTCGGCAAGGCCCTTCACGGGTTCAGCACACTGCGGACGATCCGTCACCGTGCGTGATGGAGTGGTCCGGTCCAACCGCCCCGGCAGGCCCACGAAGCAGCTCATATCCCTTCTCGCACTGGCGCACGAGAAGGTCGGCGAAGGGCCGGGAAGGATCCTCGCTGAAGTGCTGTTGTTCCGCCCGTACCCATCCGGCCCAGAACTCCCGCTGTTCTTTCCCGTCCCGGGCCCGCCCACGCGCCCACGCCTCCTCGCGCGGCATGTCCATCCACAGCAGTTGGGCCAGGTACGGGCGCAGTGCGCGGCGGCCGGCGCCGACTCCCTCGACGAGGACCACCGGGGCGGCCGGCAGCGGGTGGGGCGGTCCGAAGCGGCGGGCGTTCCAGTCGTAGGGGGCGTAGTGCGCGGTCTCGCCGCGGCTCAGCGGGGCGATCACCTGGGTCCGCAGTCGGTCCGTCCAGGCGAACAACTCCGCGTGGCTGGCGATGTCGTCGAGGCGCAGCACCGGCGCACCGGCGAGCGCGTGGGCCAACTGCCCGGCGAACGTGGACTTTCCGGAGCCGGCGTGCCCGTCGATCCCGATCAGACGGACCGGACCGCAGGACGGGGGCAGGCGGCGCAGCCGGGTGGCGAGTTCGTGGATGGCGGTTCCTGGGTCGGTGCGGGAGGCGGACGGGGGCGCTGATCGCCAGGCTACGCGGCCTCCCCGGCTGATCGTCGGCACCGGTCGGCGTGCCAGTGGACAAGACCCATATTGGTGGGCGCGACGCGGGCCGAAGTGCTGGCAGGGGCATGCCCCCTGCTCCATAGTGGGCGCACCACCGTGCACTGGATCCGCCCGACTCGGACACCCGGGGGTCATCCCGCCCATGATCAGACCAGAACAGCCGTCCCGCAGAGCCGTCCTGTCCGCCGCGGTCGCCGCCGCTTTAGCCGGCAGCGCGGGCCCGGCGGCCGCCGAGTCCGCGGCCGACCCCGCCGGCCCGGCCGCCCCCGCGCAGGCTCCGGCCCGCCCTGTCGACAACCGCGCCTGGATCACGTACGCCGACTGGCACGGCGGCACCGCCCACGGCACCCGTGCCGTCGCGGGAGCCCGCCCGGGCCTGGTGGTCGCCGCCCCCGCGGGCACCGCCGACTACACCGACCCGCACACCGGCACGACCGCCGCCTGGGAGTACGGGACCTGGACGTCCTCCGTGCACGCCCTCGCCGTCCCCGCCACCGAGGTGGTCGCGTCCTGGAACGCGCACACCCCGGCCGGCACCTGGCTCCAGGTGGAACTGAAGGGGACGTACTCCGACGGTACGGACACCCCCTGGTACGTGATGGGCCGCTGGGCGGCCGGTGACCAGGACATCAAGAGGACCTCGGTCGACGGCCAGAGCGACGGCAGAAGCAGCGTCTGGACGGACACGTTCGCGATCGACGCCCCGGCCGGCGGCCTGCGTCTGTCCTCGTACCGTCTCCGGCTCACCCTCTACCGCAAGCCCGGCACGAAAGCCACGCCCACCGTCTGGCGGCTCGGCGCGATGGGCTCCGACGTCCCCGACCGCTTCACCGTCCCGGCCTCCACGCCGGGCGCGGCCGGGGAACTGATCGTCCCGCGCTACTCGCAGGAGATCCACAAGGGTCAGTACCCGGAGTACGACAACGGCGGCGAGGCCTGGTGCAGTCCCACCTCCTCCCAGATGATCATCGAGTACTGGGGCGGCCGGCTCACCGCCGGGCAACTGGCGTGGGTCGACCCGTCGTACGCCGACCCGCAGGTCTGCCACGCGGCTCGCTTCACCTACGACCACCAGTACGCCGGCTGCGGCAACTGGCCCTTCAACGTCGCCTACGCCGCCACCTTCAAGGACCTCCAGGGTGTGGTCACCCGGCTCGGTTCCCTCACCGACCTGGAGACGCTGATCGCGGCCGGCATCCCGGCCATAACGTCCCAGTCGTTCCTCAAGGAGGAGCTCACCGGGGCGGGGTACGGCACCGCCGGGCACCTGATGACCGTCATCGGGTTCACGGGGGACGGCGATGTGATCGCCAACGACCCGGCCTCGCCCGCCGACGAGGCGGTACGGCGCGTCTACCAGCGGCGCGAGTGGGAGAACATCTGGCTCAGGACCAAGCGGTACAACGCCTCCGGCAAGGTCGTCTCCGGCACCGGCGGCGTCTGCTACCTGTACTTCCCATCCCGTCCGACCGCACGCCAGCGCGCGGCGCTCGCGGCGGTGGGCGTGCGCTGACGAGTCCGTACAGGGCCCCGGAGAACCGGGGCCCTGTGACCGACATCTCGGCCGCGCCGGCCGCCGACGGTGGCAAGGTGGACAGAACTCCGGGGGGAGTCCACCGCACAGCCGAGCCCAGCGAGAGACCATGACCTCAGCAGCAGCCACCGCCGCCCGCGCCCGTACCGGCGGCCCCCGGGAAGACGGCCCGAAGATCGTCGAGCATGTCCTGGGATGGACCCTCGTCGTGGTGATCGCGATGCTCGTCACCCAGCTCGGCCTGCTGTGAGCTGACCCATACCGACCTGCCATACTGCGGGTGTCCCGCCGCCCGTCGAGACCAGGGTCGAAATTGAATATGAGTCAACAGCGCGACGCCGTCCGCCCGCAGGCGCGCGGCACCGAGCGCTCCGTCGCACGCCGTGCCGAACTCATCACCATCGGGCGGAAGCTGTTCGCCGACACGTCGTACGACGCGCTCTCCATGGACGACATCGCCCGCCAGGCGCATGTCGCCAAGGGGCTGATCTACTACTACTTCCAGTCCAAGCGCGGCTACTACCTGGCGATCATCCAGGACTCCGTCGCCGACCTGGTCACCTACGCGGCGAGCGGCCTCGAACTGGAGCCGGTGGACCGCGTCCACCGCACCATCGACAGCTATCTGCGCTACGCCGAGCACAACCAGGCCGCGTACCGCACGATCGTCAGCGGCGGCGTCGGCTTCGACACCGAGGTGCACGCGATCCGGGACGGTGTGCGCGAGGCGATCGTCGCGACCATCGCGGAAGGGGCGTACGGCCGCAGCGACATCGCCCCGTTGCCCCGCATGGGCCTGCTGGCCTGGCTGTGCAGTGTGGAGGGTGCCGCCCTCGACTGGATCGACCGCCCCCAGCTGTCCCGCGCGACGATGTGCGAACTGCTGGTGAAGACGCTCGGCGGTGCGATGCGCGCGATCGAGGAGCTGGACCCCGCCTACCCGGCCCCGGAACCGGCCCGCCGGGACGACGCCTGACGCCGGACAGACCCGTGGGGCGGAGGCCCGTGGTCCTCCGCCCCGAGTCCCCCGTGGCATCGGTCAGTCGATCGCCTTGATCAGCTCACCGTCCGCGGTGTCCCCGCTCAGCTCCCAGAAGAACGTGCCGCCCAGGCCCTGCGCCTCCTTGTACTTCATCTTGCCCTTGATCGTCTTCGGGGTGTCGTAACTCCACCAGTCGCTGCCGCACTTGGCGTAGGCGGTGCCGCCCACGGTCCCGGTCGGCGGGCAGGTGGTCTTCAGCACCTTGTAGTCCTCGCTGCCGGCCTCGTACGTGCCCGCCGCCGGGCCGGTGGCCGTGCCGCCCGGCTCCGTCTGCGTGACGCCGGTCCAGCCGCGCCCGTAGAAGCCGATGCCGAGCAGCAGCTTCGAGGACGGGATGCCCAGGCTCCTGAGCTTGGCGATGGTGGCGGCGGTGTCGTAGCCCTCCTTCGGAATGCCCGGATAGGACGTCAGCGGGGAGTTCGGCGCCGTCGGGCCGGTGGCGTCCCAGGCGCCGAAGTAGTCGTACGTCATGGGGTTGTACCAGTCGACGTACCGTGCCGCGCTCCCGTAGTCCGCCGCGTCGATCTTGCCGCCGCTCGTGGCGTCGGCCGTGATCGCCGCGGTGATCAACTCACGCTTGCCGAACTTGGCGCGCAGCGCGGCCATCACGTCCCTGAAACCTTCCCGCCCGCTGGTGTCGCAGGTCAGGCCGCAGTCGTTGGGGTACTCCCAGTCGATGTCGATGCCGTCGAAGACGTCCGCCCACTTCGAGTTCTCGACCAGGTCGTAGCAGGACTGGGCGAAGGCCGCCGGGTCCTTGGCCGCCTCGCCGAACCCGCCCGACCAGCTCCAGCCGCCGAACGACCAGAGGACCTTGAGGTGGGGATGGAGCTTCTTCAGCTTGCGCAGCTGGTTGAAGTTGCCGCTCAGCGGCTGGTCCGCGGTGTCGGCGACACCGTCCACGGACTGCTCGGCGGTGAACGGCTTGTCGGTGTCGGCCCAGGAGTCGCCGAGGGCGCACTTGCCGTCGGTGACGTTCCCGAAGGCGTAGTTGATGTGGGTGAGCTTGTCGGCGGAGCCGGACGTCTCGATGTTCTTGACGTAGTACTGCCGGCCGTAGATGCCCCAGTCGGTGAAGTAGCCGACCACCTTCGAGCCGGCCGCGCCGGCCGAAGGGGTCGCGACGGTGTCGGCGGTGGCGGTGGCGGTGCCCGCACCGGCGAGCAGGGCGGCGCCCAGTGCGGCGCAGCACGAGGCGGACAGCAGGGCCCGGAAACGGGCGCGGGAGTGGAGCGGGGTGTGCATCGGGTGTCTCCTCGCGGGGGACAGGGAGGGGATCGCACGCCGATTGGCATGAACGCGGGGAAGCGTTGAGGCGAAACGCTAAGAGGACTAGACCAATACGTCAATGGTTCGTACCAATTTCCCCAGAGGTGAGCGTGGCGGAATTTCTTGAAGTGAGCGGTCGTTAACCGGTGACGGGGTGCGTCCGATCGGGCATACTCACAGCGCACAGCCGCTGGTCAGCAGCTTCCGCGACCCGGGAGTGCGAGCATCGGCCGGCACCCAGTGAGACCCGGCGGCGCCGCCCCCACCCGAAGGGCCCGTCCGCCCGCGCCCGACAGGGAGGAGAGCGTCGCCATGCCCGACCGCGCCCCGCAGCCGGTGGACCGGCAACTGCCCACGGACGAGGCCCGGGATCTGATCTCGCTCGTCCGCGACATCGCGCAGCACGAGATCGCCCCGAAGGCGGCCGAGGAGGAGGACACCGGACGCTTTCCGCGCGAGGTCTTCACCCTGCTCTCCGCATCCGGCCTGCTCGGCCTGCCGTACGACTCCGAATACGGCGGCGGCGACCAGCCGTACGAGGTCTACCTCCAGGTCCTCGAAGAACTCGCCGCGGCCCGCCTCACCGTCGGCCTCGGCGTGAGCGTGCACACCCTCGCCTCCTACGCTCTCGCCGCCTACGGCAGCAAGGAACAGCAGGTCGAGCACCTGCCCGCGATGCTCGGCGGCGGTCTGCTGGGCGCGTACTGCCTGTCCGAGCCCTCCTCGGGATCGGACGCGGCCTCACTGCGCACGAAGGCCGTGCGGGACGGTGGGGGAGAGTGGGTGATCACCGGGACCAAGGCCTGGATCACACACGGCGGGGTCGCCGACTTCTACACGGTCATGGCACGTACCGGCGAGGAGGGCCCGCGCGGGATCACCGCGTTCCTGGTGCCGGGCGACGCGGAGGGGCTGAGCGCGGCGCCGCCCGAGAAGAAGATGGGCATGAAGGGTTCGCCGACCGCCCAGGTCCACTTCGACGGGGTGCGGGTGTCCGACGACCGGCGCATCGGCGACGAGGGCCAGGGCTTCGCGATCGCCCTGGCCGCACTCGACTCCGGGCGGCTCGGCATCGCGGCCTGCGCGATCGGCCTGGCCCAGGCGGCGCTGGACGAGGCGGTGGCGTACGCGACCGGACGGCGGCAGTTCGGGCGGCCGATCGCGGACTTCCAGGGGTTGCGCTTCATGCTCGCCGACATGGCGACCCAGATCGAGGCCGGGCGGGCGCTGTACCTGTCGGCGGCGCGGCTGCGGGACGCGGGACGGCCGTTCGCCAAGCAGGCGGCCATGGCCAAACTGCACTGCACCGACTCCGCGATGCGGGTGACCACCGACGCCGTCCAGGTCCTCGGCGGGTACGGCTACACCGCCGACTTCCCGGCCGAGCGGTACATGCGCGAGGCCAAGATGCTGCAGATCGTCGAGGGCACCAACCAGATCCAGCGGATGGTCATCGCCCGTCACCTAGCGGGTCCCGAGACCCGCTGAACTGCCCCGCCGTCACCTGGGGCGCCGCCAGCCGGACCCACTCCGGGTCGTGGCGCCCCGGCAGGGTGCGACCGCGGTCGGCCCAGGTGCGCAGCAGATCGCGGTAGATGGGCGGGTCCTGAACCGGCGGCGGAGGCGGAACCGATTCGCCGTGTCCCCGGGACACGGGGGCGGGAACGAAGAGCCGGCGTTGACGCCCGGTCGCTGAAGAGGTGGGGGTCATACCAGGGCAACGCGGATCCCGGCGCACAGGTCACCGGTCGCCGGAATCGGGCGTGCGTTCACGGACGTCCGGACCGGGTGGCGGGTCGGGGCAGATCACGGTGCCGGGTGTCCGGGTCGGGGTGCCGGGTCGGACGGATCGGGGCGCCGGTCGGCTTTCGGTCTCCTCGGCCAGGCGCCCGTCAGGACACCGCTCAAGGCACACCGAACCGCGCCACGGCGGCTGCGAGCCGTGGCGCGGACCGGTCACGGGGTGGGAGCGAGGGCGTCGCTCAGGCGGCGTGGCGCCGCATCACGGGCACCCGGATCGGGCGCGAGCCCGGGCCGCCGACGTGTGAGAAGGGCTGCTTGCGCCAGTCGAGGCCCTGAGGGAGCGTCAACAGGAGGGCCGTGTCCTGCTCCTGGGGCTCCACCGACTCGTCCGCCGGCTTGGCGTCGGACGCCCGGCGGCCCGTGCCGGCGCAGACCGTCAGCCCGAACGGGTTCCACGGCGAGGCGCACAGCGCGTGCTCCGGCAGGATCTCCTCGTCCGCCAGCAGGGCGATGGGCTGCGCGCAGTCCGGGCAGATCACCCGGTACATCTCGAAGGTGTCGTAGGCGTCGAGTTCGTCGCCGAGAGCGTCGGGATCGACGCCCTCCGGCTCGGGCTCGATCATCAACTGCGGCCGCTTGGACGCGGTACGACCAGGGCGCTTAAGACTCTGCATTGGTTTCTCCCCCTCGGGCTGGGCCGTGAAAGGCGCTGCGGCCTCGACCACAGCAAGCACTTCCCGTCCCGTCTTGGCGGTAATCACGAGAGCATCACGGAGCCTGTTCGGGGGGTGTGGTGTTCGTCACATGCCGCCCGCAGGTGCCCGGGGCGTTCGTTTTGTCCACCGAGAGCCTCACGGACCGCTCTCGGCCACATCACGAACCGGGTATGACCTGCGCCGCTCAGGTATCCGAGGAGATCAGCGGCACTGTAGGTTCTTGCGCCATGGAGGAGCTCGACCGGCAAATCGTGCAGCTGCTCGTCAAGGACGGGCGGATGAGCTACACAGACCTGGGCAAGGCCACCGGTCTGTCCACGTCGGCCGTGCACCAGCGGGTGCGCCGGCTGGAACAGCGGGGCGTGATCCGCGGGTACGCCGCGGTCGTGGACCCGGAGGCCGTCGGGCTGCCGATGACCGCGTTCATCTCGGTGAAACCGTTCGACCCCAGCGCCCCCGACGACATCGCGGAACGCCTCGCCGGCGTCCCCGAGATCGAGGCCTGCCACAGTGTCGCCGGCGACGAGAACTACATCCTCAAGGTGCGCGTGGCCACCCCGCACGAACTCGAGGAACTGCTGGCGCGCCTGCGCTCGCTGGCGGGGGTGTCGACACGGACGACCGTCGTGCTGTCGACGCCCTACGAGGCACGGCCGCCGCGGATCTGACCGACCTGCGTTCGGGGCCGCCGAGCTGAGGCGCGAGACTGTTCCCCATGAGTGAGCGCACCCTCGAAGCGAAGACCGTCCTCCTGCGTCGCGGCGAGGTCCACAGCCCCGCCGACCCGTTCGCGACCGCGATGGTCGTGGAGCGAGGACACATCGCCTGGGTCGGTTCGGAGGGCGCCGCCGACGCCTTCGCGGACGGCGTCGACGAGGTGGTCGACCTCGACGGCGCCCTCGTCACCCCCGCGTTCACCGACGCCCACGTCCACACCACCGCCACCGGCCTCGCCCGCACCGGCCTCGATCTGTCCGGTGCCTCCTCCCTGGACGCGGCCCTCGCGCTCGTACGGGACTTCGCGACCGCCCGCACGGCCGACCGGGTCCTGCTCGGCCACGGCTGGGACGCTTCCCGCTGGCCGGACGGCCGCCCCCCGACGCGCGCCGAGCTCGACGCGGCGACCGGCGGCCGTCCCCTCTACCTCAGCCGGATCGACGTCCATTCGGCGGTCGTCACGACCGCCCTTCTCGACATGACCCCCGGTATCGGCACGGTGGACGGTCCGCTCACCGCCGACGACCATCACGCCGTACGCGCCACCGCCTTCGCCGCCGTCACACCGCGGCAGCGCACCGAGGCCCAGCGCACGGCCCTCGCCCACGCCGCCTCCCTGGGCATCGGAACCGTTCACGAGTGCGCAGGGCCGGACATCTCCTCCGAGGACGACTTCACCGGGCTGCTGAGGCTCGCTGCCCAGGAGGCCGGTCCCCGGGTCGTCGGCTACTGGGCCGAGCGCGACATCGACAAGGCGCGGGAACTCGGCGCGATCGGCGCGGCCGGTGATCTGTTCGTCGACGGCTCCCTCGGCTCGCACACCGCCTGTGTGCACGAGCCGTACACCGACGCCGGCCACACCGGCACCGCCTACCTGGACGCGGCGGCCGTGGCCGCCCACGTCGTCGCGTGCACCGAGGCGGGCCTCCAGGCGGGTTTCCACGCCATCGGGGACGCCGCCGTGACCGCCGTCGTCGAGGGCGTCCGCGCCGCCGCGGAGAAGGTCGGCCTCGCCCGCGTACGTGCTGCCCGGCACCGCGTCGAGCACGCCGAGATGCTCACGCCGGAGACGATCGCCGCCTTCGCCGAACTGGGCCTCACCGCCTCCGTCCAGCCCGCCTTCGACGCGCTGTGGGGCGGCGACGACGGCATGTACGCCCAGCGGCTGGGCGCCGAACGGGCCCGCACCCTGAATCCCTTCGCGGCGCTGCTGCGGGCCGGCGTCCCGCTTGCCTTCGGCTCGGACAGCCCGGTCACGCCCCTGGACCCGTGGGGCACGGTCCGCGCGGCCGCCTTCCACCGCACACCCGGGCACCGCGTCTCCGTGCGCGCCGCGTTCACCGCCCACACGCGGGGCGGCTGGCGGGCCGTCGGGCGGGACGACGCGGGGGTCCTGGTGCCGGGCGCGCCCGCGGACTACGCCGTGTGGCGCACCGACGAACTGGTCGTCCAGGCTCCGGACGACCGGGTGGCCCGCTGGTCGACCGACCCCCGGTCCGGCACCCCCGGTCTGCCGGACCTGACCCCGGGCCGTGACCTCCCGCTCTGTCTGCGCACCGTGGTCGGCGGCCGGACGGTGTTCGTGCGGCCGGGCGAGTGATCTCCAGGAGCGGCGCACCCCCGATCGGCCGCCGACGCGCCGAGGGGCAACCTGCGTCTGCACCGCGCTGACCTGGGCATTGACAGAAGACCCGCAGGTCGAACGGCTGTTGACAGCCGACGGCAGCGGGCCGGTAGGTTCGGCCGAGTCCACCACCGGACGCCCGACCTCAGAACGTCCGCGCACGCGTCGTGGCGCCGCTGGGTCAGGGACGGTGTGCCGCACCGGGGCACCGCCACTGGGAACCAGGCTCAGCGCCCGCGCCACGGCGAGGGAATGTTCCGGCCGGTCGGGGAGGTGTGACCCGGGTGGGGCCCGGGCGCTCAGTAGACAACGGCTTTCGGTCGACCCGCAGCCAGCGGGTCCCAGGTCGGCCCGAAGGGCGCCGGGCCCCCATCCGCAGCACGCACAGCCCCCGTTCCGGCACACAGCGCACACAAAAGACGATCTCTTACCCCGCTTTTGTGGAAACGACACCACCATACGAACGTCCTGTCACGTCATCGCAGGCGGCGGCCACTAAGGTGGACCTCCGCGGACGGACATGGAGGGGCAGCAGTGAACGACGGTGACGGGGCCTTCGTGGCGAAGGACCGGGGGAGAGAGTTCGGCCCGCTCGGAACGGTCTTGGTGATCATCCCGACCTACAACGAGGCCGAGAACATCAAGAGGATCGTCGGCCGGGTGCGCAAGGCGGTCCCTGAGGCGCACGTGCTGGTGGCCGACGACAACAGCCCGGACGGCACCGGCAAGTTCGCCGACGAACTGGCCGCCGCCGACGACCACGTCCAGGTCCTGCACCGCAAAGGCAAGGAAGGCCTCGGCGCCGCCTACCTCGCGGGCTTCCGCTGGGGCCTGGACAACGGGTACGGCGTCCTCGTCGAGATGGATGCCGACGGTTCCCACCAGCCCGAGGAACTGCCCCGTCTGCTGACCGCCCTCAAGGGTGCCGACCTGGTCCTCGGCTCCCGCTGGGTGCCGGGAGGCCGGGTCGTGAACTGGCCCAAGTCCCGCGAGTACATCTCCCGCGGCGGCAGCCTCTACTCCCGCCTCGCCCTGGACCTGCCGCTGCGCGACATCACCGGCGGCTACCGCGCCTTCCGCCGCGAGACCCTGGAAGGCCTCGGCCTCGACCAGGTCGCCTCCCAGGGGTACTGCTTCCAGGTCGACCTGGCCCGCCGCGCGGTCAAGGCCGGTTACCACGTCGTCGAGGTCCCGATCACCTTCGTCGAGCGGGAACTCGGCGACTCCAAGATGAGCCGGGACATCCTGGTGGAGGCCCTGTGGCGGGTCACCACCTGGGGTGTGGGGGAGCGGGTCGGCAAGATCGTGGGCCGGACGAAGCCCTCCGGGTCGTAGCACTGCCACTGGCCCATGACCCACGGCCGCGGCTGATCGTCCCCTTATCCCGTGCTGAGCCGGTACCGGGCACACTGGACGCATGACGACTGGCGCTTCGACCTCCCCGTACCCCGCCCGGCCCCGGCGCTCCCGGCTGCGCACGTTCCTGCCCCTGGGTGTCGCCGCCTGGCTCGTGCTGGAGATCTGGCTGCTGAGCGTGGTGGCCGGCGCGGCGAGCGGGTTCGCGGTGTTCCTGCTGCTGGTCGCCGGATTCGTGCTCGGCTCGGTGGTCATCAAGCGGGCGGGCCGGCGCGCTTTCCAGAACCTGAACGAGGCGCTCCAGCGTGGCGGGGCCCCCTCGGACTCGTCGAGCGGCGGCGGCAACGGCCTGATGATGCTGGGCGGCCTGCTGCTGATGATCCCCGGCCTGATCTCGGACGCGGTGGGTCTGCTTCTGCTGGTCCCGCCGGTCCAGAAGGCCCTCAGCCGCTATGCCGAGCGCACCGTCGAGCGTAAGCTCCGCGAGGCCGCCCCGGGGCCGCTGGGTGACGCCTTCCAGCAGGCCCGTATGCGCCGGCCCGACGGCAAGGTGGTCCAGGGCGAGGTCATCCGGGACGAGCCGGGCGACGCCCACCAGGACCCGCGCCCGCCGCTGACGCGCTGACCGGACCCGGACCCGGCGCGCTGACCCTGGCCCCGGGCGCGGGGCGGCCACGCGCACGGGCGCACGCGTCCACACGTCCGGGATGAACGGCGTACAACGTCCGGGCTGTTACGTGTAGACAGGCCCGGATGGACGCGTACAGACGTCCGGGGCGCACGCGTCGGCGCGGCCGGGGTGCACCGTCCGCACAAGAAAGACCGCGGGCGCCGTACGTGGAGTACGGCGCCCGCGGTCTTTCGTGCGCGCATTGTGTTGCGTGCGTTGTGTCGCGCCCAACCCGTGGAGGGTTACGCCGACTTTCGGCTGTCCCTCGGATGAACAGCGATGTTCATCGCGCCGGAGCGCAGAACGGCCAGGCGCTCCTCGAGGACCTCTTCGAGTTCCTCGCGGGTGCGCCGCTCCATCAGCATGTCCCAGTGCGTACGCGCAGGCTTGGCCTTCTTCTCTTCAGGGCCGTCGCCGTCGACCAGGAGTGCCTGGGCCCCGCAGACCTTGCACTCCCACTCCGGCGGAATCTCCGCCTCGACCGAGAAGGGCATCTCGAAACGGTGCCCCTTCTCGCATGCGTACTCCACGGCCTGGCGCGGGGCCAGGTCGATACCGCGGTCCGTCTCGTAGCTGGTCACCACGAGGCGCGTGCCGCGAAGAGCTCGCTCACTCATGAATCGTGCCTCCCGGGCTTGTCGCCCACAGGACAGGTGTCGCTGTCGTCGTCATCCGGTCAACGTCCGGTCGGCGGTAAAGATTCCCGTTCCGGGTCCCGTCCCGGGCAACGCGTCGCCGTCGTAGCCGCCCCTTGTTGTACCCACCAGCGCCCGGTTTGTCACATCTGCTAGCAGATGTGACCCAGCGTTCGGCATCTTTGACGCGCAGTAACGGTACGCCTGGCAGGCCAAACGCGTACACTACAGCGCTTTCGTGCTGAACGCTAAATCCTCTCGGGTACCGGGTTGCCCGCGTCGGTGATCGCCTGCCGTACCTGGACCCGGGCGAGCAGCGCGAATCCGATGACGAAGAAGGCCACCAGCGAGAGGATCGCGTCCCGGTAACTGCCTGTGAGCTGGTAGGTGAGCCCGAACAGGAGGGGCCCGAGCCAGCTCATGCCACGGTCGCTCATCTCGTACGCCGAGAAGTACTCGGCCTCCTTGCCGGGCGGGACCAGATGCGAGAACAGGGACCGGGACAGCGCCTGGCTGCCGCCGAGCACGAGCCCGATTCCGGCAGCCAGGACGAAGAACCACACCGGAGCCCCGGCCGGAAGGAAATAACCGGCGGCCAGGGTCACCGTCCAGGCCACCAGCGAGCCGAGGATCGTGCGCTTGGCGCCGTAGGCCCGGGCCAGCCGGCCCATGCCCAGGGCTCCTGCCACGGCGAGCACCTGGACCAGCAGGACCGCGACGATGAGCGTCGACTGCCCGAGACCGAGTTCCTCGGAGCCGTAGACCGACGCCTGGGAGATCACGGTCTGGATGCCGTCGTTGTAGACGAGATAGGCCAGCAGGAAGGCGAGGGTCAGCGGGTGCCGGCGCATGCCGCGCACGGTCGCGGCGAGCTGCCGGAAGCCGGGAGCCGTGGGCTCACCCGTGGAGCCACCGCTCGTCCTCTGCTCGGAGCGGCGGTCGCGCAGGCGTCGTAGGGGGACGAGCGCGAACGCGCCCCACCACAGGCCGGCGGAGGCCAGACAGATACGGACCGCCGCGCTCTCCGAGAGGCCGAAGGACTCGTGGCCGGTGTAGAGGACGAGGTTCGCGATCAGCACCAGGGAGCCCGCCGCGTAGCCGAAGGCCCAGCCCCGGGAGGAGACCGCGTCGCGCTCCTCGGGCGGCGCGATCTGCGGCAGATAGGAGTTGTAGAGCATCATCGCCACCGACTGGGCCGCGTTCGCCACCACCAGCAGGAGGCCGCCGAGCAGATAGCGGTCGCCGTCGAGGAAGAACATGGCCGTCGTGGCGGCGGCCCCGGTGTAGGCGGCCGCCGCGAGGAGGGGCTTCTTGCGGCCGGTGCGGTCGGCTGCCGCGCCCACCAGGGGCATCATCAGCACGGCCACGATCACCGACAGGGACACCGAGTACGCGAAGAACGACCCGGTGCGCACCGGGATCCCCAGAGGATGGACGAAGCCTTCCGCGTCCGCCGCCTTCTCGGCGACCGACGTCAGATACGGGCCCAGGAACACGGTGAGCACGCTCGTCGAGTAGACCGAGCACGCCCAGTCGTAGAAGTACCAGCCGCGCTGTTCACGCAGTCGCTCGCCGGCCGGGCCGGCCGTCTCCGTCCGCACGGTGTCGGTGCCCACCCGTGCCCCTCGCTTCCCCGTGAAGGTCCCCGCGCGAGGGCGGCGGGACGAGCGCCCCGGGTCTCAGACCCAGACGCCCCGGTCCTCCATGACCTTGCGCAGTGTGTCGATGTGATCGGTCATGATGCCATCGACTCCCAGATCCAGAAGCCGGTGCATGCGCTCGGGTTCGTTGACCGTCCACACGTGCACCTGGAGCCCGAGCGCGTGGGCGGTGCGCAGGAAGCGGTGGTCCACCACCTGGATGCCGGACTGCGCCTCAGGTACCTGTGCTGCCACCGCCGACCGGCGTACCCGGGCCGGCATCCCCCAGGAACGCAGCCGCAGTCCGAGCACCCCACGGGTGCCGTACGACGTGGCCAGGCGCGGACCGGCCAGCCGCTGGGCACGGACCACGCGCGCCTCCTCGAAGGAGCCGAGGCAGATCCGGTCCCAGGAGCCGGTGCGCTCGATCAGCTCCAGGAAGGGGAGGAGGGCGGGCTCCGCCTTGACGTCGACGTTCCAGCGGGCGTCGGGAAAGGTCTCCAGGAGCTCCTCGAAGAGGGGGACCGGTTCCTTGCCCGCCACGCGCGCGTGCCGTACGTCCTTCCACGGCAGGTCCGCGATCCGGCCCGCGCCGTCCGTGAGCCGGTCCAGGGTCGCGTCGTGGAACGCGACGAGCCTGCCGTCGACGGTGGCGTGGACGTCGGTCTCCAGGTAGCGGTAGCCCGCCTCGACCGCGCGCCGGAACTGCAGGGCGGTGTTCTCCAGACCGTCGGCCGCTCCACCGCGGTGGGCGAAGGCTATGGGGCCGGGATGGTCGAGGTAGGGATGGCGTATCCGGGGGGTCACGGTCGCAGTATCGCTCCCTGTGGTGGCCCGGCGGCAACGACCGTGCTACTGCCGGATGCCGAGGGGACGGCGAAGACCCGCAGGAAGAGCTGGGCGAGCGGGCCGATCGCCACCGCGTACAGCAGGGTGCCGACGCCGAGGGTGCCGCCCAGGGCGAAGCCGGTCACGACGACCGCCGCCTCCACGGCGGTCCGCATCAGGCGGATCGAGCGGCCGGTGCGCTGATGCAGGCCGGTCATCAGCCCGTCCCGGGGGCCGGGGCCGAAGCGGGCGGTGATGTAGAGGCCGGTGGCCGCGCCGTTGAGCAGGATGCCGCCGAGGAGGAGGGGGATCCGTACGGCGAGGGTGTGCGTTTCAGGGATCAGGGCGAGGGTGCCGTCCATCGCGAGGCCGACCACGAAGACGTTCGAGACCGTGCCCAGTCCGGGGCGCTGGCGCAGCGGGATCCACAGCACCAGCACCACCGCGCCGACGACGATCGAGACGACCCCGATCGACAGGCCGGTGAGTTCGGACAGGCCCTGGTGCAGCACACCCCAGGGCTCCAGGCCCAGTCCCGCCTCCACCAGGAGGGCGGCACTCGCCCCGTACAGCGCGAGACCGGCGTACAGCTGGATCAGTCGTCGCCCGAAGCGGCCCGGGCTGTTCGTGGACAAGAGGTCCCCCAGTGGTGGTAGTGGCCTGACTCGTGACACCCTGAGGTGTGGGTGGAGACATCATCCATGGCCAATTCGGGGAAGGTGGACTGATTTCCATGGCGCAGTGGACCTCGGCGATGGGCGCGGTGCAGCTGGCCCGGCTGCTCAACTCCCAGCAGGACCGCCCGGCCGGCCCTGGCACGCGCCGCCCGCCGGCCTACCGGGCGCTGGCCGACGGCATCCGCCTGCTGGTCCTCGAAGGGCGCGTGCCGGTGGCCGCCCGGCTGCCCGCCGAACGCGAACTGGCGCTGGCCCTGTCCGTCAGCCGTACGACGGTCGCCGCCGCCTATGAGGCGCTGCGCACCGAAGGATTCCTGGAGTCCCGGCGGGGAGCCGGCAGCTGGACGGCGGTACCGGCGGGCAACCCGCTGCCCGCCCGCGGCCTGGAGCCCCTCCCGCCGGAGGCCCTCGGCTCCATGATCGACCTCGGCTGCGCGGCGCTTCCGGCGCCCGAGCCGTGGCTGACCCGCGCCGTGCAAGGGGCCCTTGAGGAGCTGCCGCCGTACGCCCACACCCACGGGGACTATCCGGCGGGGCTGCCCGCCCTGCGCGCGATGATCGCCGAGCGGTACAGCGCGCGCGGGATCCCGACGATGCCCGAGCAGATCATGGTGACGACCGGGGCGATGGGCGCCATCGACGCGATCTGCCATCTGTTCGCGGGGCGGGGTGAACGTATCGCCGTCGAGTCGCCGTCGTACGCCAACATCCTCCAGCTGATGCGGGAGGCGGGTGCCCGGCTCGTGCCCGTCGCCATGGCCGAGGGGCTGACCGGATGGGACATGGACCGCTGGCGTCAGGTGCTGCGGGACGCGGCGCCCCGGCTGGCGTACGTCGTCGCCGACTTCCACAACCCGACCGGCGCGCTCGCCGACGAGGACCAGCGGCGGCGGCTGGTGGAGGCGGCGCGGTCGGCGGGGACGGTGCTGGTCGCCGACGAGACCATGAGTGAACTGTGGCTGGACGAGGAGATCGCGGGGGTGATGCCGCGGCCCGTGTGCGCCTTCGACCCGGCCGGGTCCACGGTGATCACCGTCGGGTCGGCCAGCAAGGCGTTCTGGGCGGGGATGCGGATCGGGTGGGTGCGGGCGGCACCGGACGTCATCCGCAGCCTGGTCGCCGCGCGGGCGTACGCCGATCTGGGCACCCCGGTGCTGGAGCAGCTGGCGGTGAACTGGCTGTTCAGCACGGGGGGCTGGGCGAAGGCCGTGGAGGTGCGGCGGGAGCAGGCGCGGGACAACCGGGACGCGCTGGTGGCGGCGGTACGCAGGGAACTGCCGGCGTGGGAGTTCGAGGTGCCGCAGGGTGGGTTGACGCTGTGGGTGCGGGCGGGCGGGCTGTCCGGGTCGCGGCTCGCGGAGGTGGGGGAGCGGGTCGGGGTACGGGTGCCGTCCGGGCCCCGCTTCGGGGTCGACGGGGCCTTCGAGGGGTATGTGCGGTTGCCGTTCACCGTGGGGGGTGCGGTGGCTGAGGAGGCGGCGGTGCGGTTGGCCGCGGCGGCGCGGCTGGTGGAGAGCGGGGGGTCCGGGGCCGGGGAGGCGCCTCGTACGTTTGTGGCGTGAGCGGGGGCGGGGTTCGTGCGGACGGGGCCGAGGGTGAAACGGGGTTCATGCGGGCGGGTCGGTTCGCCTGCCCGCTCCGGCGGGCTGCCGCCGAGCCCACCCTCCTTCACGCGCCGCTTCGGCTCGGGTGCGGGAGCCTGGTCGCCCCCGCGGCATGACTGCCCCCTCATCGCCCCAGCGGCCCGACTGCCCACAGCTGTGGCGATGGCGGCGATGACGGCTATGAAGTCTCCGCCGCTACTGCTTCGGTCGTTGCCGCCTTCGCCGGAGCCGCTCCCGTCGTGACCGCCTCCGCCGCTACTGCTCCCGTCGTGACCGCCTCCGCCGGAACCGTCTCCACTGGAACCGCCTTGCTCGTCACCGCCCCCGCAGGAGCCGCCTCCGCCGCCACTTCCTCGGCGGCCGTTTTCACTCCGGGCAGGTTCTCCCCGTCCGCCGGTGTCGTCCTGGGGGGCAGGAGCGCCAGGACCGCCTGGCGGTCCGTGTCGCTGGTGGCCTCGTCGTACGGGTCCGGGGCGGACGGGACCTGGAGGCGGTGGACCGGGCCGGTGCCGAGGCGGGCGTAGCCGCGGCCGGGTGGGACGTGGGTGACCGGGGTGGTGGGCGGGCGCATGCCCAGGACCGCCTCCAGTTGCCGGCCGGTGGCCGGGCCGAGCACGACCCGCGCGCGTGTGTGCCGGTGTACCGCGTCGCTGAGGGTGTCCGTGGTGTCGAACTGCTCGGCGACGACCACCGTGACGTTCGCCGCGCGGCCGTGCCGGAGGGGGACCTGGAGCAGGGACTGCGGTTCCTCACGGCCGTCGGCAAGGGCGATGTGGGTGAACGCGCTCGGGCGGTCCAGCAGGAGCCAGAGCGGCCGTCTGGTGTCGTCCGGCGGTGGATCGCCCGCCTGCCGGGCCCGGTTGGCCGCGATCAGGCGCCGCTCCGTCTCCGTCGCCGCCCACTCCAGACTGGCCAGTGCCCCGGCCAGTCCGCACTCGACCGCGAGGACGCCGTCCCGGCCGGTGAGGCAGGCGTACTCACCGGTGCCGCCGCCCTCGACGATCACCACGTCGCCGTACCGCAGGGCCTGGAGGGCGATCGAGCGGAGCAGGGTCGAGGTGCCGCTGCCCGGCTGCCCCACGACCAGCAGATGCGGCTCGGTGGAGCGGATGCCGGTGCGCCAGACGACCGGGGGGACATCGCGCTGCTGCTCACCGTAGGCGAGGGGGAGCCTGCGCTGGACCTCCGAGGGGTCGGTGAAGCCGAGCACCGTCTCGCCGGGGGCGGTGACGAATCGCTGGGCGGCGATGTCGGTGGGCAGCGGGGGCAGGGCGGTGACCGTGAGGTGGTTGCCCTCCTCGTCCCAGGCGAAGCGGTACTCGCGGCCACGACCCGACTTGGCGTGCAGCAACTGCTCGATGCGGGCGCGGGACTCCGCCTCGCCGTCGGTGAAGTACGCCGGGTAGCGGATCACGAGGTGGGTGGTGCGGCCCGTCTCGTCGAACTCGTACGCGGGGAACACCTTCTCCCAGTCGCCGCCGTGCGCGTACAGCGGTGCCGGGTCCTCGGCGGTCGAGAAGTACGGGACGAGGGCCTCGTACAGTGACTGGAGTCGTTGGGTCTGCGACTCGTCGGGGCCCTCCTGCTCCGCCTGCCCGCGGTCCCGGCCCTGCCAGGCTGCCGCCGCCATCAGGGTGATGACGGCGAGCAGCGGGCCGTACGGAACGAGGGCCACCACAAGGATCACCGATGCCACCAGGAACAGCAGCGGCCCGCGCTTGTCCTTGGGAGTGTCGGTCCACCTGCGCCACCCGGCCGATGCCAGCCGCCGCAGCCCGCGGGTGATCGTGATCAGCGGGTGGAGGACGTCGGTGGCGCTGTCGGCCGCCGTCCGGGCCAGCTCCCGGCTCCGGGCGATCTGCGCGCTGCCTGTGCTCAGGATGCGGGGGAGGGGGCGCCGGGCCACTGCTGTCTCCTGATGTGCGTACGGGCGTGGGGCGTCAGAACTTGATTCCGCCGAGGAGGCTCGCCAGGCTCTCGCCGCCGGCCTTGATGCTCGGAGCGATGGCCGTGCTCGCCAGATAGAAGCCGAACAGCACCGAGACCATGGCGTGCGAGGCCTTGAGGCCGTCCTTGCGGAAGAAGAGGAAGACGATGATGCCGAGCAGGACCACGCCTGAGATGGACAGGATCATTTGGGCTCTCCTGGTTCGCGGGGACAGTCACCATGAGTACTTCCAGGATCACAGCATGTATCTATACGATAAAAGGTGCAACTGGGTGAATCAGGGGTGATTTCCCCCGCGTGGTGGAGCCGTCTTGGGCCGGTTGGGCTGGGCTCCTGTGCCCGCCCGGGCCCGCGGTGATCTTTACCTCCGGCGCCGCGGGTCATGTGCGGCCCGAGCCAGTACCCTGGCGATTCACCTGAACGGTTGCATGGAGAGGCGGTCCGGCCGATGAGTGAAGCCCCCGACCCCGAGGTCGTGGAGCTCGCGACCAAGATCTTCGATCTGGCCCGGCGGGGGCAGACCGAGGCGCTCGTGGCGTACGTGGACGCGGGCGTGCCGGCCAACCTGACCAACGACCGCGGCGACTCCCTGGTGATGCTCGCCGCGTACCACGGCCACGCCGAAGCCGTACGCGCCCTGCTCGCCCGGGGCGCCGAGGCCGACCGGATCAACGACCGGGGACAGACCCCGCTCGCCGGGGCCGTCTTCAAGGGCGAGGGAGAAGTGATCGAGGCTCTTCTGGAGGCCGGTGCCGATCCCGCGGCGGGCACGCCGTCGGCCGTCGACACGGCCCGGATGTTCGGCAGGACGCAGTTGCTCGATTTGTTCGGCGCACACTGAAACACCTGCCCTGACCAGGGCAGACACGCAGAACGGGGGAGGCGGTAACGGGCCGCCGAAATTTCGGTCGCGGTGGATGGAACTGCCGAGTCATCATGACCTCGTGATTGACGGACGTGATGGCTGGGCGGATGACGCCGCACCGCGCGGACCGTGACACGGTCCGCATGGGCCACCGACGAGAGGCAGAGGAAGATGGCTTGCAGCAAGCAGGAAACGGCGGGCGCCCCGACGTGTTGTCACGCGGCCAGGTAATGCAGGTCCCCGGTTGCGTCGACGCTTGATGTGAGGCTGTTTCCCATGTTCGATCCGGTCATAGCGCCCAGCGGTACGCTGCTCGGCCTGCTCCAGCGGGGCCGCGGCGACGGCACACTGCACGCGCTCACCGCACCGCGCGCCGAAGCGCTCGCGGCACTGAACCACTGCGTGCTGCACGATCCCCGCCACGACTGGCAGGTGGAGAACCGCTCCCTCTACTACGCCCGTCTCTTCCTCGACCTGAACGGCGAGCTGGACGAGATCGAGGCCCACCTCTTCGACGTCGAGGACGTACTCGACACCGAGGAGTCACGCACCGGGCTGGCCCTCGCGGTCCTCGGCCACCTCGCCTCGTACGGCCGGCGGGACGCGCTCGCGCTGCTGCGCAGGTACGCCGCCGCCGGCTCCAACTGGGCCTGGGCCCTGGACGAACTGGCGCTGCGCGACGACGACGCCGGACTGCGTGCCCTGGCGGCGCCCGTCCTGGCGCGGTTCGCGACCGACGCCGAGGGCGAGGCCGAGCTGGCCGCCGTCGTGCGGGACGCGTTCGAGCCCCGGCCCTGGCGGTTGTGGGCGGACGACCCGCGCGAATCGATCGCCACGCGCGTGCGTGCCGCCCAGGAGACCGGCTGCTTCGACCGCTGGCAACGGCAGATGCGACCGAGCGGGCCCCGCCCGGGGTGGAGCGTTCAGGCCGTCTTCGACTGGGCCCAGCAGGGGATGGAGCGCGGCGCGGCCCGCTATGTGCCGGCCGCCCGCTGTCTGGTGGCCGTCGCCGGACCCGAGGACCGGCCGGAGATCGTCCGGGCCGCCCAGGACGGCACCGACGGTGCCCGCTGTACCGCGCTGCGCTATCTCGCCGACAGCAACGATCCCGAGGCCCTCGACCTGATCGAGGTGGCGGTGATCACCGGTACCGCGGTCGTCGTGGACGCCGCCGTGGACGCTTTCGAACGCATGCGCAGTGTCGCGGCCGTCGAGCGGGCGCGCGGCTGGGCCCGCCGACCCGATCCCCTGGGCGCCGCGGCCGGCCGGATGCTCTCCTGCCGGGGCGGCGCCCAGGACAGCGAACTCGTCCTCGCGGCCCTCCGGGAGGCCGTACGGGGCGAAGGACCCGACGCGCCGACCCTGTGGACCCTCGTCGACGGCACCGGACGGCTCGGCATCGCCTGCGCCGCCCCTGTGCTGCGCCATGTCTACCGCGAGACCGCCTCGTCCCATCTGCGCGGCCGGGCCGCCCGTGCCCTCGCCGCCACCGACCCCTCCTTCGCCACCGGCTTCGCCGTCGAGTGCCTCTGGGACTGCGAGGAGACCACCCGGGAGATCGCCGCCCGGCACGCCGAGACCGGTGACGCCCGGGTCGTCGAGCGTCTGCGACGGCTCGCCGCGGATCCAGCCGAGGAGGCCGAGGTCCAGACCGCCGTCCGCAGCCGGATCGGACCGGACGCGACCGCCATGTGAACGTCGCCCTTTCGGAGACGTCCGACTGTGATCGCATCTGGCTCAGGTGTGCCCTCCCGTGAACGGTCCGGGTACCGGCGCACCCGCTGGGTGAACGCGGGATGACGCGCGGACCGGTCGGGCATGGACGGGGCCTGACCTGCTCGGGTGTGCCGCGCAACGCTCATGGACCGTTCCTCGTCCGGACAGATCCACGTTGACGCGGCCACGTCCAGCTCGGAGACAACACGGGTATGCGTGTCGTCATCGTGACCGAATCCTTTCCCCCCGATGTGAACGGCGTGGCCCACTGCGCGCTCCAGACCGCCCGGCACCTCGTAGATCGCGGTCACTCTCCGCTCGTCGTCGCGCCGGCCACCGCGGCCGGTTCCGGGCCCGGGGCCGACGCCCTGGCGCCCTGCCCTGTCATCCGTGTCCCCTCCCTCCCGCTCCCGGGCTACCCCCAGGTCCGCGTCGCCCTCCCCAGCCGACGCGTGGCCGCGGCGATCGCCGAGCACCGTGCCGACGTCGTCCACCTGGCCAGCCCCTTCATCCTCGGCGTCCGCGGCATGGCCGCCGCCGCCCGGCTCGGCATCCCCGCCGTCGCCGTCTACCAGACCGACCTCGCCGGATACGCCCGCACCTACGTCCACGCGGGCGAGGCGGCCGCCTGGCGCCGTATCCGCTCCGTCCATGCCGCCGCCGATCTCACCCTCGCCCCGTCCGGGCCGGCCCTGCACGACCTGGAGGCGCACGGAGTGCCCCGGGTGAAGCTGTGGGCGCGCGGCGTCGACACCGCCCGTTTCCACCCCGGACTGCGGGACGCGGAGCTGCGCCGCGAACTCGCCCCGAACGGCGAGCTGATCGTCGGCTACGTCGGCCGGCTCGCCCCCGAGAAGCAGGTCGAGCTGCTGTCCGGTGTCTGCGGCCTGGCCGGTGTCCGGGTCGTGGTGGTGGGTGACGGGCCCAGCCGGCCCTCGCTCACCGAAGCCCTGCCGGGCGCCGTCTTCCTCGGCCGCCGCACCGGCGACGAACTGGCCCGGATCTTCGCCTCCCTGGACGTCTTCGTGCACACCGGCCCCTTCGAGACCTTCTGCCAGACCGTGCAGGAGGCCATGGCGAGCGGCGTGCCCGTCGTCGCCCCCGCCGCCGGCGGTCCGCTGGACCTGGTCGCCCACGGGCGCACCGGCCTGCTGGTCCCGCCGCGCGACGCGGACGCCGTACGTGACGCCGTGGGCACCCTCGCGGCCACTCCCGGCCTGCGCACCGAGTTCGGCGCCACCGCGCGCAGGACCGTCGAGGGACGCACCTGGGCGGCCGTCGGCGACCAGCTGATCGGGCACTACGAGAACGTCCTCGCCGCGCGCAGGACGGTGGTGGCCGCATGAGCGCCCTGCGCATAGTGCGGCTGGCCAACTTCGTCGCGCCGGCGTCCGGCGGTCTGCGCACCGCGCTGCGCGAGCTCGGCAAGGGCTTCAAGGCCGCTGGGCACGAGCCGGTGCTGATCGTGCCCGGCGAGCGCGCGAGCGACCGTGAGACCGAGCAGGGGCGGGTGATCACCCTTCCCGGGCCGCTGCTGCCCGGCACCGGCGGCTACCGCGTCCTCACCGACAAGCGGCGCGTGGCCGGCCTGCTGGAGGACCTGGCCCCCGACCGCCTGGAGGTCTCCGACCGTACGACCCTGCGGTGGACCGGCAAGTGGGCGCGACGCGCCCGGGTTCCCGCCGTGATGGTCTCCCACGAGACCGCCGACGGCGTGCTGCGCACCTGGGGCCTGCCGGAGGGCGCGGCCCGGCGTGCCGCCGACGCGCTCAACGTCCGCACGGCGCACACCTACGCGCGCGTGGTGTGCACCACGGAGTTCGCCGAGCGGGAGTTCGTACGGATCGGGGCACGGAACATCGTCCGGGCGCCCCTCGGCGTCGACCTGGTGCAGCGGCACCCCGCGCTGCGCGACCCGGGGCTGCGCGCCCGGCACGCGCGCGGGGACGAGGTGTTGCTGGTGACGTGCACCCGGCTGTCCGTGGAGAAGCGGCCCGGCACCGCGCTGGACGCCCTGGAGGCGCTGCTACGGCGCGGTCGGCGGGCGGTGCTCGTGGTGGCCGGGGACGGACCGCTGCGACCACGGCTCGAACAGCGGGCGAGGGAACGCGGGTTGCCGGTGACCTTCCTCGGACACGTCTCCGACCGCGGGGTGCTGGGCGCGCTCCAGGCGTCCGCCGACGTGTGCCTGGCGCCGGGGCCCGCCGAGACATTCGGGCTCGCGGCGCTGGAGGCGATGGCCTGCGGCACGCCTGTGGTCGTCAGCGCCTCGTCCGCGCTGCCCGAGGTGATCGGCTCCGCCGGAGCCGTCGCGGTGGACCACGGGGGCGCTTTCGCGGACGCCGTGGAACTGCTGCTCGCCCGGCCCGTCGAGGAGCGCCGGGAGACCGCACGCGCGCGTGCGGAGTGCTTCGGCTGGGACACCGCGGTGGCGGCCTTCCTGCACGCGCACGACGCGGTGACCTCCGTGCGGCCTCCCGCGCCCGGGCGCAGGCCCTTCGTGCCCGGGGGCGTGACATGAGACCGCTGCGTCTCGTGGCGCTCGGAGACTCGCTCACCGAAGGGGTGGGCGATCCCGTCGGGGAGGGGTGGCGCGGCTGGGCCGCGCTGCTCGCCGGCGGGATCGCCGAGGGGGACGTGGAGTTCACCAACCTCGCGGTGAGCGGCGCGCAGACGTGTGACGTGCTGGAACGGCAGTTGCCCGGTGCGCTGGCCCGGCGGCCCGACATCGCCTCCGTCGTCATCGGCGTCAACGACACCCTGCGCTGCACCTTCGACATCCAGGCCGTGGCCGCCCGCCTGGACACCGTCTACGCGGCCTTCACCGAGCAGGGCGCCGTCCTGCTCACGGCCTGTCTGCCCGACCCGGGCGCGATGCTGGGGCTGCCGGGTGCCCTGGCGCGTCCGCTGGCCCGGCGGCAGCGGGCGGTCAACGCCGTCGTCCACGCGCTGTCCGGGCGGTACGGGGCCGTGCATCTGCACGCCTGCGAGGATGAGTGGCTCACCGACCGCGCGATGTGGAGCGCGGACCGGCTGCACCCCGGCGAGCGGGGCCACCGGCAGCTGGCGGCACGCTTCCACGCGCTGCTCGCCGAACGGGGCCTCGCGACGGGAGCGGCGCCCTCTCCCGAGCCCGAGTTCCCCGCCCCCACCCGGTCGGCGAGCCTGTGGTGGCTGGCCACCGCCGGCACCGGCTGGGTGGTCCGGCGCTGCACCGATCTGCTGCCGCAGCTCCTGACGCTCGCCGCCGACGAACTGCGGCACCGCGCGCGCGGGACGAGCGCCCGGCTCGACCTGCGGACCTCCGCGGCGGTGTCCGCGGCGCTCGCCGCGCTCTCGGTGGGGGAGCAGCAGCCGGACGCCGCCTGAGGGCTCAGTGGCGGCGTACGGCCACGAACCGTACCGGCGTGCCGGGCACCGCCTGCGCGGCGGCCGGCAGGTCGGCCGCGCGGACGACCGCGATCACCGGGTACCCCCCGGTGGTCGGGTGGTCGGCGAGGAAGACCAGAGGCCTGCCGTCGGGCGGGACCTGGATGGCGCCCAGCACCATGCCCTCGCTGGGGAGTTCGCCGGTCAGGGCCCGCTCCAGGGCGGGTCCTTCGGTGCGCAGCCCGATGCGGTTGCTCGCGGAGGAAACCCGGTAGGTGCGGGCGGTGAAGGCCCGTACGGCGTCCGGCGTGAACCAGTCGTCGCGCGGGCCCAGGGTCACGCGCAGGACGAGTTCGGCCGGGGGCGCCGGTTGGGGCGCGACGTCCACGCGCGCGTGGAGCCTCCCCGGGGTCCCCAGGGGCAGTACCGCGCCGTCCGTGAGCGGGGGCGGCCCGAGGCCCGACAGCAGGTCCGTGGAGCGGCTGCCGAGCACCGCCTCGACGGCGAGCCCGCCGGACACGCCCACGTAGCTGCGTACTCCCGAGACGGCCGTTCCGACGTCCAGGAGAGCGCCGGCGGACACCCGCACCGGGGCACCCCAGGCGACCGGCCTGCCGTCCAGGGTCACCGGGCAGGGCGCGCCCGCCACGGCCACGGTGACCTCCGAGCGGGGCCGGAGCGTGCAGCCGTTGAGGGTGGTCTCCAGGACGGCGGCCTCGGGGCGGTTGCCGACCAGACGGTTGACGAGCGCCGCCGCCGGTGCGTCCAGCGCGCCGGAGCGGGGCACGCCGAGGTGGGCGTGGCCGGGGCGGCCCCGGTCCTGGACGGTCGTGAGGGCTCCGGCGCGGACGACGGCGAGCGCGCGGTCCGTCATGACCGCCCCACCGGAACGAACCGCACGCGCGTACCCGGGGACAGCAGCGCGGCCGGTACGCGCGCGTGGTCCCACAGCACGGCGTCCGTGGTGGCGATCAGCTGCCAGCCGCCGGGCGACGAGCGGGGGTAGACGCCCGTGTACGGGCCCGCCAGCCCGACCGAACCCGCCGGGACGGCCGTGCGCGGAGTGGCCCGGCGCGGGACGTGGTAGCGGGCCGGCAGGCCGGTGAGATAGCCGAAGCCGGGGGCGAATCCGCAGAAGGCGACGGTGAATTCGGTGGCCGCGTGGATCCGGGCCACCTCCTGCTCGGCGACGCCCCAGTGGGCGGCGACGTCGGCGAGGTCGGGGCCGTCGTAGCGCACCGGGAGTTCGATCGCGTCCCGCGCGCGTGGGGGAGCGGGTGGGACCTCGGCGGCGGACAGCTCGGTGGCGAGGCGGGCCGGGTCGTCGAGGCCGTCGAGGAGGACCGTGCGGGCCGCGGGGACGATCTCGCGGACCGCGAGCGAGCCCTCAGCGCGGCGCCGCACCAGCTCGGCGTGCAGGGCCTGGGCCTCCTCGCCCGAGGTCACCTCCACGAGCAGGGCGTCGTCGCCGACGGGCAGGGTTTTCATACGAAGGCCTCCACGCGGACGCCCGAGGTCTCCAGCCGTTCCCGGACCCGGCGGGCCAGGTCCACCGCGCCGGGTGTGTCCCCGTGCAGGCACAGGGACCGTGCGCGTACCGCGATGCGTGCCCCGGAGCGCGCGGTGACCTCGCCGGAGCGGGCCAGGTCCAGCGACCGTTCCACGACGGCCTCGGGGTCGGACACCACGGCGCCGCTCTGGCCGCGCGGCACGAGCGTGCCCTGGTCCGTGTACGCGCGGTCCGCGAACGCTTCCGTGACGGGCGGCAGGCCCGCCTTGTCGGCCAGGTGCAGCAGGCGCGAGCCGGGCAGGCCGAGCACGGGCAGCGTGGCGTCCGCGAGGAGCACACCGTCCACGACCGCGGCGGCCTGCACCTCGTCGTGCACCACCCGGTTGTAGAGCGCGCCGTGCGGCTTGACGTACGACACGCGGGAGCCCGCCGCGCGTGCGAACACCTCCAGGGCGCCGATCTGGTAGGCCACCTCGGCCGCCAGTTCGGCGGGCGGCACGTCCATCGCGCGCCGCCCGAACCCCGCCAGGTCCCGGTAGGAGACCTGCGCGCCGATCCGTACCCCGCGCTCGGCCGCCAGCGCGCACACGCGCCGCATGGTGGCCGGGTCCCCGGCGTGGAAGCCGCAGGCCACGTTGGCGCTGGTGACGACGGTCAGCAGCTGCTCGTCGTCGGTCAGCCGCCAGCGGCCGAAGCCCTCGCCGAGGTCGGCGTTGAGATCGATCGAGGTCATCCTTGGTCTCTCCTGCTCAGGCCACGCGGTACTGCTCGTCGCGGGCGTCGGTGAGGAACATCTGGCCCGGTGCGTGGGTGATGGCGAACGGCGGGCGGGAGGCCATCACCGCGGCCTGAGGGGTCACTCCGCAGGCCCAGAACACCGGGATGTCGTCCGGTCCGGCGTCCACCGGATCCCCGAAGTCGGGCCGGCCGAGGTCGGCGATGCCGAGCCCCGAGGGCTCGCCGCAGTGCACGGGGCTGCCGTGCACCGCCGGGAGCAGACTGCTCTCCCGGATGGCGGCCGCCAGATGCCGCGGCGGCACCGGACGCATGGACACCACGAGCGGACCGTGCAGCCGCCCCGCCGGACGGCACGCGCGACTGGTCACATACATGGGAACGTTGCGGCCCTGCTCGATATGCCGGATCGGGACGCCCGCCTCGGCCAGCGCCCACTCGAAGGTGAAGCTGCAGCCGATCAGGAACGACACCAGGTCGTCGCGCCAGTGCGCGCGCACGTCCGTCGGCTCGTCCACCAGTTCGCCGTCCTGCCACACGCGGTAGCGCGGCAGGTCGGTGCGCAGATCGGCGCCGTCCGCGAGCACCGTCGACCAGGAGCCGGCGTCCGTGACGTCGAGCACCGGGCACGGCTTGGGGTTGCGCTGGCAGAACAGCAGCATGTCGTACGCCCAGTCGGCGGGCACCGAGATCAGGTTGACCTGGGTGTGGCCGGCCGCCACTCCGGCGGTGGGGCCCGTGAGCCCCGCCCGGAAGCGGGTCCGGGCCTCTTTCGGGCTCCACGCGTGCGCGTGCTCGTCGACGAGGGTGAGCGGGCGGTCGATCACAGGGTGGCCTTCCGTGCGGTTCACGCGAGCTCCTTTCCACGCGTCTCCGGCAGCCCCAGCAGGGCCAGGGCGGCGATGCCGTACCCGATCGCGCCGAAGATCAGCGCACCGCCCACACCCCAACTGTCCGCCAGGAAGCCCACCGTGGTGGGGAAGACGGCACCGACGGCGCGGCCGGCGTTGTACGTGAAACCCTGCCCGGCGCCGCGCACCGCCGTCGGGTACAGCTCGCTCAGGTAGGACCCGAAGCCGCTGAAGATCGCCGACATGCAGAACCCGAGGGGGAATCCGAGCACCAGCAGCAGGGTGTTGGAACCGCTGGGGATGTTCCCGTACGCCACGATGCTGACGGCCGACAGGAGGGCGAAGAGCCAGATGTTGCGGCGCCGGCCGAGCTTGTCGGTGAGGTAGCCGCCGGTCAGGTAGCCGAGGAAGGCACCCGAGATCAGGAACGTCAGGTAGCCACCGGTGTTGACGACCGACAGACCGCGATCGCTCTTGAGGTACGTCGGCACCCAGGTGGCGAGCGTGTAGTAGCCGCCCTGGACGCCGGTGGAGAGCAGACCCGCGAAGATCGTCGTACGCCGCAGGCCGGGCTTGAAGATCGCCTTGAAGGAGCCCTTCCCGGCGTTCTTCTCCCGCACCGCGACCGCCTCGGGCGCGTCCTGCACGCGGCGCCGCATCCAGATGACGAGCAGCGCGGGCAGTGCGCCGGTCCAGAACATGATGCGCCAGGCCAGGCCGTCGTCGAAGAACGAGAACACCGCCGTGTACACGATCGCGGCCATCGCCCAGCCCACGGCCCAGGAGCTCTGGATCGCGCCCAGGGTGCGGCCCCGGTGTTTGGTACTGGCGTACTCGGCGACCAGGATCGCGCCGACCGCCCACTCGCCGCCGAATCCGAGGCCCTGGAGGGCGCGGAAGACCAGCAGCGACTCGAAGTTCGGCGCGAAGCCGCAGGCGACGGTGAAGACCGCGTACATGATCACCGTGATCATCAGCGCCTTGACCCGGCCGACGCGGTCGGCCAGCACGCCCGCGAGGGCGCCGCCGATGCCGGACGCCGCCAGCGTGACGGTCGTGAACAGGCCGGTCTGACCGCTGTCCAGGCCGAAGTACGCGGCCAGCGCGACCATGCTCAGCGGCAGCGTGAAGTAGTCGTACGAGTCCAGGGCATAGCCGCCGAAGGCGCCGGCGAAGGCGCGGCGGCCGCGCGGACCGAGCGCCCGCAGCCAGGCGAAGGCCCCGTCGTCGGCGGGCAGTTCGTGCGCCGCGGTGTGGGTGTCGGTGGTCAGTTCCTGAGGCGGAGGGGTCGTGCTCATGAGCACCTCGCAGAGGGAGGACGGAGGGTGCGTGCAAAGCGAGCGGGCCGTGCGGAAGCCGGTGCGCCGTCGTGAGCGGGACAGCGCCGTTCCCAGCAAGGTAGAGGATCGTTGAACGATTCTTCAATACCCACGTTGTTTCGTCCTTGTATCTGCGGTTGAATTCCCGGCATGGCAGAGCAGATGGCCCCACTGGCCGACGACCGCGCCCTCCTGGGCCGTACCAGCACCGCCGAACGGGTCTCGGACATCCTCAGGAGCCGTATCGCCGAGGGATACTTCCCGCCCGGAACCCGGCTGTCGGAGGACAGCATCGGCGGCGCGCTCGGGGTCTCCCGCAACACGCTGCGCGAGGCGTTCCGGCTGCTCACCCATGAGCGCCTGCTCGTCCACGAGTTGAACCGGGGCGTCTTCGTCCGGGTGCTGACCGTCGAGGACGTCGAGGACATCTACCGCACCCGCGCTCTGGTCGAGTGTGCGGTCGTACGAGGACTCGGTGAGCCGCCGTACGGTCTGGACGGCCTCGCGGAAGCCGTGGCGGAAGGACAGCGGGCGGCGCGGGAAGGCGACTGGAAGACGCTGGGCACGGCCAACATCCACTTCCACCGGGAGCTGGTCGCGCTCGCCGGCAGCGACCGCACCGCCGAGCTGATGCGCAGCGTCTTCGCGGAACTGCGCCTCGCCTTCCACGTGGTGGACGAGCCGCGCCGACTGCACGAGCCGTACCTCGCCCGCAACCAGCAGATCCTTCAGGCGCTCCAGGCAGGGGACAAGCGCGAGGCGGAGAAACTGCTCGCGGTGTACCTGGACGACTCGCTGGAGAGGGTGGTCGAGGTGTACCGGCGGCGGGTGGGCGAGGAGGGCGGATCGTAGGGGCGCGGGCTGTATCGACATGCGGCTCCGCCGCGATCGATGTGTGGCTCCGTCCCCTCTCCCGGTCTCCCGGTCTCCCGGCTTGGCTCGAGCGGGGGACCCCAGCACGGGCGCGACAAATCCCCACCGGACCGCACCCGGAGAACGGCCGGTGGTCGTCCGGCCGGCCGCCGGAGGCGATCCGCGCCGTTTGGGTCGTTGTCAGACCGAGGACCTAGTCTGTGCAGCGTGACTTCGCCTGCATCGACGGACAGTGTTCCGCCCCAGCTCAGCGCGGGGCCGCGCCCCGCACCGGGCCCGGCCGCCGACGAGGGACTGGCGCGGCGGCTGCGCGCGCTCGCCTGCACCGCGCCGCTGCACGACCTCGACGCCCGCAAGGCCAACCTCGCCGGCGAGTACTCGGTGTACGGCATGGCGGAGGTGGCCCTGGCGGCCATCGACCTGGTCACCCTGAACATGGACTTCGACACGGGCGCCGACCACGACCAGATCGTCGCCCGGCTCATCCCCCGCATCGCCGCCCAGGCCCCGCGGCGGCCCGTCGCCGAGCACGAACGCGTGGCCCGCTGGGTCCTGGAGAACCTGATCAACGTCGGCAGCGTCGACCGGGGGTTCCGGGCGGTCTACGGCACCTTCGCGCCGGACGGCACCTATGTCCGCCGCGACTACGACTTCAAGCTGATCGAGGAAGTGCCCGGTCCCGGCGGGTCCGTGTACCTCCGTACGACGGACGAGGCGGTCAACGTCCTCGTCGGCGCCCTCGACACGGATGTCACCAGCGCGCAGATCGCCGCCGAGGTCAAGCTGGAGGTACTGATCAGCCGGGGCCGCCTCGCCGACGCCCAACTTGCCGCCGAACAGGCTCGCTACCGCACGGTCCAGTACTCGGAGACCCTGCGCCGGGCCCTGGACGCGACCCGGCGCAACGTCCGCGCGGTGGACTGGCTCACCACCGTGCCCGACATGATCGCCGAGGCCCTCGACCACGTGGCCGACCGCTACCGCCACGAGAACGCGATCCTCACCAACATCCGCAAGGCGCGTGACGAGTCCGAGGACCCCGAACAGAAGAGGCGCGCCGCCGAGTTGGTGGACATCGTGAAGGACTGCATCCGGCGGCACACCCAGTTGCAGTCGCGACTGCTGGAGGCCGGTCCGCTGTTCCGGGCGGAACAGGACCGGCAGGCCTTCGCCACGCCGATGACGACGTCGGGGATCGATCTGTACGGGCATCTGGTGGCGCCGGTTCTGCCGTTGCCGGTGGAACAGGCGGCCCGGGTCACGGACGCGTTCTTCTCGCACGGGACCGGATTGCGTACGCCGGTGTCGGTGCGGGTGGGTGACCTCGTCGACATACTGCTGACGCCGCCGATGGAGCGCGAGCACCTGGGGGCGGAGATGCCGGAACCGGATCTCATCGCGACGCCGGACGACAGCCGGTTCAGTGAGGAGCAGCTCGGCGCGGCGATGGAGTTGCTCGATCTGCCGGCGGATGCGCCGCGGCGGCTTTCGGGGCTGCTGGCGGAGGCCCGGCGGACCGGCGATCCCGATCTTGCCTACCTTGTCGCGTTGTTGGCCGTGCATGCCGCCAGTCCGCCGGTCGGCACGGCTTATCGGCAGGGGGAGGAAAAGCTGTTGTTCGCGGTGGATGACGGGACGGAGCTTGATGATCCCGAGTTCGGTGGAGCCGATCTGATAGTGGGGATGGCGTTGTTGGATTCGGCCGGAATGGCGGCGGACAGGACGGAGGCGGCTTGATGTCGTATGCCGACCGCGGGCCGGTTGTGGCCGGTCGCGCCCACGCGGCAGAGCCGCACAGGGCACAGCCCCGCGCCCCTGAGGGTGTTGCCCGCACTGTCGTTTTCAACGTTGAGGAGTTCTGGCCGTGACCGAGTACGTCGACCGGAGTGAGCCGGAAGCCGGGCCTGCGCCGGCGACCGCCGCCGTCACCCCCGCCGACGCCGCCGACGCGGCGCGGCTCGTCGCTTTCGGCCTGCAGCCCAAGGTGCAGCCCGCGCGGGACCAGGAGTACACGGACCTGCTGCGGCGCTACCGCGAGGATCCGCCCTTCGCGCGGCTCGCCGACGCCGTGGCCGCCGGGCTGGGGCTGGTCGTGCTGGAGGTGTCCCCGCGCGCGGGAATGGCGGTGACGGCCGCCGAGGACTCGGTGTTCGCGGTGCGGATGGGGGACTACGCGCGCCGGACGTCCGCCGACGGAGGGGACCGGTTCCTGCACGGGCTGGCGCATCTCGCGGTCGCCGCCATGGCGTTTCCGCGGCCGGAGGACCTGGCCGACGACGGGTACATCGGGCGGGTCTCGGTCAACGGCGTCGACGCGTTCGTACGGCAGGCGTGCCGGCGTCTGGAGGAGCGCGCCGAGGTGCGGGGCGAGAACACCGACCCGGCGACCGACGCGCCAGGACTGGAGGCCGCGTGGCGGATCTGGGCGAGACGAAGCGCGGCCGGTGCGACCAAGGACGCGCGCCGGCTCGCCGGTTCGACGACCGGCATCGTCGGCAAGGCCGTCGCGTTCCTGACCGACTCCGGGTTCCTGCAGCGGACCGGGGACGACAACGGCGGCACGTACCGCACCACGGCCCGCTACCAGCTCCAGGTGCGGGACATGGCGGGCAGTGCCGCGATGGCCGAGCTTCTCGAGCTGGGTGTCGTGCCGGTGACCGACGGGACGCCGACACTGCTGCCGCCCGAGGACACCGACGACCTGGAGCTGGTGGCCGATGCCGGGTTGCCGTTCCACGCGCCTTCCCGGTCCTGAGCCGTGCATCAGTCCTGGGCCTGCATCAGTCCTGGGCCTGCACCGGTCCTGGGCCTGCACCGGTCCTGGGTCCTCCACCAGTCCTAGGTCCTGCACCGGTCCTGAGTCCTGAACTTCCCTTCTGACGAAGCCTTACGAGAGTCCGCCATGTACGAGCTGTCCCGGGTCCGCCTCTACTCCATCGGGCCCGCCGGTGCGCGCTATGCCGACACCGTGCTTGACCTGCGGGGCGTGGGCGAGCCCGTGCCCGACCCCGCGCCCACCCAGGCGGAGTTCTTCGAGGACGAACCGGTCGGCCCGCCGCGCCGGCCGGCGCCCGCCGGAGTGCTCTTCCTGGAGAACGGCGGCGGCAAGTCCGTCCTGCTGAAGCTGATCTTCTCGGTGATGCTGCCCGGCCACCGCAACACCCTCGGCGGCGCGAGCTCCGGTGTGCTGCGGAAGTTCCTGCTCGCGGACGACTGCGGGCACGTGGCGCTGGAGTGGCAGCACGTGCTGACCGGTGAGTGCGTGGTGGTCGGCAAGGTGAGCGAGTGGCGGGGGCGTCAGGTCTCCAACGACCCGCGGAAGTTCGCCGAGGCCTGGTACTCGTTCCGCCCCGGGCCCGGCCTGAGCCTCGACAGCCTGCCCGTCGCCGAGTCCACCGCCGTACGCCAGTCCGCCGAGGGGCAGTCGGGGGCGCAGGGGCGGCGGCGGACCATGAAGGGCTTCCGGGACGCCATCACCGAGGCCGACAAGGCGTATCCGCATCTCGAGGTGCACTGGGAGGACATCCACGACCGGTGGATCGAGCACCTCGGCGACCTCGGTCTCGACCCCGAACTCTTCCGCTACCAGCGGGAGATGAACGCCGACGAGGGCGAGGCCGCCGGCCTGTTCGCGGTCAAGAAGGACTCCGACTTCACCGACCTGCTGCTGCGCGCCGTCACCGACACCCGCGACACCGACGGCCTCGCCGACCTGGTCAGCGGCTTCGGCAACAAGCTGGGGCGGCGGTCCGAGCTGATCGCCGAACGGGACTTCACCGCCGGGTCCGTCGACCTGCTCGGCCGGATCGTCGAGGCCGCCGAGGCCCGCTCCCGCGCGCGCGACATCCACACCGGCGCCGAGCGCCGTACCCGTACCCTGGCGCGGCGGCTGTCCGCGCGCGGCGCCCAGGAGCGGGTGCGCGCCGCCGACCTCGCCCAGCGGGTCACCGCCGCCGCGTACGCCGTCACGCAGGCCGAGGCGGCCCGCGAGCGCAGTGCGCTGATCGCCGCCGAACTGGCCTACCGGCACGCCTCCTTGGCGCTCGCCGCCGCGGAGAAGACGGCCGCCGCGCAGAAGCGCGAACTCGCCGACGCGCGCACCCTGCACTCCGCATGGCAGGCCGCCGAGCAGGTGCTGCGGCACCGTGCCGCCGCAGACCGGGTCGCCCGCGTGGCCGCCGCGATCCAGGAGGCCGAGCGGGACGCGGCCCCCGCCCTGGCCGCCCGCGCCAAGGCCGCCGTCGACCTCGTACGGGCGCTGCACGCGGCGGCTCAGAGCGCCGAGACCCTCGCCAACGAGGAGGAGGAGCGGTCCGCCGCGCTCCAGGAGGTCAGCGAGTCCGCGCACCGGGACTCCACCTCCGCCGCCACCGAGGCGCAGCGCGCCCGCAGCGAGATCGGGCACCTGCGGCAGCGCCTGTCCGAGGTCGAGCAGGAGACCGCCGAGGCGGTGCGCGCGGGCTGGCTCGACGACAGCGCGCCCGACGCCGACCCGGCCCGCGCGGCCCTCGCCGCCAGCGACGCCGAGAAGACGGCCGTCGCCGCCTGGGACACCGCCCGTGAGGCCTCGCGCCGGGCCACCGAACACGCACGTGAGGCGGCCGCCGCCGAGTCCCGCGCCGAGCTGACGGCGGCCCGTGCTGAGGACGCGGCCACGGCGGCGGAACGGTCCTACGAGGCCGAGCGCCGCCTCGCCGAGGCGCTGGCCCGGGAGGAGCGGCTCGCCGAGCTGCTCAGCCTGACCGGCCGCGACGCGCGCGCCTCCTTGGTGCCGCAGCCCCGCCAGGGCGCCGACGAGAGCGACGACCGGGCCGGACTCACTCCCGAGGACCTGGACCGGTTCGCCGACGAGCTGCGCGAACTCCTCGACGACGCCGTCTCCTCGGCCGAGCGGCAGCTCTTCGAGCTGCGGACGGCCGCCGCCGACGACTCCCGGATCCTCGGCGCCCTCGGTGACGGCGGACTGCTGCCGCCCGGCCCGGACGTCCTGGCCACCGTGGAGTTCCTCGGCGAGCAGGGCATCCCCGCACTGCCCGGCTGGCGCTACCTCGCCCAGGCCGTGGACCCCGTCGACCACGCGCGCGTACTGGCCGCCCGGCCGGAACTGGTCGACGGCGTGATCATCACCGACCCGGCCACGCACGCCCGGGCCCGCGAGGCGCTGCACGACGCGGCGCTGCTGCCCAGGTCCGCGGTCGCCGTCGGAACGGCCGCCGCCCTCCTCGCCCCCACTCCCGCGCCCGACGCGGACAGCGACGGCCGTACCGACGTCTTCCTCGTGCCGCCCAACCCCGCCATGCACGACGAGCACGCCGCCGACGAGGAGCGGCAGGCGCTGCGCGCGCGGGCGACCGAGCGGGACGAGGAGATCCGTTCCCTGGCCGCACGGCTCGGCAAGGACCGCGAGCTGGCGGCGCGGCTCGCCTCCTGGCGTACGGGCTGCCCGGCCGGCCGGCTCGTCGAGCTGGCCCGATCGGCCCACGACACGCGGGTGTTCGCCGAGGAGTCCGAGGCGGAACTGGCCGAGGCACGGGCGGTACGGGCCGAGGCCGACGAAGCCGCAGCCGAAGCCGGTCAGGTCCGTGACGAGCGGCAGGAGGCCGCCCAGAAGGCCCGGCGCGCCGCCGACGCCCTCGCCGGGCTCGCGTTCCGGCTGCGCGAGCGGGCCGGCTGGCAGGCCAAGCTGCGCGAACTCGCCGACGAGGCGACCGAGTCGGAGGCCCGCGCCCAGACCTGCCTGGAGCGTGCCCGCGCCGCCGACGAGGACCGGCGCGCCGCCCAGCGCGCCGCCGACGACGCCCGCCGCACGGCCCGTGCGCTGCGCGCCGAGCGGTCCGAGATCGCCGGCGCCCCCGACGACGTACCGGAGAACGACGCGGACGCCTCGAAGGCGTCCCTGCCCGCCCTCCGCGAGGCCTACCGGGCCGCCTCCCAGCTGTACGAGAAGGTCGGCGTCGGCGCCGACCTGCGGGCCGAGCAGGCGCGGGCGGAGAGCGACGAGAGTGCCGCGCGGGCCGAGCTGGACCGGCTGAGCAACAAGGTCCGCACGCGCGCGGAGCAGCTGCTCCAGTCACCCGACGGCTCCGACGGACCCTCCCGGCAGGCCGCCGTCGCCCGCGCCGAGGAGCTGGTGCAGCTCCTGGAGACCCGGATGTCCAGCGCGAGCGAGCAGCTCGGGCGGTTGCGGGGCGAGGCCGAGCGGCACGCGCCCGAGGACGGCGAGGCCCACACCGAGCTGCCCGAGGAGCAGCAGCCGCGCGACGCGGAGCACGCCCAGACGCTGTTGCGCACGGCGACCGCCGAACTGGCCTCACGTACCGAGGCGTTGAGCCAGGCCCGGGAGGCGCACGCCGAACTGCTGGACGCGCACCGCGCCGCCGAGGACGCCGCCGGCGGCTTCGACGAGATCGCCGCCATGCTCCGCGACCTGCTGCGCGAGCACGTCACGGAGGAGGAGCAGGACGGGAACGAGCCGTATCCGGGCAGCCTGGAGGAGGCCCGGCAGTCCGCGGCCGAGGCCCGCCGGTCGCTGCGCGGCTGCGCCGCCGACCTGTCCGCCGCCGAGGCCGCCGTGCGCGAGGCGAGCGACGTCCTCGTCCGGCACGCCAACTCCACCCGCTACGAGCAGGTCCGCACCCCCGCCCGGCAGCAGATCCGCGAGCTGCCGGCCTCCGCGCTGCCCGAGCACGCCCAGAAGTGGGCCGACGCCTTCGCGCCCCGCCTCAGGGTCCTCACCGACGAGTTGGCACAGCTGGAGCGCAATCGCGACTCGATCGTGGACCGGCTCAGAGGGCTCGTGGAATCGGCGCTCGCCACGCTCCGGTCGGCTCAGCGGCTGTCCCGGCTGCCGGAGGGGCTCGGCGAGTGGTCCGGGCAGGAGTTCCTGCGCATCCGCTTCGAGGAGCCCGACCAGGCCACGCTCACCGAACGGCTCGGCGAGGTCATCGACGAGGCGACCCGGGCGGCCGTCAGGAAGAACTCCGACCTGCGACGCGACGGCATGTCCCTGCTGCTGCGCGGGGTCGGCGCGGCCCTGCAGCCCAAGGGCGTCGCCGTCGAGATCCTCAAGCCGGACGCCGTGCTGCGCGCCGAGCGCGTGCCTGTCGGGCAGATGGGCGACGTGTTCTCCGGCGGGCAGCTGCTCACCGCCGCCATCGCCCTGTACTGCACGATGGCCGCGCTGCGGTCGAACGACCGGGGACGCGACAAGCACCGGCACGCCGGCACGCTGTTCCTCGACAACCCGATCGGACGCGCCAACGCGACCTACCTGCTGGAACTCCAGCGAGCGGTGTCGGACGCGCTCGGTGTCCAGCTCCTGTACACCACCGGCCTGTTCGACACGACCGCGCTCGCCGAGTTCCCGCTGGTCATCCGGATGCGCAACGACGCCGACCTGCGGGCCGGGCTGAAGTACATCAGCGTGGAGGAACACCTCCGGCCGGGGCTGCCTCAGCAGGCCCCGGCCGGAGAAGGTGAAGCGGTGCACAGCGAGATCACGGCGACACGGATGTTCAAACGGCCGGCGTGACCGTCACGCGTCCTCCTTCAGCAGGTCCGCGCACTTCTCGCCGATCATCATCGTCGTGATGCAAGGGTTGACGGTGACCAGGTCCGGCATGACCGACCCGTCGGCGACCCTGAGCCCCTCGACCCCCTTGACCCGCAGCCGCGCGTCCAGCGGGGCCGACGGGTCGTCGTCCGCGCCCATCTTCACGGTGCAGGACGGGTGGTAGACGGTGTTGTGGGTCTTGTGGATGTAGTCGAGCAGTTCGTCGTCGGTGCGCACGTCCGGGCCGGGGGCCAGCTCCGCTCCCGCCCAGCCGCTCAGCGCGGGCTGCGAGGCGATGCGCCGGGCGAGCTTGAGGCCGTACGTCATGACCCGCACGTCGTGCTCGTGCGTGAAGTAGCGCGGGTCGACCTTGGGCTTGTCCCGGTAGTCGCGGGTACGCAGCCGGACCGTCCCCCGTGACCGCGCCCGCGTCACGTTGGGCGTGAGGCAGAACGCGTTCTCGGACGTGGGGTAGCCCCAGCGCGCGGTGTTCATGTCGAACGGCACCGAGCCGTAGTGGAACATCAGGTCGGGCCGGTCCAGGCCCTCCTCGGTGTCGTAGAAGATGCCCGCCTCCCACCACTGGCTGGACGTGGTGGTCATGGGCTGCTCGGCGTCCCACATGATGACGCCCTCGGGGTGGTCCTGGAGGTTCTCGCCCACGCCCGCCGAGTCGACCACCACCTCCACGCCGACCTCGCGCAGATGGCCGGCCGGGCCGATGCCGGACACCATCAGCAGCTTCGGCGAGTCGATGGCCCCACAGGAGACGATCACCTCACGCCGGGCCCGTACCGTCCGCGTGTGGATGAGGTCCGGGTCCAGATACTCGGCGCCCACACAGCGCCGCCCGTCCAGGACGAGCTTCTTGGCCCGCACCCCCGTCCGTACCTCCAGGTTGGGCCGCTTGCCCAGGACCGGGTGGAGGTAGGCCACCGAGGACGACTGACGGATGTTGTTCTCGTCGGAGTTGATCTGGAACCAGTTGGCGCCCCGAACCACCGTAGAGCCCGTGTTGAACGGCGTCGTCGGGATCCCGGCCTGCGCGCACGCCTCCAGCAGGGCAGTGCCGCACGGGTCGTCGCTCTTCAGCGTGCGCAGCTTCACCGGGCCGGTGCGCCCGTGGTGGTCGCCCGGAGCGTCGTTGTTCTCCAGCCGCCGGTACAGCGGGAAGAGGTCGGCGGCGCTCCAGCCGGTACAGCCCTTGGCCGCCCAGTCGTCGAGGTCCTCGGCCGGCGCCCAGAAGGCGATACAGGAGTTGTGCGACGAACAGCCGCCCAGCACCCTCGCCCGGGCGTGCCGCATGAAGCTGTTGCCGCTCGCCTGCGGCTCGATGGGGTAGTCCCAGTCGTAGCCGGACTCCAACAGGCCCATCCAGCGTTCGAGTTTGAGGATGTCGTCGTCGCCGACGTCGCTCGGTCCCGCCTCCAGGACGCACACGGTGACCGAGGGGTCCTCGGTCAGGCGCGCCGCCACCACGTTGCCCGCGGTGCCGCCGCCCACCACCACATAGTCGAACTCGTCGAACTCATCGGTGCTCATGAGTGGTTGACCTCCTTCAGTCGGCGGCGGGGGTGGCGAGGGGAGTGGTGGCGGCCGCGGGCTGCAGCTGGTGCTCGGCGAGGACGCCGGTGCGGTGCCGCTGGACGAACCAGTAGTAGGCGAAGCCGCCCCCCATGATGACCGCGACGAACAGCACCGCGCCCCAGCGCAGGTACCAGTGGAACGGAGCGGTCGCGTTGTAGACCTCGGCCCGCGGCCAGATCAGGTTGATCGTCATGGCCGCGCCCCACACCACGGCGACGATGTTGACGAGCAGCCCCCAGCGGCCCAGCGAGAACTTGCCGTCGCCCGCGGGCTGCCACTTTCCGCGCAGTCGGGCCACCAGCATCGGCGCGGTGACGCCGAGGTAGGCGAGGTAGATCATGATGATGCCGATGCTGGTGACGACGGTGAAGATCTGCGGCTGGCGGATGTTGACGACGAGGATCGCCACCGCCAGGATTCCGATGATCACCGCGGGGAGCACCGGAGTCTGGAAGCGAGGGCTGACCTTGGCCAGCCGGGAGGACGCGGGCAGGTTGTTGTCACGGGCCATCGCGAACGTGAGGCGGATCGCGGCGGTGTGGACGGCCAGCGCGCACACGGTGACCGCGATCGCCACGCACCACAGCATCGCCTTGCCGGCCGTCGACCCGAGGACGTCGAGCACGATGTACTGCAGACCGTCCGTGGACAGCTTGTCGCCCTTGAGGTCGGAGACGCTCATCAGCGCGAGCAGCAGGACCAGACCGCCCAGGACGAACGAGGCGACGATGGCGCGGATGATGGCGCGTGGCGCGTTGCGGGACGGGTCGAGGGACTCCTCGCCCAGCGAGGCGGCCGTGTCGAATCCGTACATGACGTACGCGGACGCCAGCGACGCCACCAGGAACGCGCCCATGTAGCCCGCCTGGTGCCCGGCCCCGGTGCCCGCCGTGTCGGTCACCACCTGCGGCCCTCGCGTGATGTGGACGGCGAACAGCACGATGAGGACGACGGTGGCGATCAGCTCGATGAGCACGCCCGCACTGTTGATGGTGGCCATCAGCTTGACACCGAAGGCGTTCACCAGGGTCGTGAAGAGGATCAACACGGTGGCGAGGACGACGGCGTTGGTCGCCACGTCGTATTTTCCGGTGCCGTCCCCCACGAACTGGAACGACGACGAGATCTGCGGAAGCGTCAGCTGATAGGCCAGCGCGACGGCCGAGATGGACACGATGGACGCGATCAGCATCATCCACCCGGCGAGCCAGCCCAGGTGCGGGTTGCCTATCTTCTTCGACCAGTTGTAGACGGAGCCCGCGACGGGATAGCGGGCGGCCAGTTCCGCGAAGCACAGGGCGACCATGAACTGGCCGATGAAGACCATCGGCCACGACCACCAGTAGGCGGGGCCGCCGCTGCCGTAGCCGAAGTAGAACAGCTGGAAGGTGCCGGTGAGGATCGAGATGTAGCTGATTCCGGCGGCGAAGGTGTGGAAGTTGCCGAGGGTGCGCTTGAGTTCGGGTCTGTATCCGAATTCGGCGAGTTCGCTGTCGTCGTGACTCTGTGGGCCTGTCGGTTGCTCGGTGGTCGTCATGAGCGGACTCCTGGTGGGCCGGATGAGGAGAGGCGAGCGGCTCGGTGCGGGCGCCGGGATCGATGAGGGGGGTGTACGTGGGGGTGGTGTGCGGGCGGTTGGGCGCGGGTGTTCCCCGTGGACTCGGGCGGGCTCAGGCGAACCAACCTTGCGGCGTCGGGGCCGTGTTGCGCCAGATGTGCTTCGTCTCCCGGTACTCGGCGAGACCCGACGGGCCGAGTTCGCGCCCGAAACCGGACTGCTTGAAGCCGCCCCACTCCGCCTGCGGGACATAGGGGTGGTAGTCGTTGATCCACACCGTGCCGAGCCGCAGCCGGCCCGCGACCCGGGCCGCCTTGCCCTCGTCGCTCGTCCAGACCGCCCCGGCGAGGCCGTAGATCGTGTCGTTGGCCAGGCGCACCACCTCGTCCTCGCCGGTGAAGCGCTCGACGGTGAGCACCGGCCCGAAGGACTCCTCCTGGACCACCGACATCCCCGCAGAGCACTCGTCCAGCACGGTGGGCGGGTAGTAGAAGCCGCCGTCGAGGCCCGGCCCGGAGGGACGCTCGCCCCCGCAGCGCAGCACCGCGCCCTCCTGAAGCCCCTTGGCGACGTACGCCTCGACCTTCCCGCGGTGTGCCGCCGAGATCAACGGCCCGGCTTGCGCGCGCTCGTCGAACGGTCCCCCGAGCCGGATCTGTCCCGCCCGGCGTACGACCTCGTCCACGAACCGGTCGTGCAGGGGGTCCTCCACCAACAGCCGCGCGCCCGCCGAGCAGACCTGCCCGGAGTGCAGGAACACGGCGGTCAGCGCCATGTCGACGGCGGTCTCGAAGTCTGCGTCGGCGAAGACGATGTTCGGGTTCTTGCCGCCGAGTTCGAGCGCGACCTTCTTCACCGTCCCGGCCGCCGCGGCCATCAGGCCACGGCCGGTGTGCAGTCCGCCCGTGAAGGAGACGAGGTCCACGTCCGGGTGGTCGGCCAGCGGGGCGCCCGCCTCCGGACCGGCGCCGAGGACCAGGTTGCCGACGCCCGGCGGGAGCCCGGCCTCCGTCAGCAGGCGCATGAGGTGGATCGCGGTGTGCGGAGTCAGCTCGCTCGGCTTGAGCACGAAGGTGTTGCCCGCGGCGAGTGCCGGGGCGACCTTCCACGCCGTCTGCAGGAGCGGATAGTTCCAGGGTGTGATCAACGCGCAGACGCCGACCGGCTCGTACACCACCCGGCTGTCCACCCCCTCCGTCCCCGTGTCGACGACCCGGCCGGTCTCGCTCGCCACCAGCCGCCCGAAGTAGCGGAAGCAGTTCGCGATGTCGTCGATGTCGTACTCGCTCTCGACGAGCCGCTTCCCCGTGTCCAGGGATTCCGCGCGGGCCAGCGCGTCCTTGTCACGGACGAGGAGGTCGGCGACCCGCACCAGCAGATCGCCGCGCTCGTTCGGCGAACTGCGGGGCCAGGGGCCCTCGTCGAAGGCCCGGCGGGCGGCGGCGATCGCCTCCACGGTGTCCTTGCCGCCCGCCTCGTCCACGACCCCCACCAGGGAGCCGTCGGCGGGACAGCGGATCTCGCGGGTACGCTCGTCGACCGCGCTGCGCCACGCACCGTCAATGAACAGGTCCGGCATGGCCGCCTCCCAGTTTCTCCACGAGCCACTCGTGGAAGATCCCGATGTGGTGCTCGTTGGGGACCAGCACACCACCCTTCCGGTACGCCCGCGACGCCATCGCCGGCTGGGTCCGTTCACAGGCCTCGAAATCCTGCTCGTTGACCCGGTGGAACAGCTCCACCGACTTCGACACGTCCGCCCCGGACTCCACCACCTCCGGCGCGTACAGCCAGTCGCACTCGACGACCGTGCGGTCCTCGGCCATCGGGAACATGCGGTGCAGGATCACATGGTCCGGTACGAGGTTGATGAACACCGTCGGCTTCACGGTGATGGCGTAGTAGCGGCGGTCCTGGTCCTCGGAGACCGCGGGCAGCCGGGCGAAACCCTCGCTGCCGTCGACGGTGAACCCCTTGATGTCCTCGCCGAACTCGGCGCCGTGGCCCACGTAGTACTGGGCCGCGTAGCCGTCGGCGAACTCCGGCAGCACGTCGGTGAGTTCGGGGTGGATCGTCGCGCAGTGGTAGCACTCCATGAAGTTCTCGACGATCAGCTTCCAGTTCGCCTTCACGTCGTAGACGATCCGCTTGCCGAGGGCGAGGTGCTCGGTGCCGTAGTGCTCGATCGCGGCCCGGTCGCCGAGCCGTTCGACGGCGGCGTGCAGGACGGTGTCCTCGAAGGACGGGGGCTCGTCGGCGAGGCACACCCAGGCGTAGCCCAGCCATTCCCGCAGGGACACCTTGATCAACCCGTACGCGACCCGGTCGACATCGGGCATCTTGATCAGGTTGGGCGCGGCGATCAACTTGCCGTCGAGATCGTACGTCCACGCGTGGTACGGGCACTGGAGGTTGCGCCGGATCTCACCGGACTCCTCCATGCACAGCCGGGCCCCGCGATGCCGGCAGACGTTGAGGTAGGCGCGCAGCTCGCCCTTGCGGGTACGGGTGATGAGGACGTTCTCCCGGCCGACCTGGACGGTGCGGAAGGCCCCGGGTGTGGCCAGGTCGGCGCTGCGGACGGCGCAGAACCACATCGACTCGAACAGGTGCTCCTGTTCCTGGCGGAAGATCTCCGGGTCGGTGTAGTAGTTCCCGGGGAGGGTGGCGATCAGGCTGGGGGAGATCCGGTGGGCCGCGGAGACGGAGGTCTCGGCGGCGGAGGTGCCGGACAGGGACGTCTCGGAGACCGGGCTCTCGGGCGCGGGGGTCGTCGTCACGGGCGTGCTCCTCAGGCGGGCGCGGCGGCGAGGCGGGCGGGGTCGAACAGGCCGATGGGGTGCTCGGTGCTGCCGGTCAGGGCCAGGTCGGCGAGGATCTCACCGACCACGGGCACGAACTTGAAGCCGTGCCCGGAGAACCCGCAGGCCACGGTGACCGACTCCGGGTGCGCCAGATGGCGGGCGATGACGAAGTGCTCGTCAGGGGTGGTGGAGTACATGCAGGTCGCGGCCTTGAGGAAGGTGCCGGGCAGGTCCGGGATGCAGCCGGCCATATGGTCGGCCATCGCCTTGATCTCGTCCTCGTGGACCGTCCGGTCGATGGTCTCCGGTGTGGTCACCGTGCCCTTGCGGAAGAAGGCGACCTTGGCGCCGAGGTCGGGGCCGTCGATGGAGGGGAAGCCGTAGACCTGGACGCCGGCCGTGTCCTCCCAGATGTAGATGGGGTGGTTCTCGGGCAGGAAGGGCTCGACTCCCTGCCTCGGCTGGAACCAGTACATGACCTGCCGTTCGATGGTGAACGGCACCCCGATGTCGGTGAGCAGCTGCGGCGCCCACGCGCCCGGGCAGATCACCAGTTGGGACGCGGTGTAGGTGTCCTCGGCCGTATGAACGCGCACGCCGTCCCGGTACGGCTCCCAGCGCGTCATCGCTTCCTCGAAGTGCAGGTCGGCGCCCTGCCGGGTGGCGAGCTGGAGGTGCGCGGCGACGGTGTTCTCGGGGCGGAGCAGACCGGCCTTGGTCTCGTACAGGGCCACCTCGTCGTCCTTGGGCGTCAGCGTCGGGAAGCGGCGGCGGATCTCCTTGGCGTCCAGCATCTCGTGCGGCAGGTCCCACTGCTGGGCGGAGAGCAGCGAGCCGGAGACGGTCCGGGAGTCGGGGCGGCCCACCATGACTCCGCCGGGGAGGATCGCTATCTCCCGGCCGGTCGCCCGCTCCAACTCCTCGTACAGCTCGTAGGCGCGCAGCAGCAGCGGGACGTACGCCGGGTCCTCGAAGTACGACTGCCGGGTGATCCGTGAACCGCCGTGAGAGGAGCCGCGGTTGTGCACCGGGCCGAACTTCTCCAGGCCCAGCACCCGGGCACCGCGTGCGGACAGGTGGTGGGCGGCGGCGCTGCCCATGCCGCCGAGACCGATGACGATCACGTCGTAGGTGGGGGACACAGAGGGCCTCCTGTGGGTGTCCTTGGGGTGTCTCAACGGCGGATGCGGGTCATCTTCGGATCGAACAGCGGCTCTTCGGCGACCGTCGCGGGGACCTTCTCGCCGAAGTACTCGATGTGCACGCCGGCGCCGGCGGTGAGTGCGGCCGGCAGCCAGGCGTAGGCGATGCAGCGGCCGAGCGTGTAGCCGTACGAGGCGCTGGTCACGTAGCCGGCGGGGACGCCGTCGACATACACGGGCTCCTTGCCGAGGACCACGGCGGCGGGGTCGTCGAGCAGGAGGGGTGTGAGTTTGCGGGTGAGGGGAGCGTCGGTGAGTGCCTCGCGCCCCACGAACTCCTTGTCCAAGCGGACCGCGAAGCCGACGCCCGCCTCGTACGGGTTGTGCTCGTCGGTCATGTCGGTGCCCCAGGCCCGGTAACCCTTCTCCAGGCGCAGGGAGTTGAAGGCCGAGCGGCCGGCCGCGATCACACCGAGGCCCTGCCCTGCCTCCCAGAGCGTGTCCCACAGACGCAGGCCCAGGTCGGCGGAGGTGTAAAGCTCCCAGCCGAGCTCACCGACGTACGACAGGCGCATGGCGGTGACCGGGACGTGCCCGATGAACGTCTCCTTCGCGCGGAAGTAGCCGAACGCCTCGTGGGAGAAGTCGTCGCGGGTCAGCGGCTGGACGAGGTCGCGGGCGAGCGGGCCCCAGACGCCGACGCAGCAGGTGCCGGAGGTGATGTCCCTGATCTGGACATCGTCCGGGGCGTACCGGGCCAGCCGGTCGAGGTCGGCGGGGGAGTTGGCGCCGACCTGGAAGCGGTCGGGGCCGAGGCGGGCGACGGTGAGGTCGGAGCGGATGCCGCCGCTCTCGTCGAGGAGGAGGGTGTAGGTGACCGCGCCGGGCTTCTTGCGGAGGTTGTTGGTGGTCATGCGGTCAAGGAAGTCGAGGGCTCCCGGGCCGGTGACTTCCAGGCGCCGCAGCGGGGTCATGTCGTAGAGGGCGACCTTTTCGCGGGTGGCCTTGGCTTCGGCGGCGGCGACGGGTGACCAGTAGCGGGCCGACCAGGCGTCGCGTTCGGGGAGGTGGAGCCCGTCCACGAGGGGGGCGTTGGCCTCGTACCAGTGCGGGCGCTCCCAGCCGCCGCCCTCCAGGAAGTACGCGCCGAGTTGCTGCTGGCGGGCGTGGAAGGGGCTGACGCGCAGGGGACGCGGCTGCTCCATCGGCTGGAGCGGGTGGAGGACGTCGTACACCTCGGCGAACTGCTGTGAGCCGCGTTCCCGGATGTACATCGGTGAACGCTGCGCCTCCTCGAAACGCGTGAGGTCGCATTCGTGCACGTCGAGGGAGGGCCGTCCGTCGACCATCCACTCGGCGACGGCCTTCGCCACACCGGCGGAGTGGGTGACCCACACGGCCTCGGCCAGCCAGAAGCCGCGCAGCTGCCGCGACTCGCCGAGGACCGGCATGCCGTCCGGGGTGAAGGAGAAGACGCCGTTGAAGCCCTCCTCGACCTCGGCGTTCCGCAGGGCCGGGATCAGCCAGCGGCAGTCGTCCCAGCTCGGCGCCCAGTCCTCCTCGGTGAACGGGAAGGAGGAGGGCATGTCCAGGTTCCGCGCGCGGGCCTCGTCGTAGGGCAGCACCGCGAACGCGTCTACGGGCAGGGGCCGGTGGGCGTAGGAGCCGATGCCGATGCGGTCGGTGTGCTCGCGGAAGTAGAGGTCGCGGTCCTGGAAGCGGAGGATCGGGCGCGTGGCCTCCGCCCGGTGGTCCTGGAGCTCGGGCAGCTGCTTCGTCCGCGCGTACTGGTGGGCGAGCGGTTGCAGCGGTACGTCGATCCCCGCCATGCGGCCGATGACCGGGCCCCAGAACCCGGCCGCGGAGACGACGTGGTCGGTGGGGAAGGTGCCTCGGTCGGTCACCACGGCTGTCGTCCGGCCGCTGTGCTGCTCGATCCCCGTGACCGTGTGGCGTTCCAGGAAGCGGGCGCCCCTCGCGGTGGCCCGGTCCATCTGGGCGCGCGCCGCGAGCAGGGCACGGGCCAGGCCGTCGTCGGGGGTGTGGAAGCCGCCGAGGACCACCGACTCGTCGATGAGCGGCCAGAGTTCCTTGCAGCGGGCGGTGCTGACGACCTCGCCGCGGATGCCCCAGGCGGCGGCGTAGCCGGCCCGGCGGTGCAGTTCGGCCAGACGTTCCGGGGTGGTCGCGAGTTCCAGGCCGCCGACCTGGTTGAAGCAGGAGACGCCGTCGACTTCGAGGGAGCAGAACTTGTCGACGGTGTACTTGGCGAACTCGGCGAGGGTTCTGGACGGGCTGGTCTGGAAGACGAGGCCGGGCGCGTGCGAGGTGGAGCCGCCGGGGGCGGGCAGCGGTCCCTGTTCGAGGACGGTGACGTCGCTCCAGCCTCGAGCCGTCAGTTCGTCGGCCAGGGAGCAGCCGACGATGCCGGCGCCGATGATCACCACGCGGGGGAAGCGAGGGTCGTGCGCGGGCGCGCCGTGGGGACGGCTTTCGGGCGAGACGGGGTCGGACGCGCCGGTTCCAGGTGTGCTGGATGCGGACGTACCGGACGTGCCGGTTTCGGGCGTGCTGGACATGCCCCTCCTTGCCGGGGACGCAGGTGAACGCGCTGGGGGGACGCTCAGGGAGCCGGGACGGTCGTTCAGGGAGCGGGGACGTTCGGCCGCTCGGCGGCGATCGTCGTGTCCTGGCCGTGCCCGGTGTGGACGACCGTGTCGCCGGGCAGGGTGAGCAGCCGGTTGCGGATCGACGCCACGATGGCCGGGCGGTCCGAGTAGGAGCGTCCGGTGGCGCCGGGGCCGCCGTGGAAGAGGGTGTCGCCAGTGAACACGGCGTTCAGGAACGGGGCGTACAGCGAGCAACTGCCCCAGGTGTGGCCGGGGGTGTGCAGGACCTGGAGTTCGATGCCGGCGACGGTGAGGACGCGACCGTCGCTGAGCTCGCCGTCCGGCTTGCGGCCGGGGTGCGTGTGGGACCACAGCTCGAAGTCGTCGGGGTGGAGGAGTACGGGCGCGCCGGTCAGCACGGAGAGTTCGGCGGCCGCGTCGATGTGGTCGTCGTGGGCGTGGGTGCAGACGATCGCGGTGACGTACCGGCCGGCGACGGCCTCGTGGACCCTGCGGGCGTCGTGTGCGGCGTCGACGATCAGCACCTCGTCGTCGTCACCGACCAGCCAGACGTTGTTGTCGACGTCGAAGGTCTCGCCGTCGAGGCTGAAGGTGCCGGCGGTGACCACTCGCTCCGCCCGCGCCGCGCCGTTCACAGCACCACCACCGAGCGCAGCACCTCGCCCCGGTGCATCTTGGCGAAGGCCTCCTCGACCTGGTCGAGCGCGATGGTCTCGCTGACGAAGGCGTTCAGGTCCAGCAGTCCGTACAGGTACTGGTCGATCAGGAACGGGAAGTCGCGGCTCGGCAGGCAGTCGCCGTACCAGGACGACTTGATGGCGCCGCCGCGCGAGAACACGTCGATCAGCGGGAGTTCGACCTTCATCTCGGGGGAGGGCACACCGACCTGGACCAGCAGGCCCGCATGGTCGCGCATGTAGAAGGCCTGCTTGAAGGTCTCCGGGCGGCCCACCGCGTCGATCGCGATGTCCACGCCGAAGCCGTCGGTGAGTGCGCGGACCGCCTCGACGGGGTCCGTGCCCCGGGAGTTGACGGTGTGCGTGGCACCGAACCTCTCCGCCTGGTCGAGCTTCTTGTCGTCGATGTCGACGGCGATGACCTTCATGGCGCCGTTCAGGCAGGCGCCCGCGATGGCAGCGTTGCCGACTCCGCCGCAGCCGATGACGGCGACCGAGTCGCCGCGGCCGACCTGGCCGGTGTTCACCGCGGCGCCGTAGCCGGCCATCACGCCGCAGCCGATCAGGCCCGCGGCCTCGGGACGGGCGGCCGGGTCGATCTTCACCGCTTGACCCGCCGCGACCAGCGTCTTCTCGGCGAAGGCTCCGATGCCGAGGGCGTTGCTGAGCGGCGTGCCGTCCAGCAGGGTCATCGGCTGGGTGGCGTTGCGGGAGTCGAAGCAGTACCAGGGGCGGCCCCGGCGACAGGAACGGCAGGAACCGCACGGCGCGCGCCATGCCAGCACCACGTAGTCGCCGGGTGCCAGGTCGGTGACCCCCTCGCCGACCGCTTCGATCGTGCCGGCCGCCTCATGGCCCAGCAGAAACGGGAAGTCGTCGTTGATCGCACCCTCGCGGTAGTGCAGGTCCGTGTGGCAGACCCCGCAGGCCTGCACGGCCACGAGCACCTCTCCGGGACCCGGATCGGGGACGACGATCGTCTGCACCTCGACGGGTGCGCCCTTCTTCACAGCGACTACGGCACGGACCTCGTGGGGCACGACCAGGCTCCTCTGCTGTTGCGCAATGCACGATGGGTTGCGCTATGGGGAACATAGTGGGAACGCCGACGAGTGGCCGTCAAGAGGTGCGAGTTAACCCTTGGCAAAAGGAACCTGTGGGGCGAAACCTGCCGGACACACGACGGCGCGGGACCAGGGGATCCCGGTCCCGCGCCGCGGTCGGTGTGGTGTGCTCCTTCGTGCGCGCGTCTGCGCCCGGGTCGGTCAGAAGCCGTATCCCATACGGCGGGACAGTTCGGCTCCGGCCGCCACCGTGCGCTTGGCGATCTCCGGCAGACGGTCGCTGTTCAGCCGGTACACCGGCCCCGACACGCTGATCGCGGCGATCACCTTGCCGTCGTGCGCGCGGATGGGGGCGGCCGCCGCGGCCAGGCCCAGCTCCAGTTCCTCGATGGTGAGGGCGTAGCCCTGTTCCACCACGGCCTCCAGCTCGCCCCGCAGGACCGACGTGCCGGTGATGGTCCGCTCCGTGAAGCGCGGCAGGGGGCGCGCGAGCAGGCCCTCGCGCAGGGTGGGCGGCATGTGTGCCAGCAGCACCTTGCCGCTGGAGGTGGCGTGCAGCGGGGTGCGCCGGCCCAGCCAGTTCTGCGCGGTCACGGACGCGGTGCCGCGGGCCTGCATGATGTTGACCGCCGCGTCGTCGTCCAGGACCGCGATGTTGACCGTCTCGCCCAGCTCGTCCGCGACCTCCCGGCACACCGGGACGCCCTCCTGGGAGATGTCCAGCCGTACTGCCGCCGCCCCCGCCAGGCGCAGTACACCGGCCCCCAGGTAGTACTTGCCGCGGTCCTTGGCCTGGGCCACCAGGCCGCGGTTCTCCAGGACGCCGAGGAGTCGGAACGCGGTCGACTTGTGCACGTCCAGTTCGTCGGCGATCTCGGTGACGCCCGCCTCGCCGTGCCGGGCGAGGATCTCCAGGACGCTCACGGCGCGGTCCACCGACTGGACGGCGCTGCCCGCCCCTCTGCCGTTCTTCTCCGGGTTCGCGGCCTTCTCCTCGCTACCGTCGGACTGCTTCTGCGTGCGGGTCATGGCTCAACTCTCACCACCTGTGGGCCCGGTTCGGGCCGCATCTGCGGGAAACCCTTGACGCGACGGTCGTCCCGCCCGGATTCTGTTGCGCACAGCGCTTGCTCGTGCGCCATGTGAAACATCATGTTACCGAAGCGTCCGGCACCCGGAAGGGGCCGGACCGTCCGGACCGCCGCCGGTCCGACAGCTTCGACCTCGACGTGCTGGACCAGTGACGCCCCAACACGCCGTGAATTCCGGACCGACCCGGTCCGTACTCCTGTTCCGCCTGGACCACACAGGTCCGGACCGAGTGTCCCGGACCGAGAGGGGGGCCCGTGATTCCCGTCTGCCGCCTCGAAGACCTCCCCGAGGGCGAGTCCGTCCGTATCGAGACGACACCGCCCATCGCAGTGTTCCGCACCGACCACGGCGAGCTGTACGCCATCGACGACACCTGCACCCACCAGGACGCCTCACTCTCGGAGGGCTGGCTGGAGGGCTGCCTGGTCGAATGCCCGCTGCACGCCGCTTCATTCGATCTCCGTACGGGCCTGCCGACCTGCCTCCCGGCCCGGCGGCCCGTGCGCACCCACCGCGTCACGGTCGACGACGGTGTCGTCCACGTCCACCTCACCGCGCACGAGGGGACCGCTGCATGAAGGCCGTGAACCAGTGGCGTACGGCCTCGCGGGGCATCTCCTTCCTCACGGCGGCCCCGCGCACCCCGCTGACCGACAGGAGTCGTACCGCATGAGGACCGTGACCGTCGTCGGCGCCAGCCTCTCCGGTCTGTACGCGGCCCGGGAACTGCGTGCCCAGGGCTTCGACGGACGACTGGTGATCGTCGGCGACGAACCCCACCGCCCCTATGACCGGCCTCCCCTCTCCAAGGACTTCCTCACCGGCCGCGCAGGCGAGGACCACCTCCTCCTCGCCGACGACGAGGAGACCGCCGAACTCGGCGCCGAGTGGCTGCTCGGCACCCGCGCCCGCGGCCTGGACGCTCGCGGCCGCACCGTCCTGCTCGACGACGGCCGCACCGTGTCCACCGACGGCGTCGTCATCGCCACCGGCGCCTCGGCCCGGCGCCTGCCGGGCGACGGCCTGGCCGGCGTCCACACCCTGCGCACCCTCGACGACGCCCGCGCCCTGCGTGCCGGACTCGCCGACGGCCCGCGTCAGGTCGTCGTCATCGGCGGCGGCTTCATCGGTGCCGAAACCGCCTCCTCCTGCGCCGCACTCGGTCACGCCGTCACGGTCGTCGAGGCCGCCCCGCTCCCGCTCGTACCGCAGCTGGGTGCCGAGATGGCCGCCGTGTGCGCCGCACTGCACCGGCGCGGCGGGGTGGACCTGGTCACGGGTACCGGCGTGGCCGGGCTGCGCGGCACCGTACGCGTCACCGGCGTCGAACTCTCCGACGGCCGCACCCTGTCGGCCGACATCGTGATCGTCGGCATCGGGGCCGGCCCCAACACCGGATGGCTGGCGGGCTCGACGCTCGCCCTGCACGACGGGGTGCTCTGCGACGACGGCTGTGTGACGGCGCTGCCGCAGGTGGTCGCCGTCGGCGATGTTGCCCGCGTCGGCGGCACCCGGGCCGAGCACTGGACCTCCGCGACCGAACAGCCCCGCGTCGCCGTGGCCAACCTGCTCGCCGGGCGCACGGTCGAGACGGCACGGTCGCTGCCCTACTTCTGGTCGGACCAGTACGGCGCGCGCATCCAGTTCGCCGGCCGCCGCCGGGACGGGGACACCGTCCGCCTCGTCGAGGGCGAACTCGTCGACGGCGCCCCGGCCGACGGCGGCTTCCTCGCCCTGTACGAACGGGACGGCCGGACGACCGCGGTGCTCTGCGTTGACCGACCACGGCCGTTCACGCGCGTACGTCGTGAACTGGCCCGCGGGGAGAGCCGGGTGCAGCCCGCCGCGCTCTGAGTCAGGAGTGCGCCACCTGACCGGCGCTCTCCCGCCGGCGTATCCGCTGCTGGGTCCGCTCGGTGGCCCGCGCCTGCCTGCGGGCCTTGCGCCGCTCGCGTCGCAGGGCGCGCGCGGTACTGCTCGGCGTGGACACCACGCCGTTGCGCTGGTTCCACACCTGGCGCGTCACCCAGACGTCGAGCGCGCCCCAGGTGGCCGCCACCGTGCTCGCCACACTGCTCAGCACCATCGGGAACGCCAGCCAGGAACCCGCCATGGTGCACAGGAAGGCGACCATGGCCTGAATCAGCGTCACTGCGATGATCATCACCGCCCGCACCGCCGAGGTCCGCACCGGATCGGGCAACCGGCGTCGACGCGCCGGCTCCTCGACCCACAACGGCCGGTAGTACGGCTGCTCTTCGGTCACGTCGCGTCCTTCGGCCGCGGCGGAAGCTCCCCGCCGCTCCCTGGCCGCGCCGCGGCCCTCGGCGGTGACGCCGGCCGCCTCGCGTGCCACTGTCGCGACGTCAGCCGCGGCGGACGCCCGGTTCTCACGGATCTCACGCGCCGTCATAGCGCCCGGCGTGGCCGTCGTCACCCCGTGTTCGCGTGTCGTCGTGTGTCCGTCTGTCGGAATGTCGCGATCCGGCGCATCGAGGGCCCGTCGCGCCGTCAGTTGTGCCGCCACGTCAGCCTCCTCGCCGTCCGACGGCGCCTCGTGCCGCTCCGCCGTGCCCATCAACATGTCACTCCCCACCGCCGGATAACCGCCTGCCCGCGTCCGAAGACCCGGCTCCCCAGTGGCTGCCCGGCTTGCGCTGTTTTACGCCGCCCCGGTTGCGGGATGCGGCTCCTGTGGCCGATTCCGCCTCCAACTCCCGTGGAGAAGGACGAACAACACCCGTCCAAGATTCCCAAGGAGCGTAAAAATCAAGCCAACTGGCCGGCCGGCCCGGCCAGTCCGTTCCTGCGGCGGCGAAGGAAGGGCAGGAGACAATCTCCCACAATGAGCGGACAACTCCGTATGTCTTGCCGCCGGTGCGGAAGTTCGGCTTCCGGACCGGTCTTCGAGTTACGTGCGCGTCGGTAGTAGGCTCGCGCCGTTTGTTGACGCACATGTGTACCCCCTGTCGGAGGGGGTCGAGCTGGGGGAGGCCATGCGCTTTCGCGGGAAGTCGATCCGCCGGAAGATCGTGGCGCTGCTTCTCGTGCCGCTGGTGTCCCTGATCGCGATCTGGGGCTTCGCCACGGTACTCACGGGCCGGGAAGTGGCCCAGCTGTTCCAGGTCTCGTCCCTGGTGGAGAAGATCGGGTACCCCACCGAGGACACTGTTCGCGTTCTGCAACAGGAACGCCGCCAGACTCTCGTCTACCTGGCCGATCCCCGGGCGTCGGACGCGCTGTCCGCGCTGCGCACCACTCGTGACGCCACCGACGACGCCGTCACCAAGCTCCGAGCGAACGCGGGCGATGCCGACGTCCGTGACGGCATGGACCCGGACGACGACGAACGCGTCACCGCCGTCCTGGACGCCTTCGACGGCATCGACTCGCTCCGGCGCAGCGTCGAGGAGGGCACCGTGACCCGGTCCCAGGCCCTCGACCTGTACAACCGCCTCGTCGACCCCTGTTACACCCTCCTGGCGTCCCTCGACGGCGTCGACAGCGTCGAACTGGACAAGCAGGCCCGCGCCCTGGTGAACATCACCCGCGCCCGCGAGCTGCTCTCCCGCGAGGACGCCCTCCTCGGTTCCGCCCTGGTGGTCGGCAAGGTCTCCCGCGAGGAGGCCCGAGACGTCTCCGACCTCGCCGCCCAGCGCACCCTGCTGTACGACATCAGCCTGCCGGTGCTGCCCTCGACGGAGCGGGAGCGCTACGAGAGCTTCTGGAAGAACGCCACCACCGCCCCCCTGCGGTCGGCCGAACAGGCCGTCATCACGTCCGACACCGGCACCCCCGGTTCCGTCACCGCCAAGAGCTGGGACGCGGCCGCCGGCACCGTGCTCGACGAACTCGCCACCCTCAACGACCAGGTGAACGACCGCTATCAGGACCGGGTCCGCCCGAACGCGATGGGCGTCATCATCAAGGCGTCCGTCGCCGGAGGCCTCGGCCTGATCGCCCTGATCGCCTCGCTCGTCCTGTCCGTGCGGGTCGGCCGCGCCCTCGTCCGCGACCTGCGTCAACTGCGCCTGGAGGCCCACGAGGCGTCCGGCGTACGGCTGCCCAGCGTCATGCGCCGACTCTCGGCGGGCGAACAGGTGGACGTGGAGACCGAGGTCCCGCGCCTGGAGTACGACAAGAACGAGATCGGGGACGTCGGCCAGGCCCTCAACACCCTGCAACGCGCCGCCGTCGAAGCGGCCGTCAAGCAGGCCGAGTTGCGGGCCGGGGTCTCCGAGGTCTTCGTGAACCTCGCCCGCCGCAGCCAGGTCCTGCTCCACAAGCAGCTCACCCTGCTCGACACCATGGAGCGCAGGACCGAGGACACCGACGAACTCGCCGACCTGTTCCGCCTCGACCACCTCACCACCCGTATGCGCCGGCACGCCGAGGGCCTGGTGATCCTCTCCGGCGCCGCCCCTTCCCGGCAGTGGCGCAAGCCGGTGCAGCTGATGGACGTGGTCCGCGCCGCCGTCGCCGAGGTCGAGGACTACGAGCGCATCGAGGTCCGCCGACTGCCCCGGGTCGCGGTCACCGGCCCCGCCGTCGCCGACCTCACCCACCTCGTCGCCGAACTCCTGGAGAACGCCACGGTGTTCTCCCCGCCGCACACGGCCGTCCAGGTCATCGGCGAGCGCGTCGCCAACGGATTCACCCTGGAGATCCACGACCGCGGCCTCGGCATGGCCGCCGACGCGCTCCTGGACGCCAATCTGCGACTCGCGGAGACCACCGAGTTCGAACTCTCCGACACCGACCGGCTGGGGCTGTTCGTGGTCAGCCGGCTCGCCCAGCGACAGCACGTCCGGGTCTCCCTGCAGCCGTCGCCGTACGGCGGCACCACTGCCGTCGTCTTCATCCCGGACACGCTGCTGACGGACGACGTCCCGGACACCAACGGCATCGGCTTCCGCCTCGACCGGCCCCTGCCGTCCAGGGAGGCCGACCGGGAGGAGCCCCGCCGCGCCTCGCTCTCCCCGGCGCGGACGCAGCTGCCCGGGCCGGCTCCCGCGCTGCTGGACGGTCCGGTCGAACTGGAGGCGCCCGTCGACCTGGACGCCCTCGACGACTTCCCGGGCGCCCTCGACGACGAGGACAGCGAACGCGGCGGACTGTTCCGTCCGCGCCGCTCCCTCGCCCTCACGGAGGACACCGCGGTGGGCGGCCACGCCAAGGAACACCAGGACACCGACGACGTCCGCGGGACCCCACCCACAGAGGCGGCCGCGGCCGGCCCGGACGACGACCTGAACGCCCCGGTCCCGCTGCCCGGCCGCCGGACCCCCAAGCTGGTCAGCTCGCACGGCCGTCCGGTCACCGAGCAGCGTCCGCGCCGCGGGGAACGCGGGGAAGGCGGGGAAGCGGCAGACGAGGCGGCCTCGACCGGCCCGAGCAGGGCCCGCCCCCAGGCGGCGCCCCCGCTGCCCGCCCGCCGCCGCGGCGCGGGACCGCAGCCCCGGGCGACCGGTGCCACCGACCGCCTCGACGAGCAGCGCACTCAGGCCGCGACGTCCTCGACACCATGGGCCGCCACGAGCCACGAGTTCGGCGAGACGCCCAGGGCGCCGGGGACACCCGAGGCGCCAGCGCTTCCCCGGCGCACCCGCCGTACCGAGATCGCGTCGAGCGGTCCGAGCAACCTGAGCTCCCCGAACGAGCTCTCCCGTGACCAGCGTGACCAGCGTGACCAGCGTGACCAGCGTGACCAGCCCGGCCGGCGCGGTCCTGCCGACCCCGGCGGCCGAGCGGCAGCCCGGCAGCCGGGCGCGGGCTCCGGCGGGCAAGGACGCGGCTCGGACCCGGCGGGCCTCGGCCGTGGCTCGGGCCCCGCGCGGCCGGAGCCCGCCCCCGCGCCGCGGGACACCGGCTCCGGTACGGCGCCCCTGCCCCGCCGGGTACGCCAGGCCAACCTGGCTCCCCAGCTGAAGAAGGGACCCGCGCCGCGGACCGACGACCGGACCGGCCTCGACGAACGGGACGCCGACGAGGTACGCAGCAGGATGGCCTCGCTCCAGCGCGGCTGGCGGCGAGGCCGCGAGGAGAACGCCGCGGGCGACGACGCCCACAGCGGCACAGCACCACGAACGACAAAGGGGGACGGTCGATGACCGCACCGAAGGCGACCGGCCACACCGCTGGCGACAAGTCCGGCGAGCTCAACTGGCTCCTGGACGATCTGGTGGAGCGCGTCGCGAGCATCCGCAAGGCCCTCGTGCTGTCCGGCGACGGCCTGCCGATCGGGGTCTCCGCGGACCTGACCCGGGAGGACAGCGAGCATCTGGCCGCCGTCGCCTCCGGATTCCACAGCCTCGCCAAGGGCGTGGGCCGCCACTTCGAGGCGGGCAACGTCCGGCAGACGATCGTGGAGCTGGACGATGCCTTCTTGTTCGTCACCGCCGCCGGCGACGGCAGCTGCCTGGCGGTGCTCTCGGACGCCGACTCGGACGTGGGCCTGGTCGCGTACGAGATGACGCTCCTGGTCAAGCGAGTCGGTGTGCATCTGGGTGCCGCTCCGCGCACCGATCTGCCTCAGGGCGGGTAGTGAGATGACATGAGCACAGACGGTCAGGGAAACGGTCAGGGAAGAAGTCACTGGTTCGACGACGAGGCCGGACCGGTCGTCCGTCCGTACGCCATGACGCGTGGCCGCACCACCAGTGCGGCCCAGCACCGCCTCGACGTCATCGCGGTGGTCGTCACGGAAGCCCAGGCGGACGACCCGGAAGGGGACCACTCGCTGTCCCCGGAGCACGTGGACATCGTCGACCTGTGCCGTGAAGCCCCGCAGTCGGTCGCCGAACTGTCCGCCGAACTCGACCTGCCCATCGGAGTGGTACGGGTCCTGATCGGCGACCTCGTGGACGCGGAGTTCGTTCATGTGAACCGGCCCGTGCCCCCGGCGGAACTGCCGGACGAGAGCATCCTGCGCGACGTGATCAACGGCCTCAGGGCGCTGTGACGGACCGCCCCGCCCACGCGGGAGGCGGTTCCGTCAGCGCCGTGAGGCGCTCACGGACGGCATCGGGGAACGCGGTCGCCCGACCGGCCCGCTGGTCCACGTGGAGAGCCAGCAGCTCCGTGGTGGCGACCGGGTCGGCGTCCGCTCCCGGCTCGGCCTGAGGCTCGCCGGTGACGACGTACATCTCGTGTGCGAAGCACGCCTTCTTCCCGGCCGCTCCCAGCACGCGCGTGCGTACGGCGAGCCGGGCGCCCTCCGGCACGTCCCGCAGATAGCGGATGTGGGACTCGACCGTGTACATCGAGCAGCCGGTGCGCGCACGGTACGCCGAGTCCATCCCCGTACGCTCCATCAGGGCATCCGTCGCGAAGCCGAAGACGAGGACGTAGAACGCCTCGCTCATGTGACCGTTGTAGTCGATCCACTCGGGACGCACGGTCTCGCGGAACAGCGGCAACGGCGGGCCGGGCGGGCTCACTCGGCGCCGGACCCGGGCAGCCGGCCGGTGGCGCGCAGCACGGCGATGACACCCCGGTCGCGTTCGGCGACCAGATCGGCGATCGTACGGCCGTCGGCGGCGTCGTCGCAGCCGGTCACCACGGCGTCGTAGAGCGCCTTGTCCAGTTCGGGCGCCTCCAGTCGGGTCCAGGGCGACTTCAGGGACGGCCCGAAGTGGTCGAGCATATGGGCCATGCCGCCCTCGCCACCCGCGAGCGCGAAGGTGAGCATCGGGCCCATGATCGCCCAGCGCAGGCCGGGGCCCTCGGTGATGGACCGGTCGATGTCCGGGACCGTCGCCTCACCGCTGGCGACCATGTGCAGGGCCTCCCGCCACAGGGCCTCCTGGAGGCGGTTGGCGATGAAGCCGGGGACCTCGCGGTCCATGGTGATCACGGACTTGCCGGCCACTTCGTAGAACCGGGCGGCCCAGCGCACGGCCTCCGGGTCCGTCCGGTCCCCGCCGACCACCTCCACGAGGGGGACGAGATACGGCGGGTTGAAGGGATGGCCGACGACCAGCCGCCCGGGGGAGGCCGCATCGGTCTGCATGTCGGTCATCGGGTAGCCGGAGGTCGAGGAGGCGATGACGACGCCCGACGGTGTGGCCGCGTCGAGCCTCGCCAGCAGTTCGCGCTTGAGGCCGAGCTTCTCCGGGGCGCTCTCCTGCACGAACTGGGCCTGGGCCACGGCCTCTTCGAGCGTCCCGGTGACCGTGAGACGGTCGGCCGAGGCGCCGGGGGCGAGCCCGAGCTGTCCGAGCGCCGGCCATGCGGCGTCGACGAGGCGACGCAGGCGTGCTTCGGCGTCGGGGGCCGGGTCCCAGGCGGTGACCTCGTAGCCGCGGCCCAGGAAGTGGGCGACCCAGCCGCCGCCGATCACTCCGGCGCCCACACAGGCCACACGGCGTACGTCTTCCGGCGCGGTGGCCGGGACGGAAGTCTCCGTCATCGGGGGCTCCTTGGGGGAGGGGGAAGGATGGTCCACGGCTCAACCCCGGGGTTTGAGGCCGAGCTTGAGGCGCGCCTCATCGGCCGTCGCGACCCGCGCACCCAGGGCCTCGACGATCGTCACGGCCCGCTCCACCAGCTGGCCGTTGGTCGCCTTGACGCCCTTGCCCAGATAGAGGTTGTCCTCCAGCCCGACCCGCACATGGCCGCCGAGCAGGATCGACTGCGCCACCCACGGCATCTGCATCCGGCCCAGCGCGAAGCTGGCCCACTGGGCGCCTTCCGGCAGCATGTTCACCATCGACTGCAGCACTCCGGGGTCCGCGGGGGCGCCCCACGGGACGCCCATGCACAACTGGAAGACGGTCGGGTCGTCCAGCAGCCCCTCGGCGAGCAGTTGCTTGGCGAACCACAGATGTCCGGTGTCGAAGATCTCCAACTCAGGCCGCACACCCAGCTCCTGGATGCGCCGGGCGCCCGTGCGCAGCATGTCGGGCGTGGAGACGTAGAGGTTCGAGCCGTCGCCGAAGTTGAGCGAACCGCAGTCCAGGGTGCAGATGTCCGGCAGCAGGTCCTCGACGTGCGGCAAGCGCTCCAGACCGCCGACCAGGTCGGTGCCCGGCAACTGCCTGAGCGGCTGCTCCGGGTCGAGGACCAGGTCACCTCCCATGCCGGCGGTGAGGTTGATGACGACGTCGGTCCCGGTCTCCTTGATGCGCTCGACGACTTCGCGGTACAGCCGGGGGTCGCGGGAGGGCGCTCCGGTCTCGGGGTCGCGTACATGGATGTGCACCGCGGCGGCACCGGCCTCGGCGGCCTGCACCGCGGAGGCGGCGATCTGTTCGGGAGTGACGGGGACATGCGGGCTCTTGCCCACGGTGTCCCCGGCGCCGGTGAGGGCGCAGGTGATGATGACGTCCTGGTTCATGGTCGTGGGGGCCTCTCCGAGCGGAGGTGGGGACGAGGTGCCTTTGACGGTAGCGGCGCGGCGGTGTCAATCTCAAGGCCCGGTTTCACTATGCGAGCGAGCGTTGCATAAAGTGAACGCGCGGGAGGCGTACGCCGCCCCGGCAGGGGGAGGAAGCCGTGCGGTACGTCAGAGCCTCTGCGCCGCCTGCGCGATCTCCTCGGCCGCCGCGCGCACCAGTGGCCCCAGTGCCGTGAACCGTGACTCCGGCACCCGGTCCTGCGGCCCCCAGATACTGACCACCGCGAACGGCCGACCGCGGCCGCCGAGCACCGGTGCGGAGACGCCGTAGAGGTTGCGTTCCATCTCGCCCACGCACACGCTGTAGCCGCGTTCCCGCGTCTGCTCCAGGTCCGCCCGCAGTCGTGCCCAGTCCGTGATCGTGGTGTCCGTGTACGCCTCCAGCGGCCCGCTCAGGAGCGACTTCGCCTCCTCCTCGGGCAGCCACGCCAGCAGCGCCTTGCCGGTGGATGTGGCGTGCATCGGCACGTGCCGGCCCAGCCACTGGGCGGCCAGCACCACGGGCGGGGTCACCTCGTCGACGTAGGTCAGCCCGAGCTGCTGCACCACCGCGAGATTGGCGGTCTCGCCCGTCTGCTCACTGACCCTGCGCAGGGTGCCGTGGGCCCGGCGGATCAGCCCGTCGAAGCCGGCCGCCGACGCCATCCGGGCGACCGTGAAGCCGATGGTGTAGCGGTTGGTGACGGGGCTGCGCTCCACCAGGCCGTACTGCTCCAGTGTCGACAGCAGCCGCCAGGCTGTGGCGCGGTTGAGTCCGCACCGCGCGGCCAGGCCGGCGGCCGTCTCGCCGTCCGGCGCGCTGTCGGCTGTGGCCTGGAGCAAGGTGATCGCCCGCTCCAGCGACTGGACCTTGCCCGACGCCCCGCCCTGCTCGGCGCCGGGGGGTTCGTTGGTGTCGGCGGTGGACTGGGCCTTCGGCATGCGCGTCTCTTCCTCGAGGGCACGGATTTCCCTGCCGCTTGCTGTACGGCCCCATCATTTTCTCATCATCCGCGCAGCCGACGCACCATATGAACTCGCCGTGGAGCATCCGGAGCGTTTCAGTCTCGATGCTGATGAGCCCCAGGTCCGGACCGGGCGCCGCATCAGCCCTCCCGATATGATCCGACCCACGAACTCCTGTCGGACGACCCGGCCCGGTACTCCGACGCGGGGGTCGCTCACTCGTCATCGAAGCCCTGGCGGCGGAGGCTGCGGTCCACCGTCCCCCCACCCCCATCAAGCAGGAGAAGAGATCGATGATCTTCGGGCGTTCTGAGCGTGGCAAGGCCCCGGTCGAGCCCGTCACGTTCAAGATCCTGGTGGCCGGAGGCTTCGGTGTGGGCAAGACCACCCTCGTCGGCGCGGTCAGCGAGATCAGGCCGTTGCGCACCGAGGAGCGCCTCACCGAGGCCGGGCGCCCGGTCGACGACCTCAGCGGCGTGCCGGGCAAGCACACCACCACCGTGGCCATGGACTTCGGCCGCATCACCCTGCGCGAGGACCTCGTGCTTTACCTGTTCGGCACACCCGGGCAGGAGCGCTTCTGGTTCATGTGGGACGAGTTGTCCGAGGGCGCGCTCGGTGCCGTCGTGCTCGCCGACACCCGCCGCCTGGAGGACTGCTTCGCCGCCGTCGACTATTTCGAACGGCGTTCCATACCGTTCGTCGTCGGCGTCAACTGCTTCGAGGGAGCCGCCCGTTACCCCGAGGACGACGTACGTCAGGCACTGGACCTCGACGACGACGTACCGCTGATGCTCTGCGACGCCCGCGACCGGGAGTCCGTCAAGGAGGTCCTCATCGGGGTCGTGCGGCACGCGATCGCCTACACGGCGGCGCACCGCCAGACCGTCACGACGTGACCCGGGTGCGGCCCGTACCCCCGTCGACCGGGGTACGGGTCCTACCGTCCCGATCCCGATCCCGATCCCGATCCGCCTAGTTCTCGCCGTCCTCCAGCCAGCCGAAGCTCTTCTCCACGGCCTTGCGCCAGTTGTGGAACTCGCGGTCCCGCACCGACGCCTCCATGGACGGTGTCCACTCCACGTCCTTCTGCCAGTGCGCCTTGAGTTCGTCGAGGTCGTTCCAGACACCGGTGGCGAGCCCGGCAGCGTAGGCGGCGCCCAGGCAGGTCGTCTCGGAGACCTTCGGCCGGATCACCGGTACGTCCAGCACGTCCGCCTGATGCTGCATGAGCAGATTGTTCTTGGTCATGCCGCCGTCGACCTTCAGGGTGGTGATCCGCACTCCGGAGTCCTGGAACATGGCGTCCACGACCTCCCGCGTCTGCCAGCTGGTGGCCTCCAGCACCGCGCGCGCGAGGTGCGCTTTCGTGACGTACCGGGTGAGGCCGGTGACGACACCGCGCGCGTCCGAGCGCCAGTACGGCGCGAACAGGCCGGAGAACGCGGGCACGATGTACGCGCCGCCGTTGTCCTCCACGCTCGCCGCCAGTGGCTCGATCTCGTCGGCGGTACGGATGATGCCGAGCTGATCGCGGAACCACTGGACGAGCGCGCCCGTGATGGCGATCGAGCCCTCCAGACAGTAGACCGGCGCCTCACCGCCGATCTTGTAGCCCATCGTCGTCAGCAGCCCACTCTTCGACGGCACCGGCCGGTTGCCGGTGTTGAGCAGCAGGAAACTGCCCGTGCCGTACGTGTTCTTCGCCGTGCCCACGTCGTAGCAGGCCTGCCCGAACACCGCTGCCTGCTGGTCGCCCAGCGCGGAGGCGACCGGTACGCCGGAGAGCTGGCCGACCGCCGTGCCGTACACCTCGGCCGACGACCGGATCTCCGGCAGCACGGCCTCGGGCACGTTCATCGCGGCGAGGATGGACCGGTCCCACTGGAGGGTCTCCAGGCTCATCAGCATGGTCCGCCCGGCGTTGGTCACGTCGGTGACGTGCCGCCCGCCGTCCGTGCCGCCGGTGAGGTTCCAGATCAGCCAGGAGTCGATGGTGCCGAAGGCGATCTCGCCGCGCTCGGCGCGGGCCCTGAGACCGGGCACGTTGTCCAGCAGCCAGGCCGCCTTGGGCCCGGAGAAGTAGCTGGCGAGCGGCAGCCCGGTCTGCTCGCGGAAACGGTCCTGCCCGTCGGTGCCGCCCAACTGGTGGCACAGCTGCGCGGTGCGCGTGTCCTGCCACACGATCGCGTTGTGCACGGGCTTGCCCGTGGCGCGGTCCCACAGGACCGTCGTCTCGCGCTGGTTGGTGATCCCGAGCGCGCTGAGCTGGTCGGCGCGCAGTCCAGCCTTGGCGATCGCCCCGGCGACCACCGCCTGGACCTTGGACCAGATCTCGGTGGCGTCGTGCTCCACCCAGCCGGGCTTGGGGAAGATCTGGCGGTGCTCGCGCTGGTCGACGGCGACGATCGCGCCGTTGTGGTCGAAGACGATGCAGCGGCTTGAGGTGGTGCCCTGGTCGATTGCGGCGACGTACTTCTCGGCGTTGTCCGTCATGGCTACCCCTTGGGCTGGGTTCAGAAAGCTGCTCGAAAGGCTCGCGAGGCTCCTCGGAAGGTTGCTCGAAGCCGGGAGGAGCTGTTGGGAAGCTGATCAGAAGGCCGCGTTGTAGATGAGGCCCGCGAGTGCTCCGCCGATCAGCGGGCCGACGACCGGGATCCACGCGTATCCCCAGTCGGAGGTGCCCTTGTTCGGAATCGGTAGGAAGGTGTGGACGATGCGAGGACCGAGGTCCCGCGCCGGGTTGATGGCGTAACCCGTGGGGCCGCCGAGGGAGAGACCGATGCCGACGACCAGCAACGAGACGATCAGCACCAGCGTGCCGGACTCGCCGAGCCCTTTGGTCAGCCCGAAGGCGAGGATCGGCAGGACGAGCGCGACGGTCGCGATGATCTCCGTGATCAGGTTGGCGACCGGGCTCCGGATCTCCGGGATGGTGGAGAAGATACCGAGCGTCGGCAGCGGCTCCTCCGCCGTGCCCTCCGTTGTGCCCGTCTCCCGTACGTTGGCCTGGAACTGGGCGAAGTACGTGAGGTAGCACAGGACGGCACCGAGCATGGCACCGACCATCTGGCCCAGCAGATACACCCAGACCTTGCCCCACTCGCCGGTGTCGACGGCGATGCCGAGTGTCACGGCAGGGTTGAGCTGCCCGCCGGAGAGGGGAGCGGCGGTGTACGCGCCGGCCAGCACCCCGAATCCCCAGCCGAACGCGATCACGATCCACCCCGAGGCCCGCGCCTTGGAGTATCTGAGGGTGACGGCGGCGCATACGCCGGCACCGAAGAGGATCAGGATCGCGGTTCCGATGACCTCGCCGACGAAAATGTCTCCGTTGCTCATGGCGGCTCCTAGGCCCTGGCCCGGGACGGTCGGCCCCGGTCCTCCGTGCGGGGTGCGGTTCCCTTGGCGAAGCGCCGAGGGCAGGGAGGCCGCGCCCCGCTCGGCGTCCGCGACGAGCGTGCCGTCGCAGCCGCATCGCCCATGGGGGGAGGGGACTCGGCTCAGGTGGGCCCGCGCGGCGCAGTGCCTGAATACGCCGAGAATGTACGGCGATGTCGACTGACACCGGAAGTGTTCACCGGCGCCCACGGAGCGTCAAGGTCGCCGACGGCAACGGTTGAGAGCCATGCGGCGAGCGAGCAGGAGCCTCACCTTGCCACGGTGCCCGTCCGACGCGCCGGACGCATGGTCTGTTGGTCTGGGTCGGAGGACGGGCCACCGCCCCGGCCGCCTGACTCGGCATGGCCGTCGGCCACCCCGGCCGCGACTCGGTGGCCGCGTGCTCGCCGGTCTTCGACACCGTGCCCGGCGGGCTCACAGCCACCGAGCGACACGGCCCCGTGACCGCCCCGGCCGCCTCACTCCCCACAGCCCCCTGGCCGCGGCTGTCCCCGCAGGCTGTCCCCGCCCACCTGCCGCTCGTGCCGCGTCTCACCGGGCAGGTGGCCTCTGTCCCGGCTACCTCGTCGCTCGTGTGGTGGTGGCTTCTGTCCCGGCTACCTCGCCGCTCGTGCCGTGGTGGCCCCCGACCCCCGACGGATCTCGTGCCCGGGCAAGCCCGCGTGTCCCAGCACCCAACTGGCTCCGGCCAGCGCCTTGGCGGCCTGCTTCAGCGGTGCCAGACAGGCCGCCGCCTCCCGGTGATCGGTCACGCTGCCCGGGACACACACCACCGTGGCCAGGGACAACGTGACGGGCCGACTGCCCGCCGACCAGGGAACGTTCAGCACCGAGACCGCCAGCGGCTCCAGTTCCTCCGGGTCCGCGAGCACCAGGAAGTCGTCCCCGCCGATATGGCCGACGCGCGTGCTGCCGGCCACCGCGTGCTGCAGGGCCCGCCCCACCGACCGGATCAGCTCGTCGCCCGCCGCGAACCCGGCCCCGTCGTTGACCTGCTTGAAGTGGTCGACGTCCAGCCAACTCAGCGCGAACGTGCGCCCCTCCGCGATCCGCCGGTCCACCTCACCGGTGATCGCGTCCGAACCGGGCAGCCTGGTCAGCGGGTTGAGCCCGGCCGCCTCCTCGACCCGGTTCTCGGCCAGCGCCCGTATGAGATCGGCCAGCCGTACGACGCCCACGCACCGGCCGTACCGGTCGACGACGGCCACGTCGTCGGAGGTCCGGTCCCGCTCGCCCACGGCCACCACGTCCAGGACCTCCCAGGCGGTGGCGTCGACGCCCACCGTCCGCGGCGGGTCGCCGAGTTTGGCGGCGGGCCGGTCGGCGTACAGGGCATGCCCGTAGCGCCCCGACATGGACAGCAGGAAGCGCGAACGGTGCACCGAGCGCACGGGCACCCCGTCGCGGTCCACGAGCAGCGCCCCGGACACCTCGGGCGACCCGGTCAGCAGCGCCCGTACCTGACCCGCCGAGGCGGTGGCGGGCAGCAGCGCGGCGGGACGTACGAACTCCCGTACCGTCGGCCCCGGCCGGGACGCCCCCGCAGCGGCGGGGGAGCGGGGCGGAACGTATACGTCCGCCGCGGGCAGCCGGGACGGCGGCGCGAACAGTTCGCCTTGAGCCAACTGCGCACCGGCCGACAACGCGGTCGCACACTGCAGTTCGGTCTCCACGCCTTCGACCGACAGCAACGCGCCCAGCTCGTCACACAGGGTCCGCATCGCCCGCACGGCGGCCGGCCGTGCCAGCAGCGACGCGTCCAGTTTCACCAGGTCGGGCGCGAGATCGATGAGCAGCCGCAGGGGTACGTCCCCGTCGCCGATCCCGTCCGCACTGACCCGGAACCCCTGATCCCGCAGCCCGCCGACTGCCTCCAGCAGCGCCGGCTGCGGCACGTGGGTGTAGGGCGGGCCGATGTCGACGGTCACCTCCCAGGGCAGCCGTCCCGCGGCCCGCACGGCATCGTGCAGGGGGGTGAGCCCGCCGAGGTCGGCGAGGGTGCCCGCGAACACGTTGACGTGCAGCGGCAGCAGCGTCTCCCGGCGCATCGCCGTGCGGAGCGCCAACACCGCGAGCCGGCCGTCGAGTTCGGGGTCACGCCGGGCCTCGGCCAGGATGTCCCCGCTCTCCGGGCGGGCGAGTATCTCCAGCCCCGCGACCCCGCCGGTCATCAGGTTGACCACTGGTTGGAAGGCGAAGCGGAGAGTGTCCGTCCAGGAGCGCACGGCAGCATGATGACGCTGCCGGCGGACGCCCAGTCCCAGTTCATGAGACGTTCACGCAGGATTCCCGGCCGGTCACACACCGTGCGAGAAAGCCCTGCCCGCGTACGAGTCCCGCGTACGAGTCCCGAGACCCGCGTACGAGCCCCGCGTACGGAACCCGTACGGGTTCCGTTTGCGAGCGGAGCGTTCACCGGTCGCGAGCCCATGCCTGCCTGCCGCCGCCCGAACCCGGCGGACCCGGCCCTCCTCTCGTCCTCACCGCACCGCGACCACCGCCGAACCATGCCCGAACAGCCCCTGGTTCGCCGTCATCCCCACCCGCGCACCATCGACCTGCCGGTCGCCCGCCGCTCCCCTCAACTGCCAGGTCAGTTCGCAGACCTGGGCGATCGCCTGGGCGGGAACCGCCTCTCCGAAGGAGGCGAGTCCCCCGCTGGTGTTGACGGGTATGCGCCCGCCCAGGGTCGTCGCACCCTCTCGCAGCAGCTTCGCGCCGTCGCCCGCCGCGCACAGCCCGAGGTCCTCGTACCACTGCAACTCCAGGGCGGTGGACAGGTCGTACACCTCGGCGAGGGAGAGATCCTCCGGCCCGATCCCGGCCTCCTCGTAAGCCGCTCGTGCGATCGACGCCCGGAAGGTCTCTCCGGCGGGCTCGACCGCCACCGCGGAGTCCGTCGCCATGTCCGGCAGATCGAGGACGGTGTTGGGATAACGCGGTGTCACCGTGGACACGGCCCGGACGCGCACCGGCCGCGCCACCCCCTGCCGGCGTGCGAACTCCATGCTGGAGAGGACCACGGCCGCCCCTCCGTCCGAGGTCGCGCAGATGTCGAGCAGTCGCAGCGGATCGGCGACCACGGCGGAGACGGCGACCTCCTCGACGGTGACCCGCTTGCGGTAACGCGCATACGGATTCAGCGCGCCCAAGGCGGCGTTCTTCACCTTGACCTGCGCGAAGTCCTCCGTGGTGTCCCCGTGCACGGCCATCCGCCGGCGTGCGTACAGCCCGAAGTAGGTCGGATTCGTCGCCCCCAGGATCCGGAAGCGCAGCCAGTCCGGATCCTCGGGCCGGTCGCCGCCCGCCGGCCGGAAGAACCCTTTGGGGGCGGCGTCGGCTCCCACCACGAGCACCATGTCCGCGAGCCCCGAAAGAATCTGCCCGCGCGCGGTGTCGATGGCCTGTGCCCCCGACGCGCACGCCGCGTACACACTCGTGACCCGGGCACCCTGCCAGCCCAGTGCCTTCGCGAACGTCGCCCCGGCCACGTATCCCGGATAGCCGCCACGCACGGTGTCCGCGCCGACGATCGAACCGACCTCCCGCCAGTCCAGCCCGGCGTCCGCGAGCGCCGCGCGGGCCGCCACCACGCCGTACTCCACGAAGCCACGCCCCCACTTGCCCCATGGGTGCATGCCCACGCCGAGCACCGCCACCTCTCCCGTCATGCCGTCACCCCCGTCGGACGCCACTGCCAGGTCGTCCAGGTCGTCTCCGCGTCCTCATGGAGCACGCCGGACACGACCTCCACCTCCATGCCCACCGCCAGCTCGGCGACCGTGACACCGGGAACCGCCTGTCCCAGTACCACCATCCGCTCTGCCTCCAGCTCCACAGCGATCAACGCGTACGGCTCCCACGGAAGTTCCGGATCGGTCACATAGGGTGACGGAGGTCGGTAGCGTCCGTCCGTGTACGACCAGACGCGCCCGCGCCGCGAGAGGGGCACCTCCTCCAGCTCGCCGCCGGCGCATCCGGGATTGCGACAGTGGTTGTCCTCGCGGGGGAAGAAGACCGAGGCGCAGGACCGGCAGCGGGTGCCGAGGAGCCGGAAGCAGTCCCCGTCGCCGGTGAACCAACCGGCGACCACGGGAGTCGGTGTACGAGACAAGGTCCCTCCCCACACGAAAGATCACCAAGAAATCTGACGGGACGTCAGAAGTGTGCCACGGGCGAGGCCCCATGGGCAGGCCCGTCGCCGGGCCGCCACACTTGAGGGGACTTCGAGAGGACTCCGAGGGAACCGTGAGAGGACTCCGAGGGAAACTGCATCCGATCGCTTCCACCGCGGAACACGCGCCTGATAAATGCAGGAGACATGACACGACTCTCCAGCGCGGTACGCGGTCTCGTCACCGCGTTCGCCACCCTGCTGGCCATGACCGCCGCCACCGCCCCCGCCCGGGCGACCACCGATCCGCAGGCACCGCCGGACTTCGTGGCCCTGAGGACCGTGGACGCGACGATCATCCAGGAGATGCGCTACTTCACGCCGCACAACTTCGTCGGCGAACGCATCGACGGTTACCGGCAGCCCCTGTGCATCCTCACCCGGCCCGCCGCCGAAGCGCTCCATGAGGCGCAGCAGAAGCTCCTGCCGGAGGGCTACAGCCTCAAGGTCTACGACTGCTACCGGCCGCAGCGGGCCGTCGACCATTTCGTCCGCTGGGCCGAGGACCTGGAGGACCAAGCCATGAAGGGTGAGTTCTATCCGGACGTCGACAAGACCCGTCTGTTCGAGGACGGTTACATCGCCGAGAAATCCGGCCACAGCCGCGGCTCCACCATGGACCTCACCCTCGTCAAGCTCCCCGCGAGGCCGACCAGGCCGTACGTCCCCGGAGAACCCCTGGTGCCCTGTTACGCCCCCAAGGGTGAGCGCTTCCCGGACAACTCCATCGACATGGGCACCGGATTCGACTGCTTCGACACCCTTTCCCACACCCTCGACCCGCGCATCCAGGGCGAGCAGCGAGCCAACCGTCTGCTCCTGAAGAGCACTCTGGAGGGCCTCGGCTTCGTCAACCTCGCCGAGGAGTGGTGGCACTACACCTACAAGCCCGAGCTCTATCCCGACACGTATTTCGACTTCCCCGTGTCCGCGGAATCCCTGGCCGGCGGCAACTGAGACGCCCCCGGAAGACGCCCCTCCGTTGATCGGATACAGTCCGCCGCGTGTCCGAAACTCAAGCCTCCACCCCCAACTCCAGACCCGGTTCCCACTGTTCGAGCTGTGGAGCTCTCTACGGAGAGGGCGTCTCCGGCTGGCCCCGCACCTGCCCGGCCTGCCACACCGTGGCCTACCGCAACCCCCTCCCGGTCGCCGTGGCCCTCCAGCCCGTGTACGACACGCAGGGCACCGCGCTCGTGGTCATCACCCGGACCATCGCCCCCGCGCGCGGAGGCGTCGCCTTGCCCGGCGGATACATCAACGACCGGGAGGACTGGCGACAGGCACTGGTCCGTGAACTCAAGGAAGAGACCGGTATCGACGCCGCGAGCCGCGACGTACGGCTCGCCGACGCGCTGAGCTCGCCCGACGGACACCTCCTGCTGTTCGGGACCCTGCCGGAGCGCCCCGCCGACGGCCTCCCGCCTTTCGCGGCCACGGACGAGACCGAGGGCCGGCAGCTGCTGCGCAGGCCGGAGGAGCTCGCCTTCCCGCTGCACACCCTGGCCGTGCGGGCATGGTTCGAGGGCCGGTACCTCTGAGCTCAGCCCGTCCCGAGCCCTCGTATCCGGACTGGGTGAGGCGGCTTGCTCAGGCCGTCCTCACCCTCCCGCTCGACCACCACCTGCCGGCCTTCCCAGCGGGCGACGTAGCGCTCGGTCTCCGGCTCGTCCCAGCCGTCGCCCGCGTCCCGCACGACCAGGCCGCCACCGGTCCGTCCCCGGGCCGGTGCCCAGACCTCCAACTCCAGCCCGCCGTCCGCCCCGCGCACCGGAAGGACGGCGCCCGCGCGCGCGAACACCGGAACACGCGCAAGAGGAGCGTCCACGAGCACCTGCCCAGGTCCCTCGTGAGCTTGCTCCGTCGCCGTGTCGTACCAGCGCCCACGCGGCAGCCGCACCGCCCGCCGGTCCGTCCCCGGCGCCAGCACCGGCGCCACCAGCAGGCAGTCGCCCAGCAGGAACGCGTCCTCACAGTCGCGCAGCGCACGGTCCTCGGGCACCGACCACCACAGCGGCCGCACGTAGGGCGCACCCGTACGCCGGGCCAGATGGGCCAGAGTCACGAAGTACGGCAGCAGCCGCCGGCGTTCGACGAGCGCCACGCGCGCGTGCTCCAGCACCTCGGCACCGAATTCCCAAGGCTCCCTGCGCCCCGCCCGCAGACTCGCGTGCGTGCAGAACAGCGGCAGATACGCGCCCAGTTGGAACCAGCGCAGATACAGCTCGGGTGACGGAGTCCCGTCGAAGCCGCCCACGTCCGGCCCCGAATACGGCACCCCGCACAGCCCGAGGCCCATGACCAGTGACAGGGACGCCCGTAGCCCCGGCCACCCCGTGGCGACATCTCCTGACCAGGCCCCGCCGTAGCGCTGCAGCCCCACCCACCCGGAGCGCGAGAACACGAAAGGCCGCCCCTCCGGAGCCAGGTCGCACAGCCCCTCGTATCCGGCCCGGGCCATGCACAGGGCATACACGTTGTGCGCCTCGCGATGGTCGCCGCCCCGCCCCTCCAGGGAGTGCCGGGCCGACCTGGGCAGCGTCGACTCCCCGAAGGCGGTGAACGAGGTCGGTTCGTTCATGTCGTGCCAGAAACCCGCGAACCCCTGAGCGAGCCGTTCCTCGTAGAGGCGGCCCCACCACTGCCGCACGCGCGCGTGCGTGAAGTCCGGGTAGACCGATTCCCCGGGCCAGACGACCCCGCGCACAAGCCGGCCCGCCGCATCCCTCACGAACGCGTTCTCGGCGGTCCCACTGTCGAACACGTCGTTGCCGGGTTCCGCCTTGACCGCCGGATCGACGATTGACACCAGCCGGATCCCGTCCCGCCGCAGATCCTCGGCGAGCTGCGGCAGCTTCGGGAAGCGCTCCTGATCGACGGTGAACACCTGGTGGGCGTCGTAGTGGTCGATGTCGAGGTGGACCGCGTCGAGCGGCAGATCGCGCTCCCGGTAGCCCGAGACGATCCGCCGCACCTCCTGCTCGCTGCCGAAGCCCCACCGCGCGTGATGGTGACCGAGTGCCCAGGCGGGCGGCAGCGCGGGCGCCCCCGTGAGGGAGGCCCAGACGAGCAGTACGCGCGCGGGGGTGCCCACCATCACCCAGCAGCGCAGCGGACCGCCGTCCATCCGCAACTCCGAGGTGCCCCTGCGGTCGTGCCCCGACCCGGCACCCTCCGCGCCCTCCCGCAGGACCACCGTGCCGTCCCAAGAGGTGTCGTGGAACACCAGATGGGTCGCCGCGTCGGCCACCACCACCTGGACCGGCATCGTGAGATACAGGGGATCGTCGCCGGGAGCGAAGGAACGCCCCGGGTCGGTGTTCCACAGCCGGTACGTCCCGTCCCGCAGCCGTGGCCCTGAAGCCCGCCCGCCGAGCCCGAAGAACCGCGCGTCCGCGGCCACCTCCGAGCGCTGCATCCAACGCGCCGGACCGCCCCCGGCAGGCTCCCACCACCGCGGCGGCAGGTCCCGGCGCAGCCGCACACCGCCGGGCGTGAGCACGTCGATGGCGCCGTGCCGCGAGACGGCGACCGTCACGCGCTCGGCCACCACCCGCCAGCCGCCGTCCTTGTCCGGCTCCAGCACCGCCCGCGGATCGGGCTCGGGGCAGCGGCCCGCGAGGGCGTACGACGGCTCCGGAGCCACCCCGTCCCAGCCCCAGAACACCGCCCCGTTCACCGCCACGGTGATCCGCAGCTCGGAGCGGCTGAACCGGACCACACCGCCCCCGGGCCCGGGCTCCACGGCCTGCACCGGCCCGGGAACCCGCGCCCTTTCGGCCCCCCGCGGCGGCAGCCCGTCGGCATCGGCACGCCTCCTGCGCCACGCGGCCCGTACGGTACGCAACCCCTGGGCCGCCCCCGCAGAACCGACCGCCTTCACCGAACGCACCAGGTCACGACCGTCCATGCTGCTCAGCCTGTCATCGACAGGCCCCGATATGGGTGTCGTTCAACTTCCGTTCACCCGTGCTGGGACCACATCTTCACGACACGGACTATGTGGGGCACACCCTGGTGTAGGAATCGATCAGATGGCATCGTCCGTGTCAGCCGCGTCACGCGCACACCCCAGCCCGTGCGCGGACGACGCACAAGACGCGCAGAGTCCGGGAGCCGCCCCATGTCGACCGTGAACCCCCAGCCGCTCTGGCAGCCTGCTCCGGAACGCGTCGCCCGGGCACAGATCACCAGGTTCCAGGCCTGGGCGGCCGAACACCACGGAGCCCCCGCAGAGGGCGGCTATCCCGCACTGCACCGCTGGTCCGTCGACGAGCTGGAAACGTTCTGGAAGGCCGTCACGGAGTGGTTCGACGTACGGTTCACGACCCCCTACGCGCGCGTGCTCGCCGACCCGGGGATGCCCGGCGCCCAGTGGTTCCCCGGAGCGACTCTGAACTACGCCGAGCACGCCCTGCGCGCCGGTGCCACCCGCGCGGACGAGCCGGCCCTCCTCCATGTCGACGAGACCCATGACCCTCGACCCGTGACCTGGTCCGAGCTGCGCCGCCAGGTCGGCTCCCTGGCCGCCGAGCTGCGCACGCTCGGCGTGCGCCCCGGAGACCGCGTCAGCGGCTATCTCCCGAACATTCCCCAGGCCGTGGTCGCCCTGCTCGCCACGGCCGCCGTGGGCGGCGTCTGGACGTCCTGCGCCCCCGACTTCGGCGCCCGAAGCGTCCTGGACCGCTTCCAGCAGGTGGAACCGGTCGTCCTGTTCACCGTCGACGGCTACCGCTACGGCGGCAAGGAGCACGACCGCCGCGACATCGTCGCCGAACTCCGCCGCGAACTGCCCACCCTGCGCGCGGTCGTCCACATCCCCGTCCTCGGCACCGAGGCACCCGAAGGCGCCCTGGAGTGGTCGGCCCTCACGAGCACCGACACCGAGCCCGTTTTCGTGCCGGTGCCCTTCGACCACCCCCTGTGGGTGCTCTACTCCTCGGGCACCACCGGCCTCCCCAAGGCAATCGTCCAGTCCCAGGGCGGCATCCTCGTCGAGCACCTCAAGCAGCTCGGCCTGCACTGCGACCTCGGTCCCGAGGACCGCTTCTTCTGGTACACGTCCACCGGCTGGATGATGTGGAACTTCCTCGCCTCCGGCCTCCTCACAGGCACCACGATCGTGCTCTACGACGGCAGCCCCGGCTACCCGGACACCGGCGCCCAGTGGCGGATCGCCGAACGCACGGGAGCCACCTTCTACGGCACCTCGGCCGCCTACGTCATGGCCTGCCGCAAGACCGGTCTGCGCCCCGGCCGCGAGTACGACCTCTCCAAGCTGCAGTGCGTCGCCACCACCGGATCCCCCCTGCCTCCCGACGGATTCCGCTGGCTCCACGACGAGGTCCGCGACGACCTGTGGATCGCGTCCGTCAGCGGCGGCACGGACGTGTGCTCCTGCTTCGCAGGAGCCGTACCGACCCTCCCGGTACACATCGGCGAACTCCAGGCACCCTGCCTGGGCACCGACCTGCAGTCCTGGGACCCGAGCGGCAACCCCCTCATCGACGAAGTCGGCGAACTCGTGGTCACCAACCCCATGCCGTCCATGCCGATCCACTTCTGGAACGACCCCGACGGCAGCCGCTACCACGACAGCTACTTCGACACGTATCCCGGAGTGTGGCGCCACGGCGACTGGATCACCGTCACCTCACGCGGCTCGGTCGTCATCCACGGCCGTTCCGACTCGACGCTCAACCGCCAGGGCGTGCGCATGGGCTCGGCCGACATCTACGAAGCGGTCGAGCGTCTCCCGGAGATCAAGGAATCCCTCGTCATCGGCATCGAACAACCCGACGGCGGCTACTGGATGCCGCTGTTCGTGCACCTCGCCCCCGGAGCCGTCCTCGACGAGGCGCTCCTGAAGCGCATCAGGCAGACCATCCGCGAACAGCTCTCCCCCCGGCACGTACCCGACGAGGTCATCGAGGTGCCCGGCATCCCGCACACTCTCACCGGAAAGCGCATCGAGGTCCCCGTCAAGCGCCTCCTCCAGGGCACCCCCATGGAGCGGGCGGTCAACCCGGGCTCCATCGACAACCTCGACCTGCTGCACTTCTACGAGGACCTGGCCCGCAAGCGAGCCTGACAGCCCTCCGGACCGGTCGACCGCCACAGGCGGCCCCGGACTGACACCAGCGCGAACCAGGCTGAGCTCATCCCCGAGCCGCCACAGCGACAGCGGAGCGGCGCCCCGGCCCCGACGAGTGAGGGAGCAGTGCATCCGACAACTCGGCCCCGCCCTGCTCACTCACCACGAACAGCTACGCCCTGCCCCTCGCTCCCGTCCTCGCCCCGGCACACGCCGGCTCGGTCGAGGCGGCCTCCGGGGACCCCATTGTCAGTGCTGTCGATTACTGTGAGTGAGCATTGATCGACTGTACGCAGGGGGAAAAATGGCGCACACAGACCACCAGACCATGCGACGCGTTCTGCGCCGCGAAATCGCCGGCACCATCGGCCTGCTCACCGACGAGCACGACTTCCGCGCCATGCGGCGCTACCGCACCTTCACCTTCGACGACCACGCGACCTATCTCAAACAGGTCGAGGACCTCCTCAAGACCCGTGCCGCCCAGGGCAGCCACACCACCGTCGCCCTCTTCGACCCGCAGGAGTACGCCGAATTCTGCGCGGAAGCAGGCCTGGACCCCGACATCCCATCGAGCCGTACCCGCTTCACAGCGGAACTCGCCGGCACCGGCCCGACCATCCCCTACGACGGCCGGCCGCTGACCGAACTCGTACCGGCCCTGGTGGACGAAGCCGTACGACAAGCCACCTGGGAGTACGCGGGCACACTCCTGGCCCGCCTCGGCTCCTGCGCCTCCTGCGGCGAGGACATCGGACGCGGGGCCTTCGTCCGCGCCTCACGTCTGCTCGTCCGCATCCTCGACACCGCCCACCCGGGCAACCGCCACCTCGTCTGCAGCGTCACCGGAACCCCGGAGGCCCTCGTCTCCGTGCTCCACGCCGACGAGGACCCCGACGGCACCACACAACTCGACGAGGCCGAAGCCCTGGAATTCACCACCGTCCTGGCTCTCGGCCTCGCCACCCACAGCCCCGGTGGACTCGTCATGCGGACCAGCGCCCCGGGTACCCGGGACCGCGTCTACGGCTGGCGTCTGCGCGGCGAAGGCCTCGAACCCCTCACCGCCGGTGAGGTCTTCGACGCCTACTGCACCGACATCGACTCCGGCGACCTCATCTCCCCGGAATCGGACGTCGACTACTGCGCCCCACCCGACCTCGGGGACACGGGACAGGCGACGGGACACCACCACTGAACGCCTGAGGGGCGCCCCACTTACGGGGGCGCCCCTCAGGGACAGCCGACGGCGGCTTCGGACCGGCTACTCGCCGGACAGCACCGCCTGAGCAGCCTGGCGTGCCTCCTCGGCACTGTCCGTGGCCCGCGCGGCCGACGCGGCCCGCTCACACTGCGCCAGCGTGTACTTCGCCAGCGTCGCCCGGACATAGGGAATCGAAGCCGCTCCCATGGAAAGCGAGGTGACCCCCAGGCCGGTCAGCACACACGCGAGCAGCGGGTCGGAGGCGGCCTCACCGCAGACACCACAGCTCTTGCCCTCGGCCTTCGCCGCCTCGGCGGACAACGCGACCAGGTCGAGCAGCGCGGGCTGCCACGGATCCTGCAACCGGGACACTGCCCCGACCTGGCGGTCCGCGGCGAACGTGTACTGCGCGAGGTCGTTGGTCCCCAGCGAAAGGAACTCGACCTCCTGCAGGATCGAGCGCGCCCGCAATGCGGCCGACGGTATCTCGACCATCGCACCGAACTTCGCCCGCAGCCCCGCCTCACGGCACGCGTCGGCGAACGCCTTGGCGTCAGAGCGGTCCGCGACCATCGGAGCCATGACCTCCAGATAGACCGGCAGCCCCTCGGAAGCCTTCGCCAGGGCCGTCAGCTGGGTGCGCAGCACCTCCGGATGGTCGAGCAGCGTCCGCAGCCCACGCACGCCCAGCGCCGGGTTCGGCTCGTCGCCCGGCGAGAGGAAGTCCAGCGGTTTGTCCGCACCGGCGTCCAGCACCCGCACGACGACACGCCCCTCGGGGAATGCCTCGAGGACCTGCCGGTAGGCCTCGACCTGCTTCTCCTCCGACGGAGCGTTCTTGCTGTCGTCGAGGAACAGGAATTCGGTACGGAACAGACCGACACCCTCCGCCCCGGCCTCGACCGCCGCAGGCACATCGGCCGGACCGCCGACATTGGCCAGCAGCGGCACCTTGTGGCCGTCGGACGTGGCACCGGGCCCCGTGGAGGCGGACAGCGCCGCCTTGCGCTCGGCGGCCTCGGCCGACATCCGCGCCTTCTTCTCCTCGCTTGGGTTCACGAAGATCTCACCAGTGCTGCCGTCCACGGCGATCACCGTGCCCTCGGCCAGTTCCCCGGCCCCGGGCAGCGCCACCACGGCCGGCACTCCGAGCGCCCGCGCCAGAATCGCGCTGTGGCTGGTCGGCCCGCCCTCCTCGGTGACGAAACCGAGCACCAGAGCGGGGTCCAGCAGCGCCGTATCGGCAGGCGCGAGGTCGCGCGCAATAAGGACGTACGGCTCGTCGCTGTCCGGCACACCTGGCATCGGCACCCCGAGCAACCGGGCGACGATACGATTCCGCACGTCATCGAGGTCGGCCACGCGCCCGGCGAGGTACTCACCGGCACCGGCCAGCAGGGCGCGGTAGGCGGCGAAGGCGTCGTACACCGCCCGCTCGGCCGTGCTCCCCACCGCGATACGGCGTTCCACGTCCGCCATCAGCTCGGGGTCCTGGGCCATCATGGCCTGTGCCTCGAGGACCGCCTGGGCTTCGCCTCCCGCCAGATTGCCGCGCGCCATCAGGTCGGCCGCCACAGCTTCCACGGCCTTGCGGGCGCGCCCCTGTTCACGCTCCGCGTCTTCCGCCGGGATCTGCCTGGCAGGCGGTTCCAGCACCGCCGTTCCCATGTGCCGAACCTCGCCGATCGCCACCCCGTGGCTCACACCGACGCCTCGCAGCGTTGTCTCCATCTCACCCGTCTCCGATAGTGCGGCGGGTTCCGCCGCCGTGGTGGTTGTCCCTGCTTGCCGTCCTGCGGACGGCACGGTGTCACTTCCAGACGAAGAGACTGTCGCCCGCCTTCACATCGCCGTCCTCACGGAGCTCGGTGAGCGCCTCGGCCGTCGCTTCGAGCGCAACGATCGGGCAGACGGGAGACTTGCCGGCGGCCTCGACCGCGGCCGGGTTCCAGCGCACAACACTCTGACCGCGCGTTACGGTGTCGCCCTTGTTCACGAGCAGTTCGAAGCCCTCGCCGTTGAGCTGCACCGTGTCGATGCCGAGGTGGGTGAGCACACCATGTCCCTGCTCGTCGACCACGACGAAGGCGTGTGGGTGCAGCGAAACGATGACGCCGTCCACAGGCGACACAGCCTCGGAGGACTCCCGAACGGGGTCGATGGCTGTGCCCGGGCCGACCATGGCCCCGGAGAAGACCGGATCAGGCACTGCGGCCAGTCCGATGGCGCGTCCGGCAAGAGGGGACTGCACGGTGGTCATGGGAAGCCTCCCAGGGGTGGAGATCCGAATGCACCGTCTCTGCCTGTCCCGGACGGCGCACTGTTCAGCAGCGTATGTCACACGTAGTACCGGTTCCGCGCGACCGCGCGGTGGTGGTCTAGACCATACCTGCAAGTGATTTGCACCCGCCTCGCGGCCCGGTGTAAAGTCGTACTCCTGCTCGGGGATGAGCGGCGCAACCTTGTGTCCTCGTCCGGCAGAACCCAACTTGTCAGATCCTATCTTGGGTCACTTTCTGCATGCCTGCAGGACGGTGGTCAGGGAGTCGGAAAAACACTGATAGAGTTTGGAACACCGAAGGGAAGCGCCCGGAGGAAAGCCGCGAGAGAGTCTCTCGGGTGAGTACAAAGGAAGCGTCCGTTCCTTGAGAACTCAACAGCGTGCCAAAAGTCAACGCCAGATATGTTGATACCCCGTCTCCGGCCGGTTTCCGGTTGGGGCGAGGTTCCTTTGAAGAAAACACAGCGAGGACGCTGTGAACGGCCGGGCTTATTCCGCCTGGCTGTTCCGCTCTCGTGGTGTCATCCCGATTACGGGAGAACATTCACGGAGAGTTTGATCCTGGCTCAGGACGAACGCTGGCGGCGTGCTTAACACATGCAAGTCGAACGATGAACCACTTCGGTGGGGATTAGTGGCGAACGGGTGAGTAACACGTGGGCAATCTGCCCTTCACTCTGGGACAAGCCCTGGAAACGGGGTCTAATACCGGATAATACTTCCACTCTCCTGAGTGGAGGTTGAAAGCTCCGGCGGTGAAGGATGAGCCCGCGGCCTATCAGCTTGTTGGTGAGGTAATGGCTCACCAAGGCGACGACGGGTAGCCGGCCTGA
>NZ_JBITIY010000014.1:0-271064 GCF_044459385.1 Streptomyces sp. NPDC050287 | reverse complement strand
AGCAGCCGCAGTTCGGCGGTGGCCTCATCGGTCAGTTCCACTTCCCGCAGGTCGGTGCGGAGCATGACCTGCTCGGCGATGACCTTCGCATCGCGCGGGTCGGACTTGTTCTCGCCGCCCCGGGTGCCGCGGCGGGCGCGGTTGACGGCGAGTCCGGGCACGTGCACGACACGCAAACCGGCGGCCAGCAGCATCGCGGTCAGCACGGCGGCCACGCCGCCCAGCAAGTCCAGCCCGATGGTCAGTTGGCCGTGTTCGGCCTGCAGGGCCTTCAGGTCGGTGATGGCCTCCTCGATGACTTCGGGGTCGTTGTCGACCCGTCGGCTGCACAGCTGCCGGCCCCGGTCATCGGTAACGGCGAGCCAGTGAAAGTCCTTGGCGATGTCGAACCCCGCGTTGGCGGACAAGGTGACGCTCCCCTCGTCGAACAGCCCGTGGCGCGACTCCTTCCGCCTGTCCTCGCCCTACCAAGCGATGATCCGCAGAGCCTGATCAGCAGTCCGGAAGAAGTGGCGAGGCAGGGGGAACAGCGGCCTGAGCCATCGACGGCAGCCAGCATGAAAACCATCCCTGCCCCGCTCGCGCGACCCCATCGTCGCGAACGACCGGGCCCTGCGAAAGAAGGTAGGGCCGCATGAGCACCGTACGGATCTCGCAGCGCGCCCAGGCCGTCGCCCCCTTCTACGCCATGGAGTTCAGCAAGGCGGCCGCCGCGCTGGAGGCGCAGGGCCACCATGTCGTCAAACTCAGCCTCGGCGAACCCGACTTCGGTGCTCCCCCGGCCGTCCTGGAGGCCATGCGCGCGGCCATGGACGGCCGGCCCATGACGTACACGGCGGCGCTCGGTCTGCCCGCGCTGCGGCAGGCGATCGCACGGTTCTACGAGGATCAGCACGGCGTCGGGGTCGACCCGGCCCGGGTCGTCGTGACCGCGGGCGCCTCGGCCGCGCTGGTGCTGGCCACCGCCGCGCTCGTCGATCCCGGCGACGAGGTGCTCATCTCGGACCCGTCGTACCCCTGCAACCGGCAGATCGTCGAGAGCTTCGGCGCCCGGGTCACCCTCGTCCCCACCAGCGCCGACACCCGGTTCCAGCTGGACGAGGCAGCAGTGCGGTCGCACTGGACGGACAGCACGCGCGGCATCATGGTCGCCACTCCGTCCAACCCGACGGGCACCTCGGTGCCGGCCGGCGAACTCGCGGCGATCTGCCGGCTCGCCGGCGAGAGTGACGCGTGGCGCATCGTCGACGAGATCTACCTCGACCTCGGCGACCACGACGGCCAGGGCCGGCCGCCGCGCAGCGTGCTGTCGTACGACCCTGACGCCGTGGTCATCAACAGTTTCTCGAAGTACTTCGGCATGACCGGCTGGCGGCTGGGCTGGTGCGTCGTTCCCGAGGTGCTCGTGCCGGCGATGGAGCGCCTGGCCCAGAACTACTTCCTCTGCGCATCCACTCCCGCCCAGCACGCCGCCCTGGCCTGCTTCACCGCCGAGTCGCTGGCCCTGTGCGAGGCCCGCCGCGTCGAGTTCGCCGAGCGGCGCGCGCTCGTCCTGGACGGCCTGGCCCGGATCGGGCTGCCCGTCCCGGTCCCGCCCGACGGCGCGTTCTACGTCTACTTCGACGTCGGCCGCACCGGACTCACCTCCTGGGAGTTCTGCGAACGAGCACTTCAGGAGACGCACGTCGCCCTCACCCCGGGACGGGACTTCGGCACGCACACCGCGCAGACGCATGTCCGCCTCTCCTACGCGGCGTCAGCGGACGAACTGAGCGAGGGGATCGCCCGGCTCGGGAAATTCGTGGCCACGCTGGGGTAGGACGGCCGGCATTGCCCTACCGTGCCGCGGCAAGGGATTGCGAAATCTTGGCCCGCACAAGCAAGGAGCGTCGCCATCCCCATGACCCCACTCGCCGACCGCTTCATCCAGCTCGCCCGCGACCCGCCGCATCTCCTCCAGGGGGCGGCCTGCCGGGCCGGTCGGTGCTGAAGAACGTCGTCAAGACGGTAGCCCGTGTGCCGTCGGAGCCGGGAGCTGCTGCACTCGATGTATGGACCCCGACCAGACCGACCCTCCAGATGGGTTTCGAGCGCCCTGTCCGGGGCTGGTCACCTTCGGCCACAGCACCGCGGACCGGGGAACGCTGGCCAGGCTCCTCCGCGAAGCCGGCATTGCCGCCGTCGTGGACGTCAGGACCGCTCCCGGCAGCCGCCGTGACCCGGATCTCTCCCGGCAGCGCGTGGCCCAGTGGTTGCCGGAAGAGGGCATCGCCTACCGGTGGGACAAGCGCCTCGGCGGCTTCAGGAAAGCGCCGCCGGACTCACCCGACACGGTATGGCGCAACCTGTCCTTTCGTGGCTACGCCGCTCATACCCGCAGCCCGGATTTCGTCACCGCCATGGACGAGGTCATACGCCAAGCGATTGACCAGCGCACTGCGGTGATGTGCAGCGAGGCGGTGTGGTGGCGATGTCACCGGCGCCTCATCGCTGACTTCGCCGTCCTGGCCCGCGGCGTGCTCGTCCACCACCTGATGCACGACGGGCGCCTCACGTCTCACACGCCGACACCAGGCGTGCGCCTTCGTTCCGACGGCCTTCTTGTGTACGACGACACCGGTGCCGTACCACCGTGATGGCGGATCAGACCGCGATCACCGTTTCCCCTGCATGGAGGCGTTCCGAGTCGCCATGGCATCCCAAGTCCCGAACACACGAGCCTTGGCGGACAAGGACGTCCGCCACTCGCCGAGTCAGGAATTTGGACATTTCCTACGGTGTTTCCGTAATGAGCATTACCTGAGCCTCGTCTCTTGAAGGACAGAGTCACGGGCGTGTGAGGAGTTCGGCGATGACCTGGATATCTGCCCTCGTTTCGGTAGCCGACCGAGGCAGCCGCGTGGGACAGGCCGCACTCGGCCTGCGGGGCCTCGTGCTCGGGGCGCCGCTGCTGCGGCGGCAGTCCGCGGCGGGGTCCGGCGATGGCTGGGGACACGTCGTTGTCGAGCCACGGGAGCCATGGTTCGTGCGGGGCCATGCGGCGGACCTGGGATCCGTGACGGTGGCGTACGAGCGGCAGGGAGCCGGGGAACCCGTGGTCCTGCTGCACGGGCTGGGCTCCCACCGGCTTGCCTGGGACACGGTCGTGCCGCTGCTGAGCGGGCAGCGGGAGGTCCTCACGATGGATCTGCCGGGCTTCGGACAGTCCCCCGACCTGGATCCCGGCATGCCCCGCGACCTGGATACGGCCGTACTGTGGCTGACTTCGGTCTTCGCGGCGCTGGGCGTGGAGCGGCCGCATGTGGTGGGACACTCGCTGGGCGGACTGATCGCGCTGCGTCTGGGGCAGGCCGGGCTTGTGCGCAGCGTGACCGCGATCGCTCCGGCCGGTTTCTGGACCAGCGCCGAGCGACGCTACGCGTACGCCGTGGTGAACGCCGCCCGCCAAGGGGTACGGCTGCTGCCGGGGCCGGCGCTGGAGGTGCTCGTGCGCACCGCGCCCGCCCACGCGGTGCTGACCGGAACCCTGTACGGCCAGGCCGACCTGTGCCCTCCGCACGCGGTGGCCGCGGCGCTTCGGACGCTGCGGAGCTCGGTGGCATTCAAGGCGACCCTGGAAGCCGGGCGTGCGCCGGGACTGTTCACCGGCGACATCCCCGACATGCCCGTGACGATCGCCTGGGGCACCCGTGACCGCCTCCTGCCGCCTCGGCAGGCTGTACGGGCCCGGGCAATGATCCCGAACGCCCGCCTGGTGCCGCTGCCCGGCTGCGGTCACGTGCCGATGCTGGACGCGCCCGACCTGGTCGCACAAACGATCCTGCACGCCACCGAGCCCGGGAAACCTTCGTGGCCGGGGTCCAACCCCGCCGAAGGACGATAGGCACCGAAGCGGAGCGCTCCGACCGTGTCAGCTCGATCTGCCGAAGCCGCCGAGCCGCGCCGCGTCGAGATCACGGCCGGAGAGTGATCCTCCTCGCAGAGACGGAATGCGCTCCTCGTACGGTCGGCGAAACGCATCGCTGAGATGAGAGCCGCCCGGGGGTCTGCCAGGCAGGAGGCCCCAAGGGCGGCTCCTCTCCCGATCAGGACGACACGCGTGCCTCCGCGGCGGACAGGACCCCTTGGCGTCGCCGGTGGCGCTGTTCGTACTCCACCACCTGACGGGCCACGTCTGACGGAGCGTCCAGCAGGCTCCCGGTGATCTCGTCCGTGTTCATGGCGTCGTAGCCGGTCCACGGCTCTGTTTGGCGCAGCTTCCCGATGGCGTCCAGGACCTTCTTACGGTGGGCGTGTGCGCGCTCGTAGCCCTCGATCACCGTCAGATCGAGCTGGGACAGCGTGGGCAGCCGCCTCTGGATCTGATCGGTGCTGAGCTGGCTGAACCCGTGGACCGGCAGGTCCTCCTCGCGCCTGACCGCTCCCAGAACCTCCTCGGCCAGCGGGCGGGCGGGCTCGTACCTCTCCTCCCGCCCGACGCCCTCGGCCGCACCCCGGACCTGCCGGAGGCCGCGCTCGGCGACGTACCGGGCCCGGTCGAAAGCGCTCCGCATCGACCGAGCCACCGCGTCACCCAGACCGCCGTCTCCACCTTGGTACGGGCCGAAGCCGTTGGTGGACTCCGCCACAGCGCGGGCGTGCTCGGCGAGGCTCTCGTCCAGTTCCCGCAGCAGCTTCTCGTCCTGGTGACGCAGCGAGCCGAGCAGATCGGCCGTGAGCTGGTCCGCCATCTGCTCAGCGAGGACCTCTCCCGCCCGGCACGCCGCCAGCGCCCGTGCCGCAGCCGCGTACTCGTCCTCCGCGTTCCTCATCAGCCGTCGTGGACCGGCCGGGCCCCAGCCGGGCAGCATCCCCCGGACGACCACCGACCCGATCGACATCGGCAGCATCACCGTGCGCACCGCCCCCCGCGAGACGGAGCGGGTCACACTCACCGCGGTGCCCAGGAGGCCCCGCGGGTGCAGAGCGCGCTCCTGGCGCTGGATGCGCTGGACGCTGATCTGGAGCTCGGCGGCCCGACGCTCGAGCATCTGCCGGTGCGGGCCCGGCGGCGTGACTGTCGCATCCGCCCGGAACCGGTCGAGGACCACGGTATGCGCCTGGCGCGCATCCTCCAGTACCGGTACGAGTTCCTCCGTCATCACAGCCATGCGGTACTCCCTGCGGAAAGGTGAGCGGCATCCGCCGCACACGGAAAGCGGCCGCCCTGAGCGCCCCCATGTCCAGGCCACCGGCACCATCCTGCGGGACAGACGCCAAGATCGCCCTGCGGGCCGGACCGGAAGGCCGGGGCTCGCCGGTCCCCGCAGCGTGGCGCCAACGCGGGCGGGCACGTGACCGCATTGGCCTGTCCGGGTGAAGGCCGGGCCGCCGTACGGCGTGCACGAGGCCCACGGGCCCCCCGGGCGTGGCACCCTCGTCGCTGCCCGTTTCCCTGGCCGACGAGGCAACCAGCGGGTGAGGGCCACAGTGAGCGGCCCCGGCCCGGCCACGACCAGACGGAGGGAAAGGCAACCGTGGAGACAGATCCGTTCCCCTGGGCCGACCAGCCCTCCCATGCCACCGAGACCGCGAAATTCCTGCCGGGCCCCCGCGTGCCCGCCGTGCCCGCCCTGCCTGAGAACACACCAGGTATTGCCGTCGGTGACGCCACCGCCATGACGCTTTACGGTCTGATCTTCGCGTCAGTGGCCTCCGGAAGGCCGGACATCCGCCGGGACTCCGGCGCCACAGCCGACAGCCCACCATGACCCAGCCCACCGACCGACTGCGGAACCCCTCATGTCCGCAGGTCGTCGTCCGCTTACGGTCGAAGCGGCCCGCCCCCGCCCGCCCCCTGCCGCCGCCGTCCGCCAGGAGCTCGCTACGGGATTCCATGACCTGGGCGGTAGAGCGGACCCACGGCCGGGTGATGCCCCACCCCCACCTGGCCCGCGACTACGAAACCCACTGCTCTACGGGCAGTGTCATGGGGTGCCTCCTTGATCAGCGTGCGAGCAGGTCGGGCAGCTCGCCCAGGACCTGCTCGAAAACGGAAGGGTCGTCCAGGACTCGGGCCACCACCAGGGCGCCCTCGATACGGACGAGCGCGGCACGAGCCCGACTCTGCGCTTCCTGTTCGCTCGAGCCGGCCCTGGCGGCGGCGTCGGCCATGGCGTCGAGCCAGGTTCTGGCGAGCCGGGTGGCATGGGCTCTGATGTCCTGCGGCGCCCCGATCAGTGTCATCGTGTCGAGAACGCAGGCCATGCGGCCGTCCCTGTAGACGACCGCCATCCGCCGCGCCATCTCGGCGACACCTTCGGCGACATCGGGTTCCGAAACGAGCGGCTGGAGGATCTCACCGAACCGGGCCTCCATGCTCCTGAGCACGGCGGCCGCCATGGCGGAGTACGTCGTGGTCCCCGCCGACCGGATCGCTTTCACGTCGGCGGGCCTCTCGCCGGTGGACGCGGCCTCCCTGGTCGTCGGGGGCGCGACGGCGCTGATCGCCCTGCGGGACTCCGTGCGGCTGGTGAAGGGAGAACGGGTCCTCGTGCGGGGCGCGGCCGGCGGAGTCGGTACGGCCGCCGTGCAGCCGGCGCACGCCATCGGTGGCCGCGTCACCGCGCCGGCCCGCGACCGTCACGCCAAGGCCCTTGGCGACTTGGGCGCCGACCAGGTCCTCGACCACGCCGACACCACCCCCGAGCAGAGCGGGCCGTTCGACGTCATCGTCGACACGGTCGGCTCCGACCTGAGCCGTTACCGCCGGCGCCTGACTGACGGCGGCCGGATGGTCACCGTCGCTCTCTCGGGTCCCATTCTGGCCGCGATCGCCGCGTCCACCGTGCACGGAGCCCGCCTTATCCGCACCTTCAGCGCCAATCCCGACAGCGCTCTCCTGCACGACCTGGCCGACCAGGTCACCTTCGGCGCGCTGTACCCCGTCGTGGCCGACGTGTACCCGTTGGCGGACATCGCATCAGCCCACCGGGCGTTCCAACGGGGCGGTGTCATGGGCAAACACGTCGTTGCCATATCCGGCTGACGTCATCGGCGCCCCTGCCCACCCCGACCGAAGGTCCGCCGAAACAGCCTCATCAGCCTGCTGAGCGCGCCAGATCCGTCGGCGGCCCTCACCGAGCGGGCTGGGGAAGCGAGGGACGGGGCCGCCCCGAAGCGGACCGGGGCCTTTCCCCGTTCCACCCACTGAGCACGGGCCCGTACCCCCGCCGGAATGCCCGAATGCCTGCTCCGCCTCTGTCCGGGCCCCTTCGTCGCCCGCCTGGCCTCCGGCCGGCAAGCGGCTGACGCATCCGCGCGCGGGCCGAATTCGGGCGGCGACGGCACCCGCGGCCTGGCGATCGTGGCGGTCACCGTTGCGACCATCGCCCCTCCATCGGCTACCCGGAGCTCAGCCGAGCACATCAGGCCGACGGTTCGGCCACGGCTCGTGTTGCCGGCGTGTCTGCGGCGGACTCCGCCGGAACGACCCGGCTGCGCGGAGCGGTGTCGCCGACGAGCACGGCCAGGAAATCGTCGAAGGCCTGATCGGCTCGCGACACATCACCCGTCGCCTCGATGTCCATCACGAGACCGCGGATGACCGCCAGCACAAGGGTGCCGAGTTCGGGGCGGCCGATGCTTCGCATGCCGTCCTCCAACGGGCGCAGCCAGTCCGTGGTGGCCTCGCGCCGGAAGCCCGGCCACAGCTGTTGCTCGGCATTCTCGCGGAGCCTGCCGAACATGCTGAGGTACGGGCGGCCGACCGGACCGGTCATGGCCCGCCAAGCCCGTCGCAGAGTGCTCGGATAGGGCTCGTCCGATCGTGGGGCCACCAACTCGCCGAAGAAGTCGCGCTGACGCCGCCGTGCCCGCCCGAGGGTTTCCCGCAGCAGCGCGTCCCGGCTCCCGAAGTGGTAGATCAGCATCCGCGTCGAGGTACCCGACGCCGTCGCGAACGGCTCGAGACGGTCGGGCAGCCCGTGCGTGAGCGCGTGGTCGACGCAGGCGTCGAGGATGCGGTCGCGGATCTCCGGCTGCTTGTACCGTCCCATCGCCGCACTTTTTCACGTAACTGGCGGTACGTCTACCGTTGATCCAAGTGGTCGGGACACCGAATCAAGGAGGAAGAGATGCGTGTTGCCTTCGTGCACGGGGCGTGCGTTCGGGACGGGTCGTGGTGGTGGCACCGGGCCGCGGCGGCCCTGCGGGAGCGTGGCATCGACAGCGTCGCCCCGGCGCTGCCGAGCTGCGGCGAGGGCGACCGGCCGGCCGGGCCGCAGGGTCCCGGACTGCCCGAGGACATCACCGCGGTCCGCGCCGTCCTGGCCCAGGGAGACGAGCCGACCGTGGTCGTGGCGCACAGCTACGGCGGCATCGTCGCCGCCGAGGCGGCGGTGGGCGTCAAGTCGGTGCGTCACCTGGTGCTGGTGTCGAGCTACCTGCCCGAGCCCGGCGAGTCGCTGTCGGCGTTCGGCGCCGACGCGCCGCCACCGTTCCTGGACTTCGACCCCGACGGCGGCACGTTCGGCGCTCGGCCCGAGCTGTTCGCCGAGACCTTCGTCCAGGACTGCCCGCCGGACGTCGCCCGCGACGCGGCGGCCCTTCTGGTCCGGCAGACGCTGGCCGTGACGCAGCAGCCCGTACGGGCGGCGGCCTGGCACGACCTGCCCACGACGTATGTGGTGTGCACGGAGGACCGGGGCACCCCGGCGGCGGCACAACGTGAATTCTCCCGCCGCGCGGACAAGGCCATCGAGGTGGACGCGGGCCACCACCCGTTCCTGTCACAGCCGCAGACCATCGCGGACATCATCACGAGCCTGTGGTGACCGGGACTGCGGACCTTGTGCGGCACGGCTCTACGCCGCCTCAGCGGCCGGAGCGGCCGGCATCTGCTCACCCTCGTGACCGAGGACATCGACGGACCGGACGGCCCGACCAGGGCGCACGGCACAGCGGCCCTCCGCGACCGCCGGGTACGCCAGTGGAGCCGAGCCCCGCGAACGGACCGAGCCGACCGTTTTTCTCCGGTCCCGTGGATCAGGAACCGGTGCGGTGACACTCAGGCGGCGGCCCCGGAGAACCCCGCTGACGTCCGACGTTCGACGTCCTGATGCTCGAAGCCTTCCGCGGTGATCCCGCACGACGGAGTCCGGTGATCCGGCGGCCGAGGTGCTCGCGCGGCTACGGGAGGCAGCGCCTCGGCCGAGCAGGACGGCCGGCAGGGCAGGGCCGGCCACGCGGTGAAGCGCTATCGCGAACTGGTCGTTCGGGCGACGTCCGCCCCGGGTCCGACGCCCTCGCCACCCTGGCCCCGCGACACCAACTCGCCCACTCAACACGGGAGTCGGACGACCCGGAGGGCGCGGTGCAGAGCACGAAGTCACGGCAGAAGTCCTCCGGCGGGCGGGCGGGCGATGGAACCCATGGACCGCCCGGCCGGGGAACACCCCGCTCATTCCAGGCAGGCCCGCAACTCGCGCACTGCGCGTGCCACCTCTGCGGGAGCGTCGAAAGGCTGATTGTGACCGCTATCGATACGTCGATAGTCAAGGAGGTGCGGAAATCGGGCGACGTGCTGCTCACGCGGGCGGGGATGCAGCGCGGGGTCCTCGGTTGGGTCAAGGACGATCGAGGGCACGTCGACGGTCGGGAGGCGGGCCAGGAATCGCTCATCATCCTCGTACTGTGGATCACCGGCCACGAGTCCGAATCGATGCCGATAGGAGTGAATGACGACCTCGACGAAGTCGGGGTTGTCGAACGACGGCGCCGCCCGCTCGAAATCCGCATCGTCGATGACACGTGTCGGCGACCACTCGCGCCAAAGCTGGTTCGCCAGCTCCCGGCGGTAGCGGGCGAGGCCGACGCGCCCGCGCTCGCCATGAAAGTAGTACTGGTACCAATCACGACTTTCATCAAGCGGCGGCGTCGGCTCGGAGGATGCAGCGATGTCTTGGATGGAGTAGCACCGAGAGCGACTGTTCCCCCTATGAGATCGGGACGGAGGGCCGCCGCGACGCACGCCGCGCGGTCACCCCAGTCGTACCCGACGAGAATCGGTGCCCCGAGTTCAAGTGTCTCCACCAGATTCAGCACGTCTCGGCCGACCGCCGCCTGCTGGCCCGAGCGCGGCGTCGACTCGGAGACAAAGCGGGTTGCTCCGAAGCCCCGCAGGTAGGGAGCGAGCACGCGAACTCCTGAGACCGCGAGCTCGGCCGCGACTGGCTCGAAGGAGTGTGGGTCGTAGGGGAACCCGTGCAGGAGCAGGACGGGCCAACCGCCCTCGGGCCCCGCTGTCTCAATACCCACATCCAGTGGGCCGCTGCGCACGGAGAGCCGGGTGAAGGTCATGGCTCAAACGCTAGGGGCGCTGTCAAATGTGGGCCTTTCCCCTTGATCACCTCGGACGGCACCTTTGGGGTCCCGGGGCCCGAGTACTGCCCCGGACTCGCGGTGTGGTGTACGTGATGCGGCAGGAATCGGTTAGACCTGTTCGAAGTGGAACGCCTTGATGAAGCAGTCGCGGGGTTGGGTGACGGCGAAGAGGATGCAGTCCACGAGCGACTGCGCGGTGAGGGCGTCCTTTGCCTCGCGAGGTGTGGTCTCCCACTCCTCGGAGAGCGGGTCGGGGTTATTGAAGTCGGGTGGGTAGAGGGTTATGACGCGGACCCCCCGGGGACGCAGACGTTTGGAGAGAATCTCGGCGAACCCTGCCTGGGCGGATTTGGCAGCGTAGAAGGCGTCGTGCGCGTCCGACCGGTGATGACCAGCTGTTCCGCAGGCGGAAACCATGGTCACCACGTCCGGCCTGTCCGAGTTGAGCAGGAGAGGCATGAAGTTCTTCACGGTCAGGACGGTTCCGGTGGCGCCGGAAGCAATGGTGTCGACAACGTCGGCATCGGAGGCGGATCGGAGGTCCGGGCCTTCGAGGTAGCGGGAACCGTTGTTGATCAGCAAGTCGACGCGATCGGTGTGCCGGGCGACGTCGGCAGCGAAGTCCCGGATCGAGGCAGGGTCCGTCAAGTTGCAGGAGAACGCGTGGACTTGTTGCTGTCCCCGGGCGCGAATCTCGTCGCGGACACGCTCGGCGGCGACGGGGTTGCGAGCGGAGAGGAAGACCTCGGCGCCGAGATCTGCGAGACGGATGGCCAGGGTGCGGCCGAAATCACGGCCGGCAGCCGTGATGACCACGCGGTGGTTGTCGAATCTCATGTCGTCGCTCCTGCCGTTGCCTGATCAGTTGAGCAGTACCACTGTGCCTGCGTCCACCGCGCTCACCCCTGGGTGTGACTGCTACGTGCCCGTGTCGGCGAACGCGCCGGAACCCTTCGCGACTCGACCGCGGCGTACAGCGGCGCGCGGCTCTCCCAAGCTGCCGTCCCCTTCCCCACGAGGGTGGTGGCGTGAACGCGTTCGACCAGGTCACGGTGGCGGTAGCAGAAGGGAGTCATCGTGTGGGGCATCGGACCGCACCTCGAGACCCCCGGGCGCAAGGGAAACCGCCCGCCCCGGACCGGACCACCACTGGGAGTGGTGTCGCCGGCTCGCCGCCGTGGACGCGAACGCGGCAACCCAGCCCGCCCAACACCGTTCGAGGCAGGCGCAGTGAACAGGAATGGATCTACGACCCACTCCCGCTCACTATGTGGGAACGGTACTTTGCCGTGTACGGGCTCTTCATCCGGTCTGCCGGCAGGGCGGGATGTCGGCCGATCGACAGCTCCGGGGGGTCTGTATGCGTTGGATCGGCAAGCGACGGAACGGCACTCCGGAGTCCGGTGAGCCGGCCGCCGAGGTGCTCGCGCGGTTGCGGGAGGGCAGTGCCTCGGCCGAGCAGGACGGCCGGCAGGGCAGGCCCGGCAAGGCGGTGAAGCGGTACCGTGAACTGGTCGTTCGGGCGACGGCCGCGCCCGGGCCCGACGACCCCGACACCCTGGCCCTGCGGCACCAACTCGCCCACTGGACAGGGGAGTCGGGCGACCCGGAGGGCGCGGTGCAGTTGTTCGCGCAGCTCCTCTCCGACCGCGAGCGGCTCCAGGGACCCCGGCATCAGGACACCGGCCTGGCCCGCCACCAGCTCGCCCACTGGCACGGCCGGGCAGGGCGGGCCGAGGAAGCCGTACGCCGTTACGAGGAGATGCACCGCTCGGCCGAGCAGGAGGACCGTACCGAGGCCGCGCTCAACCTGCTCTGCGACATGGGCCACTGGCAGCAGCAGGCCGGCGACAACGCGGCCGCGCTGCGCACCTTCGCCCGGATGCTGAAGACCGCCGAGGGCGAGCTCGGTTCGCAGCACCGGCTCACCGGTATCGCCCGACAGCGTTATGCCGAACTCGCCGGCGGGCTGCCCTTCGGTCATGAGCGGGGGCACGACAGCCTGGAGGGGCTCGTCGCGGCGGCCGCGGAGATCGAGCGGAGCGGTGACCTGCGGAGGGCCGCCCGCATGTACGGTCAAATAGCGGAGAAATGTGAGGAGTTGTACGGCGCGGGCAGTGACCGGACGCTCGGCGCGCTGGTGTCGCAGGCGAAGGCGGCCATGCAGACGGATGACCCAGAAGGCCTGGCCGAAGCCGTTGTCTGTTTCGGGAAAGTGCTCGCGTGCATGGAGCTACGGGGACAGGGCCCGGGTTCTCCCGAGTACGACACGCTGTCCCAGCAACGCGACGGACTCGCCCGGGCAGCCGGGACGACGGAATTGCACATCGGCGACGCGGCGGGAACCCTGCTCGCCAGGCAGGTGGAGGCGGCACCCGCCACGGCCTTCGGGCTGCTCGCACGCGAAGCCCGCGCCCGGCATATCGCCCGGGTCTTCCCGGTCAGCGGTGATACCGATGACACGCGACCGCACCGGGTCAGCGTCGCGCAGTGGCGCACCGTGATCCAGCACGTGGCCGACCAGGGGTGCGAGGCCCGCGCCTTCTACTTCGCCCGTGCGGACCGCCGGCCGATACCCGAGGAGATCGCTCTGTGCGAGCGGCTGGGGCTGCTCGGCGTCTACGTCTCCAGTGAGGGCGCCGGCAATGTCAACGTGCAGGCCTACTCCTTCCGGGACGGCACGGCCCATTCGGTGTCGCTCGTCGTGGTGGACGACGAGCCGTCGGAGCCGGAACCCGCCCCCGCGCGTGCCCAGGGTGGTCCCACGGACGTCCATGCCGAAGCCGAGGCCCTGGGGCAGTGGCGGCAGGTGGCGCGGGCCACGTCCGCGCGGACGATGGAGGATCCGGCGGCCTTCGGTCCCTACGAGGTCCTGGAGCGCGTCGGAGAGGGCGGGTTCGGTCGCGTCTACCTCTGCCAGGATCCGGACGGCGTCATGGTGGCGGTCAAGACCCTGCACGCGGAGTACGCGGCCGACTCCTCGATCCGAGATGGGTTCACGCACGAGGTGCAGGCGGCCCGGCGGGTCAGCGGCCGGTTCACCGTGCCCGTGATCGCCGCCGACACCAGCGGCGAGACCCCCTGGATGGCCGTGCCGTTCGTGGCCGCGCCCTCGCTGCAGGAGGTGGCCGAGCGGTGCGGCGCCCTGGATACCGCCACCGTCCGCGGCATCGGTGCGGGCATTGCCTCCGCGCTCAGCGCCATTCACGCCGAGGGCATCGTGCATCTCGACCTCAAACCCGCGAACGTGCTGCTGACCGAGGACGGCCCCCGCGTCATCGACTTCGGTATCGCGCAGATCGAGCGGCTGACCGAGCCCCGGAGCGGGTTCGCCGGTACGTACGCCTACGCCTCGCCGGAACAGATCCGGGAGCACCAGCAGTTCACCCCGGCCAGTGACGTGTTCTCCCTCGGCACGCTCCTCGCCCGCCTCGCCCTGGGGCGCCTTCCCTGGGGCAGGAAGGTCCTCGCCGTGATGAGCAACATCTGCGACGGCACGCCCGACCTGGGGGGTCTGCCCGCCGAACTGGAGCAGGTGGTGCGGTCGTGCCTGCAGGCCGATCCGGCCCGGCGGCCGACCCCCGCCGAGGTCGCCGCGGCCCTCGCGGTCGGACCTGCGGGCGCACCCCTCGTACCGGAGGCGGAACGCTGCGCCCCGCCGCCCCTGCCCGCCGAGGCAACGACCCTCATCCGCGAGCACGCCGCTCTCCCGGCCACCCGCCGCTTCGAGACGCTCGTCCGCACTCGGCTCGAGGGGCCGGACGACACCACGGTCGCCGCACGGCCGACGACGGGCGGCGACACCAGTGACACACCACCCGAGGCCCGCACCCCCGACACCGCGGCCCGGGACCTCGAAGCCCAAGTCCTCGCCTGGGAACGCGAAGGCGGCTCGAAGTCGACCGACCAGGTACGCCGGGAATGCGGCGCCTTCGCCGCGGAGGCGCGCTCCCGGCTCGGCGAGGACCACCCCCTGGCCCTGCGCCTCAAGGTCTCCCACGCCATGCTCGGCTACGACGGGACAAGCGGAACGGCTTACGCCGAACGCGTCGTGGACGAGGTCGCCGTACGTCTCGGTGACGGCCATCCCACGGTCCGGGACGCTCGTTCGCTGCTGGCGGCGCTGCGGTCCGCCCAGCCGGGCTGAGTGCGTTGTGGCAAACCGGATTCGTTCGAGGTGTGCGGTGCGGGTGATCGTCTGGACAGAGTTACGGGCGCGGCGGTGGGCATGGAAGAACGGGCCTCTTGGTAGTGACGCGGTTACGACACCCAGCACGACCAAGGAAGCCCGTTGCCTGATCAGTTGAGCAGTACCACTATGCCTGCGCCCGCCGCGCTCACTCCTGGGTGTGACTGCTACGTGCATGGGTTCGGTTCGATCGCTCCGGGGCTGCGGGCAGGCTGCTGTCCGGGTGACATGACGGATGCGGAGTGGGCCGAGGTCCGCTCCGCGATGCCGGTGCCGGCCTGGCTGAGCGTCGGCGAGGACAGTCGCGGATACGACGGCGGCAAGTCGCGTGACGGGCGCAAGCGCCACATCCTGACCGATACCGAGGGCCTGCTCCTGGAGGTGACCGTGACCACGGCCGATGTGCACGACTCCAAGGCCGCCGGCCCCACGCTGCTGGAGACATTCATGGACCAGCCGGGCCGGCTGTTGAAGCTGGTGTGGGTCGACAGTGCCTACCAGGGGCCGGCGCTGGTGAAGGCGTTCGCCCGCCACGGAGTCCGGATCGAGGTCGTAGAGCGTCGGTCCCCTCTCGCCCCTTCCCGCTGTCTTGGCTGATCGACGTGCAGGTCGAGTCCGTCCGACCGTTCAGCTGGGGGGGTAAGTCCAGGTCGGGAACGTCTCGCAAGCGGATTACCCGAGGCGCTTCAACAGGAGCCCGAGAACATCGTCGGCCGAGTTCATCCCCGCGATCTCCCCGGCCACCGTCGCGGCGCCGTCGGCCACCGCGTGGTCGGCGAGCACTCGCGCGACCGCGTCGGCGACCTGGTCCGGGGCATCAATGACCACGGCCGCGCCCGCTTCGGCGGCGCGTGCGGCGTTGACGGGTTTGTCCAGGCCCATCGGGAACAGGACCATCGGCCGGGCAGCGCTCAACGCGGACAGCACACTGCCCGCTCCCGCAGAGGACACCACCACGTCCACTCCCTCCAGCAGGTACCTCATCGGAACGAAACCCGCCAGGTGCACCCGCGCGGAGTCGACCGGCCGGTCCCCGACGTCCGTTGCACGGTGCGGAGCGACCAGAACGTTGACGTCCAGGGCGGCCAGCGAGTCCAGGATCGCGGCGAGGGTGGCGGGATCCTCGACAACCGTGCCCAGAGTCACGAGGACCAACGGGCGGTCCTCGCGGTCGGCGAAATGCGGCCGGGACCACGTGCTGTTCTCGTCGGAGTGCGGCTCGGGGCGGATGGCTATACGCTCCGCGGGCAGCGTGTAGCCGTCCCGGAGCAGGCTGTCGGGCCACGGGTCGATGTAGGCGACGGGCGCCGTGGGGGTCACCCCGTAGTGGGCGAAGCGAGCGACGGCAGCCTCGTCAAGCACGGTGGCCAGCCCGGCGTCGAGCGGCAGGGCCGCCCCATGCGCCGCCCAGGGGACGCCGAGCGATGCGGCGGCAAGTTGGCCGAGGTAGTCGACCATGTCGGCGACGATGAGGTCGGGGGCGAAGGCGGTGGCCGCGGCCAGCGCGGCCTCCGCACCCAGGCTCACTCGGGATTCGATGAAGAACTCGACCGGTCCGGCCGCCATATCCTGCATGGCGTCTATTTCGGCGCGTCGGGTCACATCCTGCAGGGTCTCCGGGATGCTCGGGCCGGCGGGGAGTAAGGGCGTCGGAGCGGTCGAGGCGGTCATCGACGCATGGCTGAGCACCGCGACTTCGTGACCGGCACGGCGGGCGGCCGCAACGAGCGGCAGCATGGGCAGCAAGTGTCCAAAGGCAGGCGTGCTGGAGAACAGGATGCGCACGGAACTCCTCAACGTGATGTGGCGGCCATGCCATCGGCCGCTCGAAGGCGAGCGCAGAACTTCGGCCGGCGGATGGGCAGGCAACCACCGGTCCGCCCGGACCGGACGGACTACGCGTCCGCCCAGGCCACTGCCCCCGGCTCAGCCGAAACTCGCGCTCTGACAGGGTGTTGACCCAGCAACGTCGGTGAGCGACTGGGGCGGTAGTTACCCTAGCAATAAAAGTGAGGGATGATTCATTTTGCCGAAGGTCACAGCGGCTTACCTTGAGGCGCGGCGTCAGGAAATCCTCGAGGCTGCCCTCACGCTGTTCGCCGAGAAGGGCTTTGCGCACACCTCCATGGCGGACATCGCCGCCGCGTCCGGGATTTCCATCGGAGCGGTGTACCGCTACTTCCCGAGCAAGGGTGACCTGGTTCTCGCTGTCTGCAGCGAGGGTGAAGGCGAACGGATCCCGGGCGACACCGCGACCGAGGCCGCCGAGCAACTCCGTCGCCACGTGGACCCGCAGCACAACGGGCGCACGCATGCCCGGCTGGTGGCTCAGATCTGGGGCAACGCCGCGATCGACCCCCTCCTCGCTTCGGTCGTCGCGCGACAGCACACCCGCATTCGCGACCAGCTCGCCGACCTGATCACGCAGAAGCAGTCCGGAGACAGTGAGCACCGGACGCCCTCCGACGAAGCCGAAGTCGTCCTCGCCGCCCTCATCGGATACGCCGCGCTTGTGGCCGTCGATGGGCACGTCGACCACGACGGATTCGGGCGTGCGCTGTCCCGGCTGCTCGACTGACGCCTCCTGACCACACCCTGCCTGCGTCGATGTCGGCCCAGATCGCGGTCATGCGGCACGGGAGCTGGCCATCCGTAGGCTCGTCGTCCTCTCTCATGCCAGCGACTTGGCCTTGCGCCAGACCCGGGCGCCGTTGCGGTCGAACCGTAGGGCAACCACCCGGTCGACGGCCGTGACCTTGAGGTCGGTGTGGTCCATCAGCTCTTTGAGCACATCGGGGGCCACGCTCGCATCCGCATGCCGCTGGGGGTAGGTGTGCCGGTAGGCGTAGGGGAAGGTCCGGGTCTTGTCGAACGGCAGCAGGCACGAGACAGGTTCTCCTCCTTCTTCCAGAGCACCCACCTGGCATCGGACCGACGACGGTGGCCAAAGCGTCCTTTGCCCACGGCAGCCCGTTCCGGCGGGACGGACGAGGGACAGGCTTGGGGAAACCGAGTGGTTCTGCCCCCAATGCCTGGCCTGAGCAATGAGCTGTACCGCGGTGCGGCGTCAGTCGAAGGTGAATCCGTACTTGTCGGCGACGGCGGCCATCGCCTTCACGTCGACCTCGTTGAGCGGCGGGCCCACCTGTCCGCGCACGCCCGGAGTACCTATCTCGGTGAACATCGCGTCCATGCCGCCCGGGGCGTACAGGAAGTAGATGCGCGCCGGCTCGGTCCGGCTCAGGTTCCTGAAGGAGTGCCGTACACCCTTGGGTACGTAGACCACACCGCCCGCCTCGACCTCGTACTCCTCGTCTCCGGCGGTGATGACGAGTTCTCCGTCCACGACGATGAACGTCTCCGACTCGCCGTGATGCGTGTGCGGAGGCGGTCCGGCGTCCGCGGGCATGATCGCTTCCACCAGGGAGAGTTCGCCATTGGTGTGCGTCGACTTCAGCAGCGTGGTGTACGTGTCACCCACGAGGTAAACAGGCTCACCGCCGTCCGGCGGAACGTGCACGGGGGGAATGTGGAGGGACACGCGTGATCCTCTGACTCATGTGACGTTGAAACGGCGGACACACCATGAGGTGCCGCCCACCGCAGTCGGAGTCTGGCAAGAGTGACCACCCCAACACCACAACACGAGGTGCTCAATAGGTGCTCACTCCTGTTCATTCCTGTACGGCCAAGGCTTGGGCACAACCGCCAACTCATGCCGCAAGTCTGGACGCAGGCTGATCCCAAGGGGCTTGTCGGCGCCCGCATCGCGGCCGCGGGCTTGGCTCTTCGCCACGGCTCGGCGAACGTCATGGCCGTGAGCATAATTTGGCATGGAACGATCAGGGAATGAGCACCGTGGTCACGCGGTCCGGGCCGGTGACGATGCCACGATCGGACCGTGAGGCTCCCGGTGCCCCCTGAGTAGCCGGCCTGCGTCGCAGAACGCCGACCGCGCTGTCCGAGCACGAACCGACGCGGCCCATGGGCCGCGAACGTCCTGTCAAGAAGAGGTAACCAGCTTGCGCACACATCGACTTGCCGTGGCCTTGGCCAGTTCCACCGCGCTGGCCCTGGCGCTCACCGCCTGCGGAGAAGGCGGCGCCGAGTCGAAGTCGGTCGGAACGGCAACCACGGAGCCCACCGACACGACCGTCACGCCCACCGCCACCGCCACGGCCGCCTCGGCATCGGCATCGGCATCGGCGTCTGCCACCGCCACAGGGCAAGCCACGAAGGGGGCGGGCTCCCAAGGCTCCGGAAACGGTGGCGGCAGCGGAGCGGGTGCCACCAAGACCTCGTCCGCCGGCACGGGCTCCGGCAGCGCCAAGCCCGTGGACTGCACCACCGGTTCTTTGAAGTTCGCCATGAGAGAGGTGAAGAAGCCCATCAACCATGTCCTCATCACGGCTACCAACACCGGCTCGAAGCCCTGCCACATCTACCGCTACCCCGCCCTGCGGTTGAGCGAGAACTCGCAGGCCGAAGCAGCCAGGTTGGGGCAGAGCCAGCCACAGGCCGTCGTCACCCTCGACCGCGGCGCCACCGCGTACGCGGGCCTGATCACCGCGTCCGTCGACCGCAACAGTCAGACCAAGGTCACGACCTCCTCGATCGGTGTGTCCCTGCACGGCCCCGACGCGGGAGACTCGTCCACCGAGAACGGGGTGGATGTACCCGTTCCCGGCGGTTCCCTGTACGTCGAGGAGGACAACGCCCAGGTCACTTTCTGGCAGGACAACGTGAGCGACGCGCTCGCCTGGTGACCTGGAACTGGCGTCCCACGCAAGGGCCTTGGCCTAAGCTGAGCCGTCGATCCACGTAAGAAGAAGGTGTGACCGTCCATGCCATTGCGAGATGGTGACCCGGAAGCCGTGGGGGGCTATGTCCTGCTCGACAGGATCGGTGCCGGCGGCATGGGCACCGTGTTCCTGGGACGCTCGGCCGCCGGACGCAGGGTCGCCGTGAAGCTGGTGCACCCACAGCTCTGCGAGGACGAGGAGTTCCGCGTCCGTTTCCGGCAGGAGATCGCGGCGGTCCGCCGGGTCAGCGGGGCGTTCACGGCACCCGTCGTGGACGCCGACCCGGATGCCGAGCAGCCATGGATGGCCACGCTGTACGTACCGGGCCCGAGCCTGGCGGCCTGCGTGGAACGCAGCGGCCCGCTGACCGGACCGGAGCTGCGGATCCTGGCACTGGGGCTCACCGAGGCGCTGCGCGAGATCCACCGGGCCGGGGTGGTGCACCGCGATCTGAAGCCGGGGAACGTGCTGATGGCCGAAGACGGCCCACGCGTCATCGACTTCGGCATCTCGCGCGCCGCCGACAACCAGCAGTTGACCGTCACGGGCAACGTGATCGGTACGCCGCCGTTCATGTCACCGGAGCAGCTGCGTTCGCCGCGCGATGTCACCCCGGCGTCGGACGTGTTCTCGCTGGGCTCGTTGCTGGCCTACGCGGCCACCGGGAACGGCCCGTTCGACGCGGACACGCCGTACATGGCCGGCTATCAGGTGATGTACGAGCCGCCGGCACTGGACGAGGTTCCGCAACCACTGCGCGGTATCGTCGAACGCTGTCTGGACAAGGACCCGGCGGCACGCCCCGGATTGGTGGAACTGCACGACTGGCTCCGCGCGTTGCCGCAGACGGCCGCCTCCGGCAACTCCGACCACACCACCGGTCCCGGCGAACACGGCCGCCCCGGCGATCCCGACGACTCCGGCAACGCGGTCGGCACAGGCATATGGGCGATCCCCGGAGCCTCCACGGAACCCGTCACCGGCCGAGGTCCGCGCGGAGAACGTCGTGGCCGACGGCTCACCCGTCTGCTCACGGCCGTCGGTACAACGCTCGCCGTCACCGCGTTGAGCCTCGCGGCGGTCAACGCCTTCGGCGGCGACGAACCAGCCGGCGCACGCACCGCTTCGCTCCCCGCCGGCTGGCAGCCGTGGCAGACGACGCTCCGCCTCCGCTCCGTACCCGACACCGCGATGGATTCCGGCCCGCCGGGATGCGTCCCCGAGCGCACCGTCCTCTACTGCGGCGGCGAGGGCTTCACCGTCGCCAAGATCGATGCCGCCACCGGCCGCGTCATCTGGCGGTCCGGCGACTCCGTGCAGAACGCGATGCCGTACGGCGTACGGAACGGGGTCGTGTACGTCGCCGAGCAGACACAGGGTGAATTCCGGACCGCGGCTCTGGACACCGCCACCGGGAAGCGCAGATGGGTACGAGACAGCCCGAACGACGACTCGGTCGTGTTCAGCGGCGGGCTGCTGACCTCCACGGGCGACATCCAGGGATTCATCGCGTACGACACATCGGGGAAGGAACTGTGGCAGTCGCCGAAGGCCGCGTTCTGCACACCGCTGTCCCTGGCAGGCGTGCCGTACGCCGAGTGCACGGTCTCCGGCCAGACCACCACCCTGCTGCGCCTGGACCCGGCCAATGGCACGGCACGCAAAATCGCGGCCCTGCCGATCGGGTCGAAGGGCATCGGGCAGTCCGGAGGCGCACCGGTCTACGCGCAGCCCGCGGCGGCGGCGAACCAGGACGGGGAGATCGAGAGCGAGCGCCGGTACACCACGTTGCTCCGGGTCGACCCGCGTACCGGCGCCGTCCGTCCCGTGCCGCTGTCCCGCACCCTGCGCGGCGCGCCGACCCTGCTCGGCGACGATGTCGTGGTCTTCGCCCAGACCAATGGAAGCGTCACCGCGGTGTCCGCCGACGACGGCAAGCAGTTGTGGCAGCGGTCGACCGGCATGGAGGGCCTGTCGCAGCCGGTCTTGTCGGCGACGTACGGGCGGATCTACTTCGCCAACCGCATCGGCCGCGTGGTGGCCCTGGACCTGAGCACCGGCAAGGAACTCTGGCGCACCTCCGCCGTCGACGTCCTCGGGGACGCGTCCCAGGACTGGGCGCCGAGCGTGGTCCTCGTCAGGGACGAGATCGTGGCGATGGCCGGCAACACGCTCTCCTCCGTCGGTCCGAACGGCCCCATGCCACGGGCCACCGACTGACGGCCATGGCGTGCGGCGGCAGCGGGCTCGCCGAGCGAGGCCACCTCCACGGTGCGTCGGCGGACATCGCTCAGCCTGGCTGCCCGCCTCACTGCTCCGCTGACAGGTCCCGGCCCAACGGAAGGACCGGTGTTCCGCTCAGTTCGTGACTCCACAGGACGCCCTTGATGTGCTGCACCGCGGCCGTCAGGTGGCGGCGGTAGGTGCTGAAAGACATCCCGAGGCGTCGGGCCGCCGCTTCCTGGGTGGGGGCGGTCTTGCTGTACGTGGTCGTGAGGACCTGATGACGTGTCTCTCCGCCGCGCTCCCGCAGCAGGGTGTCGATGGCGTGGAGCAGGACATCGCGGAGGTTCTGGTCGTGCTCTGCGACCAGTCGGCTGCGGTTGAGGGGGTTTGCCGCGAGCTCGCCCGGCCACCACAGTGCCCGCAGGGCGTCCCGTACGGCGGTGTCGAACTCCGGCCGGGACAGCACCACGTGGTCCGACCGCTCCTGGGGAGCCGTGACCGCAGGCGTGACGGCAGCCACGCCCTCCTGCAGAGCTTCGTGCTTCTCCGCCACCCACTCCATTGCGGACCGGGTACGCCAGTCTTGGGCGAACAGGCGGTAGCCGTGGTCGCCGACCACGGGACTGGCATCCGTCGGCCGCATGTCGCCGGGCGCGAGGTGAGCGTTCCAGAACCCGTCGTCCCGCATCACGACGAACAACCACGCCAGACGGTCGGCCCGGATGATCTCCGCCGTCACGCGCCACGTGACCAGGTTCAAAGACGCCGAGGGCCGCTGGTACGTCTGTGCGTCCACTATGAACCGTGCAACAGCGATGTGCTCGCCTGCTCGCAGTGGGCTGCCTGCGCGGGCGTGAGACCAGGCGGCGGCCACCACCGGATCGACGTCCTCCCCCTCCGGTCCGCTGAGCCGCAGAAACGTCGAAAAGGCAGTGATCTCGTCGGTCCGGTTCGAGCGGTAGACCCTGAACGCTTCGGGCTGCCGCTGCAGCCAGAAGCGGGCGATCGCGGCGGACTCGGCGCCCTCCGTCCGGTGGACCAGGTCCACCACGCGGCTCTCGTCGTCAGGCGTACAGGGCATTTCCCGCACCGCGTCCTCAGGGTCCCATACGAGGGTGTCGGCAAGATGACCGAGGGAACGGTCCAGGTACACGAGTGAGTTCATCGCCTGCAGCACCTGTGCGGCGGGCACCTCGCGGACCCGGGCGAGCAGATGGTGGTACATCCGCCGGCGCAGGGCGGCGAATCCCTCGGGGTCTCGCCAGCGGAGATCGGCGGCCAGCACCTCGCGCACGACATCGTGCGGAAAGAGCCCGGAGGCGGTGGATTCGACGAACGGCTGGGTGCGCAACCAGGCGAACAGTTCAGCGGCGTCTTCGCCCATCATCGCCCGCATCAGGGCCTCGGAGGTGACATCGGCCTGCGCGCACACCTCCAGCGCCGTGCGGTGCGCCGCACTCGGGGTGTGGCCCACGAGGTGGGGCAGCAACGTCGCGATCACGTCCTGGCCCGGTGACCAGTCTGCAGCACCCCGGGCCCCGTCCGTGTCCCGCTGCACGGCGAACGCCACCGCCAGCGACAGGGCCAGCGGATTACCCCTGGTGAAGGACATCAGCGCGTGGTGCGCACCGGCCGGGACACCACGTACCCGCAGGAAGGCGGCGACATCTTCCCGGGCCAGATCCCGCAACCGCACCACCCGCAGCAGCTCCGCCCACCCCGCATCGGCGACCCAGCGCGGATCGGGGGCGACGCGTCCGGCCACCACCACGACCGTGCCCAGCGGCAACCGCGGCAAGAACTGCTCCCACAACCAGTGTTCCAGGCCGTGGCAGAGCTCGAAGGTGTCGACCAACAGCACGGTGTTCGGCTCGCCGATCGCTTTCCCGGCTGCGTGCTCGAAGTCCTCCGGCGTCGCGGCGACCGTGCGCCCGTCCACCTCGATCACCAGCCGCCCCGCGTCCCGCGCCTCGAGAGCGAATCGCCTCAGCAGCGCGGACTTGCCGATCCCGCCCGGCCCGTGCAGATACAGAACCGACGGCGCGTGGGAGTCCCCCGCCAGCGCGGACCGGAAGACCGCCCGCTCCGCCATCCGCCCCACGAACGTCTGGTCCCGCGCGGCGACCACCAGGTCACCCAACAAGCCACCGTTCCCCGAATCCACGAGCCCTCCCCCACCAACCGAACCATGCACGGCCGAGCACCTTACGCCGCGCACTCCTGCGCCTGCAGAACTCACCACAGGAGGTGCCGCCGTCGCGCCCAGCGCCGGGCGTGCCAGTTCCGCCGTCTCCTGCGCCGCGGAGCTGGCGTACGCCCGTCTGCTGCACGAAGAGCGCAGCCCCGAAGGCATACGTGTGGCACACACCGCGATCGTCGGCGCACTGGGCCCTGGGCTACAGCATGAACCCGCGACGGTGGCCGAACTCCTGTGGCGACAGCATGCCGAGGGCCGCGACTTCCAAACCGTCCGCGCGAGATGAAACCAGTGGCCCACTGGGCAGCCGCCCGCAAGCGATCTGAGTGGTGTCCGGGCATTTCGCGGTGCGCGGTCAGAGACGAGGCCGGTTGGGGCACCTCGCTGATGTCGGGGGATCAGCCAGTGCCACCGATGGCTGACAGCAGCCGTTCTCGGGTCAACTCCAAGAGCTCGGGCACCGGGCTGAAGCTCGTGTGCAGAATGCGCAGTGTGCCGGCGAGTGTGCTCAAACCGAGGGTCTGCTCTCCCTCGAATCCGAAGAGGACCGAAGGTCCCCACAAGCTTTTGAGGGTCAACGAACCGTAGGACGTCCCGATGGGCAGGGCTCCGAGATTGGTGAGCAGCAGTTCGTGGGGTGCGGCGGCGGCGAGCATACCGGCCATGTCAGCCGGGGCCGGGCGGCTGCGCAGGACGCCTGTCCACAGAGCGAGCGACTGAAGCAGCGCGCTCTTGTGGCGGAACGGGGCGAGGGTGTCGGTGAAGGACCGGGCCGCCTCCCACGGGTCGCTCCACTTGCCGACCTGTGCGGTGGTGGCCGGGGCGAGGATGTTTCCCATTCCTTCAGCCGGTGCGGGAAGGAGCCCGCGCAGGCTGAGGGGCGAGTGCACCCGCAGCGGGACGGTCGACCAGTCCGCGTTGAGTTCGGCCGCCGCACCCAGGGCCGCGGCGGCGACAGCGCCGTGCACGGTCGTGCCTTCTGCCCGGGCGCATTCGCGCAGTGCGGCTGTCTGGGTCCGGCTCAGAGTGGCGGCATCGATGGAGAGCACGGCGTCCGGGTCGGGTGTCCGGTAGATGCCGGGCATGTCGGAGAGGGGGATGTCCATGTCACTCGGCAGAGTCGTGGCTGCGGCGGCGATCTCTCGAGCCAGGAAATGGTCCACCGGATGTCCAGGATGCCCTTCGGCCGCCCCCTCGATGCTCCCGCCGCTGAGGAGGGTCAACAGGTCTCGTACGAGATATGCCTGTGACAGCCCGTCGACCACCGCATGGTGCGCGACGAGAACCAGCGCGCACCGTTCGGGGCTGTACAGCAGGACGGCCCGTACGGGCGGCATCGCGGCCGCATCGACTCCGTGGCGCATCTCGGTGGCCAGTTCGTGTTGCCACCCGGTCGCCGCCAGGTCGGTCACTCGCAGCGGAATCTGTGCGGCGTGGCCGAACGAGAGACGGGGGCCGTTGCCGCTGTCGCGGATACGGGCGCCGAGGAGGGCGTGGCGGTGCTGGAGGGTGTTCAGCGCCGTTCGCCACTCATGCACCTCGGTGGGGCCCGCGACTTCGATGGCGGTGGCCGAGTGGGTGGGGCGGTTCTGGTTCATCAGCCACATGAAGTGCTCAGCCACCCCGAGCGGCCGTTGTGCGGGCATGCTGGTGGCCGGTGCTGGGGCCGTCGTCACGATGGTGCTCCTCGGGCGAACGTGGTCCGCACACGCTCCGGATCCGGTGGGGGCGCGGACGGTGGATACGGCTCCACTCTCAGCCATCAACCAGGCCTGGACCAGCCCATTCCCTGTCCGCTGGTTGTTCACTTCGCGCTCAGTCGACCTTCACGCCCGGCCACCCGCGTCGTTGTGCTCCAGCTCCCACCGTCGGCCGGTCACACGGGCGAGCCCGCGGGTGTGGTGCCTGCGGTAGGTACTGAGGTTGCTCGTTGTGCACCGACATGCGCACGCCTGCGGGCGCAGACCGCCGGCAGCCGCGACGCTACGGGCGCTGCCGCACAGGCCGGATGACCAACTCGTTGACGTCGACGTCGGCGGGCTGGCTGATCGCATAGGAGATCGCACGAGCGATGGCATCGGGCGAGATGGCCGCCGAGCGGTAAGCCTTCATTGCCGCCGCGGCTCCCGGTTCGGTGATGGTTTCGGCCAGTTCGGACTCGACGACGCCAGGTGAGACAGTGGTAACCCGGATGAACGGCTCAGCCTCCTGCCGCAGTCCTTCTGTGATCGCCCAGGCCGCGTACTTCGTGGCGCAGTACACAGCAGCTGTGGGGACCACGGAGTAGGCACCGATCGACGCAATGGTGATGAAGTGCCCGCTGTTCTGGCGCTGGAAGTGCGGCATGGCCGCAGCGATGCCGTGCAGCAGTCCCTTGACGTTGACGTCGATCATCCGGTCCCATTCGTCCACCAGCAGTGAGTCGAGGCGCGACAGCGGCATGACGCCGGCGTTGTTGACGATCACGTCGATGTGCCCCCGGGCAGTAACCGTTTCGTCGACGAACCTGGTCACGTCGGCCCGGTCGGTGACATCGAGACGGCGTACATCGATGCTCCCGCCGTCGGCTCGCACGCTCTCCGCCAGGCTGGTCAGGCGATCCTCTCGACGCGCACCGGCAACGACGTGGTGGCCCTCCGCAGCAAGCCGCCTGGCGATGCCTTCGCCGATGCCGCTCGTGGCACCCGTGACGAGTACGACCTTCCGGTCGCTGCCCTGCTCTGTGGTCCCTGAGGTTGTCCGTGTCATCGCGTTCTCCTTGCTCAGTCAGGGCAGAAGCCCCGTTGACGGATCGTTCACCTGCGAACTTGCCGTGCTTTCGATGGCAGGAGAAGGCCGGGATCTTCCTAGGAGTACTGCACACACCACACCTGACCGACGAGGCAGTCGTGCCGTCACTGACCCACCGAGCGTCGGGTCACGAGGTCAGGTCCGTGGCGATCCACTCGGTGACCGAGCCGTGGGAGGGCGAACGGCGCGGGTCAGGAGAAGTTCTGACGAGTAGTGAGCAGGGTTTGACCTGTTGATGACCGTGTGGCCTGCGGAAGGCTGGCGGAGTGAGGCCAGATGCGCACACGTCTGCCTCGCATCCACTCGTCATCTACGGAAAGCACCATGATTCAGGACAAGCGCATCATCGTGACCGGCAGCTCCCGGGGAATCGCCGCGGCGGCCATCGCGTCATTTGCCCGAGCCGGACATCACCGCATCAGGGAGGTCCTGCCGGCCTCCGTGTCCTCCGGCTCGTCCGGGGCGTCCGCGCCTCCGCCGTTTCCGCAGGTCAGCGAACCCTTCCCCGCGGCTTCATAGCCGTCGCCGGCAGTTCGGGAGCCGGCAACGGGTCCCCGTCGTACCCCTTCACCTCCCCGAACCGTGTCCCTTCCATCCAGTCCTGCCGAGCCTGCACGATCTCCTCCTGCGACCGCCCGATCCAGTTCCAGAACATGATCAGCTCCTCCTCGAACGGCTCGCCGCCCAGCAGCATCAGGCCCGCGTCCGACTCGGCGCGCAGCGGGAGTTCGCGGCGGCCGCAGCCCAGGTAGAGCATCGATCCGGGCAGCAGCGGCACGCCGTCCACGTGGGCCTCGCCGGACATGGCCAGGACGGCGTACTCGAAGTCCGGTTCCAGCGGCAGGCGTACGTCCGTGCCGTGGGCGAGGGCCAGATCGGCGCCGACGATCGGGGTGTACGTCGTGCCGGGCGAGCGCGCGCCGTCGAGATCGCCGAGGACGAGCGTCGCGGTGAGACCCGGCGCCGTGACGCGGGGCAGGTCGGCGTGGTGTTCGAAGTGCGGGTCGGTGTGCCGGTGACTGTCCGGGAGCGCGACCCACAGTTGCGCGCCGTGCAGGAAACGGGCGTGCGACCTGGGGCTCTCCTCGGAGTGGCTGATGGCGCGGCCTGAGGTCATCAGGCCCAGTTCACGCGGGCGGATCGTCTGGAGGCTGCCGGTGGAGTCGCGGTGCAATACCTCGCCCTCATGCAGCCAGCTCACGGTCTGCAGGCCCATGTGCGGGTGCGGGGGCACCTGCATCCCGGGTTCGTCGGCGATGTCGTCCGGGCCGTAGTGATCGACGAAGCACCAGGCACCGACCATGCGCCGGCCCAGGTTGGGCAGCAGACGGCGGACCTCGGTGGACTCGCCGAGCTGGACCCGACGGGGACTGAGGAGCTCCCGCACGGGCTCCGCCACCACGAATCCACGGCCGCCGCACAGCGCGGGCACCGCCTCGCGATCAAGATTGCTCATGCCGCTCAACCTAGTCCCGCGCGGGGTTCCGCGTCAGTCCGACCAACCCTCGACCATCAGAAGCCATGGATATGGTATCCATGTACTGTATCTGGCTCATTCGCCTCACGACATCCGAGCGAAGGTCGAGGAGCAACCATGACCACCACCGCCCCACCCACCGTCAACGGCCGCGTCATCGCCCTGGCTCACTACGCCGGCCGCGCGGTTCTGGAGACAGCCCTGGCCCGCCGCGGTCTCACCTTCCAGCAGATGGTCACCCTGCGGCCCGTCGCGCTCGCCGGCGCACCCGTGGAGCGCGACGAACTCACCGGCCAGGTCGTCGACGCCCTCAAGGTCGACGCGGTGGAGGTCCGGGGCGTCGTCGAGGAGTTGACCGCCCGGGGCCTGCTGGCGGCCGAGGCGTCCCGGCTGAGGGCCACGGACGCCGGCCAGGCCCTCTACACCGAGGTCAACGCCGAGACCGCGCCGATCTCCGCCCGGATCTACGCCGGCATCCCCGCCGAGGACCTGGCAACCGCCGGCCGCGTCCTGGCCCTGGTCACCGAGCGGGCGAACGCGGAGCTGGCCGCCCTCTCGCGGTGACGGGCCCGAGCAGACCGGGTCGCGGACGAAGACGGACCACGGTCATGGTGCGGGCCCGGACCCTCCGAGGAGCCGGGCCCGCACCACATCCCGCGGCGCCCCCTACTTGGCCCCGAACTCCTAGCTCGGACACGAGCCGCAAGGTAACCGGCGGGTAGCTTTCGCATCGTCAGACGGCCCCGTTTCCCGGCTTCGGGCGCCTCGTTGGGCTGATCGAGTGATGAGAGGCTCGGCGAGGCAGGGGCGGGAAGTGCGTCAGGAGTGGTCGCCGGAAGAACTGTTGGCGAGTTGGACGCTGGTGGATGGCGACTGGAAGCTGGTGGCCAACAAGACCGGGGTGACGAGGCTCGGCTTCTGCCTGATGCTGAAGTTCTTCGAGTTGGAGGGCCGGTTCCGGGAGCTGTTGGAGGAGGTCCCGCAGCCCGCGGTGGAGTACGTCGCCGGGCTGGTAAAGGTCCCGGCCGCCGACTTCGCGAAGTACTCCCTCACAGGCCGAACCGTTGAGTACCACCGCGCGCAGATCCGCGAGGCGCTGGGGTTCCGGCCGGCGACGCTGGAGGACGAGGATCAACTCACCACATGGCTGGCCACAGAGGTGTGCCCGGTCGAGCTGGTGGAGGACCGGCAGCAGGAAGCCCTGCTGGTCGAGTGCCGCGCGCGCAGTATCGAGCCGCCGGGCCGGACCCGGATTGAGAGGGTGCTGGTCGCGGCCCGCAACCGGTGGGAGCGGGTGTTCTGCGCGCGGGCCATCGAGCGCCTGGGTGAGGTCGGGGTGGCCCGGCTGCTGGCGCTGGTCCCGGAGGGCAACGAGGACGGCGCCGCACTGCTGGCGCTGCTCAAGCGGGACCCGGGCGCGGTCGGCCTGGACTCCCTGCTGACCGAGGTCAACAAGCTGAACGACGTGCGCAGGCTCGGGCTGCCCGAGGGGCTGTTCGCGGACTGCTCGGAGAAGCTGGTGGCCGCGTGGCGGGCACGGGCGATCAAGATGTACCCCTCCGACTTCCGCGACACCGCCGAGGACGTACGGATCATGCTGCTCGCCGCGCTGTGCTCCTCCCGGCAGGCGGAGATCACCGACGCGCTGGGAGACCTGCTGATCGCCCTCGTGCAGAAGATCAACGCCCGCGCCGAGCGGCGGGTCGAGAGGCAGCTGACGGCCGAGTTGAAGAAGGTCCGCGGAAAGGAGGGCATCCTCTTCAGGCTCGCCGACGCAGCGATCGGCCAGCCCGACAAGACCGTACGCACAGCCCTCTACCCGGTGGTGGGAGAGAAGACGCTGCGCGACCTGGTGGCCGAGGCTAAGGCGAACGAGAAGGTCTTCAAGGCCAAGGTCCGCACCACGCTCCGCTCGTCGTATAGCTCGTACTACCGGCAGATGCTGCCGCCGCTGCTGCGGACGCTCGGCTTCCGCTGCAACATCACCGCCTACCGGCCGGTGATGGACGCGCTCGCGCTGCTGGAGAAGTACGCCGGAGTCGACGGCAAGACCCGCTTCTACGACGCCGCGGACGCGGTGCCGATGGATGGCGTCGTACGCAAGGACTGGCGCGAGGCCGTCGTCGATGACAAGGGCAGGGTCGAACGCATCCCGTACGAGCTGTGCGTCCTGGTCGCGCTGCGCGATGCGATCCGGCGGCGCGAGATCTACATCGAGGGCGCGGCCCGGTGGCGCAACCCGGAGGACGACCTGCCCGGAGACTTCGAGGCCACCCGCACCGTGCACTACGCCGCGATCCGTCAGCCGCTGGACGCGCGGGAGTTCATCATGGATCTGAAGCAGCGGATGACGAACAGCCTGGACCGGCTCACGGCCGCGCTGGCGGACGGCTCGGCGGGCGGGATCAAGGTGACCACCCGGCACGGTGAGCCGTGGATCTCCGTGCCTAAACTGGAGAGGCTGGATGAGCCCACCGGCCTCCAGGCGCTCAAGGACGAGGTGGTACGCCGATGGGGCGTGCTCGACCTCCTGGACGTGCTCAAGAACGCCGACTTCGACACCGGCTTCACCGACGAGTTCGCCTCGGTCGCCGCGTACGAGCGCATCGACCGCGCGGTCTTCCAACGACGCCTCCTCTTGGCCCTGTTCGCCCTCGGTACGAACATGGGCATCCGGGCCATCGTGGCGACCGGCGAGCACGGCGAGAGTGAGGCGGCGCTGCGGCACGTGCGCCGACACTTCATCACCGTCGACAACCTGCGGGCCGCCGTGCGGAAACTGGTGAACGCCGGCTTCGCGGCCCGGGACACCGCATGGTGGGGCCAGGGGACCGCGTGCGCGTCGGACTCGAAGAAGTTCGGGTCGTGGTCCTCGAACTTCATGACCGAGTACCACGCCCGCTACGGCGGCAACGGCGTGATGATTTATTGGCATGTGAAGCGGAAAAACGTCTGCATCTACTCCCAGCTCAAGAGCTGTTCGTCGTCCGAGGTCGCGGCGATGATCGAGGGTCTGCTGCGGCACTGCACAGACACCGAGATCGAGTCGAACTACGTCGACACGCACGGCGCGTCGGTCGTCGGATTCGCGTTGACCGAGTTACTCAACTTCCGTCTGCTGCCGAGGCTGAAGAACATCGGCAGCATCCGCCTGCACCGCCCGGACGACACCCCGCCCGGCTGGCCGGCGCTCGGCGCCTCGCTGACGACCCGGGCCATCAAGTGGGACCTGATCGTCTAGCAGTACGACCAGATGGTCAAGTACGCCACCGCCCTGCGCCTGGGGACGGCGGAGGCCGAGCAGGTGCTGAGGCGCTTCACCCGTGGCGGCCCCAAACACCCCACCTACGCCGCGCTCGAAGAACTCGGCCGCGCCGTGCGCACCGTCTTCGCGTGCGATTACTTGGCCAGCCCCGACCTTCGCCGGGAGATCCACGGCGGCCTCCAGGTCGTGGAGAACTGGAACTCGGCGAACACCGTGCTGCACTACGGTAAGGACGGAGCCCTCACCGGCCCGGACAAGGAGCACGCCGAGACCTCGATGCTCGCCCTGCACCTGCTCCAGTCCGCGCTCGTGCACGTGAACACGCTGCTGCTCCAGCAGGTCCTCGCCGAACCGGCCTGGGCATCGAGACTCACGGACGAGGACCGGCGCGGACTGACCGCGCTGTTCTGGTCGAACATCAACCCGTACGGCATGTTTCGCCTCGACATGGACAAGCGGCTCGACCTGGCACCTCTGGCTGTTCCCCGCCCCCGGCAAACCGTCGGTGCAGCACAGGCCGCGAGATCCACGCTGTGATGAGGGCTACTGCGCCAGTGTGGCGATCGCCTGCTCGGCCATCTGGATACCGACCGTTGCAGCCATGGTGGCTCCGGCTTCCAGCAACCGATCCTTGATCTGACCAGCTAGCTGGTGCAGTCGGCTCACCTGGGGAGCATCCGACGTGGCTTCCTCGTGCAGTTCCTGGGTGACGCGTTCCAGTTCCACACGATCCGGCTCGTCCATGCCCAGAGCGCTGCTGACTTGGCCCACATAGCCAGCAAGCTGGATGAAGGCTCTCGGGTCCATGCCGGTTGTGTTGTTCTGGGTGAAGTTCTGCTGCTCGCCGACGATGACCCCTTGCGCGTTCGGCAAATAGGTGTTGTAGACGACCGGGTCGCGGCGTTTTCCCTGCCCGGAGTCTTCCGCATACTTGGGCATGAGCTCCAGCACCTCCGTCAGATAGTCAAGCGCTATTGCAATGAATGCCGCGTGAATCCGTTGAAACAGAGAGGAGAACTGCCCAGAGTCGTAGTGTCCGATAACCTCCATGCCCTGGAGTCCGTCCGTTGCCTCGGCGAATCGCTGGGGAACCTCGGTCGTCAGAAATGCCCCGAGTACGCGGTGGCACTGGAAGTCCCAGCCAGGTCCGAATGAGGGGCTCGGGCTGAACCTGCCATCCGCCACTTGTTCGTAGCAAAGCCTGCCCTCCGATATCAACGCGGCGAGCTGATCAGCAACGGACGCCGCTACGACGTCATCACGAAGTCGGGCGAATGCCGGCGGCTTATGGCGAGGCAGGGCCGGAGGAGAGATTGTCCGAAGGATGTTCGCCAACCCGACGAGGCCCGCACGAAGTTCTTTTAGGCGTGCCTCCAACCTATCGCGTGGTACCGAGCCAGGGAAGGCGCCGTTCCAATACTCGCTCGGAAGGATATAGCCAAAAATCTGTCCACCTGTCATGCTGCGAACGTCGCCGCCCGCGGCACTGTAAGACGACCATCTCCCCTTGAATTTCTTGAAATCCCCAGGCAAGCGGGAGAGGATATTTTCCATATTCACTAGCCAGTCGCGAAGGTCATAGGGCACCCGTGGCGTGGAATTTGCATGGCGCTGCATCTGGTCGGCGATGCGGCCCGCAAGTTCAGTCAGGGACTCGCTGATCACCCGGCGTGCGGCGTCGGGATCGGGTAACCCGGCGTGTTGGCTAGATGGCATCTGATCATCATGGCCTCAGTTCGCAGCACACAGCAAGGGGCCAGCAAGAGGGGGCGCGACTCATGATCGTGTCACCGGTTGCAAGCACAGTGTCGGTGAACGATCGCCTGTCGACACTCGGCGCAGTGATCACGAACCCGCAGGTGGGCAGTGTCGGCAACTCGCGTCGGCAATCAATGTCGGTGAACGGTCCGGCCGATAGATTCCGACGATGCTCATTGGCTACGCGCGCACATCGACGGCCGACCAGAACCCCGATCATCAGATCGACGCACTTCTCCGCCACGGCGTCGACCGCGACAACATCCACGTCGACGTCGCCAGCGGCGCGAAGGCGTCGCGCCCGAAGCTCGATCTCGTCATGCAGTTGCTGCGCCAGGGCGACACGTTGAAGGTGACCCGGCTCGACCGGCTCTCCCGCTCCGTGCTGCACCTGGTGACCCTCGGCGCCGAGCTGCGCGAGCGGAGTATCGGGCTGCACGTCGTCGAGCAGGGCGTTGACACGGCCACGATGGAGGGGCGGGCGATGTTCGGGATGCTGTCCGTACTGGCAGAGCTCCAGCGGGAGCTGATCGTGGCGAACACGAACGACGGGCTTGCCTCCGCTCGGGCCCGCGGCCGGGTAGGCGGGCGCCGGCCGAAGCTCACCGAGGACCAGGCCGCGCTTGCCCAACGACTCTACGACGAGCGTGAGAAGACCGTCCAGCAGATCGCTGACATGTTCAGCGTGCCGAGGTCGACGGTGTACGGGCACCTCGACAGAGCCAAGACCGTCCCCCGTCAGCCGAAGAAGACCAAGGTCACGAAGTCCTGACCGCTACCTTGCGGCTGGTGTCTGAGCTAGGACTCCGGGGCCTACTTCGCGCCCGCCCCGCTCACCCGCCCGCGCCGGTGGGCGATCTCGCCCAGGACGACGTCGACGACGAGGAAGGCGGCCAGCGGAATGCCCAGCAGCGGTACGAAGTAGCCGAGGACGGCGACGGCCGCCACGCACGGCACCAGGATCTGCGGGGGCACCTGCTGCCAGGCACCGCGTGGGATCGGCCGGCCGAAGGCCGAACCCCGGCCGCGCTGCCACCACATGCGGTAGCCCCACACGATCAGCAGGATCAGGCAGAGCGCCAGGCCCATCAGGGCGATCTGGTTGACCAGCCCGAAGAGGGATCCGGTGTGCAGGTCGATGCCCCAGCGGGTCAGCTTCGCCAGCAGCGGATGGTCCGCGAACCGCAGGATGTCGGTGACCTCGCCGGTGGCCGGGTCGACGGCGACGGCGTCCTGCTTCTCGGGCCAGCTCCGCTGGATCTGCCGTACGACGTACGCGGACGAGGCGTCGGCCGGCGGAACGATCTCGACGGGGTCGCCGAGCCCTTTGGAGCGGGCGGCGGCCAGGATCGTGTCGAGGCCGGCACCGTGCTCGGCGTCCCCGGCCGAAGCGGAGGCGCCGTGACCCGCGTGGTCGCCGCCCGCCGTCGCGGTGACCGACGGGGTGGCCTGGCCGAGCGAGGCGCGCAGTTCGTCGATGTTCGCTCCGGCGTACGTCGACCAGGTCAGCCCGGTCGCCGAGAGGAACAGGAACCCCGCCGCCGCCCAGGCACCGAGGGTGCCGTGCAGTCCGAGTGTGCGGCGGCGTCCGTTCGTGCCGCGCAGCTTGCGCAGGGCCCGGCGACGGGTGAACCACAGCACCAGACCGCCGACGGCGATCACCCCCAGCCAGCTCGCGGCGAACTCGCTGTAGAGACGGCCGGATTCACCCAGGTGCAGATCGCGGTGGAGTTCGTCGATCCAGGTGCGCAGGGGCAACGCGCCGGTCGAGCCGTACTGTTCGAGCGTGCCCCGCACTTTCGCGGTGTACGGGTCGACGAACACGGCGAGCGTGTGGTCCGGGTCGACGCCCTTGACGCCGGACAGCAGCACCCTGGTGGTCGCGTCGGCCGCGGGCGAGGGCCGTACGGCGGAGACGGTGCCCTCGGGGTGTGCCTCGAGGGCGGCGGTCACCTGCTCGGACACGGGGAGCTTGGCGTCACCGACGGCGGAGACGGTCAGTTCGTCGGCGTACAGGAACCTCTCGGCCTGGAAGGAGCCGGCGTACAGGAAACCGGTGACGGCGGCGACGAGCAGGAACGGGGCGACGAGCACTCCGGCGTAGAAGTGCAGACGCAGGATCAGCGGGCGCAGCGGGGACCAGCCGCTGGGGGACGGCGCCGGTGCGGCGGCGGGCCGGGGGGCCTCGTCCGATGGGGGTCCCCCCGCTCGATCGGAGCCGAGAGTGGGGGAGGTAGTGGGATCGGTGGACATCGGCGTGGTTCTCCCGGGGCAGGGGACGTTTCTCGGCTGTAGCGGTCCAGTAGTCGGGGAGAAGGGGTGCCGAGTTCCCGAAGGCGTGGGTGGCCTTTTTCACACAGAGGTGTCCACGGGGCCCGTAGGAGATGCCGTGGCATGCTGGCGTGATGGCATCTCCCCGTGATCGTGCGCCCGTTGCCGGCCTCGTCGAGGAACTGCTGGCCGCGGACGGCCCGTTGCCCATCGTCGCGGCCGGCGATCCGGTGCTGCGGCGCGGCGCCGACCGCTTCGACGGACAGTTGGACGGCGCGCTCCTGTCCCGTTTCGTCGAGGCCCTGCGGCTCACCATGCACGCGGCGCCGGGCGTGGGCCTGGCCGCGCCGCAGGTCGGCGTACCGCTGCGGATCGCGGTGATCGAGGACCCGGCGCCCGTCCCGGAGGAGGTACGGCTGGCGCGCGGCCGGGTCCCGCAGCCGTTCCGGGTGCTGGTCAATCCGTCGTACGAGCCGGTCGGCACCGCCCGTGCCGCGTTCTTCGAGGGCTGTCTGAGCGTGCCGGGCTGGCAGGCGGTGGTGGCGCGGCCCACCGAGGTTCGGCTGACCGGCGAGGACGAGCGGGGCCGTGCGGTGGACGAGGTGTTCACCGGCTGGCCCGCCCGTATCGTCCAGCACGAGACCGACCATCTCGACGGCCTGCTCTACCTCGACCGCGCGGAGCTGCGCTCGCTGTCCTCGAACCAGGCGATGGCGGAGCGCTGGACACAGCCGACGCCGAGGGAGGCGGCGACCTCCCTCGGCTTCGAGCTGCCCGGGTGAGCGACCCGGTCAGTTGTCCCGGTAGGCCTCCAGCAGCCGCAGCCAGATCTCGCTGATCGTCGGATACGACGGGACCGCGTGCCACAGCCTGCCGATCGGGACCTGGCCGGCCACCGCGATCGTGGCGGAGTGGATGAGCTCCCCGACGCCGGGGCCGACGAAGGTGACACCGAGGAGGATCTCGCGTTCGAGGTCGACGACCATGCGGGCGCGGCCCTTGTAGCCGTCGGCGTACAGGCCCGCCCCGGCGACGGAGGCGAGGTCGTGGTCGACGGCGCGAACGCGGTGGCCGGCCTGTTCGGCCTCCGCGAGGGAGAGTCCCACGGCGGCCGCCTCCGGGTCGGTGAAGACGACCTGGGGGACGGCCGCGTGGTCGGCGGTGGCCGCGTGGGCGCCCCACGGGTCGGACTCCAGCAGCGGCACCCCGGAGGCCCGGGCGGCGATGGCGGCGCCCGCGATCCGGGCCTGGTACTTGCCCTGGTGGGTGAGCAGGGCGCGGTGGTTGACGTCGCCGACGGCGTACAGCCACTCGCTGCCGGTGACGCGCAGGCTGTCGTCGACTTCCAGCCAGGAGCCGGGGTCGAGACCGATGGTGTCGAGGCCGATGTCGTCGGTGCGGGGGGCGCGTCCGGTGGCGAAGAGGATCTCGTCCGCCTCGATGCGGTCACCGGCGTTCGTGACGACCACGACCGTCCCGTCCTCGCGGGTGACCGATTCGACGGAGGTGCCGGTGCGGACGTCGGCGCCCGCCTCGATGAGCGCCTCGGCGACCAGTTCGCCGGCGAACGGCTCCATGCGGTTGAGCAGGCCCTTGCCGCGGCAGAGGACGGTGACCCGGGAGCCGAGGGCCTGCCAGACCGTGGCCATCTCGGTGGCGACCACTCCGCCGCCCACCACGACCAGCCGGCCGGGCACCTCGTGGGCGCTGGTGGCCTCGCGGCTGGTCCACGGCCTGACCTCGGCGAGTCCGGGCAGGTCGGGCAGGCCGGCGCGGGAGCCGGTGCAGACGGCCACCGCGTGCCGGGCAGTGAGCACGTGCCGCTCGCCGTCGGCTCCGGTGACCGTGACCGTGCGCGGTCCGGTGAGGCGGCCGTGGCCGCGGTAGAGGTCGGCCCCGACGCTGTCGAGCCACTGGACCTGGCCGTCGTCCTTCCAGTGGGAGGTGTAGTAGTCGCGGTGGGCGAGGACCGCCGAGGCGTCGAGGGGGCCCTGCACCGACTGGCGCAGACCGGGGACGCGGCGGGCGTCGGCGCGGGCGATGACCGGGCGCAGCAGGGCCTTGCTGGGCATGCACGCCCAGTACGAGCATTCGCCGCCGACCAGTTCGCTCTCCACGACCGCGGTGGAGAGGCCGGCCGCACGGGTGCGGTCCGCGACGTTCTCCCCCACAGGTCCGGCACCGAGCACCACGACGTCGTAGGCAATGGATTCCGTTTCCGTCATGGGGTCAGTCTGGTGGGTGGTGTGCGCTCAGACCACATGGGTACGTGCGCGGAATATGGACCAGCGCCGCCGTGTTCTCGCTCACGGCTTCGCCCCCGACACCAGGAAGAGGGATCACGCCAATGAGCAGCACCGTGGAGCTCACCAAGGAGAACTTCGACCAGACGGTCACGGACAACGAGTTCGTCCTGATCGACTTCTGGGCGGCCTGGTGCGGTCCGTGCCGTCAGTTCGCGCCGGTCTACGAGAAGGCGGCCGAGGAGAACCCTGATCTGGTGTTCGGCAAGGTGGACACCGAGGCGCAGCCGGAACTGGCCGCGGCCTTCGGTATCCAGTCGATCCCCACGCTGATGATCGTGCGTGACCAGGTCGCCGTGTTCGCCCAGCCGGGTGCCCTGCCCGAGGCCGCCCTGACGGACGTCATCGGGCAGGCCCGCAAGCTGGACATGGACGAGGTCCGCAAGGCCGTCGCCGAGCAGCAGGCCCAGGCCGCGCAGAACGGCGAGTGACCCTCCGAGCGGTCCGGGCGTTCTGATCCTCGGATCAGATCAGAACGGGTACGTCGCCACGTCCCCGCGCACCGTCGTCCAGCGCAGCTCGGTGAACGCCTCCAGGTTGGCGTCACCGCCGAAACGGGCGCCGGTGCCGGACGCGGCGATGCCGCCGAAGGGCGCGACGGCCTCGTCGTTCACGGTCTGGTCGTTGATGTGGACGATGCCGGTGGGGATCCGCTCGGCCAGGTCCAGGCCGCGGGCGGTGTCCCGGGTGACGATCCCGAGCGAGAGGCCGTAGGGGCCGGCCGCGGCGAGTGCGGCAGCCTCGTCGGGCGTGCCGAAGGAGCGCACGGGCGCGACGGGGCCGAACACCTCCTCCGTGTAGGCGGGGGTGCGGTCGTCGACGTCGGCGAGCACCGTCGGCCGGTAGAAGAGCCGGTCGTGGGTGCCGCCGGCGGCCAGTTTGGCGCCGTTCGCCGTGCTCGCCTCCACCAGGCCGTCGATCTTGGCGAGCTGGCCGCCGTCGATGATCGGGCCGAGGTGGACCTGTTCGCGGTGCGGGTCGCCGACGGCGAGCGAGTCGGCCTTCGCCGCCAGCCGCTCGACGTATTCGCCGTACAGGGACTCGTGCACCAGGTGGCGGCCGGTCGTCATGCAGATCTGGCCCTGGTGGAAGAAGGAACCCCAGGCGGCCGTGGATATCACCGCGTCCAGGTCGGCGTCCTCCAGCACGATCAGGGCGGAGTTGCCGCCCAGTTCGAGATGCGCGCGCTTGAGGTGGCGGCCGGCCGCCTCGCCGACGGCACGGCCCGCCGCGGTGGATCCGGTGAACGAGACGACGGGGATGCGGGGTTCGGCCACCAGGGCCTGCCCGGCGTCCGGGCCGCCGGGCAGGATGTGCAGCAGCCCCTCCGGCAGCCCGGCCTCGGCGAAGACGGCGGCGAGGGAGAGTCCACCGCAGACCGCCGTGCGCGGGTCCGGCTTGAGGATCACCGCGTTGCCCAGGGCGAGTGCCGGGGCGACGGAGCGTATGGACAGGATCAGCGGGGCGTTGAACGGGGAGATCACACCCACCACCCCGACCGGTACCCGACGGGTGTACGACAGCCGGGCGGCCTCGCTCGGCAGGACCTGTCCGGCCGGGCGGGAGGCGAGTGCGGCGGCCTCGTAGCACTCCTGGGCGGCGACGTGCAGTTCGAAGTCGGCCTTGCCGGGGATGGAGCCGGACTCGCGCACCAGCCATTCGCGCAGTTCGTCGGCGTGCGCGGTGAACAGGTCGCCGGCCTTGCGCAGCACCCCCGCCCGGCCGAAGTGCGGGGCGCGGGCCCACTCGGTCTGGGCGGCGCGGGCCGTCTCGGCGGCCGCGGCGACGTCCTCGGCGGTGGCGAGGCGCACGGTGCCGAGCGAGTCGCCGGTGGCGGGCTCGGTGATGGTGTGTTCGGGTCCCGACAGGCTGCGGGACTGCCAGTTCTTGGGGTCGAGCAAGGACATGACGGCTCTCCGTTCGGTCACCGGCGGACGCGCAGGGGAAACGGAAGCCCCATGTCGCACCCCCATTTTGTTGAGCACTCAACAGCCTAGTGCCGCCACACGACGAACGGGGTACCCTCCGCACGCGCGCCGCCCACACATTCCGATTCCGATGGTGCGACGAGACGCGGAACTTGTCCTGCGCGATCCGATTCCGCTGGTCCTGCGCGATGCCGTGCTTCGCCGCGCCCCGATCCGCTGGTCCTGCGCGATCCGATCCGCTGGTCCTGTGCCATCAGATCCGCTGGTCCTGTGCAATCCGGTCGCCCGGTGCCGCGTCGGCCTGTCTCAGCTGGAGTCGCGGTGCACCATCGAGGCGCCGAGCACCTTGTGAGTCTCGGGGGCGGCGTTCGGGTCGCGTACGGCGCGGTCGACGAGCTCGGCCAGGTCACGACCGGACGGCAGCTCGATGTGGACCGTGCTCAGCCGCGGCCTCAGGAGCCGGCCGAGCATGAGGTCGTCGGCACCGATCACCGCGGTGTCCTCGGGAATCCGGACACCCTCGTCCTGAAGAGCGCGCATCAGCAGCATCGCGTACTCGTCGTTGTACGCGAACACCGCGTCGAGACCGAGGCCGCGCCAGCGGGCGGCGAGCCCGGCGGCGGACATCTCGTCGTAGGCGAGGGGCAGTTCGACGACCGTGGCGTCCGTGCCGCGCAGGGCGTCGCGTACGCCTTCGAGGCGGGGCGCGGAGAAGGACTCCAAGCCCGGCTCCTGCGGTACGACGACACCGATACGGCGCCTGCCGCGGGCGTACAGGTGCCTGGCCGCGCAGTCCCCGACGGCCGCGTAGTCCATCAGCAGGGCGTGCGCTCCCTCGACGGACTCGGGGCCGACGACGACCACCGCCCGGGCGCCGGAGCGTTTGAGGACCGTCACGCCCTTGGGGCCGAGGTCGGAGCCCGGCAGCAGGACGGCGACCGGCCGCAGCTCGGCCCAGGCGCGAGCGGCGTCGTCGCCGCGCAGCCCGACCGCGCCGTACTGCACGACCGTGTAGTCGAGGCGTCCCAGCTCCCACTGGAGTTCGCTGAGGAACCGGGCGTAGAGCGGGCCCACCGGGGAGGCCGGCGCGGGCATCAGCACCATCCGGCTGTGTCCCGCGCGCAGGCTGCGGGCCGCGGCGTGCGGCACGTACCCGAGCTCCTTCGCGGCCTCGTGGACCCGGCGGCGCGTGGGCTCACTGATCCGGACGGCGCTGGTGTTGTTGAGGACGTAGGAGACGGTCGCGCGCGAGACGCCGGCCAGGCGGGCCACATCGGCGCTCGTGGGCACAGAGCGCGGTACGGGCGACACGGGCGCGGTCGTTTTCGGTATCTGCACCATGACGTACGGCATCTTTGCAGAACCGGTGTCCGGGCTTTCGAGCGGGGGAACTTCGCGACCGATTCGGTGGCGGGCTCAACTGGTTTCGCCGGTTTCCGCGGCATCGGTTCGGTCCGGCCCGCTCCGTTCGACGAGCCACCCGCCGTACGCGGAGCGGGCGTTGAGGGCCGACGGACGGAAGTCCGCGGCCCCTGATCGCCGACGTCGACGGTCCGCTCGTACGGCGGGCCGCCTCACCGGGTCGGCTCGGCTCCCGCCACCCGGTCGACCAGGTCGTCCCAGCCGGCCTCCAGCCGCTCCAGCGGCATCCCGCACTGCCGGGTCAGGTGGTGGATCAGCACCGGGTTCAGGTAGCCCATCAGCGTCTGGGACAGGAGCTCGCCGTCCCCGTCCGGCGCCGCCTGCCGCAGCAGCAGGGCGACATGGCTGAGCAGCACCCGGCGGGCCGGTACGGCGAAACGGCGGTCCGCGCTCGGCTCGGCCGCCAGCTGGAGGTCCAGCTCGTCGACCGAGCGGCGCAGCATGGCCCGGCCGAAGGCACGCAGGCGCTCCACCGGCGGCGCACCCGGCCCGAGCGGCGGCGGACCACTGAGGAAAGCGGCCTGGAACTTCTTCTCGGAGTGGTCGAGCAGCGCCGTCAACAGACCGGTCCGGTCACCGAAGCGACGGAAGACCGTGCCCTTGCCGACGTTCGCCGCGGCCGCCACCGCCTCCATCGTCACCCCAGCCGCCCCGTGCTCCGCCACCAGCCGTGCGGCGGCCTCCAGCAGGCGAGCCCGGTTACGGGCCGCGTCGGCACGCAGGCACGGCTCGTCCTCGGCGCTGCCCAGCTGAAGCAACTCGAGCGCGGCCGGCAGCTGCGGTTCGGCGAACGGGGGCGGAAACGCGGACATGAAGCCAGCGTAAAGCATCGGGAAGAAAACTGGACCGCGGTCCGGTTAGGATGCTAGAACATTAAACGGACCCCGGTCCGGATCGTTAAGGCAGTATTTCAGCCCCTTGGAGTCCCGCATGTCTGTTCGTATCCTCGCACTCGTCGGCAGTCTTCGCGCCGGTTCGCACAACCGCCAGCTCGCCGAGGCAGCCGTCAAGCTCGCTCCCGAGGGCGCCGACGTGGTGCTGTTCGAGGGCCTCGCCGACATTCCCTTCTACAACGAGGACATCGACGTCGAGGGCAACGTGCCGGCCCCCGCCGCCAAGCTGCGCGAGGCCGCTCAGGCCGCCGACGCCTTCCTCTTCTTCTCGCCCGAGTACAACGGCACCATCCCGGCCGTCCTGAAGAACGCCATCGACTGGCTGTCCCGCCCGTTCGGTGCCGGCGCCTTCGCCGGAAAGCCGGTCGCCGTGGTCGGCACCGCCTACGGCCAGTTCGGCGGCGTGTGGGCGCAGGACGAGACCCGCAAGGCCGTGGGCATCGCCGGCGGCCGTGTGATCGAGGACATCAAGCTGTCGATCCCCGGCTCGGTCGTCCGGTTCGCCGAGACGCACCCGGCCGACGACGCCGAGGTCGCCGCCCAGCTGTCCGAGGTGGTCGCCCGTCTGCACGGCCACGCGGACGACTCCGTCGCGGTCTGACCGTACGCCTGGTCAGCTGACCCACCACAGGTCCCGAAGGGGGCCGGAGCCGCACCGCTCCGGTCCCCTTCGCGCGGTTCCGGCCCCCTTCGCGCGGTTGGGGTGGCGCGGTTCGCGCGGCTCGGGCCGGGTTATGGGCCCCCGCTCGGACCCTCGGGTCCGGGGCCGTCGCTCGGGGCTTCGGTCCCGGCCCCCGCTCTGGCCCTCGGCTCCGGGCCGTCGCTCGGACCCTCGGTCCCGGCCGTCGCTGGGCGCGGCTCAGGACGCCGCCGTGGGTGCCAGTTCCCGCAGTTCCTCCAGTGCCGCCAGCACCGCCGGACGGGTCCGGCCACCGCGGCGGGTGCAGGTGAGCAGGGTGCGGTGCGGGTTGCCCGTGCAGCGCACCCGGGCGATCGGCAGGTGGGGGGTCAGCTGGGCCAGCCGCGGGACCAGCGCGACGCCGAGCCGGTGGGCGACCAGATGCGCGGTGACGTTCCAGTCCAGCGCGTGATGGACCACGTCGGGGCTGAACCCGGCCTCGCCGCACGCCGACATCACATGCGGACGGCACGGACTCTCCGGGACCGGCGCGATCCACGCCTCGTGCGCCGCGTCCGCGAGGTCGACACGGTCGCGCCCGGCCAGCGGATGGTCATCGGGCACGACGAGGTCGAACGGGTCCTCCAGCAGCGGCTGTTGGTCGAAGCGCGCGTCGCTCAGCGGTGGGTTGTGCGGGGTCGCCTCGACGATGGCGAGGTCGGTCTCCCCCTCGAAGAGCAGGTCGAAGCTCCCCGGCACGCCCGCCTCCTGGATACGGACGGCCAGCCGCGGATGACGCTCGCGCAACCGGACCGCCATCGGCGCCAGCAGCACCGACACGGCCACCGGGAACCCGCTCACCCGCAACGGCCCGGCGGGCTCGCCGTGGTCGGCGCGCAGATCGAGTTCGGCCTGTTCCCAGCGCGCCTGGATGGCGTCGGCGTGCGCGAGCAGACTCTCGGCGGCCGGGGTGAGCCGTACCCCGCGCCCTTGTGGTTCGAGGAGGTCGACATCCAGGTCACGGGCCAGTTGCCGGATCTGCTGGGAGGCGGCGGAGGGGGTGAAGTGGAGGGCGCGGGCGGCGGCGGTGACCGTGCCGTAGTGCGCCACCGCGCGCAGGACATGGAGTCGGCGCAGGTCAATCATGAAGCCGACGCTTCACGGTGACGTCCACAAAGTCAACCTGGACGTGTACGAACCCTTCCGCGCACGCTGGTGGTGTCGCGACGGCCACCAGTCCCCCGTACGAAGGAGAAGCCCATGACCAGCACGACCGGCGCCGTCTGCCCGCACTGCGGCCGGCCCGACGCCGCCGAGCCGTTCCGGGTGGTGTCCCGGCACGGCACCGCGGCCGGACGCACGGTGTGGACGCGCTGCGGCTGCGGCTCGTTGCAGGTCCGGATCGTCGACGACCGCGGCACACGAGTGGTCTCGCGCAGCCGGCCCGCGGTCGCTCATTCGGCCACCGGCGCGTAACCGGAAACGGCACGCTCAGTCCCAAGTGGCCGCCGCTCAGCCCCAGGGCAGCGCTCGACCGGAGGCCGCCGCTCAGCCCCAGGGCTGCGCTCGACCGGAGGCCGCCGCTCAGTCCAGAGCGGCCAGTCGCCGAACCGCGGGAGCCACGAAGCGCTCGATCCACGCGGCCGGTTCACCGACGCGTGGACCGACAATCACCGTGTCGATGCCCAGGTCGGTGTAGCCCGTCATGTCCCTGGTGAAGGCGTCCAGGTCGCCCTCGGTGGCGGGCTCGCCGGTGTAGGTGACCGTCTTGCGGATCTCGTCGTAGTCGCGGTTCTCGCGCTCGCAGTGGCCGCGCAGCACGTCGAGCTTGTGCTTGACCTCCTCGGGGGAGGTGGCGAACAGGTTGCAGGCGTCGCCGTACCTGGCCACGAGCCGGAGGGTCTTCAGCTCTCCGCCGCCGCCGATCATGATCTCGGGGTGCGGGCTGCTCAGCGGCGCGGGGACGCACAGCGTCTCGGCGAGCCGGTAGTGCTCGCCCTCGTAGGGGCCGTTCGCCTCCGGGTCCCACATCTGGAGACAGATCCGCAGGGTCTCCTCCAGCCGTTCGAAACGCTCCTTGAGCGGCGGGAACGGCACGCCGAGACCGTGGTGCTCACGGTCGTACCAGGCGGCCCCGATACCGAGCGTGGCCCTGCCGCCGGACAGGACGTCCAGCGAAGTGGCGATCTTGGCGAGGAGGCCGGGATGGCGATAGGTCACTCCGGTCACCAGGGCGCCGAGCCGGACGGTGGAGGTGTGGGCCGCGAGGTAGCCCAGGGTCGTGTAGGCCTCCAGCATCGGGGCCTCGGCGCCGCCGTTGAACTCCATCTGGAAGTAGTGGTCCATGACCGACAGCCAGCTCACGCCCGCCGCCTCGGCCGCGGCGCCCGCCGCAGCGAGTTCGGCACCGAGCGCGGGCCCGCCCCCGCCGTGGTCGAAGCGGTTGATGTGCACGCCCACTCGCATGTCCGTCTCCGTTCACCGGAACCTCCGCCGACTCCGGTGACGCTACGACTTGGAGCGTCCTCGAAGTCAAGGGGCCCACCGGCTGACCGCTCCTCAGACCACCCGTTCCGCCTCTTCCCGCTCCACTTCGGCTGTCTCCTGTTTCTTCGCGGCCCTGAGGCTGGTGATCGTGGTGACCGCGAGGACGAGCGTTCACTGATACTCCTGGTGCGTGGGGGGCATCGACAGCGTCGTCAGCGTGTCCGATGCCTTCCCACCGACAGCAGGTGGGGAAGAACCCGTGTCCGGGCAAAGAAGAGCAGGTCACGTAGGTGGGTGGCCGGAAGCCGGGAGGCCACCCGCCAGACGGCGGGGAGGTTCCGCCGGACGGCGGCGCCCCGGACGGCATCCGGTGTGCGAACCATTGCGCCAAGAGCCGCCGCACTTCGTGTGAGGAGAAGCCATGAGTCATGTTCCGCCCCCGTTCGACCCCGAGCTGGCCGCCGCCCTCGAACTCATCAAGGACGTCGTGTCGCCCGGTCTCACCCCGGACGAGATCGACACCGTGCGCCAGGGTGCGGGGATCGAGATGCTGGCCGACCTGGACCTGACCATGGACGGATTCTTCGAAGTCGAGGACCGTACGGTGCCGGGGCCCGAGAACGCCCCCGACATCTCGCTGCTGATCTGCCGCCCCGCCGCTCCCGCGATCGCGGGCCCGCTGCCGGTCGTGTACCACGTGCACGGCGGCGGCATGATCCTCGGCACCAACCGGGTGGGCGTGGACGGGCCGCTGACCTGGGCGAGGGAACTGGGCGCGGTCGTGGTGTCCGTCGAGTACCGGCTGGCGCCCGAGCACCCGCATCCGGCACCGGTCGAGGACGTCTACGCCGGCCTCGTATGGACGGCGGAACACGCTGCCGAGATCGGCGGCGACCCGGAGCGGATCGTGATCGCGGGGGCCAGCGCGGGCGGGGGCCTGAGCGCGGCGCTGGCCCTGCTCACCCGGGATCGCAAGGGTCCGCGGCCGATCGGCCAGATGCTGCTCTGCCCGATGCTCGACGACCGCAACGACACCCCGTCCTCCCACCAGATGGCGGGCCTCGGAGTCTGGGACCGCACCGCGAACGAGACCGGCTGGGGGGCGCTGCTGGGTGAGCTGCGCGGCGGCCCCGACGTACCCGCGTACGCGGCACCGGCCCGCGCGGAGGATCTGTCCGGTCTTCCCCCGGCCTTCCTCGACGTGGGCTCCGCGGAAACCTTCCGGGACGAGGTCGTCGCCTACGCCTCCCGCATCTGGCAGGCGGGCGGAGTGGCCGAGCTCCATGTCTGGCCCGGCGGCTTCCATGGCTTCGACGGCTTCGCTCCCCAGGCAGCCCTCTCCCAGGCGGCCCGAGCGGCTCATCTGACGTGGCTGCGGAGGTTGTTGGGCCAGTGAAGAGGGGCGGCGGGGACGGGCGGCGGAAAGGGCGGCGGGAGCAGCGGGGACAGCTGATCGGGGCTGGGCGGTCGAGGGGCTGACGGTCTGGAGGAGGGGCTGTTCGGTGGGGGCGGCGCCCGCCCCCACCCCGCGGAACCAATCCCCCGCAAGGCTGCACGGAACGTGACCCCATGCCGCACCATGGGCATATGAAAGAGCTGGCCGGGCGGCTGACCGCGCTGGATCCGGACGCCGGGGCCGCGGTGCAGGTCATCGCCTACTTCGACCGGCTGTCCGAGTCCCGGGCGGGGCTGGAGGCGCTGGTGCGCGGGGCCGCGGTGCTGGCCGGGGTGCCCGCACGGCTGGCGGACGCCGAGCGGCGGGTGCAGGTCCGGGTCGAAGCCGACGGCACGCGCCGGGACACGGATCTCCCGCCCGATCCCGCCTGGCCGTCCGCCGCGCTGACCCCGGGCAGAGCGGCCGCCCTGTGGCTGGAGCGGACGGAGGCCGGGCCGAGCGTGGTCGACGCGGTGATCCTGGAACGGGCGGCCGGCGCCGTACGTCTCGTCCTGGACCGCACCCGGGGCCGGGCCCCCGTCAACGACCCCGCGCTGGTCGAGACGGTCCTCGACGCCACCGCCCCGGACCAGGTCCGTCTGCACGCGGCGCGTGGACTGGGCCTGGACCCCGCGGCGCGGGCACGCGCGCTGGCCTCGCGCGACGGCCGCCCCCGGATCATCGCCGCGCACCCGGCCGCCGAACTGCCCGAAGGACGCCTCGGCGTAGGCCCCGCCGTCCCGGTGCTCGACCTGCCCCGGTCCTGGACCGAGGCCCGCACCGCCCTGCGGTTCACGGCGGACGGCACCGCGCAGGACCCCGGTCAGCGGGTGGTGTACGCCGACGAACTCGGCGGCGTCGCCCTGCTGGCGGACCTCGTCGTACCGGGCGCCGAGCCGCCGCCGGACGTCCGCGACCTGGAGACGGCCGCCGCGGCCACGCCCTGGCTGCTCTCCACCCTGTACGCGGTCGCCTCGACGGCGAGCCTGCGGGCGGCCGCCGCGGAGGCCAACGTCCACCACTCCACGCTCCAGGACCGTCTGGCCCACGCCGAGCACCTGCTCGGCTGGCCGGTGCGCACGCCTCAGGGCCGGCTCAGGCTGCAAGTGGCCCTGACCATGCGGGCCCTGGCGCGGCCGTGACCCGTCCCGGAGGTCACCGGAAAGCGTCTCGCTCTCCGTACCCGCCGTACCCGCCGTACCCGCCGTGCCCGGCTCGCAGCCGACCGTCCACCCGACTCACAGCGGACCGGCGCCCAGCTCGCGGCCGACCAGCCGCGGACCAGCTGCCGACCAGCTGCCGACCACAGCATTTAATTGCACACGCCTCATAAGAGCACGCGCCGGAAATTTCACTGATGCCATATCCTGGACGTCAGTCACCTCGGGACGGAGGAGCAACCCCCATGACCGCCACAGACCCCGCACTCACCGCCCTCGCCCAGGGCTGGTGCGCCCTTTCGCTGCTGCACGGCAGGATCGAGGCCCACATCGAGCGGGCTCTGCAGGCGAAGCATGACCTGAGCGTGCGCGAGTACTCCCTGCTCGACGTGCTCGGCCGCCAGCACGACGGAGTTGGCGGCCATCTCCAGATGAAGCAGGTCGCCGACGCGGTGGTCCTGAGCCAGAGCGCCACCACCCGCCTGGTGACCCGGCTGGAGGATCGCGGGCTGCTCTCCCGCTACCTGTGCCCCACCGACCGTCGCGGCATCTACACGGACGTCACCGACTCGGGCCGCACCCTGCTGGAAGAGGCGCGCCCCACGAACGAGGCCGCCCTGCGCGAGGCCCTCGACCAAGCCGCCGAGAACCCCGAACTGGCTCCCCTTGTCCGTGCGGTGGAGACACTCGGCGCCCCGGCCTGAGGCCGACCTACGGGTCGCTCCGGCTGCATGACGGGCCTTACGGGCTGACGGCCTTACGGGCTGACGGGCTGACGGGCTGACGGGCTGACGGGCTGACGGGCTGACGGGCTGACGGGCTGACGGGCCAAGAAAAAGCACAGGTCAGCGGGGATGCCCACCGTCGGCATCCCGTTGACAGCCCTTGCAGGCGCCCGTACAAATGGGCCCCATGAGCCTCCCGCAGCACCGCCCCCTGACCGGGATCACGGTGGTCAGCCTGGAACAGGCCGTGGCCGCCCCCTACGCCACCCGTCAGCTCGCCGACCTCGGCGCCCGGGTGATCAAGGTGGAGCGGCCCGGCGACGGCGACTTCGCGCGCCGCTACGACACGACGGTGCACGGCCACTCCAGCTATTTCGTCTGGCTCAACCGCTCCAAGGAATCCCTCACCCTGGACCTGAAGGACCCCCGGGCCCGCGAGATCCTGCACCAACTCCTCGACAGCGCCGACGTGTTCGTACAGAACCTGGCCCCGGGCGCCGCCGACCGCCTCGGTCTCGGCGTGGAGGCTCTCGGCAAGGGTCACCCCCGGCTCATCCCATGCACGATCTCCGGATACGGCACGTCGGGCCCCTGGGCCGACCGCAAGGCGTACGACCTGCTGGTGCAGTGCCAGACCGGGCTGGTGTCGCTCACCGGAACGGCCGAGGAGACCGCCCGGACCGGGATCTCCGTCGCCGACATCGCCGCCGGGATGTACGCCTACAGCGGCATCCTCACGGCCCTGTACACGCGTGCCACCACCGGCACGGCGCACCCCGTGGAGGTCTCCCTGTTCGAGGCGCTGGCGGAGTGGATGGGCCAGCCCGCCTACTACACCCGCTACGGCGGCACCCAGCCCCCGCGCCTGGGAACCCAGCACGCCACCATCGCGCCGTACGGCGCCTTCACGGCCGCCGACGGCAAGGACGTGCTGTTCTCGATCCAGAACGAGCGCGAGTGGGCCGCCCTGTGTGCTCGGTTCCTCGGCCGGCCCGAGCTCGCCGACGACCCGCGCTTCGTCACCGGGTCCGACCGGGTCGCCCACCGGGAGGAACTCAACGCCGTCGTCGCCGAGCGTGTCGCCCGCTCCGACGCCGAGAAGATCCTCAAGGAGCTGGAGGACATCGGCATCGCGTGCGCCGGCGTCAACGACGTCGCCGCGTTCCTCGACCACCCGGTGCTGGCCGCCCGCGACCGCTGGCGCGAGGTCGGCGTGCCCGGCGGCGCCCGGGTCGAGGCGCTGCTTCCGCCGGCGGACCTGGCGGGTCTGCCCGCGCGCATGGATCCGGTACCGGGGGTGGGCGAGCACACGGAGGCGATCCTCACGGAACTCGGCCGCGCCGACATCGAGGCGCTGCGCGCCGACGGGGTGATCTGAGCGCTTCCGCCGGCCGGCTCCGCCGGACACTGCCGCCGAGATCGCCTGCCAGGCCGGCGTTCCCTACCAGGCCAGCGGGCCCTCGGCGTCGAAGTAGGCGCCGGTCGGTCCGTCGGGGCCCACCTGGGCCATCCGGACGATGATCTCGGCGCCCTCCTCGACGGTCTGTGTGCCCGTGTTGCCGTTGAGGTCCGTCGCGGTGTAGCCGGGTTCCACGGCGTTGATCCGCATACCGGGGAACGCCTTCGCGTACTGCACCGTGATCGCGTTGACCGCCGTCTTCGACGCCGGGTAGGCGACGCCCGGGTAGAAGTGTGCCGGGTGGGACGGATCGCTGAGCGCGGTCAGCGAGGCGAGGCCGCTGCTGACGTTGACCACGACCGGCGCGGCCGAGCGACCCAGCAGCGGCAGGAACGCGTGGGTGACGCGGACCAGGCCGAAGACGTTCGTGTCGAACACCGTCCGCATCTGGTCGGCGGTCACGTCCGCGGCGCCGACCACGGTGTTGCCTTCTCCCCTCGCCTCGATTCCGGCGTTGTTGACCAGGACGTCGAGTCCGCCCTCGGCCTCGATCGTCCTCGCCGCGGCTTCGACGGAGGCGTCGTCGGTGACGTCGAGGAGGACCAAGCGGGCGCCGAGCTGTTCGGCGGCCCGGCGTCCGCGTTCGGCGTCGCGGCTGCCGACGTAGACGGTGTGGCCCGCCGCGACGAGGCGTCGGGCGGTCTCGAAGCCGAGGCCCTTGTTGGCTCCGGTGATCAGTGTTGTCGTCATGCCCCTACCCTCCGGCGCGCCGGGCCGGTCAGCCAGATGACCCTTCTTCCTGGGACTGCGGATACCAGGCAGCTGCCCGGCGGACGGTGTTCACTGGGAGCCATGACGACGACGGAACTCGGACAGGCGCTGCGGCGCTGGCGCGACCGCGTCTCCCCCGGGACGGCCGGGCTGCCCACCGGCGGCCACCGGCGCGCGGCCGGGCTGCGGCGCGAGGAACTGGCCCTGCTGGCCGGGATCTCCGTCGACTACGTCACCCGCCTCGAACAGGGCCGGGCGGCGAACCCGTCCGGGCAGGTCGTCGAGGCGCTGGGCCGGGCGCTGCGGCTGTCGGGGGACGAGCGCGCCCACCTGTTCCGGCTGGCCGGGCTGGTCCCGCCGGGTCCGGAAACCGTGCCCGCGTATCTCACACCAAGCCTCCAACGGCTGCTGGACCGGCTGGTCGACACGCCCGTCGGGGTCTCCGACGCGGCCATGACGCTGCTGCTGGCCAACCCGATGTACGCGGCGTTGATGGGCGATCCGTCCGGCTGGCACGGCTTCGAACGCAACGGCGTGTGGCGCAACTTCACGGGCGCGCCGACCCGTGTCCGGCACACACCACAGGAGCGGCGGGACTTCGAGACCGGCATGGTCGCGGAACTGCGTGCCACCGCCGCCCGATATCCCGCCGACCGTCAACTACGGCGGCTCGTCACGGAGTTGCGTTCCTCCAGCGAGCGGTTCGCCGAACTGTGGGACGCGGGCGTCGTCGGCCGCCTCGAGTCCTCCCGCAAGACGATCGAGCACCCGCACGTGGGCACGCTGACGCTGGACTGCGACGTGCTCCGCGTGTCCGGCAGCGACCTGCACCTTCTCGTCTACACGGCCGAGCCGGGCACCGAGGACGCCGAGCGGCTGGAACTGCTCGCCGTACTGGGCACCCAGGCCCTGGTCGGCTAGCCGGACAGCACCGACCGGTCGCCGTCCGCTCCTACGATGGTGCGGCCGCCTGGCTCAATGAGAGGCCAGAGGCCGTCGACTCGACGAGAGGTCAAGGCCGTTGACCTGACGAGCGGGCACGGCCGTTGACTGACGAGAGGGCAGAGGCTGTTGACCCGACGGGAGGTCACAGACCGTATCGGCTCTTGAGTGGCGCAGAAGTCGCGGAGCATCCACGAGATGAGTGCGCATGAGTGAACTCCCTTTGTGGGATACGGGATTTCACCCCTCTGGTTGCTGCCGGCGCGGTGGGGGTTGCCCGGTTCGGGCGTGGAGACCGTACGGATCGCCCGCCCGGCGGTCATCGAGGCAGAGGCACCGCGCCGGCGACCGCCGCGGTCGGCCGATGCCGACTCGCCCGTGAGTCACGGCAGCACAGAGAACGCACCATGACCACCGTGGCATTCACCCACGAGCGACAGTTCGGCCGGCGATGTCACCGCCCGTCGCCGCACAGGATGCGAGGGCGTCAGCCGTTCCCGCACGACGGGGCCTGTTTCACCGGCAGGACACTGGGATCGCCCTCGGTGACAGGCGTGATGTTCAAGAGGGAGTCGTCAGCGCCCACGCTCATCACGGTCCAGTCGTCCGACAAGCGGGAGAGTCCGTCGCCGTCCCGCTTCCAGATGACACCGTCCCGGTCGCGGAACACCATCCAGCGGACGACGCCGGGTGGCCGGTCGCCCGGTGCGTACGGCGGTCCCTGCCCCTCCTGTCCGGCCCACGCCGTTTCCTTCACGACCGTTTCGGAGCACGGCGCCAGGACCGGGAGCTGGAGCACATGATCCGGCCCCGCTTCTTCGGGCGACAGGAGCAGATCGGCTTCCGACACCGGATCGGGCGAACTGTTGATGACGTGCAAGCGTTTGACGAACGGGGTCGGGTATTCCGTCCAGTAGGACACGCGCAGGGCCTGGGCACGGGCCTCCTGATCGGCCGCCCGGTGCGCCTGCTGCAGCTCGCCCTGCGAGACGAGCGCGTCGTAGAGCGTGGACACGCCCGTGAGCAGCAGTCCCGCGAGAGCGGCGACGACCGCGGTGATGGTGCCGGCCCTGCCCCAGTCGATGCGACGCCACCACCGAGGGGGCCCTGCCGGCCTTCGAGGCCGGGCCCGGACCCGGATCCGGCCGGGTCCCGGCCGCCGCCCGGCCAGTCGTACCTCCGTCGCCCGTTGCCGACCGCCGCCCACCATGCCACTCTCCCCCTTGCGTCCGTCGGAAAGTAAGGACGCAGAGGTTGTCTGCCCGGACGTGCCGCGCCCTACGACACCGAATGCACGCTCGGCCCGTGGTGGTTGAGCGGCACCCGTCCCTCCCGGTCACACCCGAGCCAGCCGCGTCACCAACCTGTCCGGTCAGCACACCCGGCTGTGTTCGTCAGGGCGTCGAGCCGTTTCTCGGCCGGGACCGCGCCCGCTGCCACGTCGCCGAAGGGTCGGCCCGGTCCTGGAGGCGCCCTCCGCACACGGGCTTTGCCTGGTGTTGGCCCGGAGTACGGGCTTCCTTGCTTCCATCGGGGAATGGCGCACGAGGGCGAGACGACGGAACTGATGTCAGAGCTGCGGGTCGACTACACCGATCACGACGATCCGGTGCTGATCCGGCCGGACGGCACTCCCATCGACACCTGGCGGGAGAACTACCCGTACGACGAGCGCATGGAGCGCAAGGAGTACGACCTCCACAAGCGGCTCCAGCAGATCGAGTTGCTGAAGCTGCAGAGCTGGATCAAGGAGACCGGCCGGCGGCTCGTCATCGTCTTCGAGGGACGGGACGCGGCCGGCAAGGGCGGCACCATCAAGCGGTTCACCGAGCACCTCAACCCGCGCGGCGCCCGCGTGGTCGCGCTGGAGAAGCCGACCGAACGGGAACGCGGGCAGTGGTACTTCCAGCGGTACGTCGAACATCTGCCGACCGCGGGCGAGATCGTGCTGTTCGACCGGTCCTGGTACAACCGGGCCGGTGTGGAACGGGTGATGGGCTTCTGCACGGACGACGAGTACCGCCGTTTCATGCGGCAGGCGCCCGCCTTCGAGCGGATGCTGGTCGACGACGGCGTCGACCTGATCAAGTTCTGGTTCTCCGTCTCACAGAGCGAGCAGCGCACCCGGTTCACGATCCGCCAGGTCGATCCCGTACGGCAGTGGAAGCTCAGTCCCATGGACCTGGCGTCGCTGGACCGCTGGGACGACTACACCGCGGCCAAGGTCGCCATGTTCCGCGAGACGGACACCGAGCAGGCACCGTGGACCGTGGTCAAGAGCAACGACAAGAAGCGGGCCCGGGTGGAGGCCATGCGCAGCGTCCTGGCCCGCTTCGACTACACGGACAAGGACGAGGCGGTCGTCGGCAGCCCAGACCCACGCATCGTGGGCGCGGCGGCCACGCTGCTGGAGGCGGGCGAGGACTACACGAGCTCCGAGCACTGACGATCAGGGCCGGGGTCGGGCCCCGCGCCCGGACCGGGACCTGGCGCGGGAGCGGGAGCAGGAGGGGGGCCAGGAGCAGGAGGGGGACCAGGCGCATCCCAGCCCACCGCGTCGCGGGGTGTGGCAGTCCCCTCAGGGGTACTCGACACCGCGTCCCACCCCACTCACACGTAGTCGGCCGGACACGGACACGGTCCTCGGCCCCCGGCCCCGGCCCCCGGCCCCCGGCCCCCGGCCCCCGGAAGGGAGCTGCCCGATGCACGATCGCCCGAACCGGACCGACGCGGACCTGCTCGGCATCTACCTCAACGATCACCTCGCCGGAGCCACGCTCGCCGTGGACCGGGCAAGGCTGCTGGCCGAGGCGGAGGCGGAGCGGGACCCGGCGCTCGCCGACGCCGTGCGGCCGTTCGCCGACGAGATCGCCGAGGACCGCGCGAGCCTGCTGACGATCATGCGGTCGTTGGACGTGCCCGTGCGCCGGTACAAGATCGTCGCAGGCCGTCTGGCCGAGAAGGCGGGCCGGCTCAAGGCCAACGGCCGGCTCGTCCGCCGCTCACCTCTCTCCCCCATGCTGGAGCTGGAGCTGCTGCGTCTTGGCGTGGAGGGCAAGGCCGCCGGCTGGCGGACCCTGCGCCGGCTGACGGGCGCCGACCCGCGCCTCGATCCCGGACACCTCGACTCCCTCCTCGAACGCGCCCAGCGGCAGCTGGACACGCTGGAGGAGCTCCGTCTGCGCCAGATCACGCGGACCTTCCAGCAGGCCGCCGACCGGCCCACACCCCAGGAGTCGCCCTCCTGAGCGACACGGCGCAGGGCCGCCGGGGCATGGGCCCGGCGACGGAGATCGTCGACGACCTCGTCGTTCCTCCTGTCATCGGTCCTCCCGTCATCGGTCCTCCCGTCATCGCTCCTCCCGTCATGGCTCCTCCCGTCATCGGTCCTCTGTCATCGCTCCTCTGTCATCGCTCCCCCGCCTTCCGGTTACGGATGTGTTCCGGACTCTTGACGGGCGCCTTATGACTGCGTAGACATGACTGCGCAGTCAGCCAGCAGGAGTCTGGCATCATCAGGCTCTACCGCGCGGCGATCCGGAGGCACCATGACGCGAGAGACAGGACGGGGCCGTGGCTCAGCCACGCCCCGCAGCGTGGACGTGGCCCGCCTGGCCGGGGTGTCGCAGAAGACGGTGTCGCGTGTCTTCAACGACGAGCCGTACGTCTCCGCCGACGTGCGCCGGCGGGTGCTGGAAGCCGCGGAACAGCTCGGTTACCGGCTGAACAACGCCGCTCGGGCACTGGCCTCCGGGCGGACCCGCTCGATCGGCGTCGTCACGCTCGGCACCGCCCTGTACGGACCCGCCTCGTTGCTCATGGGGGTGGAGCGGGTCGTCCGGGACACGGGATACGCGCTGCGCGTGGTCAACACGATGGAAGGCGACCCGGCGGGCCTCGCCGGTGCCGTGGACTCGCTCCTCGATCAGGGCGTGGACGGCATCGTCATCTCCGAACCGATCGACGAGGAAGGGGTCGACGGACAGCCGTCCCTCCACGTCGACGTACCGGTCCTCGTCCTCGGCGCGCCCTCACCCGTCACCGCTCCCACGGTGCTGACCGCGGGGGACGGTGCCGACCTGATGGCCCGCACGGCCACCGAACATCTGCTGACCCTGGGGCATGTGACGGTCCATCACCTGGCCGGACCGCAGCGGTGGTACGCCGCCCGGGACCGTCTGGAAGGGTGGCGAGCGACGCTGACCGACCATGGCAGGGAGATCCCTCCGGTCGCCGAGGGCGACTGGTCGGCGGGGTCCGGCTACCGGGCGGGGCGCTCACTCGCGGAGAACGGTGACGTCACCGCCGTCTTCGCCGCCAATGACGACATGGCGATCGGCCTGATCCGCGCATTGGCGGAGGCCGGCCGGCGCGTGCCGGAGGACGTCAGCGTCGTCGGCTTCGACGACATCCCGGTCGCCGCCTATGTGACACCTCCGCTGACCACGGTGCGGCAGCCGTTCGACGCCGTGGCGCAGGAGGGACTCAAGCGTCTGGTGCACACCATCGAGAACCCGGACGTGGAGCCGCTGCCGGTGAGCGACCCACCGGTCGACCTCATCGTCCGCACGTCCACCGCGCCTCCGCCGAGCCGGACGACCCCGGCCCGCGGGCGGCGTACCGCCTCCCGTCCGCGTGGAGGCACGCACCGTCCGTCGCCGCCGAACGGAGGCCAGTCCACTCACGGTTGAACCACAACGGTCGGCCCGTACCTCACGAACTCACGGCCTGCGCGTGATCCCGGAACGAGCAGCTTCACCGGTCACGCCCACGCCCTTGCGGACGCCTCGGCAGAACGGGCGTCGCAGGGCCACCCCTGCACACAGCAGACACAGCAGACACCATAGACAGAGCGGGCACAGCAGGCTCTGATCCACGTATGCGGTCCCCCTTCGAACACGCTCTCTTCGAACACCCTCCCCGGACCGTCCGACCACATCGGCTTCACGCCCTCGGTCGTCACCTCCGTGTCTTTCCACCATGCCTATGCGCGTGCCCGCGCCAGGCGTGCCCTCATCTTCGCCACCGGCGGGAGTCCACCATGCGCACATTCAGGTCAACATCCACATTCACATCCACGTCCCTGCCCCTCCCCTCCCCGATGAGCCGTCGGCTGTTCCTCACCGCGACGGGTGCCCTGTCCCTGGGCACGGCTCTCACGGCGTGCGGCGGCGGTGACTCCGGTGGTTCCTCCGCCGCCGCCAAGCCGGTCAGCCAGTCCGACATCGACAAGGCGATGAAGACGCCGACCCAGCTGACGTTCTGGACCTGGGTCCCGAACATCGACAAGGAGGTCGCACTCTTCGAGAAGAAGTACCCGGCGATCGAGATCAAGGTCGTCAACGCAGGCCAGGGCACCCCGCAGTACACCAAGCTGCGCACCGCGCTGAAGGCGGGCAGCGGTGCTCCGGACATGGTGCAGATCGAGTACCAGGCCATCCCGACCTTCACGATCACCAACAGCCTGCTGGACCTGCGCCCCTACGGCGCATCCGCGCTCAAGGGCCAGTTCGTCGACTGGACCTGGGGTCAGGTCAGCGGCAGCGACGGCGAAGTCTGGGCGATCCCCCAGGACACCGGGCCGATGGGCATGCTGTACCGGCAGGACATCTTCGACAAGCACGGCATCGACGTGCCCAAGACATGGGACGAGTTCGCCGCCGCGGCCCGCAAGCTGCACAAGGCCGACCCCGACGTCTGTCTCACCAACCTCGCGGCGAACCAAGTCGCCGCCTGGCACGGCCTGTTGTGGCAGGCGGGCGCCAAGCCGTACGTCACCTCCGGCAAGAGCGACATCGCCATCAGTGTCGACGACGCCGTCTCCAGGAAGCTCGGCGACTACTGGGGCGGGCTCGCGAAAGAGGGCGTCATCGGCGTCGAGCCGGACTTCACCGACGCCTGGTACGCCGCGCTCAACAAGGGCAAGTACGCCACCTGGATCACCGCCGCCTGGGGGCCCGTCTTCCTCTCCGGCTCGGCCAAGGCCACCGCGGGCAAGTGGCGCGCGGCCCCGCTGCCGCAGTGGGACGCGGCCAAGCCCAGCTCGGGAAACTGGGGCGGCTCGACCACCGCGGTCATCCGCTCGACCAAGAACCCCATCGCCGCGGCCCAGTTCGCGCAGTTCCTCAACAGCGACCCGGCCAGCGCGAAGATGTTCGCCACCGAGCAGTTCTTCTTCCCGGCGACCAAGGCACTGCTCACGGACGCCGACTTCGTCGGGGACGCGCCCTCCTTCTACGGCGGCCAGAAGGTCAACCAGGTCTTCGCCGACATCAGCTCCACGGTCAACGCCCACTTCCAGTGGCCGCCCTTCCTCGACCAGGCCGCGACCGACTGGACCGAGACAGTCGGCAAGTCCCTCGCCGACAAGACCGACACCGTCCGCGCGCTCGGCACCTGGCAGACACGGCTGACCACCTACGCCAAGAACCAGGGCTTCACCGTCAAGGGGAGCTGAGATGACGACCGCCACCACCGCGGCCCCCGCCAGGGGGCGGCGCCGTTCGGCAGGGCCCCTGTTCGTCGCCCCGTTCATGGTGCTGTTCCTGCTGCTGTTCCTCGCCCCCCTCGGTTACGCCGGCTACCTCAGTCTGTTCCAGGAGCGCTTGGTCGGCGGCACCGCCTTCGTCGGCCTCGACAACTACGTCCAGGCTCTGGGTGACTCCCAGTTCCTGCACGGCGTCGGACGCGTCGCGCTGTTCTTCGTGATCCAGGTTCCGTTGATGCTGCTGCTGGCGCTGCTGTTCGCCCTCGCGCTCGACAGCGGTCTGCTGCGGCTCGCGCGAGTGATCCGGCTGGGCATCTTCGTCCCGTACGCCGTCCCGAGCGTGGTCGCGACCCTGATGTGGGGCTACCTGTACGGACCGGACTTCGGCCCGTTCGCCCAGCTGAGCCGGAAGCTGAGCCTGCCGGTCCCGGACTTCCTCAGCGACAGCTGGATGCTCGGCAGCCTGGCGAACATCGTGACCTGGGAGTTCGTCGGCTACAACATGATCATCCTGTACGCCGCCCTGCGGACGATCCCCCACGAGCTGTACGAGGCGGCCTCGATGGACGGGGCCGGTGCCTGGCGTATCGCCTGGTCCGTCAAGCTGCCGGCACTGCGCCCGGCACTCCTGCTCACCCTGCTGTTCTCGGTGATCGGCAGCTTCCAGCTGTTCAACGAGCCGAGCCTGCTGATGAAGATCGCCCCGGATGTCATCAGCAGCTCCTACACCGCCAACCTCTACGCCTACTCCCTCGCCTTCACCGGCCAGCAGGTCAACTACGCGGCCACGGTGTCCTTCCTCCTCGGCCTCGTCATCGTGATCGCCTCCTACGCCGTCCTGCTCACCGCGAACCGCAGGAGGACCCCGTGACCACGACCACCCCTCCGGCCCCGGTCGCGCCCAAGGCGACGGAACGGGTGCACGCCGCTCCCGCGAAACGGCACCGGGCCCGCCGCAGCACCCCGCTGACGATCGCCATGCTGGCCGTCCTGGCGTACTTCCTCCTCCCCCTGTTCTGGCTGCTGATCGCCTCGACCAAGAGCGCCCAGGACCTGTTCAACAGCTTCGGCCTGTGGTTCTCGCACGCCCCGCAGTTGCTGACGAACGTCGAGAAGACCTTCACCCAGGACGACGGGGTCTTCGTGCACTGGCTGCTCAACACGGTGTTGTACGCGGGCGTCAGCGCGGTCGGTGCGGCGCTGCTCGCCGCCGCCGGCGGATACGGCTTCGCCAAGTTCCGCTTCCGCGGCGACCGGGCCGCCTTCAACCTGGTGCTCGGCGCCGTCATGGTCCCGACCACCGCCCTGGCGATCCCGACCTACCTGCTCTTCGCCAAGGCGGGCCTGGTCAACACCCCGTGGGCGATCATCCTGCCCTCACTGGTCAACCCCTTCGGCCTGTACCTCATGCGCATCTACGCCCAGGACGCCATCCCGGACAGCCTCCTGGAGGCCGCCCGGATCGACGGTGCCGGCGAACCCCGGATCTTCTTCCGGATCGCGCTCAGGCTGCTGGGCCCGGGCCTGGTGACGGTCCTGCTGTTCACGCTCGTGGCGACCTGGAACAACTACTTCCTGCCGCTGATCATGCTGAACGACCCGGACCTGTACCCGATCACGGTCGGCCTGTCGTCCTGGGCCGCGCAGGCGCAGAACGGCGGGGCCGGTTCCAGCAGCGACATGCTCGCGCTGGTCGTGACCGGTTCCCTGATCTCGATCCTGCCTCTCGTCGTGGCCTTCCTCCTGCTCCAGCGGTACTGGCAGAGCGGCCTGGCCACGGGCGGCGTCAAGCAGTAGGGCGCGCAGTCCTCGTGAGGGCCACGCAGCCCTCGTTCCACTCCCTGTCTTCGGAGGTTCCCTTCATGGCGGCTCTGCCTGCCCGCGTCCTCTTCGGCGCCGCGTACTACCACGAATACCGGCCCCCCTACGGCACCGACCTCCCCGACGAGCGCCTCAAGACCGACCTCGACCTGATGGCCGACGCGCATCTCACCGTCATCCGGGTCGGCGAGTCGGTGTGGTCGACCTGGGAGCCGGAGAACGGGCGCTTCGACCTGGACTGGCTCCAGCCGGTGCTGGACGGCGCCCACGAACGGGGCATCTCCGTCGTCCTCGGCACGCCGACGTACGCCGTGCCGCCGTGGCTGGCCCGGCAGTACCCGGAGATCACCGGCGAGCGGCGCACCGGTGAGCGCATCGGCTGGGGCGCCCGTCAGGAGGTGGACTTCACCCACCCGGCGTTCCGGTTCCACGCCGAGCGGGTGATCCGTAGGATCGTCGCCCGCTACGCCGACCACCCGGCCGTCATCGGCTTCCAGGTCGACAACGAACCGGGCAACGAACTGCTCCACAACCACGGTGTGTTCCAGCGCTTCGTCGACCACCTGCGGGCCAGGTACGGCGACGTCGAGACCCTCAACCGCGAGTGGGGCCTGGTCTACTGGTCGCACCGGCTGTCGACATGGGCGGACCTGTGGACCCCGGACGGCAACGCCCAGCCGCAGTACGACGTCGCCTGGCGGGAGTTCCAGGCCCGTCAGGTCACCGAGTTCATCGGCTGGCAGGCCGACATCGTCCGCGAGTACGCCCGGCCCGAGCACTTCGTCACCACCTGCATCTCCTACAAGCGCCCCGCGGTGGAGGACGACGAGCTGACCGACCGGCTCGACATCGCCTCCGGCAACCCCTACTACGACATGCAGGACGGGCTTCTGCTGCCCGATCCCACGCCCGACGGCCACGAGCAGAGCTGGAAGACGACCGGCGTGTGGTCGCTGTACCAGACCGCCGACTGGATGTTCTCCTCGCGCCAGGAGCCGTTCCTGGTCACCGAGACCAACGCCGGCTCCATCGGCTTCCCGTGGGACAACCGGCCCGCCTACGACGGGCAGTGGCGGCAGGCCGCCTGGGCGCTCGTCGGGCGCGGGGCCCGCATGATCGAGTACTGGCACTGGCACACGCTGCACTTCGGTGCGGAGACCTACTGGGGCGGCATCCTGCCGCACACCGGCCGGCCCGGCCGCACCTTCGCCGAACTCGCCCGTCTGGGCGCCGAGTTCGAGGCGGCAGGGGAGCTCGTCGCCGGGCTCGAACCGGACGCGGACATCACGATGGTGTACTCGACGCCGAGCAAGTGGCTCATGCAGAAGTACCCGCCGCTGGCGAAACCGGACGGCCTTCCGGACCCGGAGGCCTACCACCGCATCTTCGACCCCTTCTACCGCGGCGCGTTCGAGGCCGACCGCCAGGTCCGCATCGTCCACGCCCGCCAGCTCCACGACCCGCGCGGGGAACGCGAGGGCCTGACGCCCGAGGAGGCCGTCCGCCGCCACCCCGCCCTCGTCGTCCCGGCGTTGTACCTCGCCGCCGACTCGACGCTCGACTGGTTCGCGGCCTACGCGGAGGCGGGCGGCCACCTGGTCCTCGGCCCGCGCACCGGCTACGCCGACCACGAGGCCAGGGCCCGGCAGGAACCGGCCCCGGGGCGGCTGACCGGCGCCGCGGGGGTGACGTACGACGAATTCAGCAACCTCGCGGCGGACATCCCCGTGCGCTCCACGCCCGGCGGGCCGCTCGACCTCCCCGAGGCCGCCACGGCGACGCGCTGGGCGGACGGCCTGACCGTCACCGACGCCGAGGTGCTGGTCACGTACGACCACCCGCACTTCGGCCGCTGGCCCGCGGTCACCACCCGCCGGCACGGGGCGGGCCGCGTCACCTGCGTCGGCACCGTCCCCGGCCACGGCCTCGCCCAGGCACTCGCCACGTGGCTGGCGCCGGCCTCCCGCAGCACCTGGCGGGACCTCCCGGCGTCCGTCACCGTCACGAGCGGCACCTCCCCCGACGGACGCCGCGTCCACATCGTCCACAACTGGAGCTGGGAGCCGGCGAGCGTCCCCGCTCCGGTGGACCTCACCGACGCCCTGGCCGGCACGCCCCTCCCCGCGGGCGCGGCGCTGGATCTCGGCGCCTGGGACGTCCGCGTGTTCGCCTCCTGATCCACCTTCATCCACCCCTCGATCCACCTCTTGCAGGCATCACCGTGGTCGTCGTCCCCCGAGGAGGGGCTATGCAGAGAAGAAGACTGGTGCAGGCGCTGGGAACCTTCGCCGCGGCATCCGCGATGCTGGCGATACCCATGGCCGGCGCGCGGGCGTACAACCCGACGGGCGGGATCCTCTACCAGCTCGGCAGCGATCCGTGCCTGAAGGGGCGGGGCAACTGCGCGATCTACCCCAAGTCGTCGCAGCTGCCGAGCGGCCGGCTGGTCGCGTCGTTCGAGAAGTCCACCGTCGTACCGGCGACGGGCAGCGCGGACCAGCAGACGCTCCCCGTCTACAAGAGCGACGACCACGGAACGACGTGGCAGCCTTTGTCGGAGGTGAAGGCTCCGGCGTACCTCTCCAGCGACCCCGCGTACGCGAAGTACACGAGCAACTGGACGAACCCCTACCTCTACACGCTTCCGCAGGACGTCGGGAACCTGAAGCAGGGCACGCTGCTGCTGGCGAGTGTCGTGTCCGGCGACGACTACTACTACAAGGAACACAAGGCGGCCGACCCGAACTGGACGCCGACCAACGACGGGGACCGCAAGGACCTGGCGATCGCCCTGTACTCCAGCACCGACGAAGGCGCGACGTGGAAGGTCGTCAACGTCGTCGCCACCGGCGGCTGGCAGGGCGGCAGCGCGGGCGCGACCGGCCAGAACATCGCGAACGCCAACACCGGCAAGCAGACGGATCCGCTGTGGGAGCCGTACCTGATGGTCTACAAGGGCCGGCTCGTCTGCTACTACTCCGACGAGAACGACTACACCGGCTTCGACGCGACGACCGGCGTCCCGACCCTGGACCCCGCGAACGACACGGCGAAGGACTCACTCGGCCAGATCCTCGTCCACAAGACCTGGGACGGCCGCAGCACGGCGTGGAGCGCCCCGGTCGTCGACATCGCCGGACTGACCCAGGACATGGGAGGCGGCAAGACGGAGATCGGCGGCGGCCGTCCGGGCATGGCCAACGTCGTCCGCATGACGGACGGCAAGTGGCTCCTCACCTACGAGTACTGGGGCGGCGGAGCGAACACCAGGTACCGGATCGCCACCGACCCGTTGAAGTTCTACACTGGCTCCGCCACCGGCGACGGCGTCACCTCGCTGCCCGTCGACACCGGCTCGCACGCCCTCGCGACCGGCGGCAGTCCGGTCCTCATCAGGCTTCCCGGTGGGCGCCTGGTGTACAACGCGGCCGGCAGCGGCAACGTCTGGGTCAACGAGAGCGGACGCGGCAACGGGGTCTGGAAGGAGTACCAGACGACCTCCCCGGCCGGCTACAGCCGCAACCTGCAGTACGTCGACGGCACCGGACGCCTCGCGATCCTCAACAACCAGGGCACGTCGACGCTCGCCTACGCCGAGGTCGACCTCGGCCATTCCGACGGCGCCTACTACCAGTTGGTGAACCGCAAGACCGACCAGGTGATCGGCACCGGGAACAAGACCAACGACGCGAACATCGGCAACGGGGACGTCCCCGACGTCGTCCTGGAGGATCCCGGGTCGGCGGCGAACGACGACACCCAGTACTGGCATGTGGTGACCGAGCCGAACGGCGGCACGACCCTGCTGAACAAGTCGGGTGGCCGGGCCGCCGCCATCTGGACCGGGAACGCGACGGCCGGCCAGCGGATCGGCCAGTGGGTCGACAACAGCGCCACCGGCAGCTGGAATCTCGTCAAGACCAGCGACGGCTTCTACAGACTGCAGGCGGTCAAGAACACCGGCCTGTACCTGACCGGCGCGTCCGCCGGGGCGCCGCTGACCCTGCAGACCGCGGCTCAGGACGGCTCGCAGGACTGGGAGCTCGTCCGGTAGGGCCGCTGCCCACGCTCTGCTCCGCCGCACGGTGCCGGGACGGCCGTACCTCCCCGACGTCGAGCTGCCGCCGTACGGGGCGCGGCAGGGCGCCGTCGATCTCGTCCTCGTCGCGCGGGCGGAGCAGGGTGCGCGAAAACCGAGCGGTGCGCCGAGGACGAGCGGCACGGCGGGCGGGGCGGTCCGGAAGCGGTCCCCGAGGGTGTTGACCAGCAGCACCGCCACGCCCGGGAGCACGGTCGGCTCAAGACCGGTCACGCTGTGTCCCCGGCCCGCTCAGGTCCAGGTCGTCCTGTGAAGCGCCGGTATCGTGCCGGTCCTGGTGCGGGCCCCACAGGGTGGTGTCCGCGCGCTCCCCTGCGGGACACGCCCCGCCGACCGGGAACCTTCCCCGCGCCCCGCCCGTTGAAGCCGATGGTTGTGGTTGAAGTTTTCGACCGTGGAGCGCCCGCGAAGCTCTGACAGCGGGTGCTCGTCGTTTTCGTGGGTTGTCTTCGACGGCTGGCGACCAGCAGCCCGGATCACGCGAGCGCGCGTCGTCCGACTTCTCGCCGTCTCGAAGGAGACACGTGACGACTGACATCATCGACCGGGGTACTGGTCCGGGTCCGGCGGATCCGGCCGGGACGACCACACGCCGGCCCGACAGCCGGGGCAGTGAGTACGCCGCGCTGTCCCGCGAGGTGAAGAAGAGCGGGCTGCTGAAGCGGCGCCCGGTCTACTACTCCGTCAAGGTCGGGGGGAACCTGCTCCTGCTGGCCGCCGGATGGACCGCGTTCGCCCTGATCGGGCAGTCGTGGTGGCAGCTGGTGACCGCCGCCTTCCTCGCGGTGATGTTCACCCAGACGGGGTTCATCGGGCACGACGCCGGGCACCACCAGATCGCCGCCTCCAAGCGTGTCAACAACCTGCTCGGCCGCGTGCACGCCGACCTGCTGATCGGGCTGAGCTACGGCTGGTGGATCTCCAAGCACAACCGGCACCACTCCCACCCCAACCACGTCGACCGCGACCCCGACATCGCCGACGGCGCGATCGCGTTCACCGAGGACCAGGCCCGGGTCCGGAGCGGGGCGTACGCCTGGCTGGCCCGCCACCAGGCCTGGCTGTTCTTCCCGATGCTGCTCCTGGAAGGGCTCGCCCTGCACGTCGCCGGCGTACGGGCATTGCTGGAGCGCACCGGCACCACGACCTCCCGGTCGACCAAACTGGCCGAGGCCGGACTGCTGACGGCCCACCTCGTCGGCTATCTCGCCGCGCTGTTCCTGGTCCTGTCCCCCCTGCAGGCTGTGGTTTTCCTCGCCGTGCACCAAGGACTGTTCGGGCTGTACATGGGGTGCTCGTTCGCCCCCAACCACAAGGGCATGCCCATGTTCGCCAAGGAAGACAAGATCGACTTCCTGCGCCGGCAGGTCCTGACCTCACGCAACATCCGTGGCAACCGGTTCACCGACTTCGCACTCGGCGGGCTGAACTACCAGATCGAACACCACCTGTTCCCCTCCATGCCGCGGCCCGGCCTGCGCCCCGCCCAGCAGCTCGTCCGCTCCTTCTGCGCCCGGCACGGCATCGCCTACCACGAGACCGGCCTCTTCAACTCCTACGCCCAGGTGCTACGGCACCTCCACGCGGTCGGCGGCCCACTCCGCCCCGAGCTGGAGTACTGAGGCCGTACCTCAGGTGCGGCAAGCCGTCGCCGACGCCGCCGGTCTGTCCCTGCCGCGGACGGGCGGACCCGGGGCCGATGCGGAACGCGGCCGGTCAATGGCTGTTTCGGTGTGCGTGTGCCTCGGCGAGGAGGAGGTAGCCGGCGGCGGTCCAGGTGTAGGCGCGGTCGCGCAGGCCTGTTCCGGTGAGGGCGTCGAAGTTCTCGGCGAAGCCGTGGGTCTCGCACAGGGCGCGGAAGCGGGCGCTGATCTCGTCCGCCAGGCGGTCGTGTCCGGCGCGGCGCAGTCCGTCCTCGATCAGGACCGTGGCGGGGGCCCAGATCGGCCCGCGCCAGTAGCCGTCGGAGAGATAATGGGGTGAGGTCGGCAGCTCGGTGGCCAGACCGTACGAGGTCAGGTGGGCCTCGATGCGGCCGGCCAGCACACCGCTGACGTCGTCCGGCAGATGCTCGCCCAGTGCGATGGGCATCAGGTCGAGGAGGCTGGAGCTGTCCCAGGTGTCCCCGCTGTCGACGCCCCGGGTGACGAACCGGTCACCGGTCCAGAGCTGGTCGAGCATCGCCGCCTGGGTCTCCGTGGCCGTACGCGTCCACCTGAGCGCCTGCTCCGGCCGCCCCAACTCCGTTGCGAGTTCGGCCAGTTGGTGCAGCTGGAGAACGAGGAAGGCGGCCAGGTCCGCGGTGACGACCACGCGTTCGGGGTCGAAGGTGGTCGCGTTGTCCCAGCCGCTGTCGTTGCCGTGCTGGTAGTGGGGCAGTTCGGCGCCGGGGGCGCGTCGCGCGGTGAGCCAGAAGTCGGTCCAGCGTTCCAGTCTGTCGTACGTCTCGGCCAATTCGGCCTGTCCGGGGGGCGTGCCCAGCCGGCGGCGGAGGTGGCCGAACGTCCAGCCGTGGATGGGGGGTTTGACGAAGTTGTGGAGCACCTCGGAGTGGGTGACCGAGTCGGGCAGCGCCCCGGTCTCGTCCTGGTGGTCGAAGGGCAGGTGGAACTGGTCCCAGGCCAGTTCGGGGCTACCGGGGGCCAGCGCAAGGGCATTGAAGCAGTGGTCCCAGCTCCAGACCTTGTCCATCCAGTGCTTGGACATGAGGACGGCGGGGCGGGTGACCAGCCCCGCCGGGCGCACGGTCGCGGACCACAGGACGTAGGCGGCGAGTTCGGCGGCCGGGGTGGCGGACGAGCGCCAGGGGGCCACCGTGTCGACGAAGTCCGCGAAGGCGTTCCGCGCGGCCTCGACGGTCTTGTCGAAGGTCACCGGCGCCGCGTACGGCGGGCGGGCCGTGTCGAGTTCCTCGACCGCGATCTCCCAGGTACCGTCCACGCCGACGGCGACCGTGAGGCCGCGGTCGGCGCTGCCGAGGGCCTGACTGCCGAACGTGTCGGTCACCGTGCCGGAGAGCACCGTCACGCGGTAGCGGCGTCCGGTCTCGTACGACGTGAACACATAGGCGCCGGCGGCCGCGTCGTGGAAGAAGTAGGTGCCGCTGAAGGGGGTCAGCGTCCCGGCCGCCGCCGAGACGCGCAGCGGCAGTCCTACGCCGCGCAGGCGTACGGTCTCCGGCGACTCGTAGGCGAGATCGGTGCGGCCGGCCGCGCCGATCCAGCTCAGCAGACCCGGTCTCGCCTCCACGCGGGTCTCGGCCCGCTCCCCCGTCGCACTGTCGAGCGGCATCAGGCGCAGGACGGCGTGCATGCCGTTCTGGTGCGAGACGAGGTGGAGGTCCTCGGCGTACGTCTTCTCCGCCACCACGGGCGAGATGTCGAACCAGGATCCGTGCGTGCTGAACGGGATTTCGTAGACGGAGAAGGCGGAGAAGGCCGGGCCGGATCGGTCGGCGGTCATGAAGTGTCACTCGTTTCTCGGGCAGGGTGGGCGACCGTCCGGCGGACGGACGGTGGAGCCGTGACGACGTGGAGGGAGTCGGTCAGTCCTTGACCGCGCCGGCGGTCACCCCGGCGGCGACGTAACGCTGCGCGAGGACGAGGATGACCGCGGCCGGCAGCGAGGCCACGACGGCGGTGGCCATGATGGCGTTCCACTCCTGGTTGTTGTTGCCGATGTAGTGGTAGATGCCGAGGGTGATCGGCTCGTGGGCGCCGCCGTTGACCAGGGTGCTGGCGAAGACGAAGTCGGACCAGGACCACAGGAACGCGAACAGCGACACCGTGACGACGGCGTTGCGGCTCATCGGCAGGACGATGGACCGGAAGGTGCGCAGGGCCGTTGCTCCGTCCATCTGCGCGGCCTGAATCAGTTCGCCGGGGATGCCGGACATGAACGCGGTGAAGATGAGCACCGCGAACGGCACGGCCAGCGTCGAGTCGGCGACGATCAGGCCGGGGACGGACTGGAGCAGGCCGAGGCTGAGGTAGATGGCGTAGAAGCCCATCGCCATGATGATGCCGGGGATCATCTGGGCGGCCAGCAGGACGAAGCTCAGCAGGCCGCCGCCGCGCGGGCGCAGCTTGGCCAGTGCGTAGCCGGCGGGCGCGGCCAGGGCCACGGTCAGGGCGACGGTGCCCAGGCCGACGACGAGGCTGGTGCCGAGGTAGGGCAACTGCTGGTCCAGGACGGCCCGGTAGCCCTCCAGGGTGCCGTGGACCGGGAAGAGACCCGGGGGCGACTTGCGCATGTCCTGGTCGCGGGTGAAGGACACGTTGAGCATCCAGTACACCGGGAAGAGCATGGCCCCCGTCAGCAGGAGGCCGATGGTCGTCTTCCACCACGTACGGCTGCGTCGGTTCATGGCGATTCCTGTCACGACAGCGCCTGCTTTCGCTGGACCCTCATGTAGATCAGGCCGAAGACCAGCGCGGCGACGACCAGCAGGTTGCCGACGGCGGCTCCGGGTCCGAAGGCGGGCAGCAGGTTGCCGAAGCCGAGTTGGTAGGACCAGGTGGCGAAGGTGGTGGACGAGTCGGCCGGGCCGCCCTTGGTCATGATCCAGATGATGTCGAAGACCTTGAGTGTGTAGACCAGACCCAGCAGGAGCGTGATGGCGGACACCGGGCGCAGCAGCGGGAAGGTGATGCTCCAGAACCGCCGCCAGGGACCCGCGCCGTCCAGGGCGGCGGCCTCGTACAGGCCGGCCGGGATGGACTGCAGGCCGCTGTAGAGCACGACCAGGTTGAACGGGACGCCGATCCAGATATTCGCGATGATCACCGAGGTCAGCGACCAGGACGGCGAGGTCAGCCAGTTCACCGGGCCGATACCGACGGCGTGCAGGGCGGCGTTGACGACGCCCGACTCGGTGTTGAGCATCCATGACCAGGTGGAGGCCGACACGATGAGCGGCAGCAGCCACGGCACCAGGAACAGGGCCCGCAGGGTGGCCGAGAGCCGGAAGTTCTGGTTGAAGAAGACGGCGAGCGCCAGGCCGATGGCGTACTGGAAGGCCAGGCACACGGCGGTGAACACCACGGTGTGGAGCAGGGCCGGGGCGAAGGTCGGGTCGTCGAAGACGGTCCGGTAGTTCTTCAGTCCCGTGAACGGCGCGTCGCCCCGGACGAAGGAGCGGACGGTGTAGTTGCGCAGGCTCAGGTCGATGTTTCGGTAGAGCGGATAGGCGTAGAAGAGGGCGAGGTAGAGGACGACCGGGGCGAGGAACGCCCAGGCGGCCCACTGCTGGGAGCCGCGGCGGCGCCGGGCCCGGGGCGGGGCGGTGGGCCCCGCCCCCGGGTGGTTCCCCACCGGTCGACGGTGCGGCACTTGTGTCGTGTGGCTCATCAACGGGCCCTGAGTCCTCGTTACTTGGCGGCGGACTGAGCTGCGGTCAGCGCGTCCTTCGGAGACTTCGAGCCGCTGAGGGCGGACTGGACGGCCTTCCACATCTGCTCGGAGATCTTGGGGTACTTGGTGCCCAGGTCGTCGCTGGTGCGGCCCTTGGCGGCCTTGACCGCGTCCACCCAGGGCTTGAGCTTCGCGTTGGCCGCCACCTGCTTGTCCTGGACCTCGGCTGTGGGGGCGACGTAGGACAGTGTGGTGTCGGTATCGAGCAGGTTCTGGCTGTTGGTCAGGCAGGACACGAGCTTCTGCGTGGTGGCGTAGCGGCCGGTCTTGTCCTGCACCGGGATGGTGACGAACTCACCGCCCGTCGGTGCCGCCGCGCTGCCTCCTGAGGCGCCGGGGACCGGTATGACCCCGTAGCCGAAGCCGGCCTTCTCGGCGTTGGCCAGCTGCCAGGTGCCGTTCTCCGCGAAGGCGTAGTCGCCGGTCGCGAACTCCTGCCAGCTGGTGGTCTGGGTGTTGTTGAGCACCGAGTTGGGGGCGTACTTCTTCTTGAGCCAGTCGCTCCACAGCGACAAGGCCGAGACACCCTGGGCGGAGTCCAGCTCGGTCAGCTTCGCGCCGGAGCCCCAGAACCACGGCAGGAACTGGAAGCTGCCCTCCTCCGTCCCGATGGCCGAGAACGTGATGCCCTTCTTGCCCGCCGCCTTGACCTTCTCCAGCGCCGCGGTCAGCGACTTCCAGTCCTTGACCGAGGCGATGTCCACCCCTGCCTTCTTCAGCACCGCCTTGTTGTAGTAGAGCGCCAGGGTGTTCGCGCCGATCGGTGTGCCGTACGTCTTCCCGCCCGCCTGACCCGCCGCGAGCAGGTTGGGGTCCACGGCCGAGGTGTCCAGCTTGTTGTCGGCGGTCGTGGTGAGTACCCCCGCCTCCGCCAGGGTCGACACGACGGGGTTGTCGACGATGAGCACGTCCGCGGAGTTGCCCTGCTGCGCCGCCAGCAGCGCCTTGTTGGCCAGGTCGCTGGTGTCGAACGCCGTCCGCTTGATCTTCACGCCGGCCTCGGTGCCACAGCCGTCGATCAGCTTCGCCCACGCCGAGCTGTTGTCGAACTGCGGGTAGGGGTCCCAGACGGTGTAGGTGCCGCCGCCGGCCGCCTCGTCGGCGGTGCCCCCCGAGCCGGATCCGCATGCGGTGGCTGTGGTGGCGACAGCCAGGGCGGTCAGGGCTGCGGCGGTCAGGCGGCGTCTTCTGGAGGAGCTGTTCATCACGGGTTCCTTTGTTTTGGCATGGAGGTGCCAAGGGCGAGGGTTTGGAGGAGGCGGGAGCGTCGAACGGCGGTGATGCGCGATTCGAGCGTCCGGGGAGGAAGGAGGGAGGGGTCGGTAAGAGGGTCAGGCCGTTGTGTCGGGCCCGGCGTCCACGGTGGGTGTGGCTCCCGCCGGGCCGGTGCTGGCCCGCAGGGAGATGGGTGGCGTGAGGAGATGGTGCCGGGGCGGTGCGCCGGGGTGGTCGAGCCGCTCCACCAGCAGGTCGACGGCGAGACGGCCCATCTCGGCCGCCGGTACGTCCGCCGCGGTGAGCTGCGGGGTCACCGTCTCCGCCCACCGTCCGGCGGCGACCCCGGTGACGGAGAAGTCGCGCGGCACATGGCGGCCGGCCTCGGCCAGCCCCCGGTAGAGGCCGCCCAGCGCGGCCTCGTTCAGTGTGACCAGGGCCGTGGTGGCCGGGTCGTCGTGCAGGATCCGTTCCACACAGGTCTGGCCGGAGGCGGCGTCGTCACCGCAGCAGTACGTCCGGACGGTCAGTCCGCGTTCGGCCGCGGCCTTCGTGAAACCGCCCAGACCCCGGTGCGCGGACTCGTACCCGGCCTGAAGCAGTTGCTCGGGGCGGTTGACGAAGGCGACCCGGCGGTGGCCGAGATCCGCCAGGTGGTGGACGCAGCGCTCGACCAGCGCGGTGTGGTCCAGGCCCACCCACCAGCCGCCCTCGGGGCGAGCGGTACGGCCGATGGCGACGGAGGGGAAGTCGAGGGTGGCCAGGTGCTCCACCCGGTCGTCCTCCAGCCTGATCTCCATCAGGATCGCACCGTCGACCCGCCGCTCCCCCAGCAGCCGCTGGAAGGACCGGTCGCTGTCCACGCCGCTGGGTGACAGCAGGACGTCGTAGTCGTAGGCCGCGGCGGCCTCCACCACGCTGCCGATGAAATCGAGCTGCATCCCGGTGTAGTGGCTCCCGGCGGGCGGGAAGACGAGGCCGAGGGTGCTGGTTCGTCCGTTGGCCAAGGCGCGGGCGCTGGCGCTGGGCTGGTAGCCCAACTCGTCGACGACCTGTTGGATCTTCCGGCGGGTGTCCTCCGAGACCGGGCGCTTGCCGCTCAGCGCGTAGGACACTGTGCTCCGCGAGACACCGGCCCGCCGGGCGATCTCACCGATGTTCACGGCAACTCCTTGCTCGAACCGGTTCGACACGTCGGAGAGGAGACAGTCGACCGGCCGCGTGGGGTTGAGAGGGAAGAGAGGCGAAAGGCCGGTGGTCGAACCGGTTCGCGTGAAGTGAAGGTAGGAACAAGCCGGGCGCCTGTCAACACTTCGGACCGTGCTTTTCGTAAAGTCCCCGCGATCCCGCGTACACGGCAGAGGTTCTGTGTGTCGGGGGGATTGCTGGCCGGTTTCCCCCGATGCTAGCTTCGCCGAACCGGTTCGACGCACCCCACCTCCACCATCCGACACAACCGAACCATCAGACGTCGGCCCGGCCGAGCGGGCAGAGACGGCCCGTCGCCGGTCGGCCGCCGCGGGTCGACCGGAAACGCTCTCCCAAGGATCCGGAACAGCTCCCCCCAAGGATGAGGACGTAATCCATGCCATCCGCTGACAGATCCGCCAGGCGCCGAGCCTCGGCCACCGTGGCCCTGACGCTCGGCGCGGGCCTGCTGACCGCACCGGCCGTCGCCGCGCAGGCGGCAGACGCTCCCCAGCCCGTCGCCCGCTACACCTTCGACCAGGACGACCTCGCCTCGGGCACGATCACCGACAGCTCCGGCAACGGTCTGACGGCGAGCCTGGTGAACGGCGACACCGCCCAGTCCGTCGCGGGCACCGGCGGAGGCAAGGCGCTCGCCCTGCCCGGCGGGGCACCCACCTCGAACGGCGCGTACGTCCGGCTGCCCCGTGAAGTGGTGGGCGACGCGACGGACTTGACGGTCTCGGCCCGCGTGAAGTGGGGCGACGACGCGTCGGCCTGGCAGCGGATCTTCGACCTGGGGACCGACAACACGAAGTACCTCTTCACCACTCCCGCCAACAACGGCGGGCTGCTGCAGACCTCCGTGACCACCGGCGGGGGCGGCGCGGAGGCACAGGTCCACGGTTACGCGAAGCTTCCCGCGGACCAGTGGCGGACGGTGACCGTCACCCTCGACAGCGGGGCCGGCCGGGTCACCACCTACCTCGACGGCGTGGCCGTCTCCTCCACCGCGACCGATGTCAAGGCGAGGGAGTTGCTGAACGGTTCGGCGACGTCGGCCGGTTACATAGGCAAGTCCTTCTACCCCGACCCGCTGCTCAAGGGCGCGATCGACGACTTCACCGTGTGGCACACGGCGCTCAGCGCCGACCAGGTGGCCGGGACGGTCGGGAGCCTTCCCACCCTCCAGGAGATCTCGCGGACGTCCTTCGAGGTCCGTACGACCTCAGGAACCGCCCCGTCCCTCCCGGTCGCCGTCCGCGCCTCCTTCTCCGACGGCTACGACCGTGACACGCCGGTCACCTGGGACGCCGTCCCGTCCGACAAGTACGCCCAGCCCGGCACGTTCACGGTGGCCGGGACCGCGTCCGGACGCGCGGTGCAGGCGACCGTCACCGTGGTCCGCGAGGGGCAGCTGACCGTCGACCTCGGCTCGGACACCGGCGCGTTCCACGGCGGCGCCTCCGGCACGCTCTACGGGGTGTACGGACCGGACGTCCCCACCAACAACCTCATCGAGGGCATGGGCCTGCGCACGGTCTCCACCAAGGCGCAGGACGGCCCGCAGCACCCCGGTGCCGACGCGCTGGACGTGGTCAGGCCGCTGGCCGACTCCACCGACGGTGACGTGTACATCTACATGACCGACATCCACCGCGGCTTCCCGTACCAATGGCCGGGCGACACCCCCGAGGAGAAGCTCAAGCTCTACCGGGAGAAGATCGCCAAGCAGGTCGACCAGGTCCTGCGGCTGCCGAAGGACTACCAGGACAACGTCGTCTTCGTGCCGTTCAACGAGCCCGAGGGCAACATGTTCGGCACCGGCGAGTGGAGCTACAACAAGGTCAGCTGGCTCACGGACCCGGACGACTACTTCGCCGCCTGGGACGACGCGTACAAGCTCATCAAGGGCAAGATGCCCGACGCCCGCATCGCCGGTCCCAACACCAGCGTCCTGTACGACCAGGTCAAGGGTTTCCTCACGCACGCCCTGGCCGCCGGTACCCTCCCGGACGTCATCACCTGGCACGAGCTGAGCCACCCGGAGGCGGTGCGCGAGAGCGTGGCCACGTACCGGGTGTGGGAGAAGGAGCTGTTCAAGGGCACCGCCCGGGAGGGTACGCAACTCCCGGTCAACATCAACGAGTACGCCTTCAACTACCACACCTCGGTCCCCGGTCAGATGATCCAGTGGGTGTCCGCGATCGAGGAGTCCAAGGTGGACGCCGACATCGCGTACTGGAACATCGACGGCAACCTCTCCGACTCCGCGGTGCAGTCCAACCGCGGCAACGGCCAGTGGTGGCTGCTGAACTCGTACGCCTCGATGAGCGGACACACCGTGAAGGTGACCCCGCCGTTCCCCGGCGAGAACTACACCATGCAGGGCGTCGGCACCCTCGACCAGAAGAAGAAGCAGGCCCGGCTGATCTTCGGCGGCTCCACCGGCAAGGGCCACATCACCTTCGCGGGCGTCCCGAAGAACCTGTTCGGGAACCGCGTGCACGCCTGGGTGCGGGAGATCGAGTGGACCGGGCAGGTGGGCGACTCGTCCGGCCCGAAGCTGCTCACCGAACAGAACCTGAAGGTCGCCGACGACGGCACGGTCGTCGTCGACTTCGGCGACGGCGCGCTGCCGAAGCTGAAGGAGTCCTCGGCGTACGAGATCGTCCTCAGCCCGGCCGGGAAGGCGCGGGGCACGCAGTCCCCGCCCGTGCGCTGGCAGGGTTCGTACGAGGCGGAGGACGCCGCGCACACCGGGTCCGGCTACTCGAAGAACGGGCCGGAGGGCTCGACCCGCGACGTGTCGAAGTTCTACACCTCCGGCGGCTACGACGTGGGCGGTCTGCGCACCGGCTCCGATCTCACCCTCGACACCACCGTGGACGTGCCCGAGGACGGCACCTACGACCTGAGCGTCTTCGCCAACTCCCTCAACACCTTCGACAAGGTGAAGGAGCAGGGCCCGACCAACGTCTTCCTGCGCGTGGACGGCAAGGCGGACAGCGAGCAGGAGCTGTTCCTGCCGCTGGGCTACAAGTGGGTGGTCTGGGACCACACCGACACCAAGGTCCAGCTGACCAAGGGCAAGCACACCCTGACGCTCGCCGCGAAGAGCGCCGACGGCAAGCGGGTCACGAAGGGCGACGCCATCGTCGACCGCCTCACCCTCACCCTCCCCGCGGCCTCGGCCGGCACCCAGGTGTACGAGGGCGAGCTGGCCTGGCTGGGCGGCGGGGCGCGGCCCGTCTACGACCTGCCGAAGCAGACCGGCACCCCGGCCACCGGCTCGGGCGCGGTCCGGCTCGAGAAGGACCAGAGCGCCACGTTCTGGGTCTACTCCCCCGCCGACCGCGAGGCCACCCTCGACGTCGCCACCCTCGGCGGCACGGGCGCCCGGCTCTCCGTCAACGGGCACGACGTCCTGCGTCTGGCCAAGGGCAGGAGCGGCGTGGCGGTCTCCCTCTCGGGCGGCGTCAACAAGGTGACGGTGACCGGAGGTTCGTCCACCACCCTCGTCGACCGCCTCACCGTCACTCCCACCGAGGGCACGCTCAAGACCCGTACGTACGAGGCGGGCGACGCCAGGCTCGCGGGCTCGGCCACGCTGACCCCGCTGTCCCTGGCCACCGCCGGCACGGCGATCACCGGCGTCGGCGGTGAACCCGGCAACGGCAACACCGCGACGTTCGATGTCGCCGCCGACCGGACCGGCCTGTACGCGCTGCGCATCCGCTACTCCAACCCCGAGCAGGCCGAGGCCACGCACTACAACCCGGACCCGCTCGCGCGCCACGCCGACATCAGCGTCAACGGCGGCGGAATACGGCGCGTCAGCTTCCCGCACAGCTTCCACCAGAACAACTTCTGGGAGCTGACCGTCCCCGTCCAGCTGAGGAAGGGACAGAACACGATCACGTTCCGCTCCGAGGAACTGCCGAACTTCGACGGCACCACGTACGCCTCGGACACCTTCCCCGGCGTACCGCTCCGCTCCCGCTACGCGCCGCTGATCGACCGGATCGCCGTCGCGCCCTACGCACGGGAGGTGCGCGAGACCCGATGAGGTGAACACCGTACGGCCGGGGGTCACTGTGACGCCCCGGCCGTACGGTGCAGGTGCGTCAGTTCTTGCCGAGCATCTTGTTCATCTGCTGGATCTCGGCGGTCTGGGCCGTGATGACGTCGTCCGCGAGCTTCACGGCGGGACCGTACGTGCCCTTGGCCTTCTCGGTCTTCGCCATCTCGACGGCGCCCTCGTGGTGCTGGACCATCATCTCGAGGAACATCTTGTCGAACCCGGCGCCGGACGCCTTGTCCAGCTTGCCCATGTCCTCGCTGCTCATCATGCCGGGCATGTCAGGCATGGAGGACGACATGTCATGGTCCATGCCCGGCATGGACGACATGTCCTCGGGGACCTCCTCGCCCCACGAGGTGAGCCAGCCGGACATGGTCTTGATCTCCGGGTCCTGCGCGCCCTTGATCTTCGTGGCCAGGTCCTTGACCTGCTGGGACGAGGCGCGGTCGGCGGCCAGACCGGCCATGGCGACGGCCTGGCGGTGGTGCTGGATCATCTCGGTGGCGAAGTCGACGTCGGCATCGTTGTGGGTGCCGGCCTTCGCCGAAGTGGAAGCGGACGGACCGGCCGACTCGGAGTTCATCGATCCCATGTCGTGACCGCCGCTGCCGCTGTCGCTGTCGCCGCCGCACGCGGCCAGTACGAGGGCGGCCACGCCGGCGGTGGCGGCGAGGGCGGCACGACGGATGAGCCTGCGATGTGCAGTCATGGTTGAGCTCCTGCGTTCTGGTGTCTCGGATCTGCTGAAGGGCATGCCGAAGCACGGCGCCACGCCCGCGTGAGCAGGTGGCGGCGTGCGGGCCGTTCTAGATCCGCAGAAGCTGCAGTTCGGAGAGTGAGGGCGGGGCTCGACCACCGTCGGGACCACTGCCGTCCGGGGACGTCCGCACGTCCGGCGCCGTCCCGGTGCGGGTCACCACGTCGGGTTCCAGCACCGGCACCACCGCGGGAGTCCCGGGCACGGAGGCGGATGCGCAGGTCGGGTCCGCATGCGTCACATGACCCGGACAACCGCCCTCACCGTGATCGCACTCTCCCGGGGTCGACATCACGACACCTGTGTGTGCGCTCGCCATGATCCGGTCGGGCCCCGCCTGGTCGTGACTCTCGGGGACCGGCCCGAGGCCGTGCATGCCGAGCAGACCCAGCAGCAGAGCGGCCACGAGCAACCCGAACGACCGCACCGTGCGGTGCGGTCGCGTGTGCTGGACGAGGCGGATCACGGCCTCATCGTAAGCATGGATCATGGGTCCCTTGCATCCCGGACACCGCCGAAGCGGCGACGGAGGTTCGATACCCGCCCAGGGTATACCAGAGAATGGGGCGGGCCGGCGCCCGGCTCAGGAACGGTAGGCCACGTTGGCCATCATCCCGGCCTCGCCGTGGTACGCGTTGTGGCAGTGCAGCATCCACTGGCCGGGGTTGTCGGCGTCGAAGAAGACGGACAGTTTCTTCTTCGGCAGCACGATCGCGGTGTCCTTGCGCGGCCCGGAGGCACCGAGTTGGTACGTGTGGCCGTGCAGGTGCATGGGGTGCCACATGTCGGTGTCGTTGACGAAGTCGAGCCGTACGCGCCGGCCCTCCTCGACGAGGATCGGGCGGGCCTGGGGATTCCTCATGTCGAACGGCGTGCCGTTGATGGCCCAGTTGTACTTGCCCATGCCGCCGGTCAGTTCGATCTGGTGCGCGATGTCGGTCTTCGCTGTCCTGAGGCGCACGTCGTCGGCGGCGCGCAGCTGCGACGCCGTCATGATCATGCCCTCGAGTTCCCTCGGACGGACCGTCGGCTTCGGCGTGCTCCCCGATCCCGTACGCACCAGGGCGAGTCCGTTCGCGTTCTTGCCTTCGGCCAGGGCGACCAAGGGGAAGACGCCGTCGCCGAGGGTGACGAGTACGTCGTAGCGCTCGCCCATGCCGACCAGCAGGGCGTCCACCTCCTGATGCCGGACCGGGAAGCCGTCGGTGTGCGTGATGGTCAGCTTGTGGTCGCCGAGGGCCACCCGGTACGCCGTGTCACCGCCGGCGTTGATGATCCGCAGACGCACCTTCTTGCCGGGCTTGCCGGTGTAGACGTCCGGGGACGTCGCCACGCGGCCGTTGATCAGGTGGTGGGGGTACTTCACGTCACCGGCGTCGCCGCCGAGCAGGTCGCTCTCGGCGCCCATGAGCATGAACTTCATCGACATGCCGCCGGAGGAGCTGGAGGCGGAGGCCGACGGGGACGGGGAACCTCCTCCCCCCTCCATCTCACTCATGTCCATCCCGCCCATGTCCATCCCGCCCATGTCCATCCCGCCCATGCCGTGCCTGAGTTCGGCGAAGACCTCGTCGGGGGTGCCGGTGACCCCGTCGACCCAGTCGTCGAGGAGGACGACCCACTCGTCGTCGTAGGCGAGGGTCTCCTTCGGGTCCTCGATGACCAGCGGGGCGTACAGACCGCGGTCGAGTTGGACGCCGACGTGCGGGTGGAAGAAGTACGTGCCGGGGGCGTCGGCGATGAACCGGTAGGTGAAGGCGGATCCGGCCCGGACGGCGGTCTGGGTGGCCGGCGGCACTCCGTCCATGTCGTTGCGCAGCGCGATGCCGTGCCAGTGGATGGAGGTGGCGGTGCGATCGGGGAGCTGGTTGGACAGTTCGGCGACGAGGGTGTCGCCGACGGACAGCCGCACCTCCTTGCCGGGGGTACGTCCGTCGAAGGCCCAGGTCCTGGGCATGACGCCGTCACCCAGATCGATCCTCGCGGGGGCTGCGGTCAGGGTGAGCTTCTGCTCCCGCCCCGTGCGCCCGCGCTTCTTCTCGGTGGCGGCGACCGCGGAGCCGGACGGGTCGGTGAGGGCGTCGGCGCTGCCGGAGCCGGAATCGCCGCTGCAGGCGGCGAGCGCGCCGGCGCCCGCGATTCCGAGCCCGGCGATCAGGGCGGAGCGACGGTTGATGCTGTTCATTTCACTGTGTCCTCTGCTGGAAACTGCCGATGCGGTCGCGGAGGGACGGCACATCGCGCCGTCCGGCGCGGCCTACACCCGCAGTCGGGAGAGGACGGACAGGTCCGGCGGGGCGCGGACGGCGACAGCCGCGCCGGGAGTGCGCCCCGCCGCGGTCTGCCGCGGTTTCCCCAGCGGGTCGAACGCGATCTGGGCGGGTACGGCGAGCTGTACGGAGCCGACGTTCGCCGAGGTGCAGTGCTGCATGCCCGGCATGCCGCAGGAGCCGTCGCCGGCGTCGTGCGCGGCAGCGCCCGCCCCGCGCGCCTCCAGGGTGGCCGAGGACGGCGGCGTCCCGTCCGGCATCACATGACCGGCGTGGACCGGGTCCGGCATGGACTGCACGGACGGCATGGACTGCATGGACTGAATGGATGAGACGTCCATCGATGGCGTCTCGTGGTGGACGAGCACGGCCAGCGCGACGCAGAGGGTGACGAGCACCCCGTACGCCCAACGGGCGGCTGTTCCGCCACCGCGGGCCGGTCGAATCGTCATGCGCTCCACCTGTGTACTGTCATCGCCGGATTTGATCGTACCCCTAGGGGGTACCCGGGCGCTCGGCGGGGTTCCTGGCAGAAGTCGCCCATGTGGCCCACGCCACAGATGACGGAATACCCCAGGGGGGTATAGTGTTGTCATCCGGCGGGCGAGGCAGGCAGTCGCACCTCCCCCGTAAGGACCATTCACGCACTCACACCCCGAGGGAAGAGCCATGACCACCGAGACGAACTCCGGCTCCTGCTGCGGCTCCGGTTCCTGCGGCTCCGGCGCCACGGTCGACGTCCAGGACGTCGGCGTGACCACCGTGTACAAGGTCTCCGGGATGACCTGCGGCCACTGCGAGGGCGCGGTCTCCCAGGAGATCTCCGCGCTGGACGGCGTCACCGCGGTCAGCGCGGTCGCCAAGACCGGCGAGGTCACCGTGAGCTCCGCCGCCCCGCTCGACGAGGAGGCCGTCCGCGCCGCCGTCGACGAGGCCGGTTACGAACTCGTCGGCCCCGCCTGACGAATCGGCGGGCCACCGCCCGTCACGTGAACTCCCTCCCGCGCCGGGACGTACCGCACCGCTGATACGGTCGCCGTGCGTCCCGGCCTCCCCTGGAGACATGTCATGACCAGTACGGCTCCCGAGAAGGCCCTTTCCGGCGCCGCTCCCGCGCCCGCGACCGTCCAGCAGGTCGAGCTCTCCATCGGCGGGATGACCTGCGCCTCCTGCGCCGCCCGCATCGAGAAGAAGCTCAACCGTATGGACGGCGTCACGGCGACCGTCAACTACGCCACCGAGAAGGCGAAGGTCTCCTACCCGGACGGCACCGGGGTCGCCGATCTCATCGCCACTGTCGAGAGGACCGGCTACACCGCCCAGGAACCGCCCCCGCCCGCCCCCGTCCCGGGCGAGGGGGGCGAGGCGCAGGCCGCGCCCGCGGCGGACGGCGAACTGCTGTCCTTGCGGCAGCGTCTGTACGTGTCGCTGGTGCTCACCGTGCCCGTCGTCCTGATGGCGATGGTTCCGGCCCTGCAGTTCGACAACTGGCAGTGGCTGTCCCTGACCCTGGCCGCTCCGGTCGTGGCCTGGGGCGCCTTCCCCTTCCACAAGGCCGCCTGGACGAACGCCCGGCACGGCGCCGCGACCATGGACACGCTGGTGTCGATCGGTACGCTCGCCGCGCTCGGCTGGTCGGTGTGGGCCCTGTTCTGGGGGCACGCGGGGATGCCGGGAATGCGGCACGCCTTCGAGTTCACCATCTCCCGTTCGGACGGTTCCTCCTCCATCTACCTGGAGGCCGCGGCCGGGGTGACCACGTTCATCCTCGCCGGGCGCTATCTGGAGGCCCGCGCCAAGAGGAAGTCGGGCGCGGCGCTACGGGCCCTGCTGGAGCTGGGCGCCAAGGACGTCTCCGTACTGCGCGGCGGCACTGAAGTGCGCATCCCCGTGGGCCAGTTGGCCGTAGGTGACCGTTTCGTCGTACGGCCCGGGGAGAAGATCGCCACCGACGGCACCGTCGTCGAGGGCTCCTCCGCGGTGGACGCCGCCATGCTGACCGGCGAGTCCGTGCCCGTGGACGTCACCGTCGGCGACGCGGTGACCGGGGCGACCGTGAACGCCGGCGGCCGGCTCGTCGTCGAGGCGACCCGGGTCGGCTCGGACACCCAGCTCGCGCGGATGGCGCAGCTCGTCGAGGACGCCCAGAACGGAAAGGCCGAGGTACAGCGGCTCGCCGACCGGATCTCCGGCGTCTTCGTACCGGCCGTCCTCTTCATCGCGGTCGCGACCTTCGGAGTGTGGCTCGGCGCGACGGGCGACACCGTGGCCGCCTTCACCGCCGCCATCGCCGTCCTGATCATCGCCTGCCCGTGCGCCCTGGGCCTGGCCACGCCGACCGCGCTGATGGTCGGCACCGGCCGGGGCGCCCAGCTCGGCATCCTCATCAAGGGCCCAGAGGTACTGGAGTCCACACGGCGCGTCGACACCGTCGTCCTGGACAAGACCGGCACGGTGACCACGGGCCGGATGCAACTCCAGGACGTGTTCACCGCACCCGGCGTGGACGAGGGCGAACTGCTGCGGCTGGCGGGCGCGTTGGAACACGCATCGGAGCACCCGATCGCCCAGGCGATCGCGGCCGGTGCCGTCGAGAGGGCCGGAAGCCTGTCCGTCCCGGAGAACTTCGAGAACATCGCCGGCCTGGGAGTCCAGGGCGTCGTCGACGGGCACGCGGTGCTCGTCGGGCGGCAGAAGCTCCTGGCCGACTGGGCCATCGAACTCCCCCGGGAACTGGCTGAGGCCAAGGCCGCGGCGGAGGGCGAAGGACGTACCGCGGTCGCCGTCGCCTGGGACGGCGAGGCCCGTGGTGTCCTCACCGTGGCCGACGCGATCAAGGAGACCAGCGCCGAAGCGGTCGCCGAGCTGCGCCGGCTCGGCCTGAAGCCGGTCCTGCTGACCGGTGACAACCAGCTCGTCGCGGAGTCCGTGGCCAAGGCCGTCGGTATCGACGAGGTCATCGCCGAAGTCCTCCCGCAGGACAAGGTGGACGTCGTCAAGCGGCTGCAGGGCGAGGGCCGTACGGTCGCGATGGTCGGCGACGGCGTCAACGACGCGGCCGCCCTCGCCACCGCCGACCTGGGCCTGGCCATGGGCACCGGTACGGACGCGGCGATCGAGGCGGGGGACCTGACCCTCGTACGAGGCGATCTGCGGGTGGCGGCGGACGCGATCCGCCTCTCGCGCAGGACCCTGGCCACGATCAAGGGCAACCTGTTCTGGGCCTTCGGCTACAACGTCGCCGCCCTGCCGCTCGCCGCCTTCGGCATGCTGAACCCGATGATCGCCGGAGCGGCCATGGCGTTCTCGTCGGTGTTCGTGGTAACCAACAGCCTGCGGCTGCGGGCCTTCAAGTAGCGACTACGGGTCTTCAGGTGGCGGCTGCGGGCTTCGAGTTGAGGCCCGCAGCCACCGCGCCGGCCTCCGCACACTAAGCTGCTTAGAAGATCGAGGCCGCGGACACATCAGGAAGGGGCCGAGTGGTGGGTTCGGACTGGCAACCCGTACTGGCGCTGCTGGTACTCGTCGTCGTGGCGATCGTCCTGCTGCACGCCGTCTCCATCGCACTGCGAGCGGTCCGTGAGCCGCTGCACACCGGCCCGTTCAGCGGCGGCCTCGAACCGCAGGAGCACGCGCTGTCCCGGTTCCACGTCCGCTGGTATCCCGTCACGATGATCTTTCTGGCCTTCGACATGGAGATGCTGTTCATGTATCCGTGGACGAAGGTGGTCTCGGCGGTCGGTACCAGTGCGGTCGTCGAGATGTTCCTCTTCCTCGGCGTACTGCTCGCGGGAGTCGGATACGCCTGGCGCGAGGGGGCGTTCCGGTGGAGCTGAGATCCCTGCTCGCCCGCGCGGCCCTGGCCCGGCCCGGAGTCCTGCTGGCGACGTCCCCCGGAGCCACGCGAGAACGGCTCGCGGTGGAGGCGGAGTTGGCGCGGAGGGCGTGGCCGTGCGTGGCCGCACCGGCGGACGCGGATCTGCTGGTGATCGTGGGGGATCCCGGTGACGGGGGGGACACGGGCGGCCAGGGCGGCGCGGGCGGTGACTGGGTTGCGAACGTCTGGGGCGCCGTATCGGCTCCGAAGGCGTGGGTCCGGGTCACGGATGCGGTGCACGTCGCCGATGCGCTCGATCGCGGGCTGGCGGAACTCGGCCGGGGAGGTTCGCCGTCGGGTCCGCCTCCGGCGGTCGGGCACGTGGGACATGACGGTCGGGGAGAGCACGGGGACCACGGCGGGCACGGGGATCACGGGGACCCCGAAGATCACGGCCATCATGCGGACCACATGGACCACATGGACCATGACGTTCACGCGGATAACGGGGGCCACTGGGATCACGGAGGCCACGAGGGCCACGGTGGCCACGATGGCCACCACAGTCACCAAGACCATGAAAGCCACGAAGGCAGCACGGGCCCCCAACATCACGAGACCCACGGCGGGCACCACGCCCATGACGGCCAGATGGAGCACGCCGATCACGCCATGCACGGCGGGCACGGCGCCCACACCACGCACGGCGGACACAGCGGCCACGGCGGGCACAGCGGCCACGGCGGACACGGCGGGCATCAAGGCCACGGCGGACACGACATGGGCGTCGTGGACGGGCTTCCCATGGCGGACCGGGCCGACGACCGTGACGGGCTGCGGCTGGACCGCTTGCACGTCCCGCTGGGTCCGGTCCTCGCCGACTGGCCCTCCGGCCTGGTGCTACGGCTCACTCTGCAGGGCGACATCGTCCAGGAGGCCGCCGTAGAGGTCGTAGAAGTCGCACGAGCCGTAGAAAGCGTGGAGGCCGTAGACCAGGCCACCACTCCCCCGGCGCCGCGACCGCCCTTCTGGAACGAGCCGTTCCTGCTCGCCGCCGAGGGCGTACGGGTTCCCGAGGGTGACGCGGCACGGCGGTTGTGCGCGGCGCATCTGGACAGTCTCGGCAGGTTCTTCGCCGTGGTGGGGTGGGGCGACCTGGCCGCGCGTGCCCGGTTCGCACGGGACCGCGCACTCGCCGGAGCCTCGGCCGCCGAACTCACCGCTCTCGTACGCCTGTTGATCCGTCGCGCCGAACGTTCGCGGACGTTGCGCTGGTTGACCGCCGGAGTGGGTGTACTGCCTGCCGAGCACGCGCGGCACCATGGAGTCACGGGTCCGGCTCTGGTCGCGGACGGAGACGCCCACGCCCGCATGCTGGTGTGGCTCGAAGCCGTCGGGCGCAGCGCGGCGGCGGTCGACGTGTCCGACGTCCTGGACGCGGCGGAAGAGGCCGTCGGGCCTCGCGGGCGGATCGCCGGCGGTGCGACGCCCGCCTCGCAGGGGCTGTTGGACGTCCTGCCCGGTCTGTTGCGGGGTGCCGAGTTCGCGTGTGCGCGGATCATCGTGGCGAGCCTCGACCCGGATCTCGACGAGATCGCACACGTCACGAGGGCGGAGACGCACCATGGCTGAGCGCGCGCCGCTGTGGTCGGTCTTCGTCCTGCCCGCCGTCCTGGTCGTCGTGGCCATGGCGTTGGCCGGGCTGGACTCCGTGCTCGCGGCGGGGGCTCGCACCGGCCGTATCGGGTCGCTGCGTGCGGCGGCCGTCCATGCCGTCCGGCCCGCCGTTGAGGTGCTACGGCATCTTGTGCGGCAGCCGCGGCGCACGCGTGCGTCCGATCTGCCGCTGGCCCGGATCGGCGCGGCTCTGCTTCCCGTCGCGGCCGTGCTGGCCGCCGTCGTACTGCCGCTGGGCTTCCGGTCGGTGAGCGATCTGCCGGAAGGCATCGTCTGGTTCAACGCCATGGAGGCGCTGGCCTGGGCGGCGGTGTGGCTGGCCGGCTGGGGGCCGAACTCGGCGCTGTCGCTCATCGGCGGCTACCGGTTCCTCGCGCAGGGCCTGGCGTACGAGCTGCCGCACATGCTCGCCCTCACCACGGCGGCGCTCGGGGCGGAGTCACTGCGGGTGGGCGAAGTCGTCGACAGACAGGCGGGGTTGTGGTTCGCCGTGTGGATGCCGGCGGCCTTCGGGATCTATCTGCTCAGTGCCATGGCGATGGCGTTCTGGGGGCCGTTCGACCAGCCCGTCGGAGCGGACGTGGCCGGTGGCGCGGCAGCCGAACTGTCGGGCGTGGACCGCGTGTTGTTCCTGGGCGGCCGGTGGCTGCTGCTGGTCGTGGCCGCGGCGTTCAGTGTGCCGCTCTTCCTGGGCGGCGGGTACGGGCCGCTGCTGCCCGGCTGGGCGTGGACCGTGCTCAAGACGGCGGCCGTGCTGGCCGTCCTGGTCTGGGCCCGGCGCAGGGTCCCGACGCCGCGCATGGAGAGGTACGTGGAGCTGGCGTGGGTCGTGCTGACTCCGCTGGCCGTCGTGCAGGCCCTGGTCGTGGCCGTCGTAGTGCTGAACCGATGACGAGAGCGAGGTGCGGGACGTCCATGGATGTCGCCGTCTTCTGGGTGCTGGCGGTCCTCGGGGTCGCCGGCGGCGTGATGGTGTTCCGCTTCGACTCCATGGCGCGCGCGACGTTCTCCCTGCTGGCCTCGCTGCTGTGCGTGGGCGGGCTCGTCGTGCTGCTGGGGCTCGACTATCTCGGCATCGTCATCGTGCTGATGATGACCATCGAGATGGCCATCATGGCCGTCTTCATGGTGATGTACATGATGAACCCGGCCGGGCTCATGCCGATGACGATGATGCACAACAAGAAGGGCGCGGCCGTGGTCTGCGCGCTGGTGTTCGCGCTGCTGGCCGCCGGGATCGTGCTCGCGCCCTGGCCCGGGCGCCGGGGCAGGGCCCCGAAGGACCCGACCATGGATCTCGGCATGTCCCTCATGGGGCCGCAGATGCTCACCATGATGACGCTGGGCATGGCGCTGTTCGCGACGATCGTGGCCACGGTGGTGCTGGCCACCCGCCGGGGACGGTACGACCGGCTCGGCGACGACCTGCGGGCGAGGCGCGCGGACGATCCCGTACGAGGCGGTGTCGGCCGGTGAGTCTGGAGCTGTTTCTGCTGCTGGCCGCCGCCCTGTTCTGCATCGGGTTGTTCGGCGCGCTGACCCAGCAGTCGATCGTGATGCTGATGATGGGCCTCGAACTGATGCTGGGCGGGGTGATCCTGGCCGCCGCCGCCGTCTGGCACTACGTCGCGCCGGCGACCTCCGACGGTCAGGTGCTGATCGTCGTGGCGGTCACGGCGATGGCTCTGGAGATGGCGATCGGATTCGCCGTGGTCACCGCCTTGTTCCGGTCGCGTGAGATCGACATGACCGACATGGCGGCGGAGTTGAAGGAGTGAGCGCCCTGCTGTGGGCGCTGGTCGCCCTCCCCCTCGGTTCCGGTGTCCTGCTTCTGGCGGCGGGGCGCGGGGCCGACCGGATCGCCCCCGCCCTGGCCCTCGCGGTGACGGTCGCCGCGACGGGACTGGCCGTCACGGCCGCCTTCCGGCACCCCACCGCGCGGGCCCCGTTCCTCGACGGGCTCCCGCTGCGGCTCGCCGTGGACGGACTGTCCGGGCTGCTGGCGGTCACGGTCACCGGGGTCGCCCTCGCCGTCCTCGTCTTCAGCGTCGCCGAGTTCGGCCCGGACGAGGCGCGCGCCCGTTTCTTCGGGCTGATGCTGCTGTTCGCCGGGAGCATGCTCGTCACCGTGACGGCCGCGACCCTGCCCGTCCTGTTGATGGGCTGGGAGGTCATGGGTGCCACGTCCTGGGCGCTCATCGGCTACTGGTGGCGGGAACCCCGGCGGACGGGGGCCGCCGACACCGCGTTCCTCACCACCCGTACCGCGGACCTGGGTCTGTACCTGGCGGCGGGTGCCGCGCTCGCGAGCGGGCGCGACTCGACGCTCTCGCTGGACGCCCTGGCCCGCGCCGACGATCCGTGGCTGTCCTTCATCACCGCGGGCATCGTCGTCGCGGCCCTCGGCAAGTCTGCCCAACTGCCTTTCAGTTTCTGGCTGTCGAAGGCCATGCAGGGCCCGAGCCCGGTCTCCGCGCTGCTGCACTCGGCGACGATGGTGGTGGCGGGGGCGTATCTGCTGCTGCGGACCGGGCCGTTGCTGGACGCCTCCGGCTGGGGCGACGACGTGGTGGCGTGGACGGGTGCGGCCACCGCGCTCTGCCTCGGCCTGGTCGCCGCCGCCCAGAGCGACCTCAAGCAGTTGCTGGCCGCCTCGAGTTGTGCGCAGATCGGCTTCATGGTGCTGGCGGCGGGGGTCGGAACGGCGTCCGGCGGCACGTTGCAACTCATCGCCCACGCCGCCGCGAAGAGTCTGCTCTTCCTGGCGGCCGGCGCCTGGCTGACCGCGCTGGGCACACAGCGACTTCCCGAACTGCGCGGTGCGGCACGGCGCCACGTGACCCTCGGCGCCGCGTTCACGGTGGCCGCGTTGTCCCTGGCCGGACTTCCCCCGCTCTCGCTGTGGGCCGCCAAGGACGTCCTGCTCGCGCAGGCCCTGGAGAACAGCCCCTGGCTCTACGGCGTGGGTCTGGCCGCGGCTGTGCTGTCCGCGGTCTACAGCGCCAAGGCCTTGTGGTACGTGTGGCAGCGGCCCGAGGTACCTGGTCCCGATGCCGCGGCGCGGGCGGACGGCCGGCGGTCGCGGTCGCCCGGCCGCCGTGTTCCGGCCGGTGCCGTGGCTCCCCTGGTCCTGCTTGGTCTGGCCTGTCTCGCCCTGACACCGCTGGCCTTCCCGCCGTTGCGGGAGGCTGTCGGACGCGTGGTCGGCGGCCCCGGTCCCCTCGCCCCGGCCGCCTGGGAGTTCGCGCTGTCCGGGGGACTCGCCCTCGTGGCGGCCGCACTCGCCTGGTCCTGGAACACGCGCCCGCTGCCCCTGCCGGGTCGTGCCAAGGTGGTGCTCGCCGACTGGCTGGGTCTGGAACGTGCCGCCCATGTCCTTCTCGTCGCCCCGGTGATGCGGCTCGCGCGCGTGGCCGCCATGTTCGACGACCGGGGCCTGGACCGCGCGGTCGACGGCTCGGCCGCGGCCGCCGTACGGCTCGCGCGCTGGACGAACGGCGTCGTCGAACGTGCCCTGGACGGCACGGTGACGGCGGTCGCGTCCGCAACTCGTACGCTCGGCCGCTGGGCCCGCCGCCCGCAGACCGGACAGCTGCACCAGTACCTCGCCCAGGCCGTCGCGGCCTTCACCGTCCTTGCCGTCGTGCTCGTCCTCGTGAGGTGACCCGGATGCTGACCGCCCTCGTCTTCGCGCCCACGGCCGTCGCGCTGCTGCTCTTCGTCCTGCCCCGGCGTACGGGCCCGGCGGTGTTCCGGGTCGTCTGGGTGGTGGCGTCCGCCGTAGAACTGGCCCTCGTCGTCGCGATGTGGGCCGGGTACGACGCCGGCGGCGGAACGCAGTACGAGCAACGGGCCCGCTGGATCCCCAGCGCGGGCGTCGGCTACCACGTCGGCGTGGACGGTCTGTCCCTGCCGCTGCTCGCCCTGACCTGCCTGATGTTCCTGGCCTGCGCGCTGTACTCACTGCGCGAGAACCGTCGTGTCCGCGAGTTCGCCGCCCTGTTCCTCTTCCTGGAGACGACCTGTCTCGGCCTGTTCGCGGCCCTCGACCTGATCCTGTTCTTCGTCTTCTTCGACCTGTCCATCGTGGCGATGTACTTCGTGATCGCCGGCTGGGGCCACCGGCAGGCGTCCCGTGCCGCGCTGAAGTTCTTCCTCTACACCTTCGTCGGCTCGCTCGCCCTGCTGCTCGGCTTCATCGGGCTCTACCTCGCCGCGTCCCCGCACACCTTCGACATGGTCGACCTGACCCGGCAGAACCCGCTCGCCGGACGGTCCGTCTACGGCGGCCTCGTCCTGCTGGCCGTCCTGGTGGGCCTGGCGGTGAAAACGCCGACGGTGCCGTTCCACACCTGGCTGCCGCCGGCCCACGTCGAGGCGCCGGCCGCCGGTTCGGCGATCCTGGCCGGGGTGCTGCTGAAGATGGGCACCTACGGGTTCGTGCGCATCGCCATGCCGATGCTGCCCGAGGCCTGGCGGCGCTACGCCCTCGTGCTGGTCGTCGTCGGCGTCGTGTCCGTACTGCACGGAGCCCTGGTCGCGCTCGCACAGACCGACTTCAAACGGATGGTCGCCTACACGTCCGTGAACCACATGGGTTACATCGTCCTCGCGGTCGGCGCCGCCGCGGCGACGGCGGACAGTTCGGAGCAGGCCCGCTCTCTGGCCGTCACCGGAGCGGTGACGCAGATGGTCAGCCACGGGCTGCTCACCGGCGCGCTGTTCCTGCTCGCCGGGGTGATGTACGAGCGGGGACGGACGTACGACATGCCGTCCTACGGCGGAGTCGCGGGCGTGGCCCCCGTGTTCGCGGCCATGACCGGCATCGCGGCCTTCGCCTCGCTCGGGCTGCCCGGCTTCTCCGGCTTCATCGCCGAGTTCCAGATCTTCACCGGAAGTCTCGGACCGCGGCCCGTGGCCACCTCACTCGCCGTGCTCGGCATCCTCCTCACGGCCGGGCTGTTCCTGCGGGCGCTGCGACAGGTCCTGACGGGGCCGCTGCGCCTGCCCGACGCCCCGGGGACGCCGCGCCCCTTCACCGACATGCGCCCGCACGAAAACCTCGCGGTCGTACCACTGCTCGTTCTGGCCGTGGTGCTCGGAGTGGCACCGCGCTTCCTGCTCGACGTGATCGAGCCGGCCTCGCGCTCCGTTCTGGAGCTGCTCGCCCGATGACCGAGATGAACGAGAACCCGCTCGACCTCCTGCCCGAGGTGCTGCTGGCCGCGTCGGCCGTGCTCGGCCTGCTGCTCGGCTCCTGGCTGCCGCGTGCCCGGCAGTGGGCGGTCGGGGCGCTGGCGGCCGTCGCCTGCGTCGCGGGGATCGTCGCGGCGTCCGTGGCCGCGGCCAAGCCCGCCACGACCGCCTTCGGTGAGGCGTTCGCCGTCGACCCGGTGACGAGCACGTCCAGGATCGTGGTCCTCGGCGGCACGCTCCTCGTCCTCGGCGTCTCCTTCCGACCGCTGCGGGGCGACGCGCGGGAGAGCGAGTTCTACGTCCTGCTGCAACTGGCGTCCCTCGGCGCGCTGATGATGGCGGGCACGCAGGACCTGCTGCTGTTCGCCGCCGCCTACCTGCTGGCGAGCATCCCCGCGTACACGCTCGCCGGTTTCCGCAAGGACGGGCCCGGCACCGAGGCGGCCCTCAAGTACTACGTCGTGGGCGCCCTGTTGGGCGTGCTGATGCTGACCGGCATCACGATCCTGTACGCGGCCGGGCGCGCCACCGGGTATCCGATGCTCGCGGAAGCCTTCCGCGACGCGCCCGAGCCACTGCTCGCCACCGGCGCGATCGGGCTGCTGACCGGCGTGCTGTTCAAGGCCGGAGGCGTGCCCGCGCACTTCTGGGTGCCCGACGCGGTGCAGGGCAGCAGCCCGCCGGTGGCCGCGCTGCTCACCAGCATCCCGAAGATCGGGGCTCTGGCCGCGCTGTTCCGCCTCGGGGATGTCGTGTTCGCGGACAGCACGCTGCCGTGGGCCGCGCTCGTCGCCGTACTGGCCGCCGCGTCGATGACCCTCGGCAACCTGGGGGCGTTCTTCCAGCAGGACGTCAAGCGGCTGCTCGCCTACTCGACGATCAGCCAGGTCGGATACCTGCTGATACCGGTGGCCGTCGCGGGTCGCGCGGACCTGGCCCAGCCGGCGCTGCTGTACTACCTGGCGGCCTACACGGTCACCAACCTCGGCGCGTTCGCCGTGGTCTGCGCCCTGCCCCGAGCCGAGTCGCTGGACGACTACCGCGGTCTCGCGAAGGAGCGTCCGCTGCTGGCGGCGAGCCTGATCGTCTGCCTGTTGGGGCTCGTCGGCACCCCGCCGACAGCGGTCTTCCTCGGCAAACTGGAGGTGTTCAGCGCCGCGTTCGACGGCGGCTACGCCTGGCTCGCGGTCCTGGCCGCCGTCAACACCGTGGCGTCGCTCTTCTACTACCTGCGCTGGATCGTGCCCGCGGCCTCCCGGAGCGGGTCCGTGCCCCCGGCGGAGAGCGACCGGACGGCGCGCGTCGTCGCCTACGCCGCCGCGGCCGTGTCCCTCGGGCTGGGCATCGGCGGCGGGCCGGTCCTGGACGTACTGACCGGACCGATCAGCCACTGACGTACGTCCGACCGGGGGCGGCCTGCCGCCGAAGGTCCGCTCAGTGCTCGTGCGGGGCTTCCCGGTGGACCGGGCCGTGCGCGTCGGCGCAGTGGGCGGCGGCGTCCGTGGCCAGCAGGTCGCGGTCGCCGGGCAGGGTGAGCTGCAGCACCGGAGCAGCCGTGTGGTCGACCTGGAGGGTGGTGTGGGTGATGCCGTAGTCGTGGCGCAGCAGCTCTTCGAGGTCGCGGCGGACGGCATGGCAGTCGCCCCCGGGTTCGACCAGGATGTGCGCGGAAAGGGCGGCCTGGCCGGAGGTGATCTGCCATACGTGCAGGTCGTGGACCTCGACGACGGCGGGCTCTGCGACGAGTTGGTCACCGAGCGCGTCAGGGTCGACGTTCACGGGGGCTGCCTCGAGGAAGATCCGCCCGGACTCCCGCAACAGCCCGTACCCCGCCTTGACCATGAGGGCCACGACCACGAGCGTGGCGATGCCGTCGGCGCGGGCGAAGCCGGTGAGGACGACGATCAGGCCGGCCACGGCGGTGCCGATGAAGGCGAACAGGTCGTTGAGGATGTGCTGATACGCGCCCTCGACGTTCAGGGAGGAGCGGTTGGCCTTGGAGATGCACCAGGCCGCGGCCACGTTCACGGCGATACCGGCGAGTGCCGTGCCGAGCACCAGGCCGCCCTGCACCTCGGGCGGATCGATCAGCCGGTGGACCGCCTCGTACGCCAGCCAGGCCCCCAGCAGAAGCAGACTGAGGCCGTTGGCCTGGGCGGAGAGGATCTCTGCGCGCTTGAGGCCGTAGGTGTAGCCGCCGCGCGCCGGACGCGCGGCCAGCCGCATGGCGATGAGCGCGAGGACGATGGAGACGGCGTCGGTGAGCATGTGCGCCGCGTCCGAGATCAGCGCCAGGGACTGGGCGACGACACCGATGACGACCTCGACCGCCATGAACGCGGCGATCAGCGTCAGGGCGATCGCCAGCCAGCGACGGTCGGCGTCCGCCGAGACACCGTGCGAGTGCCCGGCATGGCCGCCCGGACCGTGCTCGTGTCCGGGGCGGTGCTCCTGACCCTGATGACGCATGCCTACGCCTTCCCCGTGGTGACGGACGTCCTGACCGCAGTGAAACCCATACACACGCCAATCGCCAAAGGCTGCACCGGTGACCGTTGTCATGTCGGATAACAAGCCTGTGACCTGGGGAAACATCCGATGCCAGAGTGGGTGCCCCGGCGCCGTCCCACGTGCCACCGCTGGTGATCCGGACCAGCAGGACGTTGACGGCCAGGTCGTACGCCCGGCGATGCCGGCCGTACCTCTGCCCGGCGATCACCACCACGGCGACACCGACCGACGTGCACTCTGCGTGCACATTTGATTACATAGCGCACTGATGGATGTCTGGTCGGTACGCCGCGACAGCCGTCCCGTGTCACGGACCGGGGCGGCCGTCGTGCTGCTGCTGGCCGGGCTGCTGCACCTGCTGGCGTGCGCCCACGGCCCCACCCCCACGGGGACCGTCCGTGCGGATGCCCTCCCCGTCGCCTCCGCTGTGTCCTGCGGACCGGTCGAGCGGGCGTCCGGCGGTCCCGCCGCCCAGGATCCCGGCTCCGGCGAGGGCGGCGCCACGGAGTGCCGGGGCGCGGACGTGCCGACGGTCCAGCCGCCGCGCGAGATCGCCCCGGCCGCCGCGGCGGCCCAGCACGGGCTCCCGGGCACATGCCTCGACGCACCGCCCGATGCCGTACGACGTGCGGCACCGGCGCCCGCGCGATCGACAGCCTTCTCCGACTCGAGCGAACGGGCCCGCCTGGGCGTGTGGCGCACCTGATCGGCCCCGAGCCGCACCCGAGGACAGCACCCGCACGCCCCGGCGACGGCTCCCGGTCAGTCCAGCCCCCTTCCCGACACAACGGCCGGCAAAGCGCATGCCGCCGGCCGCAGGAGAAGCACGCCATGAACCAGATCACCCCCACACCCGGCCCGTCCGCGCCCGCCCAACTCCTCACCGTCGGCAAGCTCCCGACGCACACCCCGGCCGGCCTGGTCGGGGACACCCCCGTCCTGTGGATCGGCGCCCCCTTCACCGCCCCCGGGCGCGGCTTCTGGGCCAAGCTCGAAGGGCACAACCCCGGCGGCATCAAGGACCGCACCGCCCTGCACATGGTCCGCGCCGCCCGTGAGCGCGGGCAGTTGCCGCCCGGCGCCCGCATCGTCGAGTCCACCTCCGGAACCCTGGGCCTCGGACTGGCGCTCGCAGGTGCCGTCCACGGCCACCCGGTCACCGTCGTCACCGACCCCGGCATGGAACCCCTGATGACCGGCCTGCTCACGGCATACGGCGCCGAGGTGCACCTCGTCGACACCCCGCACCCCGCCGGCGGCTGGCAGGAAGCCCGCCGCCGGCGCGTCGAGGAACTCCTCGCCGGCCATCCCGGCGCCTGGTGGCCCGACCAGTACAACAACCCCGACAACGTGGCCGCCTACGCCCCGCTCGCCCACGAACTCGTCGGCCAGCTCGGCCGGATCGACACCCTCGTCGTATCCGTCGGCACCGGCGGCCACTCCGCCGGCATCGCCTCCGTGCTGCGCGGCTACTTCCCCCGCCTGCGGGTGGTCGGCGTGGACACCACCGGCTCGACCATCTTCGGCCAGCCCGCCACCACCCGTCTGATGCGCGGTCTGGGCAGCAGCATCCACCCCCGCAACGTCGCCTACGACCTGTTCGACGAGGTCCACTGGGTCGCGGCCCCGGAAGCGGTGTGGGCGGCGCGCCGCCTGGCCCGCGACCACTACGCCACCGGCGGCTGGAGCGTCGGCGCGGTCGCGCTCGTCGCGCGCTGGCTGGCCCGCACCCTGCCCGCGGAGGACCGGATCGTCACGGTCTTCCCCGACGGGCCCCAGCGGTATGTCGGCACCGTCTTCGACGACACCTACTGCCGCGAACACGGCCTGCTCGGCCACCTCCCCGCCGACGACCCGGACGAGATCGCCGACCCCCGCGACCGGACCGTCACCCGCTGGACGCGCTGCACCCACGTCACCGACCCGCTCAGCACGGCCGAAGCGCACCACGACGACGCCGGTCACGTCCTCGCGGGAGCCGCCCGATGAAGAGCCTGTGGCAGCAGACCCGCTCCTTCCCGCCCGCCGCACGGCTGCTGATGGCCAACCAGTTCGCCATCAACCTCGCCTTCTACATGCTCATGCCCTATCTCGCCGCCCACCTCTCCGGCGGAGTCGGCCTCGCGGCCTGGGCGGTCGGACTCGTCCTGGGGGTGCGCAACTTCTCGCAGCAGGGCATGTTCCTCATCGGCGGCACCCTCGCCGACCGCTTCGGCTACAAGGCCCCGATCATGGCCGGCTGCCTGCTGCGCACCGTCGGCTTCGGCCTGCTCGGCTGGGTCGACAACCTCCCCGCCCTGATCGCCGCGTCCGCCGCGACCGGCTTCGCGGGCGCCCTGTTCAACCCGGCCGTCCGCGCCTACCTCGCCGCCGAGTCCGGTGAGCGGCGCGTGGACGCCTTCGCCACCTTCAACGTGTACTACCAGGCCGGCATGCTGCTCGGCCCGCTCGTCGGACTCGCCCTGCTGGCCGCCGACTTCCGGCTCGTCTGCACGGCCTCTGCCGCGATCTTCGCCGCCCTGACGGTGCTGCAGGCACGGTCGCTGCCCGCCCGCCGGGGCGCAGCCACCGGCTCCGGGCCCCAGAACGTTCTGGCCCAGTGGCGCACGGTCGTCGCCAACCGGCCCTTCCTCCTCTTCGCCACCGCGATGACCGGCTCGTACGTCCTGACTTTCCAGGTCTATCTGGCTCTCCCGCTGGCCGCCGCCAAGGCCCTTGGATCCGGGGGGACCTGGGCCACGAGCGGACTGTTCGTCGTCTCGGCCGTGGTCGCCGTCGTGGCGCAGCTACGGCTGACGAGCTGGGCGAAGGAGAAGTGGAGCGGGGCCCAGGCACTGGTGCGCGGACTGGCCACGATGGGGCTGGCCTTCCTGCCGCTCGCCCTCACGCCGAACGATGCTCCGGCCGCCGTGCTCAGCGCCCTGGTGGCGGCCGTCGCGCTGCTCGCGGCCGGCAGCGCCATCGTCTACCCCTTCGAGATGGACACCGTCGTCACGCTCTGCGGCAACCGCCTCGTCGCGACCCACTACGGCCTCTACAGCACCGTCTCCGGCCTGGGCATCACCCTCGGCAACCTCGCCACCGGCGCCCTGTGGGACTTCGCCACGCGCCACCACGCCCTCTGGCTGACCTGGAGCGCCCTGACCGTGACGGGGCTCGGCTGTGCGGCCTCCGTCGGCGCCCTCGTCCGCAGCGGACGCCTGGCCGTGCGAGAGGAGCCGCGGCTCGCCGTCGCCTGAGCGAACGGTCCGGCGAAGGGACGGGAGGCCGGTGGTGGCCGGTCTCCCTCCCGCTGGAACGCTCCCGTGCCGGCCGCCGCGGACGCCGTTGTCACCCGAACCGCTTAATATTCACTCGTCATGGGGAGCCGGACACAGGACACGACCCGCGAGGCGTGGCGGACCACGCGCATCGTGGCGCTCCGCTCTGCCGTCGCGGTCCTGCTCGCCGCGCTGATGGTGTGCCTGGGGTACGCCCCCCACGGTCACAGCGCCCCCGCCGCCACCCCGGCCGCCACCTCCATGACGGCCCTGTCCGCCGCGGCCGGCCTGACGGCCCTACCGGCCGATCACCCCGCGTCGACAGTCGCGCACCCGGCCGACTGCCCGTCCCGCGACGGATGCTGCGGCCCGGCGGGCGCCGGCATGGGAGCCGTACGCGTCGCGCCCGCGCACCCGCTCCAGGCGACGCTGCCGCGCGGGGCGGACCTCCCCCGGCAGCCGGACACAGCCGCGCGCGCCGCCGAGCCCGCGCCGACCTGCCGGGCTCCCGACCTCCACGTCCTCCAGGTGCAACGGACCTAGACGGATGCCCGAGACACCCGAAGCCGTGCGCTGCCGCGTACGGCTCGGCACGTCCGTCCATTCCCGTCCACCCCGCACCCACCACGAGGATCACTCAGCCATGAGCAAGACCAGCAAGAAGGCGGCCACCGAAGCACGTCGGGCCAAGATAGAGGAGGCGCGTCGCGCCGAGAGAGCCCGCGAGCGCCGCAACCGGATCATCACCGTCACGGTCAGCGCCCTCATCGTCGTCGGCCTCGTCGGGTGGGGCGCGTACGCCATCAACGACGCGAACGAGAAGGAGGACCAGCAGGCCGCCGCGGCGAAGAAGCCGGTTCGGGGCGAGAAGAGCTGGGACGCCAAAAAGCTCGGCCGCAACCACGTTCAGCAGAAGGTCAAGTACCCGATGAACCCGCCCGTCGGCGGCGACCACAACCAGGCGTGGATGACCTGCGACGGTACCGTCTACACCAAGCCCGTCGCCAACGAGAACGCCGTGCACTCCCTGGAGCACGGCGCGGTATGGGTGACGTACAACGACAAGGCCGCGGACGCGGACGTCAAGACGCTCGCCGACAAGGTCGCCAAGACGCCCTACACGCTGATGAGTCCGGACAAGACCCAGTCCGGGGCGATCATGCTGTCGGCCTGGGGCCACCAGCTCGCCGTCGACAAGGCGTCCGACCCCAGGGTCGAGCAGTTCCTCACCAAGTACGTCCAGGGCTCGCAGACCCCGGAACCGGGCGCGGCCTGCACGAACGGCCTCACCGCTTCCTGAGGGGCCGGCAGCCGGGCCGTCTACTATGGCCGTGCGTATTCGCTTGCGCATTCGGTGGCGAAAGGGAGTAAGGGTCATGCGGCGGTTGGGGGATCTCGAGGCGGAGATCATGGACCGTCTGTGGACGTGGAACCGTCCAGCGACGGTGCGTGAGGTCGTCGACGACATCAACACGATCCGGCCCGTCGCCTACACGACGGTGATGACCGTCACCAACATCCTGTACACCAAGGGCTGGCTGCTGCGGGGCAAGCAGGGTCGCGCCTGGCTGTACTCGCCGGTCCGCAGTCGTGAGGCGTACGCCGCCGCGCTCATGGAGGACGGTCTGGGCGCGAGCAAGGACCGCCCGGCCGCCCTGGTCCACTTCGTCGAGAACATGTCCGAGGAAGAGGTGGCCGCCCTGCGCAAGGCCCTGCGGAACGTCGGACGACAGGCGCGTGCGTGAACGCGGCTCCCGTCCTGGTCGGTTACACGACCGCGGTGGGTTTCGTCGCACCGCGGCTGATCCTGCGGGCCCGCTGGCCGCACCGTGCTCCGGCGCTGGCGGCGGCGGTGTGGCTGGCCTTGGTGGTGTCCTTCTCGGTCGGGGTGGCGTTGTTCGCCTACAACCTCGCGATGCCGACCGAGCACCTGCACGCGGGCCTGGTGGGCCTGCTCCACTCCTGCGGGTTCGATGTGGGAGTGGGCAGGCCCGGCCCGGACCTCGCGGACCCGCCGGCCGTCGGGGTGCCCGCCGCCGTCGCGATCGCCCTGGCGGCCAGTTTCGCCTTCCAGGTGGTGCGCGCCCGGCGGGCTCGGGCAGCACACCGGGAGGCCCTCGACCTGGTGGGCCGGCACTCGGCACGGCTGAGCGCCACCGTCCTGCCGTATGACATCCCCGCCGCCTACTGCCTGCCCGGTCGCCGCCCCAGGGTCGTGGTCAGCGACGCGGCCGTGCGCACGCTGACGCCGGAGCAGCTCGGCGCCGTGCTGGAGCACGAACAGGCCCACATCGCGGGCCGCCATCACCTCGTCCTGGCCGCCGTGGAGGCCTTCCACTCGGTGTTCCGCCGGCTCCCCCTGGCCCGCCACGCGCGTGAGCAGACGGCGCTGCTGCTGGAGATGATCGCGGACGACCGTGCTCTGCGCCATCACTCCGACGAGGTGCTGGCCACCGCCATGTACGAGATGGCCACGACCCGTCCCCCCAACGGCGCGCTGGCCGCGGGCGGCCACACGGTCCTCGTCCGGTTGCAGCGGGTCCTGGGTCCGCGCGAGGCACCCCACCCCGCCCTGTGGGGTTCCGTCGCCATCGTGGCCGTGGCGGTTCCGCTGCTGCCGCTGCTGGTCGCCTGCCCGCCCGGCCTCGGTTGATCCATGTCGGGTGGGACGCCCGCGAATCGGACTCACTTGCGATGCGAACTACGAAGCTACTAAGTTCTACCGCACTTGACTGGTCCATCGCCCGGGGGCGTCGGTACGACGTACGACCGCCGACCCGTCGCCCGGTCACACAAGCACGCCCGTCGCCCGGTACACAGACCGCACAGAGGAGTCACCCCCAAGATGGGAACCCACCGTCGGCCTAAGCCGCCCAGCCGTGCCCGGATGGCCACCCTCGGCATGGCCGCCGGCGCCGTCAGCCTCCTGCCGACGCAGAGCGAGGCGGCTCCCGAGCCCACGGTCGACGAGGTGCGCAAGCGGGTCGAGAAGCTCTACGAGGAGGCCGAGGCCCCCACCGAGGAGTACAACGCCATCAGCGAGAAGCAGGCGAAGCTGCAGCGCGAGGTGGACGGTGCGCGGGACCGGGTGGCGCGCAAGCAGCAGGAGATCAATGAACTGCGGGCGAAAATAGGTCCGTTGGCGGCGGCACAGTACCGCAGTGGTGGCGTTGACCCGAGTGTGCAGCTCTTTCTCTCCGGTGACCCGGACGACTATCTCCACCAGGCCGAGATGCTCGACCGTACGAGCAGCCGGCAGGCCGGCGCCCTGCGGGCGATGCAGTCCAAGCAGCGCGAACTCACCCAGGAGCGTCAGGACGCCCAGCGGCGCCTGGCGGCCCTTCAGGAGACGCGCGCCAAGGCCGCCAGGACGAAGAACGAGGTACAGGGCAAGCTCGCCGAGGCCCGCAAGCTCCTGAACAGCCTGACCGCACAGCAGCGCGCCACCATGGAGGCCGCCCAGGAACGCGACGACGCCTCCGCGGGCGCCAGCGACTCCCCCGCCCCCTACAACGGCCCCGCCAGTGGTCGCGCGAAGACCGCCCTCGACTTCGCGTACGCCCAGCTCGGCAAGCCCTACGAGTGGGGCTCGACCGGTCCCGATTCCTACGACTGCTCCGGACTCGTGGGAGCGGCCTGGCGCTCGGCGGGCGTGTCCCTGCCCCGCACGGTCAAGCAGATGTACGACGCCGGCCGCAAGGTGGCCAAGTCGGACCTGCGACCGGGCGACATCATCTACTGGTACAACGACAACCAGCACAACGGCATGTACGTCGGCGACGGCAAGGCCATCCACGCCCCGCGCACCGGCAAGAACATCGAGATCGTCCCCCTGGACTCGATGCCGCTCTTCGCCGCGTCCCGGCCCTGAGCAACAACGCTCGCGCCGGGCAAGGAACTTCGGTCCCGCTCTCGCACACCCCGATGATCAGGTGGACGCCGGATCGGGTTCCGCCTCGGCGCGTACCGAATAGCGCTTGTCGTAACCGCGCAGCTTCCACAGGGCGACCGCGCCGATCCAGGTCGCCAGGAAGGTGACCACGATGACGATGCCGATCGTGTTGAGGTCGAGGGCGGCGAACCATGACCAGGGTGCGTGGTCGGCCGCGCCGAGCCGCTCGGCGAGCAGGGAGACCAGTTCCACCGTTCCGACCACGAAGGCCACGAAGATCGACAGGCCGGTCATGGTGAGGTTGTAGTAGATCTTGCGAACGGGGTTCGAGAACGACCACTCGTACGCCTTCGCCATGAAGACCCCGTCGGTGGTGTCCATCAGGCTCATACCGGCCGCGAAGATCAACGGCAGCGCGATGATGGCGAGCGGCGGCAAGGTGCCGTCCGCGGCGGAGCCCGCCGCGAGGCCGAGGGCGCCGACCTGGGTGGCGGTGTCGAAACCGAGGCCGAAGAGCAGGCCCACGAAGTAGAGCTGCCAGCTGTGGTCGATGAACTTGTTGTAGCGGCCCTTGAAGACCCGGTTCATCAGCCCCCGGTCGGCCAGCAGCCGCTCCAGCTCCTCCGGCTGGTGGCGACCCTCCTTCGCCTCGCGCCAGGTCCTGACGATGCCGCGCAGCACGGCGAAGTTCAGGGCGGCGATGGCGTACAGGAACACACCCGAGACCAGCGTGCCGATGACGCCCCCGATGTCGGCGAAGCCCGCCTGGAAACGGTTCGCGGCCTGGGCCGCGAAGGCGATGCCCACGGAGAGCGCGAAGACGACGGTCGAATGGCCGAGCGAGAAGGCGAGGCCGGCGCCGAGCGGCCGCTTACCCTTCTGCAGCAGGTAGCGGGTGGTGTCGTCGATGGCCGAGATGTGGTCCGCGTCGAAGGCGTGCCGCATGCCCAGCGTGTACGCCAGCCCGGCCGCGCCGGCGTACAGCAGTTCGCCCTGGCTGTCGGCGAGGCCGTGGTATCGGGCGTTGTAGTACGCGAAGAGACCGAACCCGGCCACGTGCAGGGCCACGATGAAGCCGTACATCGCCGCCAGGCGCCGTATCTCCCCGCGGTCGAACCGGCGGCGCCGCTGGGCGACGGGTGCGGTCTGCGTGGTCATGGGCGGCTTCCCCCCGGGTTCAGTCCTGCGGCTGGCTACTAATGCGATGGTTCACTATATGCAACCCATGTGCAGCAGGGTCCGGCGAGGTCGAATCGGGCCTGGCTCGCGGGCCCGCGAGGGGGGTCCTGCCGGGGTTCGGCGCGGCTCGGCACCGTCGGGTTCCGAGTCGCGCGGGTCGGCCTCACCGCCAGGCACACTCGTGCCCCGTCGACCCCCGGGCCTGGGACTGCCGCGGCCATACTGACCACATGGATGTCTCGCCGGACAACTCACCGCCGGAGGCCGGAATGGTCGACCTCGTTCTGTTCCATCACGCTCTGGGGCTCACGCCGGGGGTCACCGGTTTCGCCGACACACTCCGTCGCGCCGGGCACAGCGTCCACACGCCCGACCTCTTCGAGGGCCACACGTTCTACACTCTCGAGAAGGGCATGAGCTACGTCGAGCAGATCGGCTTCCACGAGGTGATCGAGCGCGGCGTCCGGTCCGTCGGGGACCTGCCCGCGGATCTGTTCTACGCCGGCTTCTCCGTGGGCGTGCTCCCCGCACAGAAGCTGGCGCAGACCCGGACCGGCGCGCGGGGAGCGCTGCTGTACTACGCGTGCGTTCCGGTCTCGGAGTTCAGTCCCGCCTGGCCGCAGGGCGTACCGGTCCAGGTGCACGGCATGGATGCCGACCCGTTCTTCGCCGGCGAGGGCGACATCGACGCGGCACGGGCACTCGTCGCCTCGGCCGACCAGGCTGAACTGTTCCTCTACCCCGGCGACCAGCACTACTTCGCCGACGACACGCTCGCGTCCTACGTCCCCGAGGCAGCCGCCCTGCTGCTCGACCGCACACTGGCGTTTCTTGAGCGATGAGATCGCGGTCCTGGTGACAGTCCTGCGGACAAGACCCGAGGGTCCCCGGACGGACGGCTCCCGACACGAAATCCCGCCTGCCGCCTGAACACCGTCCGACCCCGCGACGTACTAAGGGCACTAGCAGTCAATGCCCACGCGGCGCCCCTGGGCGCTTCGCACGACGAGGTGGCCGCCGGAAGTGCGGGCCCGCCGTGCTCGGACGATCGGGAAGACGAACATGGGAACTCTGGCGCTCAGTTGGGCCGTGGCCGTGATCGCCGCCCTGGTGGCCGCCGTCAGCGCGGTCCGGGTGGCCACCACGAGCGGCGAGGCCCGGTACGCGGCGGGCGGCGACCTGCTGATGGGGCTGTGCATGGCGGCCATGGCCCTGCCGGCGACGGTCGGCTGGTACGCGGGTCACGGCATGTGGTGGGCCGCGGCGTTCGGCCTGCTCGGACTCGGGGGCGTGGTCATGGCGGTCAAGCACACCCGCACGGGCGGGTGGGGGCACGGCCGCCACTGGGTGCACCTCATCGTCGGCAGCGCCGGCATGGTGATCATGACTCTCGCCATGACGAGCACGTCGTCCGGACCGGTACTGGCCCTGGGCGGCTCCTCCATGGCGCACATGCCGGGCATGGCGAACATGGCGAGCCCGACCGGCACGCACGGGATGGCCGGCATGGAGTCCATGGCGGGGATGGACGGCATGGAGGGGATGGGCTCGATGCCGGGGATGAACATGCCGGGCATGGCGAACTCCGCTGCCGACGCGGGTTCGTCGGCCGGGTCCGGTTCCCTGTGGCGGTTCGTGATCTTGGCACTCGCCGTGTACTTCCTGCTGTCCGTCGGCGCGTCCCTGTGGGCCAGGGTCCGCGGCACCGGCGAGCGGGGACGGGCCGGCACGGGCTTCAGCTGGGGCCGCTGGCTGCTCGCCATGCCGGACACGGTGCTCGTCTTCCTTGCGTCGCTGACGATCTCGGTGTGGGACAGGAGCAGGGTGGCGCAGCGGTCGGGGCGCGGCCGGCGCCGCAAGCTCGGAGCCGCCCCGGACGCGGCGCTGGCCGCCCACATCGGCATGGGCGGGACCATGTCCGCGATGCTGCTGATGATGGCGGCGTGACAGCCGGCCTTCCCTGATCAGCGCACGTCACTTCCCGGTGTCCGACGCGGGCCGCGGGGCGTAGTAGGCCAGGAACATGTCCACGCCGCCGGTGATGAGGCGGTCGGCCAGGTCGTCGTCGATGTGGGTGCCGTACGAGCTGAAGACCATGTGGGGGAAGACCAACAGCGCGTAGAGCTGGATGATCGCGGCCTCCAGGTCAGGGATGACCAGTCGGCCCTGGTCGGCGAGCGTGCGCAGGGCGCCCGCGACGGCCGGATGGTGACCCTCCGGACCGCGCTCCTGCCACGCCCGCCCCAGCTCGGGGAAGCGGTGCTGTTCAGCGACGACGAGGTTGCGCAGGGCGGTGACGTCCTTGTTGGTCCTGACGGCGTGCGCCCAGGCGCGGGCGGCGTCGAGCAGGGCCGCGCGCAGGTCCTCCGCCTCGGGCAGCGCTTCGATCGCGGTCGAGGAGGCGTGGCCGAGTGGTTCGTCGAGCGCGCTCGTGATGACCGCGGTGAACAGCGCCTCCTTGCTCCCGAAGTGGTTGTAGACCGTCACCTTCGACACGCCCGCCTCGGCGGCGATGGAGTCCATGCCGACACCGAACCCGTCCCGCAGAAAGAGCTCGCGCGCCGCCCGGACGATGGCCTGCCGTTTCAGCTCGGCGCGAGGCCCGCTCGGGGGTTGCTTGACGCTGTCCACGTTCATGCGCCGATCCTAGCAATACCTGAACTGAACAGTTGAGTTCACATGTACTGGACCGTACAGTTCAGTCGCGGGCACGGAGCCGCCGTACCCGCCCCCTGCCGACAAGGACGCGTCATGACTCACTCCGCAAGCCACACGCACCCCGCGACGGAGCACCACCACCCTCCGGCCGATCCGCGCCGCTGGGCGGCCCTCGCCCTCATCTGCGTCGCCCAGTTCATGCTGATCCTCGACGTCACCGTGGTGAACGTCGCCCTGCCGGACATGGCCGCCGACCTCGCCCTGGACCGTGCGACGCTGACCTGGGCGGTCACCGCGTACACGCTGTGCTTCGGCGGGCTGATGCTGCTCGGCGGACGCCTCGCGGACGCCCTCGGCGCCCGCCGCACGCTCCTCGCCGGGCTCGCCGTCTTCACCGCCGCCTCCCTGGTCACCGGGCTCGCCGGAAGCGCGACGACGCTGCTGAGCGGGCGCGTCGCCCAGGGAGTGGGCGCCGCCCTGCTCTCCCCCGCGGCTCTGTCCATCGTCACCACCACCTTCCACGGCACCGAGCGCAACAAGGCACTGGGGGTATGGGCCGTGATCGGCGGCTCGGGGTCGGCTGCCGGAGTCCTGATCGGCGGCGCGCTGACCGACGGACCGGGCTGGCAGTGGGTTTTCTTCGTCAACGTCCCGATCGGCCTCGCCGTCCTCGCCGTCCTGCCGGCGTTCGTCCCCGCCCGCGCCCCGCGACCGGCCCGGCTCGACGTACCCGGCGCGCTGCTGGTCACCACGGCCACCGGCTCGCTCATCTACGGCCTGGTGGAGGCCGGTGACTCCGGCTGGGGCGACTGGGCCACAGTGCTGCCGCTGGCGGCTGCCGTGCTGTTGTACGGGTGCTTCGCCGCGGTCGAACGAGCGAGCCGGGCTCCGCTGATGGATCTGCGGATGTTCGCCCGGCGCCCGGTCCTCGCGGGCGCGTTCCTGATGCTGATCGCCACCGCGCTGCTGATCGCGTACTTCTTCCTCGGCTCGGTGTATCTCCAGCACGTCCGTGGCTTCAGCCCGCTGAAGACCGGGCTGCTGTTCCTGCCCGTCGCCGTGGCCACCGGCTTGGGCGCGCACCTCGGCTCCCGTCTCGTCGGCCGGATCGGGAGCCGCGCCGTGGCCGTGTCCGGCATGGCGATCGCCGCCGCGGGATCGCTGCCGCTGACCCGGCTGTCCGCGGAGGGCAGCGTGTTCACGGGCCTGCTGCCCGGCTTCGCCGTGGCCTCCGTCGGCCTCGGCACGGTCTTCGTCACCGCCACGACCACCGCCCTCGGCATGGTGGAACACCACGAGGCCGGCCTCGCCTCCGGGGTCGTCAACACCTTCCACGAAGTGGGTGGTTCGATCGGCGTGGCGGTCGTCTCCACGGTGGCCGCCGCCGGAATCGAGGCAGGCTCGGTCGGCGGCTTCACGGACGCCTTCACCGTCTGCGCCCTCGCGGCGGCGGTCAGCGCTGTCGCGGCCCTGGGACTCGTACCGCGCGGCAAGCCACAGCCGACCGGCGGCCCGCACGTGCACTGACGCGTCGGAAGAGCCGTACGGCAGCCGTGAAGGCGGCACCTGCGGGCACTTCCGGGCTGGGCGGGAGCTTTCCGTGGAGCCTGAGGCCAACCGGGTGTGCCATCGGCGTCCGGGAAGCCGACCAGAAGTCGGGGGTGAGGCAGGGACCCGTCGATGGGTTACGCAGGAGGTGGTGCGGCCTGTGGAGGGTCTGTGGCCGCGGGCTGTTCGCGTTGTCGAACCGCCGCTGCCGCCAAGGTCGTTCCACCGCGCCCCCTCGCACGTTACCGTTCGGTAGACGACGCGCTCCCGGAGGTTCCCCGCATGACGCTCGACCGTTCCCCAGGCCTGGCGGAGTCCGCCCGTGCGCTGGCCGCCCGGGAGGTGACCGCCCGGGAGCTCGTGGAGCAGGCCCTGGCGCGGATCGAGGCCTCGCAGGAGTCCCTGAACGCCTTCCGGATCGTACGGACCCGGGCGGCGCTCGCCGAGGCCGAGGCCGCGGACGGGGAGCTGGCCGCGGGGATCCGCAAGCCGTTGCTCGGGGTGCCGGTGGCCGTCAAGGACGACATGGACGTGGCGGGCGAGCCGACCGCGTTCGGCTGTCGGGGTGAGTTCCCGGCGGTCGCGCGGGACGGCGAGGCGGTACGGCGGTTGCGCGCGGCCGGGGCCGTGATCGTCGGCAAGACCAACACCTGCGAGTTCGGCCAGTGGCCGTTCACCGAGGGGCCCGCCTTCGGCGCGACCCGTAATCCGTGGAGCCCCGAGCACACGCCCGGCGGTTCGTCGGGCGGTTCGGCCGCGGCCGTCGCCGCGGGGCTGGTACCCGCCGCGCTCGGTTCGGACGGGGCCGGCTCGGTGCGGATTCCCGCCGCCTGGACCCACCTGATCGGCATCAAACCGCAGCGCGGCCGTGTCTCCACCTGGCCGCGCGGCGAGTCCTTCCAGGGCATCACCGTCAACGGCACGCTCGCCCGTACGGTCGCCGACGCGGCCCTGCTGCTGGACGCGGCGAGCGGCAACCACGACCTCGATCCGCACCGGCCGCCCGCCGTCAACGCCTTCGAGGCCGTCGGCCGCGACCCGGGCCGACTGCGCATCGCGCTCTCCCTGAAGCCGCCGTTCACCGCCGCGCCCGCCCGGCTCCTGCCGGAGGTGCGCGCACGGGTCGTCCAACTCGCCGAGCAGCTGAGCGGGTTGGGGCACCACGTGGAGGAGGCCGATCCGCCGTACGGTCAGATCGGGCTGACCTTCGTGCCCCGCGCCACCGCCGGCATCGCCGAACGCGTGCGCGAGGCGCCCTTCCCCACGCTCCTCGACCGGCGCACCCTGGGCGCCGCCCGGCTGGGCGGACTGCTCGGCGGGGTACCGCTGCGGGCGGCCCGGCGCGCGGAGGCGGTGCTGCACCGTCGTATCGGCGGGTTCTTCACGTCGTACGACGTGGTCCTCGCGCCGACCACGGCCGCTCCGCCACCGCGCATCGGCGCCCTGGCGAACCTGGGGGGCCTGGCCACCGACCGCGCGATGATCGCGGCCTGTCCCTACGCCTGGCCGTGGAACGTGCTGGGCTGGCCCGGCGTCAACGTGCCCGCCGGTTTCGTCACTGGCGGTCTGCCGGTGGGCGCCCAGTTGCTCGGACCGGCGAACAGCGAGCCGCTGCTGCTCTCGCTCGCCGCGCAACTGGAGACGGAACTGCGCTGGCACGAAACCTGGCCGCCGCAGCCGGTCGCCTCGGAATCGGCGGTGGCGCAGGGACATTAGGCCCGTACCCTGTGGCCATGGACGACGCGTCGATGGTCGGGCTCATGGGACGGGTCACCGGGACGGTCGGGCCCGGGCTCGTCGGCGAGGTGATCGTCCGCGTGCGCGGCGGCGCCGAGCACTTCCTCGCCTACCCCGCCGCCGGCTCGGACCGCATCGAGCGGGGCACGGTGGTGATGGTGGTGGAGTACCTGCCGCCCAGGACGGTCTACGTGACGGCGGCGTACGAGGCTTGAGCCCTCCGGTGTACGCCAGTTGAGCCGGCCGCGGCGCAGGTGAGAGCCGTCCGCGTCAAGGTTTCGACAAGGAAGTGCCGGCGTCTTCACCCGGGGCTCGCGCAGGCGCACACTCCCTTTCGTTCGGTGCCGAAAGGGCACCATGCAAAGGGGGCGTATGCCGATGGTTGTCGGCGTCGTTGCGGGGGCGGCCGTACTCGCCGTTCTCGTTCTGATCGGTCTGTTCAAGATGATGTGGCGAGTGGCCGAACCGAATGAGGCTCTGGTCATCTCCGGTTCCAAGCACCGGACGGAGGGCCTTGAGGAGGGGATGGGCTTCCGTATCGTCACCGGGCGGGGCACGTTGGTACTGCCCGGTGTGCAGGCGGTGCGCAAGATGTCGCTCGACCTGAACGAGACCGAACTGCATGTGGACTGCGTGACCCACCAGGGCATACCGCTCAAGGTGCGGGGCGTGGTCATCTTCAAGGTGGGCGACGACTTCGTGTCGATCGCCAACGCGGCCCGTCGTTTCCTCGACCAGCAGAAGCTGATGTCGGAGCGGGTGCACAACGTCTTCGCCGGTCATCTGCGGTCCATCGTGGGCGGGTTGACGGTCGAGGACATGATCCGTGACCGGGAGAAGCTCACCGGGCAGACCCGGGCGGCCTGCGGTACGGAGATGGAGAAGCTGGGTCTGATCGTGGACTCGCTGCAGATCCACGAGATCGAGGACCCGACCGGGTACATCCAGAACCTGGCGATGCCGCACGCGGCGGCCGTGCAGCGGGACGCGCGGATCGCGCAGGCGGAGGCGAACCGGCTGGCGACCGAGGCCGAACAGCAGTCGTACGCCCGGATGGCCGAGGCCACCCGGGACAGCGAGATCCTCCAGGCCGGCTACCAGGCCGAGCGCGACAAGGCGGGCGCCAAGTCCCGGCAGGCGGGTCCACTGGCGGATGCCGCCGCGCGCCAGGAGGTCGTCGTCCAGGAGACGCGGGTGGCGGAGCTGGAAGCCCAGCGCCGGGAGCAGCAGCTCCAGGCGGACGTCCGCAAGCCGGCGGACGCGCAGGCCTACGAGAAGCGGACGCTGGCCGAGGCGGAGCGCGACGCGCGGATCTCGGCGGCCCAGGCCAAGGCGAAGGAGACGGAACTGGCGTCCGCCGCCGAGGCGACCCGGGTCAAGGCGGCCGCGGCCGCCGAGGCCGAGGCGACGAAGGCACGCGGTACGGCGATGGCGGCGGCCACCCGGGCCACCGGTGAGGCCGAGGCGGCCGCGGCACAGGCCAGGGGTCTCGCGGAGGCCGAGGCGACCAAGGCGCAGGGGCTCGCCGAGGCGGAGGCCATCAAGGCCCGGGCCGCCGCGCTCGCCGAGAACCAGGAGGCGGTCGTCGCCCAGCAACTCGCCGAGAACTGGCCGGAGATCGTGAAGGCGGGCGCGTCCGCGTTCGCCAGCGTCGACAACATGGTGGTGCTCAACGGCGCCGACGGCATGGCGGACATGCTCGCCAAGGCGCTCACCATGGGCGGTACCGGGCTGGGTCTGGCCCGTCAGCTGCTGGCCTCGATGAACCAGAACGGGCAGCACACGAACGGGACGTCGGCTCTGAACGGATCCGCGCCGCCGCCCGCCCAACGGGTGCCGGTGGACACCGACAAGGGGTGAGACGGACGACCTCCGGCCGGGGGCGAGGCGAACGGTCCGGGGCACAGGCTCTAACGTGACCCCGTGACTGCCTTCACCGATGAGAACCTCCCCGGCCGGTCCGGCCCCTCCGCCACCACCGAGGCCGACCCCCGCGAGGTGGGCCGGGTGCGCACGGAGTACTCGCCCGCGCACGACGGGGACCCGGATCCCGGCGAGATCGTCTGGACCTGGGTCCCCTTCGAGGAGAACGACGGCCGGGGCAAGGACCGCCCGGTGCTGGTCGTCGCCCGCGAGGCCGGCGGCACCTTCCTCGCCGTCCAGCTGTCGAGCAAGCGCCACGACGCCGGGCGGGCGGGTGGGGGAAGGGGTGCCCGCGAGTGGGTGCCGATCGGCAGCGGCCCCTGGGACGTCTCGGGCCGGGACTCGTGGGTCGACGTGGACCGCGTCCTGCGCCTGCACGAGGCCGGCATGCGCCGCGAGGCCTGCGCCCTGGACCGCATGCGGTTCAACCTGGTCCGCCACCGCCTGCGGGAGCGCTACGGCTGGACCTGACCGCGCAGGTGCCCGGCGACCCGGCACCCCTCCGCGCGGCACCCCTCCACCCGGCACCCCTCCGCCCGGCACGCCTGTCCCGGCCGACCCGGGCGGAGGCCACTCTCCCCGCCCGGGCGGACGCCACGCTCCCCGCCCGGGCGGACGCCACGCTCCCCGCCCGAGCGGACGCCACGCTCCCCGCCCGAGCGGACGCCACGATCCCCGCCTGAGCGGACGCCACGCTCCCCGCCCGACGAGGGACCGCCCCGCTCCCCCGCCCCACCGCGCGGACCCCGCGACCGGCGGTGGCTGGCCCGAACCGACGGCCCACCGCAGGTGACAGGCTCCCGCTACCGCTGGAGCTGACGCCCCGGAAACGCCCGTGCGAAGGCCTCCCGGACGACGTTCCCCGCCGTGCGGTCGAGGATCCCGAAGACCACGTGCTCGAAGACGCCGGCGAAGCGGCCCTCCGGGCCGAGGAGGGTGCGGAAGGCGGCCGCGACCTGGGCGGGGTCGTTCCGGAACACTCCGCAGCCCCAGGCTCCCAGGACCAGGCGCCGGTAGCCGTGGGCGGCGGCGGTCTCCAGTACTCGCTCGGCCCGGGACGCCAGGGCCCGCGGCAGCTCGGTCGCTCGCTGCGGGGCCGTGCGCAGCACCACACCGGCGTTCGGTGCGGCCGAGGTGAGGAACCCGGCGGTGTACGGCTCGTCCAGGAGGCGGCCGCGGTCGTCGCGGAAGACGGGCACGGCCGGCGAGTGGATGACCCGGTCGGTGTAGAACGGGTCGCGGTGGGAGCGGTGGTGGTCGTAGAACTCCCGGACCCCGACCAGGCAGGCGTACAGCGCCGAGGAGCGGCACAGGGCCTCCTCCTGGGCCTGGGCGCCGTTGAGGAAGCCGCCGCCGGGATTGCGGGCCGAGGCGAAGTTCAGGACGGCCACCGGTCCGGTGACGCGGTGGGCCGCCTCCAGGCTGCTCTCGCCCGTGACCTCGAACAACGTGTCCGCCGACGGGAGCGCCGGTACGTCCACCGGCCCCGGCCCGTACATCCGCGTACCGGCCCGGGCCGCCTCGACGGACACGGCGACGGACACCTCGTGCCCGGCCGGGGCACGGTAGGTACCGGCCGCCACGATCGCTTGTGTCTCTCGCGCGATGCCGCGCAGGCGCGCGCTCATGGCGCCACCCCCGTGTGCGCCATGACCGCGTGCCGCGCGGCCTCCCCCGTCGTGCTCATGCACGCATCCTGAGCGATTCTGGTCAGGTGCCGCAATGAGTTTTCCTGGCCCTGGGACGCCCGGAAAACTCCCTGAAAACACGACGGAAACGGAGATCACCGGCCCCTGATCGCGACGATGTGCCCTCTTGTGCAGGTCGGCATGAGGGTCTTGGGTGGGACGGGTGCTGCCGGCCCGGCCCGTCAGAACCCGGGGCGGCAGCATGGTGGAATCTCAGGAGGATCCCGACATGTCCGATTCGACAAGTGACTGTACGGAGCCCTACACGGCAGTCACAGAAGCCGAGGTGGAGGCCCTCGTCCGGGGCATCTGCTTCAAGACCGGTCCGCCCCGCAGGCTCGGGGTGGAAGTGGAATGGATCGTCCAGGAACTGCACGCACCGCAGCTCCCGGTGACGACCCGACGACTCGAAGCGGCCTACGCCGCACTGCGGACCGTGTCCCTGAGCTCGGCGCTCACCGTCGAGCCCGGCGGCCAGCTGGAGTTGAGCTCGCCGCCCGCCGCCTCCCTGATGGAGTGCATCGGGACCGTCTCCGCCGACCTGGACGCCGTCCGCGCGGTGCTGGCCAGGGACGGTCTGGGGCTCGTCGGCGTCGGCCAGGATCCCTGGCATCCGCCGCGCAGGTTCCTGCGGGAACCGCGCTACGACGCCATGGAGACCTGTCTCGACCGCACCGGTCCGGCCGGCCGCGCCATGATGTGCACCTCGGCCTCCGTCCAAGTGTGTCTGGACGCCGGGCACGAGGAGCCCGGCCCGCTCGGGCTCGGGCGGCGCTGGTGGCTGGCGCACCAGCTGGGTCCGGTCCTGGTGGCCGCGTTCGCCAACTCCCCGCTGGCCGCGGCGGAGCCCACCGGCTGGCTCTCCACCCGACAGCTGCTGTGGATGGAGATCGGCCCCGACCGGGCGGGCGCACCTCCGCTGGGTATGGACCCGCGCGCCGCGTGGGCCGGGCACGTCCTGGACGCCCCGGTGATGTGCGTACGGCAGGACAGCGGCCCGTGGGACGTGCCCGAGGGGCTGACGTTCCGGGAGTGGACCCGTTCGCGGGCGCCCAGGCCGCCGACCCGGGAGGATCTCGACTACCACGTCACCACGCTGTTCCCGCCGGTCAGACCGCGCGGCCATCTGGAACTGCGCATGATCGACGCACAGCCGGGCGACGACGGGTGGATCGTGCCGCTCGCCGTCACGGCGGCCCTCTTCGACGATCCGGAGGCCGCCGAGACCGCCTACCGGATCGTGAAGCCGCTGGCCGAACGGGGCCTGTCGCTGCCCGCGCCGCACAATCCGCTGTGGCTCGACGCGGCCCGGCAGGGGTTGGGCGACTCCGAACTGCACGAGACGGCCGTGGCCTGCTTCGCGACGGCCCTGGACGCCCTGCCCCGGCTCGGTGCCACCACCGAGGTGACGGACGCCGTCCGCGGGTACCGGGACCGCTATGTCGTCCCGGGCCGCTGCCCCGCCGACGACCTGCTCGACCACCTGCGCGCCACGGACGGCCGCGCTCATGGGAAGGACATCCGCACATGACCGACCCCGCCCTCGACGACGCCGTCGATGCCGAGGAGTTCCGGGACCGGGCCCTCACCACCCTCGTCACCGCACGGGAGCGCACCACGCTTCTCACCAGCTGTGTCGAGGAGCCCGACCTGACCGCGCAGCACTCGCCGCTGATGTCGCCGCTGGTGTGGGACCTCGCCCACATAGGCAACCAGGAGGAGCAGTGGCTGCTGCGGACCGTCGCCGGGCAGGAGGCGATACGGCCCGAGATCGACAGCATCTACGACGCCTTCGAGCACCCGCGCTCCGAACGGCCCTCCCTGCCCTTGCTCGCGCCGCGCGAGGCCCGCTCGTACGCGGCGGACGTACGCGGCCGGGTGATGGACGTGCTGGAGCGGACGGCGTTCCACGGGACGCGGCTCACCGAGGCGGGTTTCGCCTTCGGGATGATCGCGCAGCACGAACAGCAGCATGACGAGACGATGCTGATCACCCATCAGCTTCGAAAAGGGCCGCAGGCACTGACCGCCCCCGACCCGGACCCGGCCCCGCTGTTCACCGGTCCGGCCGAAGTGCTCGTCCCTGGCGGCCCGTTCACCATGGGCACCTCCACCGAGCCGTGGGCGCTGGACAACGAACGCCCGGCGCACCGGCGGGAGGTGGCGCCGTTCTTCATCGACACGACGCCGGTGACGAACGCCGCGTACCAGGCGTTCATCGAGGACGGCGGCTACGAGGACGAACGCTGGTGGGAACCCGCGGGCTGGGCACACATCCGGCAGCACTCCATCCACGCGCCGCTGTTCTGGCGCCGGGACGGCAAGCAGTGGCTGCGGCGCCGCTTCGGCGTGACCGAGGTGGTGCCGCCGAACGAGCCGGTGCTGCACGTGTGCTGGTACGAGGCCGACGCGTACGCCCGCTGGGCCGGGCGCCGGCTGCCCACCGAGGCCGAGTGGGAGAAGGCGGCCCGCCACGACCCCGCCGGGGACCGCTCGACGCGCTACCCCTGGGGCGACGCGGACCCGGCGCCCGAGCACGCCAACCTGGGCCAGCGGCACCTGCGCCCGGCACCCGCGGGGAGCTACCCGAAGGGTGAATCGCCGCTCGGAGTGCGGCAGTTGATCGGCGACGTGTGGGAGTGGACGGCGAGCGACTTCCTGCCGTACCCGGGCTTCACGGCGTTCCCGTACAAGGAGTACTCGGAGGTCTTCTTCGGTCCCGACAGCAAGGTGCTGCGCGGCGGTTCGTTCGCGGTGGACGCGGTGGCCTGCCGGGGAACGTTCCGCAACTGGGACTACCCGATCCGGCGGCAGATCTTCTCCGGGTTCCGCACGGCCCGCTCGGCGGCCCTCTGATGTGCCGTCACCTGGCATACGTGGGCCCGCCGGAGCCGCTCGGCCGGATCCTGGTCGAGCCGCCGCACAGCCTCTACCGCCAGTCGTGGGCGCCGCGACGGCAACGGCACGGGACCGTCAACGCCGATGGTTTCGGGGTGGGCTGGTACGCCGACGGTGATCCCGTGCCGGCCCGGTACCGCCGGGCCGGGCCCATCTGGGCCGACCAGTCCCTCACCGACCTCGCCCGGGTCGTACGCTCGCGCGCCGTGCTCGCCGCCGTACGGGACGCCACCCTGGCGGGTGCGGACGCGGAGGCGGCGGCAGCGCCGTTCGCCGCGGACACCTGGCTGTTCAGCCACAACGGCGCGGTCCCGGGCTGGCCGGGATCGCTGGCCCACCTGGTGGCGGGCCTGCCCGCCACCGACGTGCTGTCGCTGGAGGCCCGCAACGACTCGGCGCTGGTGTGGGCCCTCGTCCTCGCCCGGCTCAGGGGTGGCGACGAGGAGGGCCAGGCGCTGGCCGACACGGTCCTGGAGGTCGCCGCCGCGGCCCCCGCCGCCCGCCTCAACCTGCTCCTCACCAACGGCGAGACCATCACCGCGACCGCCTGGGGCGACACCCTCTGGTACCTCTCGGAGCCCGGCCGCCGCACGGTCGTGGCCTCCGAGCCCTACGACGACGATCCGCGCTGGCAGGAGGTCCCCGACCGCACCCTGCTCGCGGCGAGCCGCACCGACGTACTGCTCACCCCGCTCAAGGAACCGAGCGACGCACTGGCACCCGCCCCCGCTCCCGACTCCGCCCGCGCGGGGGCATCCGTACCTCCGAAGGAGCCCAGCACGTGAGTCCGTTCCTTCTCACCCGCACCCTGCCCGAGGACGCCACGGAGCCCGCCCTGCGCGCCGACGTCCTCAAGGGCCTGGCCCACACCCCCAAGACCCTCCCGCCGAAGTGGTTCTACGACGCCCACAGCAGCGACCTGTTCGAGCAGATCACCGAGCTGCCCGAGTACTACCCGACGCGCGCCGAACGGGAGATCCTCATCGCCCGCAGCGGCGAGATCGCGGCGGCGACCGGTGCCCGCACCCTGGTGGAACTGGGCTCCGGCTCCTCGGAGAAGACCCGTCATCTCATCGAGGCGCTCACCGGCCTGCACACCTACGTCCCCGTCGACGTCAGCGACAGCGCGCTCACCCAGGCGGGACACGCGCTGATCGCCGACTTCACCGCACGGCTGACGCTGCCGGACACGCCCGGCCCGCGGCTGGTGGCCTTCCTCGGCGGCACGATCGGCAACCTGCTGCCGGTCGAGCGGGCCGCGTTCCTGGCCTCCGTCCGCGCCCTGCTCTCCCCGGGTGACGCCCTGCTGCTCGGCACGGACCTGGTCAAGGACGAGAACGTCCTGGTCCGGGCGTACGACGACGCGGCCGGGGTGACGGCCGCGCTATGTGGGTCGTTCATCCTGTCCGTTGTCCGCACCGCAAGGCCCACTCGCGTGCCCAAGCCCAGGCAGAGCAGCCGGATCAGCAAGGGAAGAACTCGGCCTGCTTCCCGGCCCCGTCGGTCATCCCGGGCGCCCAGCGGCCGGGTGATGGGGAGGGTGCCCGCTGCTGCCGGCGTTGCGCGCTCGACAAGGAAACTGCGATCCCGGCACTCCGCCGATGTGGCGTCGACCGAAGAGAGGCACGCATGAACGACAACCGGGCCTATGGCTACACCGACACTCTCGAGGCCGAGCACTACGCCAAGGCACTGCGCGCCGACATCAGCGACGGACTGACCCGCACCCCGAAGTCCACGGCGCCCACGTGGTTCTACGACGCCCGGGGCAGCGAGCTCTTCGAGGAGATCACCCAGCTCCCGGAATACCCCCTGTGGCGGGCGGAGCTGGGACTGCTCCAACTCCATGCCCAGGACATCGCCGTGCGGACCGGAGCCCGCAGCCTTGTCGAGCTCGGGTCCGGGAGCTCAACGAAGTCCAAGCTGATCATCGAGGCACTGGGGCCGAGCGGTCTGCACTACGTCCCTGTCGACGTCAGCGCGGACGCCCTCCATCAGGCCAGCGCCCAACTCGTCCAGGACTACCCGGGGATCCGTCTGCACGCCCTCCGCGCCGACTTCACGGCTTCCCTCGTCCTACCGACGCTGCCCGAGGACGGCCCACGCCTCATCGCCTTCCTCGGCAGCACGCTCGGGAATTTCCGACGCCCGGCCCGTGGACCGTTCCTCCGCGGGCTCCGAGACGCCCTCCGCCCCGAAGACTTCCTTCTCATCGGCGCTGACCTGGTCAAAACCGAGCAGGAAATGATCGTCGCCTATGATGACGCTCAAGGCGTCACGGCTGAGTTCGACAAACATCTGTTGCACGTCTTGAACCGCGAGTTGAACGCCGACTTTGACCCGGATGCCTTCGACCACGTATCGGTGTGGAACGGCACGGAAAGCCACATCGAAATGCGGCTGCGCAGCCGAGCCGAACAGCTCGTCAAGATTCGAGACCTTGACCTGGCAGTGCACTTCGCACACGGAGAAGAATGGATCACCGAGCGAAGCGCGAAATTCACCCAGGACGGACTCCAGGAAGAAATGACTGAAGCGGGCCTCCGTACGAATCAGCTCTGGGCCGACACCAACGCCGGCTTTGCACTCATTCTCGCCACCGCTTGCTGAACAAGCCGGTGCGCGATTCTCGATGAGTCCAGATCGCTGCTCTGCTGAGGGCACGGCAGAGCAGCGACGGCTGGTAAACGGCGCGTGCTCGCGACCCCGACTTCAACGGTCACACCCCGGCAGGATCCTGCCATTCGATGGCTGATGATCGACACATGGCGCAGTGTCACACCGCCAACTACGCACAAGTGCGGCAACCCGTTGTCGAAATCTTCTTCGAACACGTCACCAGAGGGTCACCCATACGGGGATTCCCGGGACAACGGAGCAGGCCTTCGGATGATCCTTAAATCGGATCCGATCCTTTCCCGGCCCCTGGTTTACGGCGGTGGCTCCTCTGTGCGTGATTGCCGCACGAAAGGTGTTGCCCATGCCTGCGCTCTTCTCTGACGGCAGCGAACCACCCCAGCCTCCCGCCTTGTCTCCGTCGGAAGTTGCTTTCCGGGCCGCTGACGGCCGCACGCACATCTTTCGCGTTGACGGTGCCGTTCGCCGGCGAGGACGGTCGCACAAAGGAGTACGACTTCACTCGGCTGCCGTTGCCGCGTTTGCACAGGAACCTCGCGGCCGCGTTCGCGGCCCGGACGTGGCCGACCGGCACCCTGCGGACCAAGTCCAGCGCCAACAGCGCCTACCAGGCCATCCGCCGTCTGCTCGCCTTCCTCGAGTCCCTCCACACACAGCCCACTACAGTCGGGGAACTGACGCCCCGACACCTGGAGCGCTACCGCCTCAACCGCTTGAAGACCGTGAAGGTCGGCCCCGTGGGCACTTGCATTGACCACGAGCGTTGTTAACAGTGGGCGGCGGAGACGTGATCAAGGCTGGAGGCGCGTTATGGGCAAGGGGGAGCCAGCCGGAGCCGTGTGGTCGCCCACTGTCTCATCCGGTGGACGCCGCTTCATCGCACAATCTCTCCTCGGAAGGTTCAACCTGCACGAGGGCGCCTGAGCGCGATCAGGCATGCGGCGCACCACCGTCCGCTGCCAGGCGCGTGAGCCACTCACGCAGCAGGCGCTGCTCGGCGTCGCTCAGGACATCGGCGTCGTCGGGGAGGGCGGCGCGCAGCGCGCGGGCCGCCGCGGCGGGGCCGCTCTCCGCCGCGGGCACCGTCGGTTCGGCGCGGGTGACGGCGGCGACCATGGCCTCGCGGAGGACGGTCAGCAGCGCCGGATTGCGGCGTTCTGCCGGGGTGGAGTGCCAGGTGACGACCGCGCCTTGGCCGGTGGCCTGGATGATCTGGGCGGCCAGCTCCTCGTCGACCCGCAGCCATCCCCCGGCCGCCAGCCGGCGCACCCGGCCGTGGAGGATCTCCAAGCCCGCGCGGTGTGCCATGTCCGCCCCCCGGCCGGTGGCCCCGACCATCACCGCGAACAGTTCGGGGCGGGAGACCCCGAACTCCACCACCATGTCCCAGCCGCGGCGCAGGTCCTCCACCGCGTCCTGCGGTTCGGGATCGAGCAGCGCGCGCTTGCTCTGCAGGAACTGCGCGTAGCCGTGCTCCGCGACGGCCTCAAGGAGCCCCTCCTTGTCGCCGAACAGGCGGTAGATCGCCGGCGGCTGCATGCCGGCCGCGGCGGCGACCGCGCGGGTGCTCACCGCGTCCGCACCGCCGCTCTCCAGTAGCTCGACGGCCGCCTCGACGATGCGGCGACGGGGGCTGTCGGTGGTGTCGCGGATAGCCATGAGACCGATGATATCGAGGATTTGCTTCCATCGATATTCCAGTGTTAGCGTCAAAGTGATTCCACTGGAAACAGCGTCGGGAGAACCCAATGATCATCGTGACCGGAGCCGCCGGGAAGCTCGGCCGTCGCACCGTCGAACACCTCCTGGAGCGTGTTCCCGCCGACCGCGTCGGCGTCAGCGTCCGCGATCCCCGCAAGGCCCAGGACTTCGCCGACCGCGGCGTACGCGTCCGGCAGGGCAGCTTCGACGATCCCGCCTCGCTCGTGCACTCCTTCGAGGGGGCCGAGCAGCTGCTCCTCGTCTCCCTCGACCGCGTGGGCGAGGAGTGCGTCACCGGCCATCGCACCGCCATCGACGCCGCCGTGAAGGCCCGTGTCGGCCGCATCCTCTACACCAGCCAGATGGGTGCCGCCCACGACTCCCGCTTCCAGGCCTGCCGCGACCACGCCCGGACCGAGGATCTGCTGCGCGCCACCGGCCTACCTTGGACCGCGCTGCGCAACGGCTTCTACGCGGCCAGCGCCTTGCAGTTCCTGGAGTCCGCCCGCCACACCGGCGACATCGCCCTGCCCGCCGACGGCCCCGTCGCCTGGACCGGACACGACGACCTCGCCGACGCCACCGCCGCGATCCTCGCCGAGGGGGGGGCGCTTCGACGGACCCACCCCGCCGCTCACCGGCCCGGCGGCACTCGACTTCGACACCGTCGCCGAGATCGCGTCCCAGGCCACCGGACGGCCCTTCACCCGCACCGTCGTCCCCGACGGCACCTTCCGCGAGCAGGCCCTGGCGCACGGCGCCCCGGCCCCGATCGCCGACCTGATGCTGAGCATCTTCGCCGCGGCACGGAATGGCGAGTTCACCGCCGTCGACTCGACGCTCGCCGAGCTGACCGGACGCGAGCCCGCCACCTTCCGCACCCAACTGGAGCGTGCCTGGGCCGAATAGATCCAGTGGGGCGCGCAGACGGCCCCGGCCTGACTCGCCGCCCACAAAAGGCTCGCCCTCTATCGCCCGAGGGCGTCGATCATCAGATCGGCGGCCCCGGGCACAAACTCAGACTTCCCATCAGATTCCGCACCGTCCCAGAGGTTCCCCGTGCCCCACCCCCATGCCCGGCTGACCCTCCACGGCAGGCGGCTCCTCGTCGACCGGGTCCGCGCCGGCAGGCCCATCGCCCACGTCGCCGAAGAAATGGGCATCTCCCGCACCACAGCCCACAAATGGGTCCGGCGCTGGCGAGCCGAAGGCGATCCGGGGTTGTATGACCGTTCCAGTCGCCCCCTGACGACACCGCACCGAACCCCTGCCGATGTCGAGAATCGCATCTGCGAGCTACGGCGCGACCGCAAGCTCGGTCCTGCACGGATCGGCCCGGTCCTGGGCGTACCCAGCTCGCCGGTCCACCGCGTCCTGACCCGCTACGGCCTGAACCGGCTGCGCCGGATGGACCGGCCCACCGGTCAGATCATCCGACGCTACGAACGATCACATCCCGGCGAACTGGTCCACGTCGACATCAAGAAGCTCGGCAACATTCCAGACGGCGGCGGACATCGGATCATGCCCCGCCGGCAGGCCGCGGGCAATCGGCAGGCCACAACCGACGTGCGTAGGGGCGGCAGCCCCGTGATCGGCTACAGCTTCGTTCACACAGCCGTCGACGATCACTCCCGGCTCGCGTACAGCGAGGTTCTGACCGACGAACGCAAAGAGACCGCGGCCTCCTTCTGGCAGCGCGCGAATACCTTCTTCGCCGAGCACGGCATCACCGTCAAGCGCGTCCTCACCGCCAACGGCTCCTGCTACAGATCCAGCCTGTTCGGCCAGACTCTCAGCGCCACCGGCATCGTCCATAAGCGCACGCGCCCCTATCGCCCGCAGACGAACGGCAAGGTGGAGCGCCTAAATCGCACCCTGCTCGACGAATGGGCATACGTGCGCCCGTACTCCAGCAACGCTGAACGCACCGAAGCCCGGACGGACTTCCTCCACACCTACAACTACCACCGGTGCCACACCGCACTCGACGGCCAACCACCCATCAGCCGCGTCAACAATCCTGCGGGTCAATACATCTAGAGGACCCCACGATGGCCCCGTACCTCCGATGCCGGCTCGCACAACGACGGGACGAGGTCGCACAGTTCCTCGCTGACAACGACATCCCCCAGGAGGCCCACGGTGGCGCGGCCAGCGATCACGGATGACGAAGTCCGTACTGCTATGCGCATCGTCCTGCGCGAGGCGTCCGACGCCGACCGGCATGCGACCATCACCGCCGTGGAAAGACGCCTGGGCATCGCCCACCCGACCTTTTACCGCAACTTCCCGCACTTGATCACCTGGTTCCGGCAACAACGCGCCGCTTCACAGCGAACCGAAGAAGAACGAGCCGTTCCTACCAGCAGGCCTCCGACAGATGAGATCGCGGACCTCCGTCGGGAGAACAGGAACCTTCGAGCCACAGTAAACGGTGTACGCAGAGGCGCTCCGACAACTCACTCTTGTTCATTCCGCTGTCGGTTGTGAGGAGTGGTTGCTGCCACGCGAGGCTCATGTGCTCGCCGGCCTCCGCCCGCGCCGTCGCGACGAGCGCCGCGTAGGGCCCTGCGACCTACGATTCCTCGATCTGGAGCCAAGCCTGGTGGAAAGCCATGTGGGCCAGGAGGCTGCTCACCTCGTCCGTGAGTTGCTGCCGCACGGCAGCTGATGATTCGGGACGGCGCCGCATGCGGTACGGCATCTCCAAGTACTCTTCAACTGCTGTCAGGGCTTCTGTGAGGTCTGCCCGGCGCTCCTCACATCCCGGCCATACCACCGCCGGTAAGACCCGGAGCCAGCGCCGGGACCCAGAAGACTGCGACGGCCAGGACGATCGAGGCGATCCCCACGGCACGGGCCACCAAGCGACCGACCGGAGCGAGTTTCTCGGCGGTGATCACGGCGGCCAGGACCACCATGGCCCACAGGTTCATCACACCGAACGCCGCCAGCAGCACCATCAGCGACCAGCAGCAGCCCAGGCAGAAGGCCCCGTGGTGGGTTCCGGCACGCAGATCGCGCGAGGCCCCCGGGTACGAGGCGTAGCGCAGCATCAGGCCGATCGGCGAACGGCACCTCGCCAGACAACGGTCTTTGAGAGGCGTGAGCTGGTAGACGCCGCTGACCGCGAACACGGCCGCGGCCACTGCTGTCCCCGCTGCGGGCGGGAGGCGCTCCGCCCGGCCAAGGCCGACAGCCAGCGCATACGCAGGCAACCCGGCCGCGGCCCAGACGAGCAGGTAGGCGACCGTGAAAACGACCATGCGCGATATCCGGTGCACGGTGATGGTGCGTGCGTACAAAGCGGCGACGGGTGCCGTGGCGGGCAGCATCATCGCAGTCATCATCAGCGTCCACACGGCCAGGAAGGCGGCTGGGCCCAGGCCCATGGTGCCGGGCATCGTCGGCATGCCGCCCCAGCGCGTGACCATCCAGACCCAGGCGGCGGCCGCCACGACCAGCAGCAGCCCGGTGGGGGCCGCCCGGACGCGGACGGTAACTCGCCCACCGGTCATCCGGACCATGTGAAGGGCGCCGAGTGACCGTTGCCGCCGGTGAAGTCCCAGGACCGACCGTACACGCCGTCGCCCGTCGCCCGGGTGGACCGGGCGATCGTCAGTGTGCTGTTCACCGGGTGGAACATGCCCGTCAGGCCCATCACCGGACCGTCCTCGCCGAACTGCGGGGCGACCTGATCCTCGATCTCGATGTCGATGGCATCGCCCACCCTTGCGGCGTGGTGGCGACCGTCGTCGCGGTAGTCGATGGGGACGCGCTCCATGCCGAGGACCTCGCCGATAAGCGGAGCGAGCCCCGCCATCGGCCCGCCCACCTGGCCCGAGAAGACCTTGCCCAGCGCATCCGCCTGGCCGTCGTCGGCTGAAGCGTCGACGTACAGCGCCACCTGCCAGCCGCCCTCGGCCATCACCCGCGGCCCGTCGATGAAGACGGCCACGCTGCGGTCCGAGACGTCGACGTCGTCCACGTTCCCGCTGTCCACGTGGAACGCGAAGGTCACCTGGCAGCGCTCGTGGTCGGCCGGTGCGGTGAGGCCCGAGGTGGTGCAGGGGCACACCACGTCACAGTTACAGCTCTCCAGGTACGTGCCGTTCAGATTCCAGGGCATGACATTTGCTCCCTGTTCTGGCGGCCCCCCAGGGTCAAGGGGGATGCATCGAGAGGGTCCGCTCCGCCCCGGTGCGCTCTTTTCCAGAGTATTTCCGACGACCTCATCGCGCAGATCCGCTGACAGCGCAGCTCACCGGCCTGTACCGAGTCCGCAGAGGCACCCGTGACCTCGGATGCGTCGTCGACGACGTTATCTTCATGGCCCGGCTGTGCGACGGCCTTGCGGGGGCCGGTCTGGCGGCGGAGCAGAGGAGCACGGGGGCGCGGTCCGGCGGAGGTGGGCAGCCGGGCACGTGCACGGCGATAACAGCCGACATCCTCCGGACAGCCCCTCCTGCCTTTGGGGAGCAGGACGAGGCCGCCCACATGGCCGCCGAGCGTCCTGCTCCACGGGCACAGAGTCCGTCCTGGACGGCGGCGCGACGACCGGCACTCCGGCTGTTTCGCCGTCCGCCAGTCGACGAGAACTCCGGCCTCCGCCAGCCCGGCCGCGCGGGGTGCCGGCGGGCGAGCCCGTCCGAGGAAGGAACGGGACGGGAAAGGACGCGTGCAGGACCTTCGGCCTGCGGACAGAGGCTTGCCGGTCCCGGCTCTCATGCGGGCCGTGATGACCGTGTGGACGGTGCGCCCCGTCCAAGCGGCATTGGATCGGGCATGGCCGAGGGCATTTACGGCGATGCTGAGCCCACTCGTTGCAGTGCGTTCCCCACGACGGCATGAGGCGGCAGAACGCAGTGCCGCCGCAGCGCACGGCCGCGGGCCTTCACTTCCTGCTGTCATCACGCCCGGACCGACAGGACATCGTGCTGCTCCCCGCCGAGAACGACCTTCAGCGCGCCGGTGTCGGCGGCCCGGGAGAAGACGTCGTATGCCTCCTCCATGCGGTCCTGCGGGAAAGTATGGGTGACCATGGACGCCGCGGACAGACGGCCGGCGGCCATCATGCGCAGCAGCGTGGGGGTGGAGTGTGTGTCGACCAGGCCGGTGGTGATCGTCACGTTCTTGATCCACAGGTCTTCGAGGTGCAGTGTCGCGGGCTTGCCGTGCACGCCGACGTTGGCCACATGACCGCCGGGCCGCACCATGCGCGTGCACGTCTCGAAACTCTCCGGCACCCCGACCGCTTCGATGACCACGTCGGCTCCGAGCCCTTCGGTGAGGTCGGCGACCAACTGCTCGGCTTCTTCACCCGCGGCGGCCACGGCATCGGCACCGAGGCGCTTCGCGGCCTCCAGTCGGGACGGCGCGAGGTCCACGGCAATGATCTTCTCGGGCGTGTACAGCCGAGCGGTGGCAATCGCTGCGAGCCCGATGGGTCCCGCTCCGACCACGGTGACGGTGTCTCCGGGCCGTACGCGTCCGTTCAGCACACCCACCTCGTAGGCGGTGGGGAAGATGTCGGCCAGCAGGACGGCGTCCTTGCTGTCCACCGCACCGGGAAGCGGGTACACGGACAGGTCCGCGTGCGGCACCCGGACGTACTCGGCCTGGGTGCCGTTGGTCAGATGGCCGAGGATCCAGCCTCCGCCGCCGCGACACTGTCCGTATGCCCCCTCCCGACAGAAACGGCAGCGGCCGCACACCGTGATGCACGAGACCAGGACGCGGTCGCCGGGGCGGACACTGCGCACGTCACTGCCCACCTCGACGACCTCGCCGACAGCTTCATGTCCGAGCACCGTGCCGGGGCGTACCTCCGGCACATCCCCCTTGAGGATGTGCAGGTCGGTCCCGCAGATGGTCACGACGTCGACCCGGACGATCGCGTCGGTTGCCTCCTGGAGGCCGGGATCCTCGGTCTCCTCCCAGGCGGACTCCCCGGAGCCGTGGAACACGAGTGCTTTCATGACGATCCCTTCCTGCACCTTCCGGGTGCTGGTCGCGGGGTGCGACAGCGACAGGTGCTTACGCGCGGACACCGTTTTGCCCCTCGGAACCACCGCCGTCGATGATGGTGAGACGCCACTTGGGCGGCCGCCTCGAACGAAGTGACGTCGTCTCTCCAGCCTGCCCCTGACGGCCGCCGTCCGCAGGGGCAGGCTGGTCAACATCGCCTGAGCGGCCGGGGCCCTTCGGCCCGAGCGACCCACCGCACCGTGCATCACGGCAGCTTTGTCCTGCTCCGTTATGGCGGCTCCGGCTACCGCTTGCGCACCGGGGCTGAACCGCCCAAGGCTGAACGTGAGGGGCGCACCGGACGGCCCGAGAATGCCGTCAGGTCGGCCCCACTCGCCGCTCGTTCCCGGTTGAGGTGCGGTCTTCCCTGTCCGATCCAGGTCCTGGGTGACTCCTTCACCAGTTCGCTCCCGATGCGCGCTGCCCACGCCTCGATCTGATCGGAAGTCGCAGAAGTCCCCGCCCTTACCGGAGGAGACGATCTTCCGGGCGATGAATCCCTTCGCTCCCTCTACGAGGCAACCGCCGAACGTGACCTGTTCCTGGACGTCGAGCCGGACCATGGCGCGGCGAACGCCGGGAACAGGTGGGATGTCGCGTTCCGAAGCCGAAGGATCGAGTGGACCGCTGCTGAAGAACCACAGCGGACGCCGGGACAGCTCGCGGGCGTGCCGCCGGACGAAGCGTCGCGCGTCCTTGTGCCAGCGCCCCGCGTACAGCCCACCGCCGACCACCACGGCGTCGTACGACTCCGGATTCGTCAGGGACCGGGCGGGCATCGCCTCGACCGTCAGTCCCTCCTTGCGCAGCACGTCGGCGATGGCCTCCGCGATCTGCGCGGTCGACCCGTTCGTCGTCCCATAGGCAACCAGCACCTTGCTCAGCATGACGGTCCGCCTCCTCTCACAGCCTTGGTAACCATTCCTCGTGCGAGCTTGTCGACCACCGCCTCATCTCCCCTCCTCCTCAGCGAAGTCGACGCGGATAAGGGTCCCGGGCCCGACGCGGCAGCAGGCGTGCGTGTGCGTCGAGCACGGTGATCTTGGCCCTGCTCCACAAGAGTGAACAGCGCGCCGTTCATCTCGATCTGCAGGGCGACGCCCAAGTGCGCGCAGCCTTCCGGGACTTCGAGACCCAGTTCGCCGGGCTCATGACGGGTTCAATGTGCCTTCAGGACCACCCGGCCATCGGCACCACGCAGCCGCTCGGCTGCCAGGACTGCGTCGCCCTCGATCTCGGTCCAAGCCCAGGGCAGTTGTGGGATGCCGTAGCAAGCGAGCAGTTCGGCGCAGGTGCGCGGGGCGAGCCAGCCGCCGTCCGCGTGCGCGGTCAGGTACGTCTCGGCGACCGCGTGCCCGCGCGCTGAATCGACCTGGACCAGTGCCGGGATCGTCCCCGCCAGGCGGCTCAGCCACGCCGAACGGCGGGCCGCGTGCGCCAACGCCCTCGCCGCCGCCCCTGGTTCGGCGTACGAGGGGATGGCGCCGCCGTCCGTGGCGGGCAGCAGCCTGACGGGAAGGTCCTGTTCGAGCCCTACGGCGGCGACCGGCTGTACCGTGAGTACAGGAGCGTCGGTGAGGGCCCGGATCAGATCGTCACCGGTCGCCTCGGCGACCGCGGTGGGAACAAGGGCCAGCAGTACGGCATCGAACCCCGGGCAGCGCGTGATCCGGTGCACGCAGTCCCTGAGCTGCTCCTCCGTAACGGCGGCGGTGGCATCCACGGCGGGCACCCGCGGCACGACGGCCGGCGTCCGTGCGGCCGGCGTCGACAGTCAGCACCGGCATGCGGCGGGTCACGCGCCGGGCGGTCCGGGAGAACGCCCGCGGGTTACCGCAATTGGGCCCCCACCAGCCGCATGCCGTACGTCCGGCACGCCACAAGCAGCGCCCGAGCTTGGTCTGCGTCGAGTCCGGCGGAGACGACGACCAGTGCCCGAACTCCAGCCTGGCCACACTCCTCCGCAGTGGCGGGGAGCGCCGCTGCGGGCACCGCGAGGACCGCGAGATCGGGGACCTTGGGCAGCGCGCTCACCGAGGGATGGCACGGCACACCCAGCACAGACGTGACATTCGGGTTCACGGCGAGCAGCCGCCTTGTGTGGCCGCCGACGTGCAGATGGTGCAGGAGAGCCCGACCCACCGACCCTGGCCGGCGACCGGCGCCGACCACCACGATCGCATCGGGCCGTAGCAGTGGCACCAGGCTGGCCACATCCGCGGCCCGGCCACGTGTCTCCACCGTCGACAGGTACGCCTCGTCCTCCGCGAGTTCGATGGTGCAGCGCACCTCCGGGCCCTCGAAGTGACGGGCAGTACGCAGTCCTACGGCCTGCCCGACCTGGGAAGCGGTCGCGGTGTTCAGCGACACCTCACCACCCATTTGCCGGACTCCGGCAACATGAGTGCCTCTGTGATGCCCGTTGGCGATCTGTCAAAGACGTATCACCGGCGGGTAATGTTCCCCCTGGTGTGCCGGGAAGCCTGGTCGGCGTAAGGGACAGTTCTCTCTTCCGATCGGGGGTGGCCGCCATGGTGCTCGTGGTGGTGTTCGGTGCCGCACTGTTGGTGGCGGTGCTGCTGTCGGGCCTGGCGGCCCGGACGGTCCTCTCCACGTCCTTCCTCTTCCTGGTCGGTGGGGCGCTCGTCAGCGACGGCTTCCTCGGCCTGATCCACATCACACCGGACAGCGAGATCGTGTCCGTCACAGCCGACCTGGCACTGTTCGCGGTGCTGTTCACCGACGGTATGCACGTCTCCCTGCCCAAGCTGCGCGCCAACTGGAGGAACCCGGCGCGTGCCCTGGGCCTGGGCATGCCGCTCGCGTTCGTCTTCATGGCGCTTGTCACGCACTTCCTGGTAGGCCTGGACTGGACGACGTCGTTCCTGGTCGGAGCCGTGCTGGCGCCGACCGACCCGGTGTTCGCGTCGGCCATCGTCGGACGTGCCGAAGTCCCGGCCAAGCTGCGGCAGCTGCTGAACGTGGAGAGCGGCATCAACGACGGGCTCGCCCTGCCCGTGGTGCTGCTGCTGATCGCCGCCGCCGGCCCGACCGCGGACAGCGCGGAAGCCTCCGGCTCCGCCATCGCGGTGGAACTGCTGCTCGGCCTCGTCTTCGGCGTCGCACTGCCCCTGCTTGTCAACGGTCTCGTACGTTTCCGGCTGCTGGGCGCTGAGCCGAAGCTGCAGCCGCTGCTGCCGCTGGCCACCGGGATCATCCTGTACGCGACCTGCCACCTCACCCACGCCAACCCCTACCTTGCTGCCTTCTCGGCCGGCGCGGCCCTGGCGCACGTCTCGCCGGAGGCCAAGACGTCCTTCGAGCCACTCGGCGAGGCGCTCGCGGAGCTGGCGAAGTTCGCCGCGCTGCTGGTGTTCGGCGCGCTGCTGACCCCGCAGCTGTTCGGCGACCTCTCCTTCGGCGGGTACGCGGCGGTGGTCCTCGCGATCGCGGTGATCCGCCCGGCCTCGCTGCTCATCTCACTGCTCGGCACGAACGTCATTTCACGCAAGGAGAAGCTGGTCGCGGCCTGGTTCGGGCCGAAGGGCTTCGCCTCGGTCGTCTACGGCCTGCTGGTGCTGCAGTCCGGCATCCCGCAGGCTGAGGAGGCGTTCACGCTCATCGCGGTGTGCATCGCCTTCTCGATCATCGCCCACAGTTCCACGGACGTCCCGATCGCGCGCGCCTTCGACGTCGACGACCTCGTCGGCATCCCCGACAAAGACCAGCTGACCACCACCGCGCCGGAGGAGGGCCGCCTTGACCTGCGCACGTGACTTGGCCCGCCCCTATCCTGCGGTGCGGGTCGACGACGACGCTCAGCAGGCGGCCCGGCTGATGGTGCGCGAACGGTTCCCCGCCTTGCTGGTTCTCGACCAGGTGGAGTGCCCCTACGCGATCGTCCCCGCCGCCCAGCTCCTCAGCGCCCTGGTGCCCGAAGACGGTCACCAGGACCCACTGCCGGCCCTGATCAGTGATCGTTTCGACGAGGCCCTCCCAGGAACACTGTCCGGACGGTCGGTCGCCGACTGGCTGCCCAGGCGTCGCGCCACGCCCGGCCTGGTAGGTCCGGAGGACTCGCCGTCGGCGGTCGCCGCCCTCATGACACGCAAGGACTGCCCCGTCGTCGGGGTGATCGAGCGCGACGACGGCGCTGTCACGTTGCTCCGCGCGATCACCGACGCCGTCTTGTTGGAGCACTTCATCGGAGGACCGTGAACGACTGGCAGAGCTGGGCGGCGGTCGTCGTCTTCGTCGGCGCGTACGCCCTGATCATCAGCGAGAAGATCCACCGCGTCGCCGTCGCTCTTGGCGGCGCCGGCCTGATGCTGGCGATCGGGGCGACCGACGACAAGTCGGCGTTCTACTCCGAGCACAGCGGTGTGGACTGGAACGTCATCTTCCTGCTCATGGGCATGATGATGATCGTCGGGGTGCTGAAGCAGACCGGAGTGTTCGAGTTCCTGGCGATCTGGTCGGTGAAGAAGGCCAGGGCCAAGCCCTTCCGGGTGATGGCCATGCTGGTCGTGATCACGGCGGTGGCCTCCGCTCTGCTGGACAACGTCACCACGGTGCTGCTGATCGCGCCGGTGACGCTGCTCGTCTGCGAGCGCCTCGCCCTGCCGGCTGCCCCGTTCCTGATCGCCGAGGTCATGGCGTCGAACATCGGCGGGACCTCGACCCTGGTCGGTGATCCACCCAACATCATCATCGCCAGCCGGGCCGGACTGACCTTCAACGACTTCCTGGTCCATCTGGCACCGATCGTGGTTGTCCTGGTGATCGCACTCCTCGTGGTGTGCCGGGTGATGTTCCGCAAGGCGTTCCGCTACGACGGGGACCGGGCCGCCGAGATCATGGCGCTGGAGGAGCGTGAGGCCATCAAGGACCCGCGGTTGCTGGTGCAGGGCCTCGGGGTCCTGGCGCTCGTGGTCGCGGGTTTCGTCCTGCACCCGGTGCTGCACTACGAGCCCAGTGTCGTCGCCCTGCTCGGCGCCGGGCTGCTCATCGCCATCTCCACGGCGGAGACCCGAGAGGTCCTCAAGGAAGTGGAGTGGCCCACTCTGGCCTTCTTCGCCGGGCTGTTCATCATGATCGGCGGCCTGATCGAGACCGGGGTGATCGGCGAGATCTCCAAGGCCCTGGCCGACGCGATCGGTGACAACGAACTCGGCGGCTCCATGACCCTGCTGAGCGCCTCCGCCGTCCTGTCCGGCATCGTCGACAACATCCCCTACGTCGCCACCATGGCCCCCATCACCAGCGACCTCGTCCAGAACATGGGCGGGGGCGGCGACCACGTCATGTGGTGGGCCCTCGCGCTCGGCGCCGACCTGGGAGGCAATGCCACCGCGATCGGCGCCAGCGCCAATGTCGTCGTCCTCGGCATCGCCGAACGCAACCGCCAGCCCATCTCCTTCTGGCAGTTCACCAAGTACGGCCTGGTCGTCACCGGCGTGACGGTGTCCCTGGCGCTGGGCTACGTGTGGCTGCGCTACTTCGCGCTCGGCTGACGCCGCTCGAAGCGGGCCGAACCCTGTCCCGCACACCGGATCGGAAGAAGGGCGCCGAGCAGGAGCGGCAGCGGCTGTCCTTCTCTCCGTCTGGGACCGTGGGCCGTCAGACGTCGTCCTCGGGCCACCCCAGGAGCCGGGCCCCGATCACGGCGGTCTGCAGGGTGTAGCGATGGACGGGGTCACCCGGGTCCGCGCCGGTGAGCTTGTGGATACGCTCCAGACGGTAGGTGAAGGCCCGGACGCTCAGGTTCAGACGCCGGGCCGCCTCGGCGGCGACGCAGCCGGAGTCGAAGTACGCCGTCAGTGTCTCCACGAGGAGCCCGGCTCCGCCGCGTGCGCTGTGCAGCGGGCCGAGGGTGTTGCGCACGAGGTCGGCCATGGCCTGCCGGTCGCGGGTCAGGACCGGGTAGACGAGGAGGTCGGCGGCGCGCAGCACCGGCTCGTGGATCTGCAGCCGAGCCGCCAGGTCGAGGGCGTTGAGAGCCTCTTCGTAGGAGTGGACCACTCCACCGGCGCCCGGGTGCGCCCGTCCGATGGCGACCTGGCCGCCATCGGTGGCCGCGTACGCCTGCTTGGCGAAGAACGCCAGCACGTCTTCCTGGTCGCCGGGCGCGATGCAGACCAGTCGGCCGTCCTTGGTGGTGAGCAGAATGCGTCGTTCGCCGAACCGGCCCACCACGGCACTCTCCACCTGCCGGGTGGCCGGGGCGGTCTCCTCGACGGGCTTGCCCCCCTGAGCGACGGCGACGGCGTGGGCGCGGGAGAGGAGCAGCCCGAAGCGTTCGGCCCGTTCGGACAGGCGGCCAAGGTCACTGCGGCCGTACAGCAGGTCGTCGATGAACTCCCTGCGCACCGCCTCTTCCTGCCGTACGGCGAGCTGCTGCGCACGTTCATGCCCCTCGGCGAAGGCGTCGACCGACTGCTCGATGGCGGCGAGCGCGCGATCACCCGCCGCGGCGGAGAGGTCCGGCCAGATGTCCCGGGCAACGGCCAGGTGCCGGCGAACGACGGCCCGCAGCCCGAAGCCGGCCTCGGCGGCTTGCTCCCCCCGCGTCCGCAGGAACTCCAACTCGTCCCGGGTGAGGCGGCGACCCGTTGCACACACCTCGGTCAGTATCTGGGCATACCCTTCCAGATACTCGTCGGGGACCTCCCGCCCTGTCACGCGTCCTCCCGTGTTCTTGGCGCTCTGCCAGCAGCGCGTTTCTGGTGCAGGCTGAACAAGACTGGCAGATCCGGGGGTGGACGCACGGGGCTCGGCCCACTTCTGTCCCGTCCCGATGCTGCTGTCGACCAGGCGGGACGACGACGGCAAAGTCAGACAACGGCCCGGCGCTCGCCGCAGGTGTCATTGCCCGGCATCAACAAGGCATCAAGACTGCCGGAACACGGCAATGCGCCACACGACATGGGCAGTTCAAGATGAGTGCAGCGGAAACAAGGGGAGCAGTCCCGGCACCCGCCTTGGCAACGGGGCAGGTGCCGGGACTCGGGAACTCGGCTCGGGGGTGAGGACATGGGGCAGGTCGTGGACGCCGCCGTGCGGTTCCCCACCGTCACTCTCACCTCGGCCCTGGTCGTCGCTCTCGGTTTCTGGCTGCTTGTTCTGCTGGGCCGGGCCGACGTGCGCGCCTTCGACGTCGACGCCCCGTCACTGACCAGGTCTCTCGGCGGGATGCCGGTCGCCGTAGCGGCCTCCGCCGTGATCGTGAGTGCCTGGCTCGTCAGCGTCACCGGAACGGTCCTGATGGACCTGGCACACCTGACCGGTCCCGGTGGCGCCGCGGCCCGGGTCGCACTGCTCGCCCTGTCCACGCTCGTCGCCTGGCCGGTGACACGAAGGTGCGCGGCCTCTCCCGCCGGGCGTTTCCCGGGCCGGGCCGGGCTGCACCGGCGGGCTGCGGCGAGCGGCACTCCGTACGACCCCGGCAGTCGCCGCGCCGGCGGCTGAACCGCCCACAAGCCCTGCGGCCCACCGTCTCTCACGCCTGACGCGCCTGCTCGGGGCCGAGCGGGCCACCCCGCCTCGTCGAGGCGCCAACTCCTCGCAGACTTCAAGGATTTCCTATGAATGCCATCACCGTGGGCGTCGGCGTGCTCATCGCCGCCTGCCTACTCGTCGCGATCGCCGCGCTGTTCGTCCTCTCCCGGCTGTTCCGCAAGGTGGAGCAGGGCAAGGCGCTGATCGTCTCCAAGGTGCGCAAGGTCGATGTGACCTTCACCGGGCAGGTGGTGCTGCCGGTGCTGCACAAGGCCGAGGTGATGGACATCTCGGTGAAGGCCATCGAGATCACCCGGGCCGGCAAGGACGGGCTGATCTGCCGGGACAACATCCGTGCCGACATCCGGATCTCGTTCTTCGTGAAGGTGAACAAGACCGTCGAGGACGTCATCAAGGTCGCCCAGGCCGTCGGCACCGCGCGGGCGAGCGACCAGAAGACGCTGCAGGAGTTGTTCCACGCGAAGTTCTCCGAGGCGCTGAAGACCGTCGGCAAGCAACTGGACTTCACCGACCTGTACACCAAGCGTGAGGAACTGCGCTACCAGATCATCGAGTTGATCGGCATCGACCTCAACGGCTACCACCTGGAGGACGCGGCGATCGACTACCTGGAGCAGACGCCGCTGACCCAGCTGGACCCGGCCAACGTCCTGGACGCCCAGGGCATCCGGAAGATCACCGAGTTGACGGCCATCGAGCACGTGCGCACCAACGAGTTCCAGCGCACCGAGGAGAAGGAGATCACCCGGCAGAACGTCGACGCCCGGGAGGCCATCCTGGAGTTGGAGCGCCGCCAGGCCGACGCCGAGATCAAGCAGCGCCGGGAGATCGAGACCGTACGGGCCCGGGAGGAGGCCGAGACCGCTCGGGTCGTGGAGGAGGAGCGGCTGCGCGCGCAGGGCGCGTTCCTGAAGACCGAGGAGCAGCTCGGCATCCAGCGCGAGAACCAGGCCCGCGAGGTAGCCGTCGCGCAGAAGAACCGCGAGCGGGTCATCGCCATCGAGAACGAGCGCATCGAGAAGGACCGGCTCCTCGAAGTCATCGCGAGGGAGCGGGAGACCCAGCTGACGCAGATCGCCGCGTCGAAGGAGGTCGAGGGCGAGAAGCGGGAGATCGCCGAGGTCATCCGGGAGCGGGTCGCCGTGGACCGCACGGTGGCCGAACAGGAAGAGGCCATCAAGAAGCTCCGCGCCGTCGAGGAGGCCGAGCGGCAGCGGCAGGCCGTGATCATCGCCGCCGAGGCCGAGGCGCAGGAGCAGCTGGTCAAGGACATCAAGGCCGCCGAAGCCGCCGAGCAGGCCGCCGTGCACCGCGCCGCCGAGGAAGTGACCCTGGCCGAGGCGCGGTTGAAGAGCGCCGACCTCGACGCGCAGGCCAAACTACGGCTCGCCGAAGGTGTCCAGGCCGAATCCGCGGCCGAGGGACTCGCGGCCGTCCAGGTCCGCGACAAGGAGGCCGAGGTCATCGAGAAGGCCGGCCGCGCCGAGGCCGGAGCCGCCGAGGCGCGCATGCGCGCGGAGGCGGAAGGCGCCCGGGCGCAGGCTCTCGCCGAGGCGGAGGGCATCGGCGAGAAGCTGAAGGCCGAGGCGGCCGGTCTGACCGAGAAGGCCGCCGCGATGGCCGCGCTCGACGAGGCGTCCCGCGGCCACGAGGAGTACCGGCTGCGGCTGCAGGCCGAGAAGGACATCCGGCTCGCCGGCCTCGACATGCAGAAGCACGTCGCCGAGGCACAGGCCACGATCCTCGCCACCGGTCTGGAGAACGCCGACATCAACATCGTCGGCGGGGAGTCCGTCTTCTTCGACCGCCTCGTCTCCTCGATCGCGCTCGGCAAGAGCGTCGACGGGTTCATGCAGCACTCCGAGACCGCGCAGGCCCTCGCGCGGCCCTGGCTGGACGGCTCGTCGAGCTTCACCGACGACCTCAGCCGCGCCCTCGGCTCGGTCTCGACGGCGGACGTGCAGAACCTGACCGTCTCCGCGCTGCTGATGAAGCTGATGAACACCGGTGGCGCCGACGCCGGGCAGCTCAGGCAACTGCTGGACAAGGCGGGCGAGCTGGGCCTGGCCGACACCTCACTTGCCGCGCTCAACGGCAGCGCGAAGGCATGACAGACCCGCGGTCCGCAGCCGCCGCACAGGGGACGGCGGCTGCGGACCGCGACTCTTCTCCCGACTTCCTGTTCCTGAGAGGGACCCCATGACCACCGGCCTGGACACCGGCACATACGAGGTGCTGCGCGACCGCCTCACCGCGCAGGCCGCCGAGCTCGCCCGCCGCGCCGAGGCGCTCAACGTCCGCCGCACGGAGGAGTTCGGCTCCACGCGGCTCGAACTCGCCGGTACCGAGCGGCTGCGCACCGAGCACACCTGCGTGGCCCGGGACATCGTCTCCGTCGGCGGCGTCTTGCTCTTCGGCCACAACGTCTTCCTCGACCGGGGGCCGGAGACGTCCGTCGGTGACGTCTTCACGATGCACGACCGCGACCTGAACCGGCTGCCGGACGACGCCGTGCCAGGGCTGCTCGACGACCCCGCCTTCGTCCGCGAGTTCGCCGCCCTCTACCGCTACTACCGGCAGGCCCACCTCCTCCAGCTCCGGCGCGTCGACGGCAGGCTGCTGGCCGTCTTCCAGACCGGCGAGAAGGCCGGGGACATCCGCGTCCTGCGCTGGGCCGTGACCGATGACGGACAGGTGTCCTTCCTGGACGCTCGGGGAGACCGGGACCACGTCCTTCCGCCCAGCCACGACTTCGAGTGGACGCGGACCTCCCGCGAGCACCACGTCCTCGGCCGTCACCCGCATGTCTCCATCGAGGGCGAGGTCTTCGTCGAGACCGTCGGCGGCACCCTCACGGTCAAGGTCGAGGACAACACCGAGACAGCTGACGGCATTTACTCGGAGCCCGTCGACGAACCCCTGCAGTCCCTCGCCGACGCGGACATCGCGTACGCGCGCGTGGGCGCCCTCATCCTGCTGCGCATCCGTCCCTACAAGGAGGAGACCGATCGCTACCTGGTGTTCAACACGCTCACCAGGTCGGTGGCCCGGATGGACGGCATCGGGCAGGCGTGCCGCCGGCTGCCCGATGACCAGGGCATCGTCTTCCCCGGTGGCTACTGCCTGGCGACCGGCTCGTACAAGACGTTCGACAGTGTGGACACCGAGGGTCTGGAATTCGAGCGCGTGGTCCGTTCGCCCAACGGCGAGGACACGCTGTTCGCCTTCCATGCGCGGGTGGAAGGCCGCAGCCTGCTGCTGCCGTACAACCAGATCCGGAAGGAGGTCGCCACCCCGCTGCCCTGCCACGGCTGGGCGCTCTTCGACGACGGCGCCCTCGTCGTCCTGCGTGCCGGCAGTGCCGAGCCACAGCGCGTGCACTCCGTCCAGCTGTGGAACTCGCCCTTCGTCTCCGACACCCACGCCGCCGGCCGGCCCGTCGGCACCGGCCCGCTCGCCCGCGTCGGCAACGCCGACCTCGTGCGCGGCATCTCCGACTGCCTGTCCATCACCCGCGCCGTCACCGAGACCGCTCCGACGAGCGAGCTGTACGAGGCGCTGGTCGCCGCCTGTGTCCGGGCGGCGGACTCCCACCACTGGCTGGGCGAGCCCGGACTCGGCGCTCTGCACGAGCCGCTCACGCAGGTGCGGGCGACGGCCGGGCAGGTGCTGGCCGAGTTCGTGACCGTCCAGGCCCTCACCCGCCAGGGGGCCGACACGCTCGCCGAGGCCACAGCGCGAGTCGCAGCGGTCGTACGGCGCCTGCGCGGCGAAGCCCCGCGAACGGCCGCCGCCTGGGTCACCGGCCTCACCGAACTCCGGCACGCCCAGGGGCACCTGCTCACCCTGAAGGACATGCGGTACGTCGACACCGCCCGCATCGACGAGCTCGCCGCCGACGTCGAGGCCGACCTCGACACCTTCGGCCGGCGGGCCGTCGCCCACCTCGCCCGCCAGGACGCCTTCGCCGGCCACCGGGCCGACGTCGAACGGCTCGTCGCCGACGCCGGGGAGATCGCCACCGTCGCCGAGGCCGCGCCCGTCGCGGCCCGCCTCGACGAACTCGCCGACGGCCTGCGCACGGTCACTGAGGTCGTCGCCGGCCTCGACATCGGCGACGTCACCATCCGTACGTCCGTCCTGGAGCGGATCGCGGAGGTCCTCGGTGGCGTCAACCGGGCCCGCGCCCTCCTCGACGGCCGCCGCCGCGCACTCCTCGACCGTGAGGGCCGTGCCGGGTTCGCCGCCGAGTTCGCGCTGCTCGGCCAGGCGGTCACCGGCGCGCTCGCGTCCGCGGACAGCCCCGAGGCGTGCGACGAGCAACTCGCCCGCATGCTGGTGCAGGTGGAGAACCTGGAGTCCCGGTTCGCGGAGTTCGACGACTTCCTGGGCGACCTCGCGGACAAGCGGGACGAGGTCCACGAGACCTTCTCCGCCCGCAAGCAGACCCTCGCCGACGCCCGCGCCCGGCGCGCCGAACGCCTGGCGGACTCTGCGGCGCGTGTCCTGAGGACAGTGGCCCGTCGCGGCGCCACGCTCGCCGACGCGGACGCGGTCACCACGTACTTCACCACCGATCCCATGGTCGCCAAGGTCCGCCGCATCGCCGACGAACTGCGCGAACTCGGCGACCAGGTCAGGGCGGAGGAACTCGACGGCCGTCTCAAGGCCGCCCGCCAGGACGCCCTCCGCTCCCTGCGCGACCGCACCGACCTCTACGCAGACGACGGCCGCACCCTCCGCCTGGGCACCCACCGCTTCGCCGTCAACACCCAGCCCCTCGACCTCACCCTCGTCCCGCACGGCGACGGCCTCGCCTTCGCCCTCACCGGCACCGACTACCGCTCACCGGTCACGGACCCCGACTTCGCCGCCACCCACCCGTACTGGGACCGGACCCTGTCGTCGGAGTCGCCGGACGTCTACCGCGCGGAGCACCTCGCCGCCCGTCTGCTGGACGAACACGGCCCGGCGGCGCTCGCGGACGCCGACCTCGCCGTCCTCGTACGACAGGCCGCGCAGGCCGCCTACGACGAGGGATACGCGCGCGGCGTCCACGACCACGACGCGACCCTGATCCTCACCGCCGTCCTGCGCTTGTACACGGACGCGGGCCCCCTGCGCCACGAGCCCGCGGCACGCGCCACCGCCCAGCTGTTCTGGGTCCACGGAACGACGGACGAGGCCCGGCGGGACTGGCAGCGGCGCGCTCTCTCGCTGGTCCGCGCGCGGGAGACGTTCGGCCTGGCACCCGCGATCGACGACCTGCAGCGGGAGCTGGCGCAGGAGGTCACCGCATGGAGCGGGGCCGCGGGCACGGCTGCTTCCGCCTACCTCTTCGAGGAGCTGACCACCGGCCCCGCCGGGTTCGTCCTCAGCGCGACCGCCCGCACCCTGCTCGACAAATTCCGCCATACGGTCGGCTCGTCGGCCTACGACGACGACCTCGCCGCCCTCGGTGACCTGGCCGCACGCAAGCAGCTCATCGAGGCGTGGCTGTCCTCCTACACCGCTTCCACCGGTGCCGACACCGCTCCCGGAGACCTGGCCGAGGCGGTGGCCGCCGAACTCTGCCCCGACCTGGCCCGCTACGACTGCGACGCGCCGCTGACCGAGACCGTTGACGGGCTGCTCGGCGCCCACCAACGGATCACCGATCGGTCCCTGTCCGTCCGCCTCGACGAGTTCCTCGCCCGTACCCGCGCCTTCCGCACGCACGACGTGCCCGGCCACCGCGAATACCAGCGCCGCCGTACGGCCCTGGTGGCCGCCGAACGGGCCCGGCTCCACCTGGACGAGTACCGGCCGCGGATCATGTCCGCGTTCGTCCGCAGCAGGCTCATCGACGAGGTGTACCTCCCGCTGATCGGCGACAGCCTCGCCAAACAGCTCGGCACCACCGGCGCGTCCAAGCGGACCGACACCGGTGGCCTGCTGCTGCTCGTCTCCCCGCCGGGCTACGGCAAGACGACCCTCATGGAGTACGTCGCCGACCGCCTCGGCCTGATGTTGGTGAAGGTCAACGGCCCGGCCCTCGGCCACGCCGTCACCTCCCTCGACCCGGCCGAGGCCCCGAACGCCACGGCCCGCCAGGAGGTCGAGAAGATCAACTTCGCGCTGGAGGCGGGCAACAACACCCTCCTGTACCTCGACGACATCCAGCACACCTCGCCCGAGCTGCTGCAGAAGTTCATCCCGCTGTGCGACGCCACGCGCCGCATGGAGGGCGTGCGGAACGGGGAGCCACGCACCTACGACCTGAGGGGCAAGCGGTTCGCCGTGTGCATGGCCGGCAACCCCTACACCGAGTCCGGCGCCCGCTTCCGGGTGCCCGACATGCTCGCCAACCGCGCCGACGTGTGGAACCTCGGCGAGGTCCTGACCGGCAAACAGGACGTCTTCGCGCTCAGTTTCGTCGAGAACGCCCTCACCGCGAACCCGGTTCTGGCCCCGCTCGCCGGCTACGATCGGGCCGACCTGGACCTGCTGGTCAGGCTCGCCCAGAACGACAGCACGGCCCGCGCCGACCGGCTCACCCACCGTGCTGGGACCGCCGAACTGGAGCGGATCCTGGCCGTGCTGCGCCACCTGCTCAGCGCCCGCGACACGGTCATGGCAGTCAACAGCGCCTACATCGCCTCGGCGGCCCAGTCCGACACCACACGCACAGAGCCGCCCTTCCAGCTCCAGGGCTCCTACCGCAACATGAACAAGATCGCTCAGCGCATCCAGCCGGTCATGAACGACGCCGAAATGTCGGCGCTGATCGACGACCACTACACCGCCGAGGCCCAGACCCTCACCACCGGCGCCGAGGCCAACCTGCTGAAACTGGCCGAGCTGCGCGGCTCACTCACCCGTGAGCAGGCCGCCCGCTGGACCGAGATCAAGATCGCCTACGTCCGCACTCGGACACTCGGTGGACCTGAGGACGACCAGCTCACCCGCGCGATCGCCGCCCTCGGCCTCCTCGCGGACCGGATCGCGGCTGTGGAGTCGGCCATCGACCGCGCCGCTGACCCGCGCCACCTCATGTCCAACCCGACGGCGCGACACGCGGTCCGGCCGCACGAGGAGTAGTTCCACACGTTCCACAGGGCTGGCCGAAGCGCCGCGCCGGCCAGCTACGACGGGAGGCTTCATGCTCTACATGGCGATGACCGCCGCAACTCTGGGCCTGGTGCTGGCCAACTCGGTCGCCGTCCTGCTCCGTCGCCTGCTCAGACGGAGGGACGCCGGCCTCGACGCCCTGACGAACGGGGCGGTCACCGCGCAGGGGATCCGGGACGTACGACGCCAAGCTCGTGCCCGTCGGCACTTCGGGACGCCGGCTCGCTGCGGGATCGTGACTGGGGCTGAGGACTTTCCGGCGGTCGGGTGACCGGCCGGGACAGGGTCCTGAGCCAACTGCCGTCACGGGGAACCCGATGCTCCCGCGGCCCCGAGGAGCTCGTGCAGAAGATGCGAAGCGGTGATCACACCCAGCAGACGCGTGCCCCCTTTCTGGTGCCTGCCCTTCGCCGTTTCCGCCACGGCCACCAGCGGGCTGCGCACCCGCGCCATCAGCGCGGCCACCTCCAGCGCGGTGTCGTCCGGGTCGGCGATCGGCGGCGGTGCCGCCTCGTGGGGCAGACAGTCGCCGACACGTCGGCCTTGCAGGGCCTGGCAGAGTCGGTCGGCGTGCTTCTCGTCGACGACGGCGGCGAGCGTCGGGTCCTCGACGACGTAGGCGGGCACCAGAATCTTGATCATCTGCGAGGCGGGAAGGATCGCCTTCGGCTCGCCCTGTTCGTCCACCACAAGCAGGGCAGGCAGTCTGTGCTCGGCCATCAGCCGGGCCGCCTCCATCGCGTCGCTGTCGACGCTCACCGTCTCGTACTCGACCGCCAGGTCACGCGCACGCATAGCGGCATCCCCATCTGCTGGAAAGGTTCCTGTACTCACCGTCTTACGCCGTCGGCGAGCAGGCCAGGTCATTGACGCGAAACATACGCGGCGGCACCGGTAGAACCACCGCGCGAGGGAGAACCGGCCACGGCCCGGCCCGGGCGACGCCCTCCGGCTTCTGCCGCGGTGGGGCTTGCTACGGGCGCCGGGATCCCACAGGGCTGTCCGGCCGCTTGGACGGGTTCGGGGGTTCGCCGCGGCGGACGGAACCGGGGGCGCGGCCGGCCGGGCGGTCGGCGTGGGCCGAGGAGGTCAGCTGCCAGGGGACGCTGGTGACCATGACGCCTGGGGTGAACAGCAGGCGGCTCTTGAGCCAGAGGGCGGACTGGTTGTGGAGGAGGTTCTCCCACCAGTGGCCGACGACGTATTCGGGGATGAAGACGGCGACGACGTCGCGTGGGCTCTCGCGGCGGATGGAGCGCACGTACTCGATGACGGGCTTGGTCACCTCGCGGTACGGGGAGTCGATGATCTTCAGCGGGACCTCGATGCCGTACTCCTCCCAGCGCCCGCGCAGGGCTGCCGCCTCGTCGCGGTCGACCGAGACTGTCAGGGCCTCCAGATGGTCGGGGCGGAAGGCGCGGGCGTAGGAGAGGGCGCGCAGGGTCGGCTTGTGGATGGTGGAGACCAGGACGATCGCGAACACCCTGCTGGGCGGGACGAGTTCCTCGCGCGGGTCGGTGACGGCGAGCTCCGTCGCGGTGGCGTCGTAGTGGCGGCGGATGCCGCGCATCATCACATAGAGCACGCTCGCGGCCAGCACCGCGAGCCACGCGCCCTGCGTGAACTTGGTGGCCAGCACGACCAGCAGAACCAGGCCGGTGAAGACGGCGCCGGTGCCGTTGATGGCGCGGGCCGTCTTGTGGCGGCGGCGCAGCGCCGGGTCGTGCTCGGCGCGCAGTTCACGGTTCCAGTGCCGCACCATGCCCGTCTGGGAGAGCGTGAAGGAGGTGAAGACGCCCAGGATGTAGAGGTGGATGAGCTGGGTGACGTTGGCCTTGAAGCCCCACAGCAGCAGTCCGGCGACGATCGCGAGGGCGAGGATGCCGTTGGAGAAGGCGAGTCGGTCGCCACGGTTGTGCAACTGGCGTGGCAGATAGCGGTGTTGGGCGAGGATCGAGGTGAGCAGCGGGAAGCCGTTGAACGCCGTGTTGGCGGCCAGGATCAGGATGAGGGCGGTCGCGGCCTGGATGAAGTAGAAGCCGATGCTGTGCTCGCCGCCGAAGACGGACGCGGCGATCTGGGCGATGACGGTGCGCTGGGTGTAGCTCTCGCAGCTGCCGTCCAGGCCGGTCAGGCGGCAGGAGTCCTCGGTGATGCGCACCTTGGAGATGAGTGCCAGCGCGGTGACGCCGATGAACATGGTGATGGAGATGGCGCCCATGACGGCCATGGTGGTCGCCGCGTTCTTCGGTTTGGGCTTGCGGAAGGCCGGCACGCCGTTGGAGATCGACTCCACGCCGGTGAGCGCGGTACAGCCCTGGGAGAAGGCACGCAGCACCAGCATCACCAGGGCGAGACCGGCCAGGTGTGTGTCCCCGGGTTCCGCCGCGATGCCGTACTTGGCGGACTCGGCGACCGGCGCGTCCCCGACCAGATACCGGAAGAGGCCCGTCGCGATCATGATCAGTACGCCGCCGACGAAGAGATACGTGGGCGTGGCGAAGGCGCGGCCCGATTCGCGCACGCCTCGCAGGTTCATCGCGGTGAGCACGACGACGAAGCCCACGGCCATCAGCACGCGTTGGTCGGCGAGTTCGGGCACGGCCGAGATGATGTTGTCGACGCCGGAGGCGACCGACACGGCCACTGTCATGACGTAGTCGACGAGCAGTGAGGCGGCGACCACGAGCCCGGCGGACGGCCCCAGGTTCGTCGAGGCGACCTCGTACGAGCCGCCGCCGCTCGGGTACGCGCTGACCACCTGCCGGTAGGAGAGCACCACCACTGCCAGCAGCAGCACGACCGTTGCCGCGATCCACGGGGTGAAGTGCAAATAGGCCATCCCGCCGAGCGAGAGGACCAGAAGGATCTCCTGCGTCGCGTAGGCCACGGACGACAGCGGGTCGGAGGCGAAGATCGGCAGGGCCAGCCGCTTGGGCAGCAGCGTCTCGTGCAGCTCTTCGCTGCGCATGGCCCGCCCGATCACCAGGCGCTTGAGCAGACCGGTCATGTTGAACACGTGCGCGAGCGTAAGCCGCGAGGGGGGTCATGGAGGGAGGGCTGACCCGCCATTTGGGCGTTAAGGGACCGTTAGGATTTCGCGAGATACGTACAAATGGAGCAAAAGAAGCAGGTGAGGAAGGGGTAAGCCGGTGGAGAGAGCATCCGTGGGGGTGGCTATGACGTCGTCAGCTGAAGCTGTCCCTCGCCGGCAGAGCCCCGCTCAAACCGCCCGAGCCACGGCCGGCAGTCCACAGCGATGGAGTCAATCGCCTGCGGGCAGGGACATGGGCTTGCGCAGCAGCCACTGTCCGAAGGTCCGCCGTGCGGGCCGTACCACGACGCGGCCGTGGGCCGTCGTGCCGACCAGCTCCACGCGCAGCGTGATCGGCGTCTCGTGGTCCGGAGCCTGACGAATCTTGATCTTACTGTGTACGAGGCTCAGGGCACCGGCATCGACCACGATGCCCGGCTTGGTGATCAGCGTCAGCTTCTTGCCTGCCGTGTTCATGTCGATCCGCAAGGTGTCCTGCGTGATCACTGCCTGAGTGAAGTCGAGCGTCACCTCACACCACGCAGTGGACAGCTCCAGCCTCCGCGGCACAACCCAGCGCCCCACGCGTTTGATCGCACCACTGTGAATCCCTTCGATCCGGAGTACGTCCTTGACCTCCGCTACGGCCGTGCCGGTCGAAGTGGACACGGCCGGCAGGTCAGCGGTCAGCGCGGTCAGCTCGCTGACGGTACGCGCCGACAGGGCAGCTTCCAGGCGCTCGTCCAACTCGTCCGCGGCCAGCAGGCCGTCCCCCGCCGCGATACGCAGCACGTCCACCACCCGGTCCCGGTCCGCGTGAGAGGCCCTCAGCTCCGGCGACGATTCGAGGCTGGAGTCCTTCCCGGTGGGTGAAATCTCTCCCGACATACTTCCGTCCTGGTCCTCTCGAACGTCTCCGCGCGACGCAGGCAGCGGCGCGAGAAGAAGGCTAACGCTATATCGCGACATGGGTCACGGCTGGGCCGCATCAGAGAGGCGATGGCCGGCGTCGATTCACGGCATGCGGCATCCATCATGCCGAGGCCCGGTCGAGAAATGCATGAGGGAGCGTCACATCTGGCCATATCCGGTACGGCGCGCCCCGGCGCAGACGCGGGAATTGAACACCACTCTCACCGACCGTGACGGCTCTCCGTGATCGCCGGCAGAGCCCGATTGACGACGTCATAGCCAGCGGGGGGCGGGCTGACGAGCCGCCCGGCTACTCCTCCAGGCCGGACACCTTGAAGATCGCCAACGCCGTTTCGCGGTCAACGCGTTCCGACAGCCCGCCCAGTGCATCCCACCCCTGGCGCAGGGACCCCCGGCTCGCCGAGATGCGCATGTCGGTGTGGAGGCGATGCCACAGGAGAGGGTTGGCGGTCAGGACGCGCGGATCGAACTCGACCCGGCCGCCCAGCGCGTCCCGCAGGACCAGGCGCTGGCCTGCGCTCCCCGTCGTGCGTACGGACACCAGGCGATCCGTCCGCACCAGCCACGTGCGCCAAGGGCCGCGTACGCCCAGCCATCCCTCGCCGGCGGTCACCCGCGGCGGCACCAGGACCAGGAACAGCAACAGCGCGATTCCGCTCCACAAGGCGACACGCGCCGGGGAGAACGTTCCGGCAGCCGCGTCCAACAGCAGCAGGAGACCCAGGAACGATCCGGCGCACGCGATCGCGCTGCGCAGCTCGGCAGCCCAGTGGCGGTCGTGGACCAGCCCCTCGGACGGGAGGGCACGCTCGCCGGAACCTCCATCGATCCCGTCGATCCCGTGTCCGTCGGTACGGCGACCCATAACGCCGACGGTAGGCCCGCAGCCGCGCCCTTCCGTTTTTCTTGACGCATTGCTAACGGGTCGGCGATACGTCCTTAACGCCTTGCTCGTCACTCAGGCGCGTGGGCCCGGCTGAGGCTGTCTGCCGGCCCGGGCGTTGCCCCGTCGTCGGCATCGCCCGGACGTCGCAGGTGATGCCGCGACCGGGTTGGCGGGGCTGGGCGTATGAGATGCGTCAAGGGTGCACGGGCCGGCGTAAGGGAGCCGTTAAGCACCCTCGAATCCGGCCCGGGAGGCAGGTTTCCTGTAGCGGTCCGATCCTCTTACGGATTTCCGAACCTCATCCAGGAGCTTGCGATGGCCGACGTGGCCTTCGTCGTCGTCACGATCGCGGTGTTCGCGCTGGTGGCTCTCGTCGCCAAGGGGGTGACGAAGCTGTGACCGCCGAGAACATCGTCGGCCTGGTCGTGGCCGTCGCTCTGCTGGGCTATCTCGTCCTCGCCCTGATCTTCCCGGAGAGGTTCTGAGTCCCCGACATGAGCTCCGTTCTTGCTGATGTGCTCATGGTGATCGCGCTGGTCGGCGCGCTCGCTCTGGTGCACCGTCCCTTCGGCGACTACATGGCCGCCGTCTTCCAGTCCAAGAAGCACCTGCGCGTCGAGCAGTGGATCTACCGCTCTGTGGGCGCCGACCCGGACGCGGAGATGCGCTGGCCGGCGTACCTGCGCGGCATGCTCGTCTTCTCCGCGGTGAGCGTGCTGTTCCTGTACCTGCTGATGCGGGTCCAGGACAAGCTGCCGCTGTCCCTCGGCTTCAAGCCGATCAGTCCGGACCAGGCGTTCAACACGGCCGCCTCGTTCGTGTCGAACACCAACTGGCAGTCGTACTCCGGTGAGGCGGCGATGAGCCACGTCACCCAGACCGCCGGGCTGGCTGTGCAGAACTTCGTCTCCGCGGCCGTCGGCATCGCCGTCGCGGTGGCCTTGGTGCGCGGCTTCGCCCTCCCCCACTCTCGGCTTCGCTCGAGCGGGGGGACCCCCATCCGCACGGGGGACCTGGGCAACTTCTGGGCGGACCTGGTGCGCTGCATCGTCCGCATCCTGATCCCGATCTCCGTGGTCGCGGCTGTCGTGCTGATCGCGGCCGGTGCCATCCAGAACTTCGGCGACATCCACACCATCACCACGCTGACCGGTGACAAGCAGGCCATCAGCCCCGGTGCGGTCGGCTCCCAGGAGGCCATCAAGGATCTGGGCACCAACGGCGGCGGCTTCTTCAACGCCAACAGCGCCCACCCGTTCGAGAACCCGAACGGCTTCACCAACCTGCTGGAGATCTTCCTGCTGCTGGTGATCCCGTTCTCGCTGCCGCGCACCTTCGGCAAGATGATCGGCAACGTCAAGCAGGGCTACGCGATCGTGGCCGCGATGGGGATCATCTGGTTCGCCGGCGTGGTCGCGGTGACCTGGCTGGAGTACGCCCACCCGGGCACCGCCTCGCAGCTCGCGGGCGGCGCGATGGAGGGCAAGGAACAGCGCTTCGGCGAGGGACCGTCCTCGGTGTTCGCGGTCTCCACCACGATGACCTCGACCGGCTCGGTCAACTCCTTCCACGACTCCTTCAGCGGCCTGTCCGGAGGCGTGCTGCTGCTGGGCATGATGCTCGGCGAGATCGCGCCCGGCGGTACCGGTTCCGGCCTCTACGGCATGCTGATCATGGCGATCATCGCGGTGTTCCTCGCCGGTCTGATGGTCGGCCGCACGCCCGAGTACCTGGGCAAGAAGATCGGCACCCGCGAGATCAAGCTGGCGGCCTGCTACATCCTCGTCACGCCGGCGCTGGTGCTGATCGGCACCGGGGCGGCCATGGCCCTGCCGGACGGCAAGGAGGCCATGACCAACATCGGGGCGCACGGCTTCTCCGAGGTGCTGTACGCCTTTACCTCGGCCTCGAACAACAACGGTTCTGCCTTCGCGGGCTTCGGCGCGAACACGGACTTCTTCAACACGACGCTGGGCCTGTGCATGGTCCTGGGCCGGTTCCTGCCCATGGTGTTCGTGCTGGCGCTGGCCGGCTCGCTCGCCGAGCAGAAGCCGGTCCCGGCGACCGCGGGAACGCTGCGCACCGAGAAGCCCCTGTTCACCGGACTTCTCGTGGGAGCGATCATGATCATCACCGGTCTGACGTTCTTCCCCGCCCTCGCGCTGGGCCCGCTCGCTGAGGGGCTGGCGTCATGACCACCGACATCAAGAAGCAAGAGGACTCCATGTCCACGGTTACCCCGACCCGGGCGCCGCACAGCGACGTGCCCACCGGCCACAAGGAAGAGGGACGTGTCGGCGCGGGTCTGTTCGACCCGAAGCAGCTGCTGAAGTCACTGCCGGACGCCTTCCGCAAGCTCGACCCACGGGTGATGGTCAAGTCCCCTGTGATGTTCGTGGTGTTGGTCGGCTCGGTACTGACGACGGTCTTCTCCTTCAAGGACCCGGGCGACTGGTTCGGCTGGGCGATCAGCGCCTGGCTGTGGCTGACGGTGGTCTTCGCGAACCTGGCAGAGGCGGTGGCAGAGGGCCGCGGCAAGGCGCAGGCGGACACCCTGCGCAAGGCCAAGACCGACACCGTGGCGCGCCGGCTGACCAAGGACGGCACGAGCGAGGAGCAGGTACCCGGCACCGAGCTGACCATCGGCGACCTGGTCGTCTGCGAGGCGGGCGACATCATCCCCGGCGACGGTGACGTCGTCGAGGGCGTCGCCTCCGTCGACGAATCCGCGATCACCGGCGAATCGGCCCCGGTCATCCGCGAGTCCGGCGGCGACCGCTCGGCCGTCACCGGCGGTACGAAGGTGCTCTCCGACCGCATCGTCATCAAGATCACGACAAAGCCCGGCGAGACCTTCATCGACCGCATGATCTCCCTGGTGGAGGGCGCCGCCCGGCAGAAGACGCCCAACGAGATCGCGCTGAACATCCTGCTCGCGTCCCTCACGATCGTCTTCCTGCTCGCGGTGGCCACCCTGCCGCCGTTCGCGGACTACGCGGGCACGCACCTCACGATGGTCGTGCTGGTGGCCCTGCTCGTCTGCCTGATCCCGACCACGATCGGCGCGCTGCTGTCCGCGATCGGCATCGCGGGCATGGACCGGCTGGTGCAGCGCAACGTACTCGCCATGTCCGGCAGGGCGGTCGAGGCGGCGGGCGACGTATCCACCCTGCTGCTCGACAAGACGGGCACCATCACGCTCGGCAACCGCCAGGCCGCCGAGTTCGTGCCGGTGAGCGGCACCACCGAGGCCGAGGTCGCGGACGCCGCCCAGCTCTCCTCGCTGGCCGACGAGACACCCGAGGGCCGCTCCATCGTCGTACTGGCGAAGGAGAAGTACGGGTTGCGCGAGCGTCACCAGGGCGAGCTGGCGCACGCCGAGTGGATCGCCTTCACGGCCCAGACCCGGATGTCGGGCGTGGACGTCGACGGGCGCAGGGTCCGCAAGGGCGCGGCCGGTTCGGTCATCGCCTGGGTGCGGGAACAGGACGGTGAGGTGTCCGGCGACGCCGACACCCTCTCCAACCGGATTTCCGAAGCCGGCGGCACACCGCTGCTCGTCGCCGTTGAGGACACGGCCGGTGCGCGCATCCTCGGGGTGATCCACCTCAAGGACGTCGTCAAGGAGGGCATGCGGGAGCGGTTCGACGAGCTGCGGCGCATGGGCATCAAGACCGTCATGATCACGGGTGACAACCCGCTGACGGCCAAGGCGATCGCGGACGAGGCGGGCGTCGACGACTTCCTCGCGGAGGCCACCCCCGAGGACAAGATGGCGCTGATCAAGCGCGAGCAGGCGGGCGGCAAGCTCGTCGCGATGACCGGCGACGGCACCAACGACGCGCCGGCCCTCGCGCAGGCGGACGTGGGCGTGGCGATGAACACGGGCACGTCGGCCGCCAAGGAGGCCGGCAACATGGTCGACCTCGACTCCAACCCGACCAAGCTGATCGAGATCGTGGAGATCGGCAAGCAACTCCTCATCACCCGGGGCGCGTTGACGACGTTCTCCATCGCCAACGACGTCGCGAAGTACTTCGCGATCATCCCGGCGCTGTTCGCGGTGGTCTACCCGGGCCTGAACAAGCTGAACATCATGCACCTGTCCTCGCCGGACTCCGCCATCCTGTCCGCTGTCATCTTCAACGCGCTGATCATCATCGCCCTGGTGCCCCTCGCCCTGCGGGGTGTTCAGTACCGGCCGATGAGCGCCGACAAGATGCTCCGCCGCAACCTCGGGATCTACGGCATCGGCGGACTGGTCGCCCCCTTCATCGGCATCAAGATCATCGACCTGCTCATCTCCCTCATCCCTGGGATCGGCTGAAGGCCATGAACAACTCCGTTACGAACACCGCGCGGATGCTGTGTGCCTCCCTGCGCATGCTGCTGGTCCTCACCGTCGTCACCGGCGTCCTCTACCCGCTGGCGGTCACCGGCATCGGGCAGTTGGCCTTCCACCACAAGGCCAACGGCTCGATGGTCAAGGTCGACGGCCAAGAGGTCGGCTCCACGCTGATCGGCCAGAGCTGGAACATCAAGGGCACCAGCAAGCCGGACCCGAAGTGGTTCCAGGGCCGTCCCTCCAACAGCGGCTACGACCCGCTGTCCACCGGCTCCAGCCAGCTCGGCGCCAGTGACCCGACGCTCGTCAAGAACGTCAAGGCGGCCAAGAAGCAGGTCGCCGGGTTCAACGGCGTGCCGCAGTCCGAGGTCCCCAAGGACGCGGTCACCGGCTCCGCCTCGGCAATCGACCCGGACATCTCCAAGGCGTACGCGGCCATCCAGGTCAGGCGGGTGGCCGAGCACAACGGTCTGACGGTCGCGCAGGTCCGAAAGCTGGTGAAGGACCACACAGAGGGCCGCACGGCCGGGTTCCTCGGGGAGCCGACGGTCAACGTCCTCGAACTCAACATCGCGCTCAAGCAACTGGCCAGGAACTGATGGCCTGGGCAGCAGAGACGGCCGGGAGCCGGCGGGGCGGAGAATCACCGCTCCGCCGGCTCCCGCCGCCGTCTCGAAGGCCCTGACCCCACCGATGACAGGAAGGCCGCACGCCGATGACCCGGGTGCTGGTGGTGGAGGACGATCCACAGCTCGTACGGGCCCTTGTGATCAACATGCGGGCCCGGCATTACGGAGTGGACGCGGCGCCGGACGGCGCCACCGCGCTCCGGCTGGCCGCCGCGCGCCAGCCCGACGTGGTGGTGCTCGACCTCGGTCTGCCCGACATGGACGGCGTCGAGGTGATCAAAGCGCTGCGCGGCTGGACCCGGGTGCCCGTCCTGGTCCTGTCCGCACGTCGCGCGTCCGAGGAGAAGGTCGCAGCCCTCGACGCGGGCGCCGACGACTACATCACCAAGCCGTTCAGCATGGACGAACTCCTGGCCCGGCTGCGCGCCGCCGTACGTCGCACCGAGGCCCTGCCGCTGGCCCCCGAGACGACCATGGTCGCCACGGACGGTTTCACGGTCGACCTGCTGGCCAAGAAGGCGACCCGCGGCGGACGCGACGTACGCCTCACCCCGACGGAGTGGCATCTGCTGGAAATCCTGGTCTGCAGCCCCGGGCGCCTCATCACACAGAAGCAGCTGCTCCAGGAGGTCTGGGGCCCTTCGTACGGAAGCAAGACCAACTATCTTCGGGTCTACATGGCGCAGCTGCGCCGCAAACTCGAAGCTGACCCCGCCCACCCGCGCTATCTGATCACCGAGCCGGGGATGGGCTACCGCTTCGAGTCATGACGCGCTCTCCACGCTCCTGACCGCACACGACCGCAGAGGCGAGAAGATGGCACGCGGCAAGCTACGGATATACCTCGGCGCGGCACCGGGCGTCGGCAAGACGTACGCGATGCTGTCCGAGGCGCACCGCCGTATCGAGCGGGGCACCGACTGCGTCGTGGCCTTCGTGGAGCACCACGACCGGCCGCGCACCGAGGTGATGCTGCACGGCCTGGAGGAGGTGCCGCGCAAGGAGCTTGAATACCGCGGCGGCGTCTTCACCGAGATGGACGTGGACGCCGTGCTCGCCCGGCACCCCGCGGTGGCCATCGTCGACGAGCTGCCCCACACGAACATCCCCGGCTCGCGCAACGTCAAGCGGTGGCAGGACGTCGAAGAGCTGCTCGCGGCCGGGATCGATGTCGTCTCGACGGTCAATATCCAGCACCTGGAGTCCCTCGGTGACGTCGTCGAGTCGATAACCGGCGTCCGGCAGAAGGAGACCGTCCCGGACGAGGTGGTGCGCCGCGCGGACCAGATCGAACTGGTCGACATGTCACCGCAGGCGCTGCGCCGCCGCATGGCGCACGGCAACATCTACAAGCCGGACAAGGTGGACGCGGCCCTGTCCAACTACTTCCGGCCCGGCAACCTGACCGCGCTGCGCGAGCTGGCGCTGCTGTGGGTCGCCGACCGGGTCGACGAGTATCTGCAGGAGTACCGCAGCGAGCACCGGGTGTCGAAGATCTGGGGCTCGCGCGAGCGGATCGTGGTCGGGCTGACCGGCGGCCCCGAGGGCCGCACCCTGATCCGCCGGGCCGCGCGCCTGGCGGAGAAGGGCGCCGGCGGGGAGGTGATGGCCCTCTACATCGCCCGCAGCGACGGCCTCACCTCCGCCTCGCCCAAGGAACTGGCCGTCCAGCGCACCCTGGTGGAGGACCTCGGCGGCACCTTCCACCACGTCGTCGGCGACGACATCCCCGCTGCTCTGCTGGACTTCGCGCGCGGCGTGAACGCCACCCAGATCGTCCTCGGTGTGTCCCGCCGCAAGAGCTGGCAGTACGTCTTCGGTCCCGGCGTCGGTGCGACGGTGGCCCGCGATTCGGGGCCCGACCTGGACGTCCACCTGATCACGCACGACGAGGCGGGCAAGGGACGCGGCCTGCCGGTGGCCCGGGGTGCACGCCTTGGCCGCTCCCGCGTCATCTGGGGCTGGCTCACCGGCATCGGCGGTCCCGCACTGCTCACATTGCTGCTCACCCACGTCGACGCGGACCTCGGCCTCACGAACGACATGCTGCTGTTCCTGACGCTGACGGTGGCGGCTGCCCTGCTCGGCGGGCTCTTCCCGGCGCTCGCCTCGGCGGCGGTCGGCACGATGCTGCTGAACTGGTACTTCACTCCCCCGGTCCACCGCATCACGATCGCCGATCCCAAGAACATCCTGGCTCTGGTGATCTTCGTGGGGGTGGCGGTCTCCGTGGCCTCCGTCGTGGACCTGGCGGCCCGCCGCACCCACCAGGCGGCCCGGCTGCGCGCCGAGTCGGAGATCCTCTCCTTCCTCGCGGGCAACGTGCTGCGCGGCGAGACCGGCCTGGAGGAGCTGCTGGAGCGGGTCCGCGAGACCTTCATCATGGAGTCGGCGGCCCTGCTGGAGCGCACGAGCGACGTCGAGCCGTGGACCTGCGCGGGCCGGGTCGGCCACGGACGGCCGGTGGAGCGGCCGGAGGACGCCGACGTGGACATGCCGGTCGGCGACCACATGTCGCTCGCCTTGTCCGGCCGCGTGCTGCCCGCCGAGGACCGCCGCGTACTGGCCGCCTTCGCCGCCCAGGCCGCCGTCGTCCTGGACCGCCAGCGCCTGCAGTCCGAAGCGGACCAGGCCAAGGAACTGGCCGAGGGCAACCGCATCCGCACCGCCTTGCTCGCCGCGGTCAGCCACGACCTGCGCACCCCGCTCGCCGGGATCAAAGCCTCCGTCACCTCCCTGCGCTCCGACGACGTGGAGTGGTCCGAGGAGGACCAGGCCGAACTCCTCGCGGCGATCGAGGAGGGCGCCGACCGCCTCGACCACCTGGTCGGGAACCTGCTGGACATGTCCCGCCTCCAGACCGGCACTGTCGAGCCGCTGATCCGCGAGGTGGACCTGGACGAGGTCGTCCCCCTGGCACTCGTCGGCCTCCCCGACCCCGAGTCGGCCGTGACCCTGGACATCCCCGAGACGCTGCCGATGGTCGCCGTCGACAAGGGACTGCTGGAGCGCTCCGTCGCCAACGTCGTCGAGAACGCGGTCAAGTACAGCCCGGACGGTAAGCCGGTCGTCGTATCGGCCAGCGCGCTCGCCGACCGCGTGGAGGTGCGCGTCGTAGACCGGGGCCCGGGCGTCCCGGACGAGGCCAAGGACCGCATCTTCGCGCCCTTCCAGCGCTACGGCGACGCCCCCCGCGGCAACGGTGTGGGCCTCGGCCTCGCGGTCGCGCGCGGCTTCGCCGAGGCCATGGGCGGCACCCTCACCGCCGAGGACACCCCCGGCGGCGGCCTCACCATGGTCCTCACCCTCCCGGCCGCCCCCAGCCATGCCCCCACCCCCACCGCCGTGCCGGCGACGGCCCCGTCGTAGCTCCGTAGACGGTGTTCGTTGCCGGAAACCGGCAAGCCGTGCGCCCAGGCGGTGCGCATCAGCGATCTGTCAAAGGTGCACCCGAACGGGTCGGCCGCCGCAGAGCCCGAGGTCGGCGGACCGCGATCAGCCGGGCGGCTGCCGGTGATGGCGAGCGTTCTCCACCATCGTCCGCGCGCATCACCCCACCGCCGGCTGCCCCGTCTCAATCCCTTCCAGGCTCCATCAGGCCACGACGCCCCGCGTCAAGTGGCCGCACATTGCGCAGCCGACCACCTCGTCCACGCGGCCGGTTGCCGCACAGCCGGTGCACCGACAGATCCAGCGCTCGCGGAGCCGTGACGTGGCGGCTCCCGACGGCTGGGGTCACGCTGGAAGGACGGCGCACGGGCGGCGACGACGGGAATCTCCTGGAGGTGTCATGAGCAGTGCGGACGGGCGTGGGGCGATCGTCGTGGGCGTCGACCCCGATCCCTCGAAGCGGTTGGCGCTCGCCTGGGCCGTCGATGAGGCGGATCGCCGTGGCCTGCCGGTCCGGCTCGTTCACGCCCAGGGTGTGCCGACAGGTGGATACCGCACGGGCGAGGCACGGCCGTCCTGGGAGGAGTGGAACCGAACGCTGCACGAAGCGGGTGCCGAGACCCTCAAGGAGGCGGTCGCCTTCGTCGAGTCCCGACGGCCGACGGTGGAGGTGTCGACGGTGCTGGCGGAAGGAGAGCCGGCGTGGGTCCTGCGCGAGGAGGCACGAAACGCCTCCCTGGTGGTGGTGGGCTCCTGGCATCTGAGCACCCGGCGCGAAATGTTCACCTCCGCCTCCGTGGCGCTCCCGCTCTCCGCCCACGCTCCCTGCCCGGTCGTCGTCGTTCCGGATCCGGAGCACGTCACCCAGGATCCCGCTTACTTCGTCGTCGGCGTCGACGGCAGTCCGCATGCCGCCGCGGCGGTGGACATGGCATTCGAGGAAGCGGCCCTACGCGGAGCAGTCCTCAGGGCCCTGTATGTGTGGCATCCACCGCTCCTCGGTGTCCCCGACGAAGACGCCGCGGTGCGGGAGTGCCGCCGCGTGCTGTCCGAGACGGTCGCGGGTCGCACCGCGACGCACCCGGGAGTGGAGCTGCACCACGAAGTCGTCCTCGGCCACCCCGTGCGGGTCCTGACGGAAGCCTCGGAACACGCCTTGGGGCTGGTCGTGGGAACGCGCGGGCACGGGGGGTTCACGGGCATGCTGCTGGGCTCGGTGAGCCAAGGAGTACTGCACCACGCCCACTGCCCCGTCATCGCGGTGCCGGTGTGAGAAGGCGCCGAACGGCCCCCTCCCCTCCCAAAGGCACCCCGCTCGACCGGAGAGGTTCCGCCGGAACCGAGAACTAGGCACCGTACGGGCTCGGGTGATGCGCACCGTGCCTGATCCGGCGCTCCTGCTCCGCGCCGGTGAGCGAGATCCTGCTCGTCTCGCACAAGGCGACCGAGCAGGAGATCCACGCGGCGTTCCAGTGACCGCCGGACACGGAACTCTCCGCAGCGTGCAGCCACCGCTCGGCGGTCCGAGCCGCCCAGCGCGGCCGGACCCCGTCCTCATGTTCGGTCTGCTTCAGTCGAGTCCGCCCCCGGGCCGGCAAGGTCAGCCCGGTGTGCGATCAGCGTTGTGGACCTGTCCGAGGCCCGGTTGGAAGCCGCCGCCCGCGTGGGGGCCGACGCCGCCGAGGTGCCGGGGAAGATGATCGCCGAGCTGTCCGAGGGACCCGGCGCCGATGTAGCCATCGAGGCATCGGGCGAACCGGACGGCTTCGCCCTGTGCAGTCAGGCCGCCCGGAGCGGAGGGCACATCGCCAACATCGGGACGCACGGCAGACCGGCCACGTTGCACCTTGAGTCCCTGTGGCGGAAGAACAACCTCCACGGTCACCCCAGCGGACACACGGACCGCCGTCTGCCGTCAGTCCGGCTCCATGTAGGGGCGGCGGAAGACCGGAGCCTGACCTGTGCCCCAGGGGCGTACGGTTGCCAGCGCACGGGCGACCGCGGACTCCAACGGGCCACTGGTGTCGACGGGGACGGCCTCGGGCCACGCGGGCTCCCGGGCCGCCATGGCGGTGGCGATGCCAAGGTCGGCGTCGGACGGCCCTGAGGCGCGCGCCCTCAGACGGACCGCTGACACGTCGTCCGGTACGTGGCAGTGCAGGGCGACCAGGTCCGCGCTGGTGCGTGCGGCCACGAGCTGTGCCGCTTCCCGCTGCGCCTGGTCGGACCAGGTGGCGTCCAGCACGACGGACTCGCCGACGGACAACAGGGCGGCTGCCCGGTCGAGGAGGGTTGCGTAGGTTCTGGCGGTCCACTCGGGTGTGTACAGCCCTTCGCCGTAGCCGGCCGCCGCGGACTGCTCCGCGGGAATGCCCGCCAGTTCCTTCCGGACGCGGTCGCTGCTGAGCAGGGTGACCCCCAGCCGGTCGGCCAGCGCACCGGAGAGGGTGGACTTCCCACTGCCCGGCAGCCCGCCGACAACGGTCAGGCCGACGGCGGAGGTACGCAGGTGGCGCAGCGTCGTCGAGACCAGCCTGCGTGACGCCGCCTGCGCGCCCGGTGCGCCCTGACCGGCCTGGATCAGTGAGACCTTGGCACGGACGAACGCGCGGTAGGCGACGTAGTGATGCCACAGCGACGCGGGGGCTGGATCGCCGGAGTACTCGCCGTACTGCGCGAGGAAGTAGGCGGCGGCCTCCGGGGCGCCAAGCTGCTCCAGGTCCATCGCGAGGAAGGCGGCGTCGTCCAGGCCGTCGACGTAGCGCAGCCGGTCGTCGAACTCGAGGCAGTCCAGCACGCGGGGGCCGTCGTCGAGGCAGAAGATGTCCTCGGCGAGCAGGTCGCCGTGGCCGTCGACCACCCGTCCTTGCTCGATACGGGATGCGAACAACGGCTCGCGGCCGGCGAGATAGCGGCGCACCAGTTGTTCCGTCTCCGCCACCCCGTCGGGCACGGAGCGGTCGTCGGCCAACGCGTGCACCTGAGCGAAGCTGGCCTCCCACCGGGACGACAGGGCGTCCCGCGTGCCCTGCTCGTCTGCCTCCGGGCTCCGGGGGGCGTCCGCGTGCCACCCGGCGAGGTGCCGGGCGACGGCCCGAAGGACGTCGTCCAGTGCGGCTCTCTCGCGTACCAGACGGGAGAGGCGCCGGTCCGCCGGCATGCGCCGCATCACCACAAGCGGTTCGGACGTCTCCGCCCCGGGGCTGCGGAACTCGCCCAGGCCCAGGTAGACGTCGGGGGCGAAGCGTCGGTTGAGAGCGACTTCGCGTTCGCACGCGGTCAGCCGCGCGGCCCGCGTGGTGTAGTCCAGGAAACCCAGGTTCACCGGCTTCTTGACCTTGTAGGCGCGGTCACCGGCGAAGAACACGATCGCGGTATGCGTCTCGCACACCTCCGCGCGCGGCGGCGGCTCGCCGTCATGCCGTGCCCCGGACCCGTCCGCCCCGGGTACCGACCGAACCGTCCTCCCCCTGCTGCCGCGCTCAGTCATGGGGGACGACGGCGACGGGACAGCGCCCGTGATGGATGGCGGCGTGGGTCACGTGGCCCAGGTGGGGTGCCACGTCGTGCCGGTGTGCGTGCCGGCCGACGACCAGCAGCGCGGCTCCTTCGGAAGCATTGATGACGGCCTTGGCGGGGGTCTCGTGACGAATGGTGTCGGCGGTGTCCACCTGCGGGTACTTCTCGCGCCAGGGGCGGAGGGCCTGGGTCAGCTCCCGTTGCGCCTCCCGCGTCGTCCCTTCCGTGACGACGTGGTCCACGCCCCAGGGCACGCGCGCGTGGAGCGGCACGCTTCGGCCGTGCACGGCCAGGAGCGGAATCTCCCTGACCGCGGCGGCGTGGAAGGCGAAGTCGAGCAGGTCGTCGCTGGATCCGTGGAGTTTCAAAGCCACGACCACACGGCTCGCCGGCGCCGGCTGCGCCGTCTCGTATCCGATGCGGACCAGGACCACCGGCCGTTCCGTCCGGGCCACGACCGGCATGCTGACGTCGCCCAGGAAGTAGCTTCCGGCGGAGTCCAGCCCCCGTGAGCCGAGCACGATCAGCTCGGATTCCGACGCCGCCTGGAGCAGAGCCTTCCGGGCGTCGTCGGCCACCAGGCTCCCGATGACGGTCAGACCCGGGTGGCGGGTTTCCAGTTCCGCGCGCGCGGTGTGGACGAAGCGCTTCGCCCAGTAGTTCTGATCGACTTCCGAGGGGACGCGGGCCGGTTCCGGCGCCAGCAGTGGCCACGCGTGCAGCAGGCGCAGCGTGAGTTTGCGCTTGTCGGCCTCGTCGGCGGCCCAGCGGGCAGCGGCGAGGCTCTCGGGTGAGCCGTCGAGGCCCACGGTGATGACTGGCTGCATGGCGGCGGCCTCCGTCTCGTACGAAGCTGGATACGACGGTGTGTGACGGTGAGCGAGTCCGATGGCGTGCATGCTCCGGACGTCGCCGACATGCCGAGCGCGGTGCTTCTCTCCTTCGAGGAGTACCCCCATCTCCTCCCCGGCGCATGTGGAACCGAAGAGGAGACGGGGCCCGTGGCACCCGCCACGAAAGGAGACAGGTGCGGTGGCGATTCCCTTGGTGGTCGGCATCGACGGTTCCGAATCGAGCCTGGAGGCGGTGGACTGGGCCGCCGACGAGGCAGCCCGGCACGGTCTGTCGCTCCACCTCGTGCATGCGGCTGCCGGTGACCGTGAGCCTTCCGACGTGATCAGTGCCGCATCGGAGCGCGCCAGGGAAAGAGATCCCACGGTGCGGCTGTCGAGCGAGGTGCTGCACGAGGACGCCGCCGTTGCCCTCGTCGACAGGGGACGTAACGCCTTCGCGCTGGTTCTCGGGTCCAGAGGGCTCGGAGACCTCGCCGACATGCTCCTGGGCACGGTCAGCCTGGCCGTGGCCGCCCGAGCGGACTGTCCGGTCGTCGTGGTGCGAGGTGCCACAGAGCACAGGAACGGCCGGTTCGGGCACATCGTCGTCGGTGTCGAGGAAGGGGAAGGCAGCGGCACAGCCTTGCAGTTCGCGCTCCGTGAGGCTCAGGTGCGGAGCTGCCGTCTGACGGCGGTGCACGCCTGGAACCCGTCGTCCAGGGTTCTCACCCCTCGGCCGGCTCCGTCGTGGTACGCCCTGGAGGCCCATCGGCGCCCGCCGTCCCAGGTACTCGACGACGCCCTGCGCGGCATGACCCATCGGTATCGCGACGCCCGGGTGAATCCCGAGGTGATCGAGGGCCCGGCGCGCCGAGCATTGCTGGACGCGGCGTCGGCGGCGGACCTGCTGGTCGTCGGCGCACGCAGAAGACAGGGGCACCCGGGGCTGCAGCTGGGTCTGATCAATCACGCGCTACTGCATCACGCGCCGTGCCCCGTCGCGGTCGTCCCCCAGATATGACTCGCGGTCTGGGCGTGCATGCGCTTTGTCGGACCGGAGAAGGTTCGCGCAATGGGACGCCGAGTGGGGCCTGGTGGAACCCCGGTGGTCCGCGCGTTTCCGTCTGTGACGAACTCAGGGCCGACCAGACGGCGAGGAGGCGACAGGCGATGTCCGAAGCGACAACCGTCGATCTGTACGAAGTCACGATGGCCATGTCCTACCTGCGAGAGGGGATGACCGGCCCAGCCACCTTCAGCCTTTTCGTCCGCGACCTTCCTCCGGAGCGGGGATTCCTGGTGGCGGCGGGGCTCGAGTCGGCACTCGACTACCTGGGCGACTTTCATGTGGACCAGGAGGACGTCGACGCCTTCGCCGCAGCCCTGCACCGGCCTCAAAAGGATCTTGAGCCTCTACTGGGCCTGACGTTCAGCGGCCGGGTGCGGGCGGTGCCGGAGGGGCGGATCGTGCTCGCGGGTGAGCCGCTGCTGGAGGTGACCGCACCGCTTCCGCAGGCGCAGTTGGTCGAGACGTATGTGCTCAACCAACTCAGCCATCAGACGACGATCGCTTCGAAGGCCGCGCGCTGTGTGCTCGCGGCGGCCGGTCACCCGGTCGTCGACTTCTCCTTGCGGCGCTGCCACGGTCCGCAGGCGGGCTTCCAGGCCGCTCGCCTGGGCGCCATGGTCGGCTTCGCCGGGACCAGTAACGTAGCCGCGGCCACCGCTGAGAGCATCCCCGCCGTCGGCACGATGGCCCACTCCTTCGTGGAGGCGTTCGCCTCGGAGGAGGACGCGTTCCGCGCCTTCGCCCGGTCCCACCCCGGCCCGGTGACCCTGCTGGTGGACACATACGACACCGAAGAAGGAGTCCGCGTCGCGGCACGCGTGCTGCGGGACCTCGACCGCGGACCCGGCTCAGCCATACGTCTGGACAGTGGCGACCTCGGAAGCCTTGCGGCCCGGGCCCGTTCCCTCCTCGACGACGCGGGCCTGACGGACGTGCGGATCATCGCCAGTGGCGGTCTCGACGAGTACGCCGTGGACGACCTGGTCCGCTCCGGGGTGCCCATCGACGCCTACGCCGTCGGCACTCGCGTCGGGGTCTCCTCGGACGCCCCGTACCTGGACTCCGCGTACAAAATGGTGGAATACGACGGTCGGCCGGTAATGAAGTTGTCGTCGGCGAAAGTGACCGCACCCGGCCCCAAGCAGGTGTTCCGGCGCGCGGCATACGCCGACGTCATCCGTCTCGCCGACGAGCAGTCGACCGACGATGGCAGCCCCATGCTGGAGACCGTGATGCGCGGCGGGCGCCGTATCGGCAGCCGGCCCACGCTCGGCGACTGCCGGGAGAGATTCATCGCGGACCTGGCCGGACTACCGCCGGCCGCCCGCCGCACTCGGGCCCCGGTCGCACCCCGCGCGACGAACTCCGAACGGTTGGGCGCTCTCGCCCGCGACGTCCGTCGCCGCATCGACGCGCGGACGTCGGCTGCCTACGTACCCCCGGGCCCGGAGCAGGCCGCGTCCGGATCGCATCGGTCCGTACCGAGGTGAGGAGAGAAGTGATGCCGCATACGTTGGAATGGAAGGTTCGTCTTCATCTGTTCGAGGACGACGAGGGAACGACCAAGGCACATCTGATCCTGGACACCGGCACCGCTGAGCTCACCGGTCACGGCACTGCCCACTGCCATCCGGCGGACGCGAACGTGCCGGAGATCGGCGACGAACTGGCCGCGGGCCGGGCCATGAACGACCTGGCCCGGCAGCTGCAGAAGACCGCCGAGCGCGACATCGAAGGCATGGGCGCACCCTCGCGACAGACGCACGGGCGGGAGACCGCCGGGTGGCCCACGTGACCGATGGCGACACAGCACCCCCAGGCAGAGGTGAAGGAGGGATCAGCCGCGGTGAGAACCGGCTGAGCCGGTCGGCGGCTGACCGGGAGCCAGGAGGCAGGTCCCCCCGACCCACCCCGCTACCGGCCCTGCCCTTCACCCCGCGATCCCCGGCTGGTCGGCCCTGTGCAGCCGCCCGGCGCGCGTGGCACGTTGGATACAGCACTCCTCCAAGGAGAGGGCGGACGTCATGCGAGCTCACCTGGGCGATCACCTCGTCATCGAACGCACGACGACGGGCGCCATCAAGCGCGACGGGGAGATCGTCGGACTTCATCACGAGGACGGAACGCCGCCTTATGACGTGCGCTGGTCGGACACGGACGAAGTGACGCTCGTGTTTCCCGGGCCCGACGCACACATCCACCATCTCGAACACGGCCTGTCCGCAAGCGCCTACGCCGCCTCGGACCCTGACACGGCCGAGGCAGAGGCCACGCCGGGCCGGACACCCGGCCCCGGTGACATCGGTCGACGCGTGGCCGTCGAACGCCACAGACAGCGAGTCAGCCGCGAGGAGACGGCCCGCCGCGCCCGGATGTCGCCCGGCTACCTGGAGTATCTGGAGGAGCGGCCCGCCGACCCGAGTGTGGCAACCCTCATCAGGCTCGCCGACGCGCTGGGGACCACGGTCACCGCCCTGCGCGGAGGAGGAGTGGATCTGCCACCCGGCCAAGGACAGGCGCTGCTGCATCCCCAGCTGCGAGACATGGACCCGGAGGAATGCCGCACGTTGCTCTCCACCCATGGCGTGGGGCGCATCGCGGTCTCGGCGGGCGACGGCCGCCCAGCGGTCGTGCCGGTCAACTACGACGTCGTCGATGACGCGATCGTCTTCCGGACGGCGCCGGGCTCCACCCCCGCGGCATCCGTCGGAACCGAGGTCGCCTTCGAGGTCGATCACATGGACGAGGCGATGAGTCAGGGCTGGAGCGTGCTCGCCGTCGGCCCCGCGAGCTCGGTGACGGACCCTGAGGCCGTACGCCGGCTCACCGATCAAGCCCACACCACCCCTTGGCCGGGCGGTGAGCGTGAGTTGTGGGTGTCGATCCGGCCCGTCCACCTCACGGGCCGCCGCATCACTCCGGCCGATGGGTGACCGGGCGCCGACCAGGCAAGAGCGGTCTCGTCCCCAGGGCTCTCGAAGGGGGTTCCGATGGGCCAGCCAGCACCATCCGACGAGTGGGTGGCCGCCCGGGTACACGACGCGGTGGCCGCCCCGTCGATGCACAACGCACAACCCTGGCGCTTCCGATATCTGCGGCGCAGCCGCGCTTTCGAGGTGTGGGCCGACCTCGAGCGCACCATGCCACATTCCGACCCCGACGCCCGCGGCCTTCATCTCAGCTGCGGAGCCGCTCTGTTGAACCTGAGGGCCACCATCGTCCACGAGGGCTGGCATCCGGAAACCCGGCTGCTGCCCAACCTCGCCGACCGGGCACTCCTCGCAAGCGTGAGACTGGCCGGCCGTACCAACGACGAGAGCGGCCTCGGCGCGCTGTATCCGGCGATCCGCCGGCGGCACAGCAGCCGCTTCCCCTTCGAGGAGAGACAGATCCCCGAGGCCCTGCGGGAGGCTCTCGGCGCGGCCGCTCGCATCGAGGGAGCCACACTGACGTTCCCGATCTCATGGCATCTGTCGGAGGTGCTGGAACTGGTTCAGGAAGCCGAGGCACGCAACATCACCGATCCCAGCAGCGACCAGGACCTGACCCGGTGGACGCGTATCGACGCCCCGTCCGTCAGCACCGCCGACGACGGAGTCCCGCACTACGCCTTCGGACCGCGCAAGCGCGGGGGCAAGGCGCCCATGCGCGACTTCGCGGGCCCACGGCAGGTGGCGGGACGTGACGCGGCGGATTTCGAGCAGAACCCTCAGCTTGCTCTCATCAGCACGGATCACGATCGCCCGGAGGACTGGCTTCGCGCCGGCCAGGCGATGGAACGCGTCCTGCTGCTGGCCTGCCGCGAGGGCCTCTCCAGCTCCTTCGTGACCCAGCCTCTCGAATGGACGGACTTGCGCTGGCCATTGCGCGACCCCGTGACCGGCACGGGCTACACGCAGATCCTGCTGCGTCTGGGCTACGGCCCCACCGGTCCCGTCACGCCGCGCCGCCCTGTGTCGGAGGTACTCGACATCGAAGCCTGACCCTGGACTGTCCACGGCCGGGGTTCACGCCCAGACGCCGGAGTGGACCGTAACCCCGGCAGCGGTCTGTGCTCGGCGGTCACGGAACATCGCATCGCTCACAATGGCGGGGTCCCCGGTATGTGCCAGGTCCTTGAAGAGCGCCGGGTGGTTGGTCGGGCCGTAGGTCTCCAGCAGCGTCGCGACCCGCCACATCGCAACCCGCCGACGGCCGACCGATCCGAGCGCCCGCCTGTATGTCGCGGCGGCGCGCAGGCGGTGCGACGGTATTCAGAGGGGGGTTTGTCAGCAACGGGACGGAAGGCGGTGGCCCCGATGGAGCTCCCGCTGGTCGTGGGCGTCGACGGATCGGAATCCAGTCTGCTGGCGGTCGACTGGGCGGTGGACGAAGCGGCCCGCCACGGCCTGTCGCTGCGGCTCGTCCATGCCTCCCGAAAGAGCCGGGCCCTCCCTCAGCACCGATCGTCCCGCCGGAGAGGTCATGGGCTTCAGGCGAGGCCCGAGGCGTTCGCCCTGGTCACGGACGCTCGTGGGCGCGGCGAAGTCGCCGGGCTGTTGCTGGGGTCGGTCAGCCTCACGGTGGCGGCTCGCGCCATGTGCCCGGTCATCGTCGTCCGAGGCGAGGAGCGCAACCTTCGGGGGTCCGTCGGCCGGGTCGTGGTGGGCGTCGGCGATGCGACCGGCGGCACGGGTGCCGTATGGTTCGCCGCCCGCGAGGCCGAGGCGCGGGCATGCGCCCTGACCGCCGTACGGGCCTGGCGCAGTCCGGTTCACGAGCCGGACTCACCTCCCGCAGCGTCCGTCCCGGGGGACCCCCGGCTCGCGGCGGACGCCGCCGTGGCACCCGAGGAGCAAGTCTCGGCCAGCCTCGACGATGCGCTACGGGAGGTCGTGCGGGAGCACCCTCAGGTCGATGTCAGCCGCCGGGCGGTCGAGGGCCCCGCCCACCGAGTACTGCTGGAGGCATCGGCCGAGGCCGACCTGATCGTCGTCGGTGCTCTGCGCCTGCACGGGCACTTCGGTCTGCAGCTCGGCAGTGCTGCCCACGCCCTGCTGCACCACTCCGCTTGCCCGGTCGCCGTCGTCCCTCATCGGGTCTGAGGTTCGCCGTGCAGGCCCGGCTCCCACGGCTTCCGATCTGAGGAGGGCGACGGATGACGGAGTGGACGTGGGAGTGGGACGGGTACGACCCGGCTGACGAACAGCTGCGGGAGTCGCTCTGCACGCTCGGCAACGGCTACTTCGCCACACGGGGTGCGGTACCCGAGTGCCGGGCGAGCCTGGTGCACTACCCGGGAACCTACGCGGCCGGATGCTACAACCGCGCGGAGTCGACCGTGGCGGGGCGACAGGTGGTGAACGAGGACCTGGTCAACCTCCCGAACTGGCTGCTCCTGCGGTTCCGCCTGCGCCGCCCCGATGGTGCGTGGGGCCCGTGGTTCTCCCCCCATCCGCACACCCTCCTGGACCACCGGCACACCCTGGATCTGCGCCGCGGCACACTCACCCGTGCCTTCCGCCACCGGGACGGGGAGGCAGGTGTGGTCGCCGTCGAGCAGAGCCGCCTCGTGCACATGGGTGATCCTCATCTGGCCGCGCTCCGGACGGTCTTCACCGCCGAGGACTGGTCGGGAGAGGTCGAGATCGAGTCCTGCCTCGACGGCGAAGTGCTCAACGGAAATGTGCACCGTTACCGTGCCCTCAACCACCGCCATCTGACCCAGGTGCGGACCGGGACGCCAGACCCCCACACCATCTGGCTGACCTGCCGGACCACCGCCTCCGACGTCAGTGTCGCCATGGCCGCCCGGACCGTCGTCACGGACCGGCCACGGGCCTCGCCGGAGTTCCGCCCAAGCCGCCGCCGTGCCGTTCACCGCCTGGTGGTTCCGCTCGCTCCCGGCCGTTCCGTCGCCGTGGAGAAGACCGTGGCGCTGTACACCTCACGCGACACGGCGATCAGCGATCCTCTCGGGGCGGCGGTCGACCGGGTGTCCTCGGCGGCGGACTTCGCGGGTCTGCTGAACTCCCACGTCGCGGCCTGGGAGCGGTTGTGGCGGCGCGCGGAGGTCCAGGTGCCTGGTGAGGCCGGGCGCGTCCTGCGCTTCCACCTCTTCCACCTCCTGCAGACGCTGTCACCGCACACGGCGGACCTGGACGTGGGCGTCCCGGCCCGGGGGCTGCACGGCGAGGCGTACCGGGGCCACGTGTTCTGGGACGAGCTGTTCGTCGTGCTGTACCTCAACCTGCACTTCCCGGAGGTCTCCCGGGCCCTGCTGAACTACCGGTACCGACGCCTCCCACGGGCCTGCCGGGCCGCCGCCGCGATCGGCCGGGCCGGGGCGATGTATCCCTGGCAGAGCGGCAGCGACGGCCGCGAGGAGACCCAGGAGTGGCACCTCAACCCCCGTTCGGGTCGCTGGCTGCCGGACCACTCCCGGCTCCAGCACCATGTGGGCTCCGCGATCGCGTACAACGTGTGGCAGTACTGCGAGGCCACGGGTGACACCGAGTTCCTGCACACCAGGGGCGCGGAGATGCTGCTGCAGATCGCCCGCTTCTGGGCGGACCTCGCGGTCTTCGATCCCGCGACGGAGCGCTATCACATCCGCGGAGTCGTCGGCCCCGACGAGTACCACGACGCCTACCCGGGCGCCGACCTGCCGGGGCTGGCGGACAATGCGTACACCAACGTCACCGCCGCATGGGTGCTCGGCCGCACCTTGGACCTCCTGCGGCGCCTTCCGGCCTGGCGCCGGCAGGAGCTGCGCGATCGCATCCGGCTGGGCGACGACGAACCTGCCAAGTGGGAGGAGGTCTCCCGACGGTTGTGGGTGCCGTTCCACCGTGGTGTCATCAGCCAATTCGAGGGGTACGACGATCTGGCCGAGCTGGACTGGGACGCCTACCGGGCGCGCTACGACAGCGTCCGGCGGCTGGACCGGATCCTGGAGGCCGAGGGCGACACGGTCAACCGTTACAAGGCGGCCAAGCAGGCCGACGTCCTCATGCTCGGCTACCTCTTCTCACCCGGCGAGCTGCGGCAACTGTTCGCGCGTCTCGGCTATGACCTGGACGACGAGGTCTGGCGCGGGACCGTCGACTACTACCTCCGGCGCACCAGCCACGGCTCCACACTCAGCGGCCTCGTCCACGGCCTGGTCCTCGCGAAGGCCAGACGGGCGGAGGCGTGGCAGTACGTGCAAGACGCTCTGGAGGCGGACATCGCCGATATCCAGGGCGGCACGACCGGCGAGGGCATTCATCTCGGGGCGATGGCCGGGACCCTCGACCTGGTCCAGCGCGGACTGACGGGACTGGAGACGCGCGAGGACGCCCTGTGGCTGGACCCCGTGCCGCTTCCTGCCCTCTCCGAGTACGGATTCTCGCTGCGCTATCGCGGCCACTGGGGGGTGCGCATACGGCGCCTGAGTGGGCAGCTGAAGATCGGCGTGCCCGACTCGGAGGAGTCGGCGATCCGCGTGGTGCTGGCGGACCGGGCCGTGACCGTGGCGCCTGGGGAAACCTGCAGGCTCGTTCTGGAGGCGGATGATCCGAGCGAATGAGCGTGGCGTACCCGCATCCGCACCGTCACGCACCGTACACGGCCTAGGCTCCAAGGCGGGTTTCCGTTTCATGCCAAGGGCCGTGGGAGGCGCGGATGAAGTGGTTGGTCTCGCTGGTCGGGGCCGGGCTTGTCATGGTCACCCTGCGGGACCTGTTCCACACGCTCTGGCACCCCACACGCCACGGTGGCCTGAGCCGCCTCGTGATGACAGCACTGTGGCGCCTCGCCCGGCGATTCCGCGCACCCGGCCGCGTGGCCGGGCTCGTCGGACCGCTCGCCATGGTCACGGTCGTGAGCATGTGGGCCGTCACCGTCATCCTCGGCTGGGCAATCGTCTACTGGCCCCACATGCCGGGGGCGTTCACCTTCTCCCCCGGCTCCCAGGCAGCACAGGAGCCGGCACTGCTCGACTCCGTGTACCTGTCGCTCGTCACGGTGGCCACCCTGGGGCTGGGTGACATCGCACCGGACGAAGGCTGGCTCCGTCTCGTCTCACCCCTCGAAGCCCTCATCGGTTTCGCCCTCCTGACGGCCACCGTCTCCTGGGTCCTGCAGATCTATCCGGCGCTGACCCGCAGGAGAGTCCTGGCCGTCCGACTGGCTCTGCTGCGCGACGCGGATCCGACGACCCGGCAGATCGACTGCACCGCGGGGGCGCTTCTGCTGGACAGCCTGGCCACCGAAGTCGCATGCGTCCGCATCGACTTCACCCAGTACGCCGAGGCGTACTACTTCCATGACGGGGAGGACCACTCGTCGCTGGCGGCCATGGTCGGCTACGCCGCCGTGCTCGCCCAGCGCGGGCAGGCGGCGGGACGACCTGAGGTGCGGCTGGCCGGCGCGCTGCTCGCCGGCGCGTTGAAGGACCTCGCCGCCATCCTCGACCAGCGTTTCCTCCATACAGGCGGACCGCCGACGGACGTGTTCGCCGCTTACGCGGCCGACCACGGCCGCGACGGCGCTCAGCCGTGAAAAAGCAAGGCCGGCACCCTGCGGCCGATACGGGCATGGGAGGCCGGATGCCCCTGGCAGTCCATGACTTTCTGACGATGTTGAACAACGCGGAGCTTCCGCCCAGTCGCGCATCCCGCCAATCACGTCCACGGCCGCCGCGCCGCGGGCGCCCAGCCAACGACGCAGACTGGATGGCGAGGGGCCTGCCGCCGGTCCTCGGGGGTTCGTCCGGTAGCTATCGAGAGTCCGCCGCGGTCATAGGCGGATGACCACGAGGGCGATGTCGTCGGGAGCTCCACCAGCGACGTCGAGGCGGGCCAGCAGCGCGTCGGCCATCTGGTCAGGAGCGAGGGTGCAAGTCTGGGCCAGGACTGTGGTCAGGCGGGCCAGGCCGGCGTCGATGTCCTCGTCGCGCCGCTCGATGAGACCGTCGGTGTACAGCACGAGAGTGTCCCCCACGGTGTAGGTGAGGCCGGCTTGAGGGCGGGGGACATGATGTGGGCGGGCGCCGAGCGGCGGATCGGTGGCCTGGTCCAGCAGTTCGCAGGTCCCATCGGAGTGGAGCAGGAGGGGCGGTGGGTGCCCGGCGTTGCTGTAGATGATCAGCCTGCTGCGGGTGTCGATGAGTACCTTGACCGCGGTGGCCGCCGTCGCGCCGTCCACGGAGCGGGCATACAGTCCGAGGACTTCCAGTGCCTGGGCGGGACTGGGAATGGCCCGGATGGCTGCGCTCAGGGCGCTGCGGAGCATGCCCATGACGGCTGCGGCGTGCAGTCCGTGGCCGACGACGTCTCCGACCGCTGCGGCGTAGCGGCCGGGTGGCAGGTCGACGATGTCGTACCAGTCGCCGCACACGTTGAGGGACTTCGTTGCCGGCAGGTAACGCACGGCGATGCTGCCGGTGTGGCCGTCGAGGTCGGGGACGGAGAGCATGGCTTCCTGCAGGGTGACGGCCACTTGCCGTTCGCGGGCGTGGGCCCGGCGTAGTTCCTGGATCAGCCGTTGCAGCTCGCGGGCCCGCGCGTACAGCTCGGCTGCCATGCCCTTCTCCAGCTCGGCGAACTCGTCGGTGAGCTGGCGTGCCCGGCGTGAGTGGATGAAGGCGGTGACGTCCTCAGATCGTTTGACGATCAACTTCACTTTGCCGTCAAGCCCGGGAACCGGGGTGTGGATCTCAGACCACCATCGCTCCTCAAACCTGCCTGGCTCGTAGAGGTCGGGAATGTCGTAGCGCTGCAGCACCAAGGTGTCCGGTTCTCCGGTGTCCAGGACCCGGAGCAGCGACGCCTTCACGTTCTCTTGTGCGTCGTCGTCGAGGGTGCCGGGATTCTTCGGCAGGGCGTCGAAGAAGTACTTCCCGATCAGCTGATCCCTGGCACGGCCGGTGGCCAGCAGATATGCGGTGTTGACGTAGCGGATCACCAAGTCCGTGTCCAGCATGAGGTACGGGCTTGGTGTGGCGTCGAAGAAGGCCGTGAAATCAATGTCCGTCGTCATCACCTCCTCTCCCGGGCTTGTGAGGGCGGTGCCTGCGTTTCCAATCTACGAGCGATCCAGCGCCTGGGCTCGGCAGACAGGTTGGGAATCCTGATCGCCGGCACACCGGCTGCCGATGCCGTCCGTCTGTCTCATCCGGAGCCCGGATGGATGAGCATGTTGTCGCTCGTGCGGTCGGCGAAGTAGTCCTCGATGTTGCTCACTGTGGTCTCGGCGATCTGGCCGACGGCGTCCCGGGTGAAGTACGCCTGGTGTGAGGTGACCAGCACGTTGGGGAGAGTCATCAGCCGGGCCAGGCGTTCGTCGGTCATCACTTCCAGGGACTTGTCGAGGAAGAAGACCCCGGCCTCCTCCTCGTACACGTCCAGGCCCACTCCGCTGAGACGGCCGGCGCGCAGGGTGGTCAACAGGGCATCCGTGTCGACCAGGCCGCCGCGGCTGGAGTTGACCAGGACCGCGTCGTCCTTCATCCGGGCGAGGGCCTTGGTGTCCACGAGGTGGTGGGTGTCCGGCAGCAGCGGTACGTGCAGGCTGATCAGGTCAGATTCGGCGAACAGGCGTTCGCGGGGGACGTACTCCATACCGAGGGCCAGGCAGTCGGCGTTCTCCGCGATGTCCCAGCCGAGCAGGCGCATGCCGAAGCCGTGGGCAATGCGGGCGAACGCCGTGCCGATCTTGCCGGTGCCCATCACACCGACGGTGCGGCCGTGCAGGTCGCGGCCCATGAGCCCGTCGAGCCTGAAGTCGAACTCGCGGGTTCGGTGCGCGGCCCGTATGATCCGGCGCCCCACGGCCAGGGCGAGTGCCCAGGCGAACTCGGCGACCGAGTAGGGCGAGTAGTACGACACGCGGGCCACCGTCAGTCCCAGTTCCCGGGCGGTGGCCAGGTCGATGTTGTTGTAGCCGGTGGAGCGCTGGGCGATCAGTTTGGTGCCGTACTTGGCCAGGTGGCGCAGCACCTCGGCGTCGAGTGTGTCGTTCACGCTGCTGAGCACGACCTCATGGCCTGCCGCGATGGGGACGGTGTCCCGGTTCAGGAACAGCTCCAGGCAGCGCAGCTCGTGGCGGTCGGCGAACGCCCTGGCGCACGTTTCCCGTAGAAGTGGCTGCTCATCGGCCAGAACTCCGTACGCGAGGATCTCCACAGGGGCCTCCTCCCACGGGCGGTCACATCCACGACCTTAGGCGCCCGCCCGAGCCGGTGCCTGGGCCGGTCGGTCTGCCGTGCAAGACGTTCGCCCCGACGGGTGCGCGTGGCCGGGGCAGCTCCGGGCAGACGGTGAAGCCGTCGCCGTCCGGCAGGAGCACGTCACGGCCACGTCCGGCCGGACGGCGGGGCCCCGGTCAAGCGCGTGTGCGGCGGTGTCGGCGTCTCCGACCACCGAGATGCCGGGCTCGGCGTCCAGGAGAGCGGCGAGACCGCGCCGTACCACCTCATGGGCGTCCAGCAGGAAGGCCCGGATCGGACTCTCCACTGTGAGGGTGCGTGTCTCGGCCATGACGGCCCCTTGTTGCCGGGTGGACGGACTCACAGAAAGTCCGTGACCACGATCATCACTCGCCGAGACCGCAGTCACCAGGGCCGACCGGCCCAGTCGTGGGACGGAGACCAGACCGCCGACAAGGGACCGTACGGCACGAGGGCTGAACCTTCGGCACGCCGCGGTGACCGCGGTGTCCGGCGAGACTAGGTATGAGAGGCGTGCCGCTACGTCACCTGGGAGGTGGAGGTCATGCTCCGCACCGTCACTGTCGGTCTGGACGGCTCGCGCGAGAGCCGGGCCGCCGCCGAGTGGGCGGCCCAGGAGGCGAAACTGCGAGGGCTGCCGGTGAGACTGGTCCACGTCTGGGAACCGGTCCCGGAACCAATGGCGCAGGCCCCGCTGCTCGGTGCGGAGACGCACCAGCACTGGACCGAACGCGTTCCCCGGGAGGCCGCGGAGGGACTCCGGCTCCGTCACCCCGGCGTCGAGGTGACGACCGAGCAGGTCGCCGGGCGCCCGAGTGATGTGCTGGTCGAAGCTGGGAGGGACGCCGAACTGCTCGTCCTGGGCGCGCGCGGCATGAGTGGGATCGGAGGTTTCCTGGTGGGGTCCGTCGGGCTGGCGGTCGTCGCCCATGCCGGGCGGCCGGTTGTGCTCGTACGCGCCGGCGAGCAGGCTGCCGACGAGCATGACATGGACCCTGCGGGAATACCGTCCGCAGCGGCTCCCTTCCTGCCTGTCGTGCTCGGCCTGGACACCGAAAGCCCGGACGAGACACTGATCGAGTTCGCTTTCGATACAGCTGTCCGCCGTGCCGCGTCCCTGCGGGTCGTTCACGGCTGGCATCCGCCGCCGTACTACAGCTACGGCCTGTCGATCGACCCACAGCTTCACGGGTCGCCGGCGCGGCGCGAAGCCGCAGCCCTCACGGAGGCTCTGCATCCCTGGCGTCAGAAGTACCCGGACGTGAAGGTGATCGAGGAATCGCGCAACGAGAGTCCGGCGGTCGCTGTGGTCGCCGCCTCCATGGCAGCGTCCCTGGTGGTCGTGGGCCGACGCATACGCCGGACTCCTGTAGGCATTCACATCGGCTCGGTCACGCATGGGGTGCTGCATCACGCCACCGCGCCCGTCGCCGTCGTTCCACACGACTGACGCAGCGGCTCATCCTCACCCTTTGCGTAGGGCGGTGAGAACAATGCATCTTCCCGTGGTCGTGGGCGTGGACGGCTCCGAGCCGAGCCTGCGAGCTGTGGACTGGGCGGCCGACGAGGCCGCGCTGCGCGGGCTGCCGCTGCGAGTGGTGTACGCCTCGCTGTGGGAGCGGTACGAACACGCCGTCTTCGCCACAGGTGGGGACCCGTCGGAGCAGATCCTCAACGGCGTCTTCGTAGCGGCCGCAGCCGAGCGCGCCCGGGCGCGGATCCCTGATCTGCAAGTGTCCACCCAAGTGATTCCGGACGGGCCGACGCCCGTTCTGCTGCGTGAGGCACGCGATGCCTCAGTGCTGGTCCTGGGGTCCCGCGGTCGCGGCGATGTCCCCGAGTTGCTGCTCGGTTCCGTCAGCCTGACCGTGGCGGGACGGGCCGACTGCCCGGTGATCGTGGTCCGTGGCGGCCACGACGAGGGGGACGGTGCGTACCGTCGCATCGTTGTGGGCATTGGCGAGGAGGCGGCGACCGCGAACGCCATCCGCTTCGCCTTGGAGGAGGCTGAGCGACGCGGCGCCCTACTGGAGGCCGTCCGCGCATGGCGGCGCCCCGCGCACGAGACCACCGACCACCCACTGCTCGCGGGAAAGTCGGCGCAAGCGCACGAGCAGCGGGCAGTGGAAACACTGGAAGCCGCGCTCCGCGCCGCTCCAGCAGGCGTGGAACTACGAAGGCGCACAGCCGAAGGCTCCGCCCGGAGGGTGCTCCTGGATGCCTCCCACGGAGCGGACCTGCTGGTCGTGGGGGCACGCCGCCACCCGGGGCACTTCGGGCTGCAACTCGGCCGGGTCGCCCACACGGTGCTGCACCACGCCGCATGTCCGGTCGCCGTGGTGCCCGAGCCCGTGTGAGAACACGGCAGAAGCTTGGCCCGCCTGGAAGCCGGCCGAGCGGCGATCACCACCGACGACGGCGACTCCGGCGCCACGACATGATGGACGGCGAGGTCGGTGCGGCGGGCAGGAACTCGTGCAGGGGTGGGTTCAGGAGGCGAATGGTGACCGGCAGACCGTCCATCGCCACCACCATGTCTGCGAAGTCCTGCCGCTGGTGCGGCGGCAGGGCGTCCAGAGCACGTTCGCGCTCGGTGTCGGTGCGGGCCAGGATTTTTCGACCAGCTTGCGGCGGTCGCCGAGGAACACGTGCTCGGTGCGGGGACGTTGTGCCTCGCGGGATTCCGCCGGCGGAGTGCCTGGACGGTGGGCCTCGGAGTCACGGGGTTCGGTTTCGCGCCTCGCCGTCCACACCAGATGCCTCATGTGGTCAGACCGGCGCTGATCAGCCAGATGTGTTCGCAGGTCGAAGATGCCTTTTGCAACTCCTCGCGGGACTCTTGCGAGGCGTGGTAGAAAGTCCGCTCGATCATCCAGCACAGGGCGCGTGCCATCGCCGACGCTTGCTCTGGTTCGGTGCCGGCCTCAACGCCGGCTCGTTCCAGGACGGCGGCGATGGCCGTGATGAACAAGTCAGCTGTGTGGCTCCACAGTTCGCCGATCTCCGGCACGGTCAACGACAGGTCGATCGCCGTGCGCATGACCAGACCGTGCTCGTTCCACAGCTCGACTGTGCGCCGCATGGCTGCTGCGATGGCCTGGCGTGGCTCGTCGGTCTGCGCGGTGGCCCGGGACCGCTCCCACAGGTGCTCGACGGTCCGGGCCACGAGCGCCGTGACCACTTCTTGCTTGGAGCCGAAGTAGAAGTACAGGGCGCCACGTGTGATGCCGGCGCCCTGCGCGATGTCGCCAACGGTCATGGCGTCATAGCCCTGTTGCGCCAGCAGAGCTTCGCAGGTGTCGAGGATGGCCCGCTCCCGGACGTCACCCTTGCGTTCGGTGGTGCGTCGGCTCCGCGCGGGGTGGTGGCCGGGCATCAGAGCTGAGCGCCCTCGGCGAAGTCGGTGGTGCGGGAGAGCGTCTCCCACGCGCGGATGTCCTCGTCCACGGCCGTGCGCGCGGCGGTGACCAGTCGCAGCGCGTCCGAGCCCAGGACGAGGTGGGTCGGCGGCTGGTCGACCGACGCGATGTGCACGACGGCGTCCCCGGCCTTGGCCGGATTGCCCAGCTGGTTCCCGCTGGCCTTCTGCCGCGCTTCACGGATGGGGGTGAACAGTTCGTCGTAGTCGTCGATGGACCGCGAGGTGCGTGTCATGGACCGTCCGGCCCAGTCGGTGCGGAAGGACCCGGGCTCGATCGCCGTCACGTGGATCCCGAACTGTGCGACCTCCTTGCCCAGTGCCTCGAGGATGCCTTCAAGAGCGAACTTGCTGCCGCAGTAGGCGGACATGCCGGGCACGGCCATCAGCCCGCCCATGGAGGTGACGGCCATCAGGTGTCCGCGACGGCGCCGGCGCATGTGGGGCAGGGCCGCCTGCAGCGTGGCCACTGTCCCGAACACGTTGACCTCGAACTGCCGCCGCACGTCGGCCAGCGGCGTCTCCTCGAAGGTGCCCTCCAGGCCGTAGCCCGCGTTGGCGACGACGACATCCAGGGGACCGACGCTCTGCTCCACCTCCGTGATCACACTCGAGACGGCGTCGTCGTCGGTCACATCCAGGATGCGGCCGTGAGCGCACCCCGGTTTCAGCCCTTCGAAGGCCCGCAGGTCCTCCTCGGAGCGGACCGTGCCGACGACGGTGTGCCCGGCGGTCAGGGCGGCTTGGGCGAAGGCACGTCCAAGGCCCGTGCTGACGCCGGTGATGAGCCACTTCTGCTGCTGCACTGCTCCTCCAGAAAGGTCTCGCGAGGAGCTGGACTGCCCCCTCACCCAGAGAGTCTACACAGCGTCGAGTTTTATCAACGTGACGTTGATTCTGTCGCCCTCGATCGGATCATGCTCGCCCTGGTCAATCCGGTCCCTCACCGACCCGCTGGCGCACGCCGCTGTACATACTGGCTGGTGAGCTGCAGGTGCTGTCCTGCGATGTCACTCCGGCCGGCACCGCCCGCATCCGGCGGACCCTGACCGGACATGCCCTGGCGTCGCGCTCCTCAGCCAGCCATGTCCTGAGAGGGCGGTATGTGAGTTGACTGTTTCGCCCTGTCGGGAGGGGTAAGCGCGCTGGGTGCGGCGTCGTCGGGCGGTTACGGCCGCGGCTGGGTGAACAAGCCCTGCTCGGTCTCGGCCAGGATCCCGCGTTCGGCGAGCCGCTTGAGCTTCAGGCGGGTGTTGTTGATGGTGTTGGGCGCGGTCTCCAGGTCCATCGCCTCGCACACCTGCCGCGCCCACACCGGGGCCTCGGCCGCGGCGAACACCGCCATGATCTGCTGATAGGCCGGATGGTCCGGCAGCCTCGGGACCGACGGCGCGGACGGTCGCGGATCGGGCAGCTCCAGCAGCTTCTTGCGGGTGATGCGGATCTCCTCGACGGTGCGGTGAAACTCCTCGAGCTGCGCGGAGAGCTCCGCGATCCGGTCCTTGGCCGCCTCGGCCTGCACCCACTGCTCGTCGGACAGGTCAGTCTTCCAGGACCTTCCACTCGCTCACAGCGACTGGCCCAGCATCCCATGGCCGCCGACCGGCAACACATCGTGCTGTCACACGTTCAGGTGACAGCGAATCACCTACGCACTCGCATACCGTCCTCTTACGACTCCGTGAACGGCAGCGAGCCGTTCACCACCCGGCACTGGTCCTCGCGCGCCGTTTGGAAACCCTTATGGGACGCCGACCTGCTGGTCCTGCCTCTTGCCATCAAGGCCCGAGCAGGACAACTTCAGTACGGTTGCCGCTCGGGGTATTGCGCAGCCTTCGCCTGGAACCCGCCAGAGATTCTTGGCGGGAGCTCCACCAGGCACGCTGGCTCTACGCAACCCCGCCCGCGTCGCGTGCCCACGCAGGCGCCGTGATTGTCCAACTCCTCGACGCCGGGCTCTTCACCCAATCCCCGGCCCAAGTGAGACAGCCGCCAGCCACTTGCACAACGCCACTGTCTGGCCGAGCGTCCCGACGAGCAAAACACAACTCCGACCTGGCTCCCGGCCTCAACGGGAGCGACGCCTCCCGGTGAAGTGAGTCCCAGAACGGTCAGCCTGCCTTGCCGTCCTGGGCCGCTGCCCGGGCTCGGGTCAGGGCGAGGCGGTAGGAGTCGGTGCCTGTCTGGATCAGGTTAGGCGTGCTGCTCGGCGGGCAGGATGTCGCCGGTCTCAAGGAGGGTCTTGAGGCTGGACAGCAGGTGCGGCCAGCCGCCACCGATCATGTCCAGGACAGTGCTGCCCGGCTCGAACCCGTCGTGGACGACGGTGAGTTTCACGGTCTCGCCCTGCGGTTCGAGATCGAAGGCGACCTTGGAGCGGGGCTCGGTCTGGATCTTCGCCAGTGTCTCGTCGCTGACACCGGCCGCCTTGGCCCACTCGGGTGTGAAGGTGTGCCAGGTGTAGGACAGGCGCCGGTACGGGTCGGCTTCGAGAACGACCTGCGCGGGGTCGGTTCCGTGCAGACCCGCCCCCTCCCAGCTCATCGGTGAGCCGGTCTGCCAGTCGGTGGTGAAGGCCAGTCCCCAGTAGCGGCGGGTGAAGGTGGGGTCGGTCAGGCCCTGCCACAGCCGCGCGGGCGTGGTCTTGATGTAGGTCGTGTAGACGAACGTGTTGCTGTCCATGGGAGTCTGCTCCAGTGCTTTCTTCAAGTCGGCGAGTGCGTGCACCCGCTCGGTGTCGAAGCGGCTGATCCAGCGCTCCGCGATGGTGTTGATCGGCTCGGCGTTCAGGTAGTGCAGCTTCTGCCGCCCGTCCCGCACCGCGGTGACCAGGTTGGCCGCCTCCAGCAGCGCCAGGTGCTTGCTGACGGACTGCCGCGCCATGTCGAGGCCCGCGCACAGCTCGCCCAGGTTCTGGCCGCCCCGCTCACGCAGACCGTCCAGCAGTCTGCGGCGGCTCGGGTCGGCCAGTGCCTTGAACACCTCGTCCATCAGCAACCCCCTCCAACATGCAGCCATTCAGCTGCCAATAAATATAGGCAGCTGAATGGCTGCATGTCAAAGAGGCACGCGTCCGGCTGTAGAGCACGACCCTCGCCCGCGGAGGTCTGCCGCGGTGAATGCCGGATTTACCGCGACAGAGCCCCTACCGTGATCACCGCGACCTGCGTCGGGCCATTTCGGCCGCCGGGGCACGCGAAGCCGCCCGTCTTCCCCGTCGACGCGATCGACGACCCGGCACTGCCGGAGGTGCTCGCCGAGCTGGCGGCAGCGCGGGCTGACGAGATGGACGCCGACACCTCAACCGGGAACTGTCCAGCGCAGGTAAGGCGATCGGCTGGTGGCAGCGCCAAGGCTGGATCGAAGGCGCACGATCGGCATCGAGCGGCGGCCGGCACCGCCCGACCGGGGAACCCACGGCGTCTTCGGCAGGCAGGCATGAAATTGCGGGAGACCTGCCGGTGCGAGGACGCGGGGCGACGGCGCGCGGCTGGCCCACCGCCGTGGCCTGTGAGTCGGTCGCCGGCACCGGCTACGGCACCTTCTCCGGCTCGGGCAGCAGCAGTTCCTCGACGCCGCAGCCGAGCACGGCGCAGATGACGTCCAGCTCGTCGAGCTTGACGGTGTTCGGCTGGCCGGACCACAGGTCCGACATCTTCCCCGCGCTGATCACCACGCCGCGTGCGGCGAGCATCCGATGGAGTTCGCCGGCCTTCCAGATGCCGCGGTTGGCAGCCGCCAGGCGAAGGTTCCAATTCACTGGGCCAGTCCTTTCCATCGGTCGGTGGCGCGCTGCTGTCCGGCGACCCGTGCGTCTTCGACATGGGTGCCGTGGACGTGGATATACCGGGCCGTGGTTCCGGTCCAGGTATGTCCGAGTAGTTCCTGGATGGCGAACAAGGTCATGCCGGCGAGACAGAGCTGGGAAGCGCAGAAGTGCCGCAGCACGTGCGGGGTGAGCTTCCCGGCCCAGGGGGGCAGGTGCTGGGCAGCGGCTTCGGCCAGCACCTGCGGAAGACGTCGGAGGTCGCCCGCGAGCAGGAGCCGTCCCGGTTCTTGCGCTCGGAGGGGAACAGCGGGGCACCGGGCCGGGTGTGGTCGGCGTCGAAGTGGCCCCATACGTCCTCGATGAACCACCGCAGGTTGCGGTCGGCGCCGTTGATCAGCGGCACCAGCCGCGGCTTCGGCCCACGCCTCCGGGAGCCCTTGCCGTGCCGGACGTTGAGCTTGCCGAACCGGCCCAGTTCCCACCGGATGTCGTCCAGGTCGAGCATCCGTGCCTCGTTGATCCGCAGTCCCACGTCCGCCGCCAGCCGGGCCACCGCGTAGTTGCGGGCGGCCGGACCGAACTTGCGGCAGGTCACCAGTTCCTCGCGCCATCCGGCGAACAGCTCCTCGATCTCTGCTTCGCTGGGCGGGATCCGCAGTTGCGGTTCCAACGAGGCCCGCGGCCGGTTCATCTCGTCCAGCGGGCACTCGACCACACGGCCGGTGAGGTTGTGCAGCTCGACCTTGTGCCGCAGCTCAAGGAATTGGAAGAACTCCGCCAGCGCGCCCGCCCGGCCGGTCCGGGTCGAGGGCTTGGCGTCGTGAAGCACCTTGCCGAAATAGACGTCGGCGTCGGCCGGCTCCATCTCCCACAGCGGCCGGCCGAACCAGTCCCGGATCAGCTCCAAATGGTTGGTGTCATTGCGGATCGTGCTGTCAACCAGACCGGCCGAGGCCCGCGCGAAGGCATGCCTGAGGACGAACAAGGCGAGGAAGACGCGAGTGAGGGCTACCTCCGACGAAACGTCCCGACGCGCCTCCCAGGTTCTATGGCCGGCATCCGGACATGTCCACGCCCGCATAAGCCCGGTTCAACAAGAACGTCCTTACGGTCCTCAACCGCGAGCTGGGTGCCGACTTCGATCCCGGCGCCTTCGACCACGTGGCTCTCTGGGACACCGAGAACGAGTGGATCGAGATGCGGCTGCGCTCCCGTACGGAGCAGACCGTGAAGATCCCCGCGCTGGACCTCGCGGTCGACTTCACGGCGGGCGAGGAACTGCGCACCGAGGTGTCCGCCAAGTTCCGCAAGGAGGGCGTGCGCGCGGAACTGTCCTCGGCGGGCCTCGGCCTGGCCCACTGGTGGACGGACGGCGAGGGCCGTTTCGCGCTGTCGCTGAGCGTGGCGCGGTGACGGCGGACGTCGGCCGTCTCGCGCCCCGCCACGGCTTGGGGCACGGTGGAGTGACGCGCCCGGACACACCCCGTCGCTTCGGCCGCACAGGTCACGTCGGACATTTCGCATACTTCAGATGCGTCGGACAGGCCGGACGCTTCGGATACGTCGAACACAGGTGACATCGCCGTCACCGCGGAGAGGAGCCCCGCATGTCGAACCACACCTACCGGGTCACGGAGATCGTCGGCACCTCGCCCGACAGCGTCGACCAGGCCGTCCGCAACGGCATCTCCCGCGCCTCCCAGACCCTCCGCAACCTCGACTGGTTCGAGGTCACCCAGGTGCGGGGCCAGATCGAGGACGGGCAGGTGGCGCACTGGCAGGTCGGCCTGAAGGTCGGTTTCAGGCTGGAGGAGTCGGACTGACGGCTCCGGCACCCCGACACGGACTCAGGTCCGCCCCTCCCGCTCCTGCGCCACCTCCAGCTCGGCGGACGGGTCCGCCCAGCGCGCCCGTACGACCGTGAAGCCGGCCCGTTCGGCGTCCTCGCACACCAACTCGTCGTCGTCCACCAGCATCCGGATCTCCCGGGTGCTGGCGAGCCGGCGGAGGATCTCCAGCTTGGTGTGCCGGGCGGGCCTGCGGTCACCCCTTCCGCCGGCGTCGCGCCGCATGTACAGGCGTCCCTCGGGCAGCCCCTGAGCGGCGAGCCAGTCGAGCGTGTCGCGCCGGCAGCGCTCGGGCCGCCCCGTGAGGTAGACGACCTCGCACTCCCGCGCGCTCTTGAGCACCAGCGCGATGCCCTCGGCGAGCGGCGGATCCTGCGGCGCGGCGGCGAAGAAGCCGTCCCAGTCGCGTGGTCTGCGTTCCAGGAACCGCTGCCGGTGCGCCGTATCGGCAAGGGTGTTGTCCAGGTCGAACACGGCGAGCGGAAGGCTGTTGCTGTCGGTCACGCGTTCCACCCTAGACACCCGGCAACCCGCACGGCCCCGCCGGCCACTGCTGTGCCGACCACGTCCGACGGTCAACCCACGACGACAGCACAGGCACAGGGCAGGCACGGCGAAGGCGGGAGGCCCGTGTGAGGCACGCGGTACGCGTCGGTCCGGACGGCGGCGGCACTGGTGGGCACGGCACTGGCGACGGGATGGGCAGGGGCGGTTCTGAGGGTGAAGGCGGGCAAAGGGCACCCCGGCGGCACGCGGTGATCCCCACAGGCCGCATGCTTCTCCCATGCCTTCGATGCCCCGAACGTCCCTGACCGGCTCCGGATCCTGCACGCTCGTCGTGTGCCGGGGCTGCTGCTGCGGCAACGCCCGCAAGCAGCCCGGCACCGACCCGGCCTGGCAACTGGAACTGTTGCGGGCCGGCGCGGCCGAGCACGGCTTCCAGGTCCGGACGACGGACTGCCTGGGGCCGTGCGACCAGGCCAACGTGGTGGTCGTCCGCCCCTCGGCCGCGGGACGCCGGGCCGGCGGCCGGGCCGCGTGGATCGGGTTCGTGACGGACGACGACAGCACCGAGGAGGTCGTGCGGTGGGCGGCCGCCGGCGGTCCCGGCATCGCCGAGCCGCCCGTCACACTGGAGCTTCAGTTCATCCGGCCGCCCCGGGACGCGCGCGTGCGGTCCCGTCGCTGACGGGCCACGCAAGGGTCAGGTGACAGCCTCCGCCGGGTAGAAGTGACGGCGGACCCGGCGCAGCCACGCCTCAGCGGCCGCCTCGTCGGGCACCTCCGGCAGCACGGCGCGCGTCTCGTCGAAGGCGGCCTCGTAGTGGCGGAGCACGGGCAGCGCGGCCGACGGGTCGGCGGCGACCCGTTCGCCGAAGGCGCGGTACTCGTCGGGGTTCTCGACGCGGATCTCCAGTCGGCCGGTGGCGTACAACTCCAGGCCCTGGTGGCACAGCCGCTTGAGGTGCCGGGCGTGCTTCGCGGTGCGCCCCCGGGTGTCCGCCGAGAACGAGCCGTCGCCGCGGTTCTCGAGCCGGCGGAACTGCTGGGTGGCGTAGCCGAGATAGGCGTCCCGGACGCGCTTCGCGCACAGGAACGACGTACGGATGCCGATGAGTTCCTCGCCGAGCGGAGTGCGCGTCTCGTACAGCTCGTCCGGGAGCCACACCAGCTCCATGGCGGTCGGGTTGGCGCCGAGGGCGAGCCGGCACCATTTCGCCGCCTCGTGCAGCGTGCGGTCCGGTGCCGTGGTGACGTGGGACTCCTTCGGGCCGCGCAGGCCGTGCAGTTCGGTGGTGGGCGCGGCGAACAGGCCGAGGCGGTCGACGTCGGAGCCGGCGTGGGCGAGGCCGTACGCGGTGGACCCGACGATGCCGGCGAGCAGGATGTTCTGGACGGTCACGGTCGGCCGCCTTCCTTGGGTGGGGCGAGGTGGATGCGCGGCCGCCGCGGAGACATGTCCATTGTGCTGACCGGCCGGATCGCGGTCACCCGGATTTCCGGAGCACGGCACGGCACGGCACGGTCCGCTCCACTCCGGTCGTCGACCAGCGGGAATGTCGCCGCTCGCCATGCGTTGATACGGACGTGAGTTCCGTGATCGCCGACACCCGCTTCTCCGTCCTCGACCGTTCCCGGACCCGTGAGGGCCGTACGAACGCCGAGGCGCTGCGCGACACCGTGCGGCTGGCGCGGGAACTGGAAGGGCTCGGCTACCACCGTTTCTGGGTGTCGGAGCACCACGGCGTGCCCGGGGTCGCGGGGTCGGCGCCGACCGTGCTGGCCGCCGCCGTGGCCTCCGCGACCGAGCGGATCCGGGTCGGCACCGGCGGCGTGATGCTGCCCAACCACCAACCCCTCGTCGTGGCCGAGCAGTTCGGGGTGCTGGAGTCGCTCTTCCCGGGACGTGTCGACATGGGCCTGGGCCGGTCCGTCGGCTTCACGGACGGTGTGCGCAGGGCGCTGGGGCGCGACAAGGAGGTCGCCGACGACTTCGCCGGGCAGCTCGACGAGCTGCTGGGCTGGTTCCTGGGCACCTCCCCGACCCGGGTGCACGCGCGGCCCGCCGAGGGCCTGACCGTGCCGCCGTTCGTCCTCGCGATGGGCGAGGGTGCCGCCATCGCCGCCCGGGCGGGCCTGCCGATGGTCATCGGCGATCTGCGCAACCGCGAGAAGATGCGGCGCGGGATCGAGCACTACCGCGCCCGCTTCCGGCCCTCCCCCTGGGCGAAGGAGCCGTACGTCGTCATCTCCGGCACGATCGCCGTCGCCGCCACACCCGAGGAGGCACGGCGGCTGCTGATCCCCGAGGCCTGGTCGATGGCGTACTCGCGCACCCACGGCACCTTCCCGCCCCTGCCACCCGCCGAGCGCGTCGAGTCGCTGACGATGACCGGCAAGGAGCGCGGCTTCTACGAGGCCGGGCTCACCGGCCACCTCGCCGGCACCGAGGAGCAGGTCGCGCACGAACTGGAGGCGGTGCTGAAGGAGACGGGAGCCCAGGAGGTCCTGGTCACGACCAGCACGTACGACCGCGAGGCCCTGCTGGACTCCTACCGGCGGCTGGCCCTGATCACCTCCGGCTAGCAGCCTCTTCGCGCACCGCCCTCGCGGGATCACGGCGCCGGACGGTGGTGTCGTCGGACTTGGCCGACCGCCCGCCGGCGGCGTGCACGACGGCCACTGCCGAGAGGGCGACCGCCAGGCCGACGGCGGTCTGCGCGGTGAACGGTTCGCCGAACATGAGCGCGCCCCACACGGCCGTGACGGGAGCCATCAGGAACATCAGAGTGTTGACCTTGGTGACCCCGAAGCGCCGTAGCGCCAGCCAGTAGAGACCGTATCCGCCGAACGTCGACAGCGTCACCAGCCACACGATCGCGATCCAGAACGAGGACACCGCGGGCGGCGCGGCCGACGCGGTGGCGAGGGCGGCGCCGGTGAAGACGACCGCGCTGGTGGCGCAGTGGACGGTCAGCGACACCGTGGGCGTGACCCGCGTACGGGAACGCTGTTCGAGGAACGTGGCCGCCACGAGTGAGAGCATCCCCGCGAACGGCACGAGGTAGGCCCACCACGCCACCGTGCCGCTCGCCCCGGCGTCGGCCATGGTGACCAGGGCGACGCCGACGAGGCCCAGGCACAGGCCGAGCCACTGCCGCCCCGAGACGTACTGCCGCAGCAGCGGTCCGGAGAGCGCTCCCGCGACGAGCGGCTGGGTGCCGTCGATCAGGGCGGTCGTGCCGCTCGACACGCCGAGTTGGATCGCCCAGTAGACGGTGAGCAGATAGCCGCTCTGGGAGAGCAGTCCGATCACGGCCTGCCGCCCGATGTCGCGCGAGGTCAGCCCCTGCCACGCCGTTCTGCTCCGGACCGCGGCCGCAGCGACGAGGAGGACCGCCAGGGGCAGGAACCGCCACATCAGGATCGTCAGCGCGCCGGCGTCCTGCGTGCCCAGCTTGGCGCCCACGAACCCGGAGCTCCAGCACAGCACGAAGGCCACGGAGAGGAGGAAGTCCACGGTCATCACCCACCAGGGGTCGGGTCACCAGGTGACGAGGTCGCTGGGTCACGCGGTGACTAGACAGATCGGTATACCTCCGTCCAGTGCCCACTATACAGATCGGTATACCTCCGTCCAGTGCCCACTATACAGATCGGTATACCCTGGGGTTCATGAGCACCAGGCGGATCACGATGACCCCGGGCGCGCGCCGCGTTCTCACGGCCGCGTCACGGCTCTTCTACGAGCGCGGCATCCACGCGGTCGGGGTGGACCTGATCGCCTCCGAGGCCGGGGTCACGAAGAAGACGCTCTACGACCGGTTCGGCTCCAAGGAGCAGATCGTCGTCGAGTACCTGGCCGACCGTGACGAGCGCTGGCGGGCGTTCGTCACGGAGCGGATCGAGCCCGTGGAGCGGGGCTCCGTCGCCCGGATCCTGGCGGTGTTCGACGCCTCGCGGGCGTGGATGACCGAGAGCAGTCCCAAGGGGTGCAGCATGGTCAACGCGCACGCCGAGATCAGCGACGCGGCCCATCCGGCCCACCCGATCATCACGGGACAGAAGGAGTGGATGCTCGCGCTGTTCACGGACCTGGTCCGGGAGTTCGCCCCGGCCCGGGCCGAGGAGTCGGCCCGGACCCTCATGCTGCTCCACGAGGGCGCGATGGTCGCCCACGGCCTGCGTATCTTCCCGGACCCGATCGGGCACGCCCGTGACCGCGCGCGCGACCTGCTCGCAGGCGCCGGGGCCCACGGGAGTCACGACGGCACCCCTTAGGGCCCGTGTGCCGTCGTGATCAGTCTTGTCGATCCGGGTCCGCCTGGAAGGCGGATCCGGTAGGAAGACGATCGTGCCGCGTAGGCAACTCACCGACGAACTGTGGTATTTGATCGAGCCGTTCCTGCCGATAGGCGAGTAACGGCCCCTCCCCCGAGGATCAGTTCGAGGGGGCCGGGTGGTCTGCCTCGTTTCCCGCGCCGTTGGCACGGTTCATGTGCTGCGTCCCGCGAGTCCGGTGCGCCATGCCCAGGCCGCGATCTCCACGCGGTTTCTGGCGGTGAGCTTGGCCTGGACGTTGGCGAGGTGGGTTTTGACCGTGCCGATGGTGATGGACAGGGCTGTGGCGATCTCGGCGTTGGTCATGCCCTCCGCCAGCAGCATGACCACCTCCTCCTCGCGCGGAGACAGCCGGGTGGCGGGCTCCAGCCGGGAGGAGGAGGTACGAAGCTGTTTCAGGAGCCGCACGGTGATCGACGGGCTGACCATGGAATCGCCGGCCGCAGCCGCGCGGACCGCTTCGGCGAGCAGGCGGGGCCCGGAGTCCTTGAGGATGAATCCGCAGGCACCCGCTCCCACCGCACGGGTCAAGTAGCCCTCGTCGTCGAAGGTGGTCACCATGACGACCTGCGGCCGGTGCGCGGCGTGGGGCCGGGTGAGCTGACGCAGCGCGTCCAGGCCGTCCAGGCGCGGCATCCGGATGTCCATGAGAACGACGTCCGGCCGGTGCAGCGCGGTCATCTCCAGGGCTTGGAGGCCGTCTTGGGCGTGGGCGACGACGTCGATGTCGTTCTCAGCGGAGAGGATCATGGCCATGCCGGTGCGCACGATCTCCTGGTCGTCGGCGAGAAGTACCCGGATCACGTAAGTTCCCTCCACACGCCGGCGACAGGAATCCGGGCGCTCACCCGCCACTGTCCCTGGTTGTCGGTGCCCGCTTGGAAGGTGCCGCCCTCGGCCGTGACACGTTCTTCGAGCCCTGTGAGACCGTACCCCGCCGTGTTCCCGGCCGGGCCGGGCTGGTCGTTGACGATGTCGAGTTCGACGGTCCCCGAAAGGACACTGAGGGTCACAGACACCTTCCGGGAACCCGGTGCGTGCTTGCGCACATTGGTCAGCGACTCCATGACAACCCGGTGCACGACCACCATGGCCGCCGCGGGCAGGCTGCCCACAGGCCCCTCCTGCACGAGACGGGCCCGCCCACCGCCGGGCAGGGCGAAATCCGCCACGAGAGAGCGCAGCTGCTCTACGTCTCCCGCCGGTACGAGCCCGGCCTCCGTACGAAGCCCGCTCACCATGTGCCGCAGAGCCCTGAGAGCCTCCGCAGCAGCCCGTTCGATCTGCCCCAGCGCCGACGCGATCATTTCCGGCCTGGACGCCGCGACCACCTGGGCCCCCTGCGCCTGTACGACGATGCCCGTCACATGGTGGGCCACGAAGTCGTGCAGGTCCCGGGCGAAAGCGAGCCGCTGCTCAAGACGCACCCGCTCGGTGTGACGCCGGCGCTCGGCAGCCACCAGCCGGGCCACGAGCGCCCCAACCAGTGCGGCACACACGGCGAACGTGCAGAACAACGCCACGAGGAGGCTGTTCTCGCTCACCTCCACGGCCACCGGCCTCAGGACCACCGCCGTGCACAGCACAACGGCCGCCACGGCAGTCGGCCAGGCAGCGCCGTGCCGGACAGTGAGGACCAGTACCACGATGAGAGCGCTGATCTCGAACAGGGTGTAGGCGTCGGCACGCCCGGCCGACGATCCCTGCTGTCCCGCCGCGACGTGCATCCACGCGCTGCACCCAAGGGACACAGCACCCGCGGTCCCACCGCCCACCGCCAACGCCCACGGCCCCACCCACGATCGGCGCAGCACCCGGACCGGGACCACCAGGAACGGCGCCGCAGCCGAGAGGCGTACCTGCGGCGCGAGAGCGGACCCGTAAACACCGCTGTGGTAGTCGGCAGCGAGCGCCAGCGCCAGGACGGCCCCCACGGCGGCGACGCCGAGGCAGACCAGCATGCCACGCACCCAGGAGGAGCGGCGGCCGAAGATCACGGAATGCATGTTCCGCAGCCTACGGAACGGGCCGTGTCAGGCCCCTCTGCCGAAAGTCGTAGTGACCCCGCCCGGTTTCCGTCCTTCGACAGATCCACAGCGGCCCCCCGCACGGACACGATCGCTCAAGACGATCCGCACAAGCACGCCGCAGGAGTACGCCGTGAACTTCCAGACTCAGATCCCCGCCGCTGCCGTTCTCGGCCCGGCACTCGCGGTCTTCGCTCTATTCGCCCTCGTACGCCGACGAGGCAGCGTCCCTGGGTGGCGCGGCGGCCCGCTGGTACTCCGGGCCTTCACCGCGCTCTACGCGGCAGCGGTCGCCTTCATCACGATCTTCCCCCTGTGGATCTACGGCGGCGAATACCGCAACGCGGCACCCTGGATCAGCCAGATTCAGCCGATCCCGCTGCTCACCGCCGACATCTCCATCATCCCCAACGTCATCATGTTCGTCCCGCTCGGCTTCCTCCTGCCACTGCTTTCCCACCGCCTCACCAGGGGTCGCACCGTCGCGATCTGCGCCCTCGCCAGCCTCGGGATCGAGTTCGCACAACTGCTTCAGTACATCGCCCTCGCCAACGGACGCGCCGTCGACATCAACGACCTGATCGCCAACACCCTCGGTGGCCTCCTCGGCTACGCCGCCCTGCGCACCGCGCAGCGCACCACCGCCGCGCGCGCCGTACTGATCAAGGTGTCCCCCTCACCCAGCACCCCCTGACCGGATGCAAGGCCCCCTGCCCGCGATCCGAGCCGGCAAGGGGCGCAGGCGAAGAACCGCAGGCCTCGCTATTGCTGCATCAGGCAAAGACTGATCAGCGGCCGGATCGCTGCCGGGATACCGGTGGTTCGCGAACACCCGGAAGAACCGATTACGGCCTGTGTGACGTCGTGATCAATTTTGCCGATCCGGGTCCGCCTGGGAGGCGGATCCGCTAGGAAGACGGTCGTGACGCGCAGGCAACTGACCGATGACCAGTGGAAGTTGATCGAGCCGTTCCTGACGATAGGCGAGTACGGCCCGTACCCCGAGCGGCTGCGGGATCAGTTCGAAGGGGTGATCTGGCGGTTCAGGACAGGAGAAAGAAGAAGGGCAGCCGGGGCGGCCGCCCGGTCACTTTCGACGCCGGTCTTTACCGTGACCGCAACACCGCCGAGCGACGGATCAACCGGCTGAAGGACTGGCGCGGCATCGCCACACGCTTCGACAAGACGCCCGAAACCTACCTCGCCGGCCTCGAACTGCGCGCCTCGATGATCTGGTTCGGAGATCTCATGCGAGCAGCCGATTGATCACGACATCACACAGGCCCTAGGACACTCACCCCTCGGGACACGCACCCCTCAGGTCACTCACCCCTCAGGACGTTCGTCTCTCACGACACTCGTCCCCACGACCCTCGTCTCCCAGGACGTTCGTCCCTCAGGACACCAGAACCGCGTGGATCGGGGCCTGCGCCGGCTCGGGCAGCGCTTCCCGCTGCGCGGCCCGGGCCAGCGTACGGCGGTCGGGATGGCCGCCCGGTGCGATGGCTGCCCGTACCTCGGCCTCGGCCACCAGCCCCCGGGTCGACACCACCCGCCACACCGAGGCGAGCAGGGAGTCGTCGCCGACGAACGCGGGCGCGGTGCTGGCCGCTCCCCCGGCGAGCCGGTAGCGGATGCGCACCGGCTGCACCGGGACGCCGGCGTCGAGCGCGGCCTGGAACACGGCCCGGCGGAAGTGCCCCTGGGCGCGCCCGCACCAGGTGCTGCCTTCAGGGAACACGGCGACGGCCCCGCCCGCCCGCAGGGCGTCCGCGATCCGGGCGACCGTGCCGGGCAGGGCGCGCAGCCGGTCCCGGTCGATGAACAGGACACCGCCGCGCGCGGCCACCTGCCCGGCCACCGGCCATCGCCGTATCTCCGCCTTCGCGAGCATCCGGGCCGGACGGACGGCGGCGAGCAGCGGGATGTCCAGCCAGGAGATGTGGTTGGCGACCAGGAGCAGCCCTCCGGTGGGCGCGGCGGTGCCGGTGACGCGGACCTGGACCCCGGCGGCCCGTACGATCCACCGGCACCACCGCCTCACCACAGGGGCGGGGACCTGCCCGCCGAGCGGCGACAGCACGGCCCCGGCCAGCACCAGGACCGTGACCGCCGCCAGCCGCAGTACGGCCAGCGGTACGGCCGCGGCGGCCCCCGTCCGTTCCACGCACGCCCTCGGGGTGCAGGGCGCGCCGGGGAGCCAGACGCTCATCAGGCCGGGACGAGCGAGAGGAAGTGCCGCAGATAGCGCGGGTTGACCCGGCGCATCGACAGCAGCACGTACAGGTCGGCGACGCCGAACTGCGGGTCGTGCGCGGGCTCCGCGCACACCCAGGCGCCGAGCCGCAGATAGCCGCGCAGCAAGGCGGGGAGTTCGGTGCGAGCCGGGACGGTCACGTCCTGGGGCACCCAGGGCAGCAGCGGACGTACCCGGAACTCCTCCGGCGCCAGGTGCTTGTCCCGGACCCGGTCCCAGGTACCGGCCGCGAGGGCGCCGCCATCGGCGAGGGGGATCGAGCAGCAGCCGGCGAGCCACTCGTGGCCCCGGTCGACCATGTAGCGGGCGATGCCGGCCCAGATGAGGCCGATGACCGCGCCGTCGCGGTGGTCGGGGTGCACGCAGGAACGGCCGACCTCGACGAGGCCCGGGCGGATCGGGTCGAGCGGAGCGAGGTCGAACTCACCCTCCGAGTACAGACGTCCGGCGACCGCGGCCCGCTCCGGCGGCAGCAGCCGGTACGTCCCGACGACCTGGCCGGTCGCGGTGTCGCGCACGAGCAGGTGGTCGCAGTAGGCGTCGAAGGGGTCGATGTCGAGGCCTTCTTGCGGTGAGTTCAGGTGGGCGCCCAGCTCCCCGGCGAACACCTCGTGCCGCAGCCGCTGCGCGGCCCGCACATCGGCCTCGTCGCGGGCCAGGGTGACGGTGTAGCGGACGGGTGCGGCGGACTGCGGGGGACGGTCCAGGGTGGAAACGCCGGTCATGGCTCTCTCCAGGGCACGGGCCAACTCGGGGACGGTGGCGGTACACCCTGTTTCTTCCGACACCGGTTGGCGCGCACATGACCTGGGCCAGGAGCGCGGATGTGGGGTTGTTGAATGCCAGGGGCGCCGCCCGGAGAAAGCGAGACGGGGCCGGGGATGAGCACCACTCCCGGCCCCGCCCGTCCGCACCCTGGGCGAACGTTCCTCACCAGCGGCTGTCTACCGCTTCCCCGCCTTCCGCGCGGCTCGCAGCCACTCCTTGTTCATCCCGGTGATGGACACGAGTGGGATCCCCTTGGGGCAGGCCGTCGCGCACTCCCCCGTCAGCGTGCACCCCCCGAACCCCTCGTCGTCCATCTGCGCCACCATGTCCAGCACCCGCGTCTCCCGCTCGGGCGCCCCCTGCGGCAGCACATTCAGGTGGTTGATCTTCGCGGAGGTGAACAGCATCGCCGCCCCGTTGGGACACGCGGCCACACACGCCCCGCACCCGATGCACTCCGCGTGCTCGAACGCGAAGTCGGCGTCGGGCTTGGGCACCGGCGTGGCATGGGCCTCCGGAGCGGCCCCGGTCGGCGCGGTGATGTACCCGCCGGCCTGGATGATCCGGTCGAACGCGGACCGGTCCACCACAAGGTCCTTGATCACGGGGAACGCGGACGCCCGCCACGGCTCGATGTCGATCGTGTCGCCGTCCTTGAAGGACCGCATGTGCAGCTGGCAGGTCGTGGTGCGCTCGGGCCCGTGCGCGTCGCCGTTGATGACGAGCGAACACGCCCCGCAGATGCCCTCACGGCAGTCGTGGTCGAAGGCGACGGGGTCCTCACCGCGCAGGATGAGTTCCTCGTTGAGGGTGTCCAGCATCTCCAGGAAGGACATGTCGGAGGAGATCTGGTCCACCTCGTACGTGGACATGGCGCCGTCGGCGTCGGCGTTCTGCTGCCGCCAGACGCGCAGGGTGAGCTTCATGCGTAGCTCCGCTGAGTGGGGTGGACGTACTCGAAGACCAGGTCTTCCTTGTGCAGGACGGGAGCCTCGCCGGTGCCGGTGAACTCCCAGGCGGCCGCGTACGCGAACGCCTCGTCCTTGCGGGCCGCTTCACCGTCGGGTGTCTGGGACTCCTCCCGGAAGTGACCACCGCAGGACTCGCCGCGGTGCAGGGCGTCGAGGCACATCAGCTCGGCGAGCTCCAGGTAGTCGACGACCCGGTTGGCCTTCTCCAGGGACTGGTTGAACTCCTCGCCGGTCCCGGGGACCTTGATACGCCGCCAGAACTCCTCGCGGATCTGCGGGATCCGCTCCAGCGCCTTGCGCAGCCCGCTGTCGGTGCGGGCCATCCCGCAGAATTCCCACATGAGTTCGCCGACCTCGCGGTGGAAGGAGTCGGGGGTACGGTCGCCGTCGACGGCGAGCAGCAGGTTCAGCCGGTCCTCGGTCTCCGCCACCACCTCCTGAACGACGGGGTGTTCGGCTGTGACGGCCTCGTGGTGCGGGTTGCGGGCGAGGTAGTCGTTGATGGTCGCCGGCAGCACGAAGTAGCCGTCGGCCAGGCCCTGCATGAGGGCGGAGGCGCCGAGCCGGTTCGCGCCGTGGTCGGAGAAGTTGGCCTCGCCGATCGCGAACAGGCCGGGGATGGTGGTCTGGAGGTCGTAGTCGACCCACAGGCCGCCCATCGTGTAGTGCACGGCCGGGTAGATCCGCATCGGCACCTCGTAGGGATCCTCGTCGGTGATCCGCTGGTACATGTCGAAGAGGTTGCCGTACTTGGCCTCGACGGCCCCCCGCCCCATCCGCGCGATCGCGTCCGCGAAGTCGAGGTAGACACCCTGTCCGCCGGGCCCGACGCCCCGTCCCTCGTCGCAGACGTTCTTCGCGGCGCGGGAGGCGATGTCACGCGGGACCAGGTTGCCGAAGGACGGATAGATCCGCTCCAGGTAGTAGTCGCGCTCGTCCTCGGGGATCTTGTTCGGCGGCCGGTCGTCGCCCTTGGCCTTCGGTACCCAGATCCGGCCGTCGTTGCGCAGCGACTCGCTCATCAGCGTCAGCTTGGACTGGTGCTCGCCGGTGCGCGGGATGCAGGTCGGGTGGATCTGAGTGAAGCACGGGTTGGCGAAGTGGGCACCGCGTCGGTGCGCCCGCCAGATCGCGGTGGCGTTGGAGTTCATGGCGTTCGTCGACAGGTAGAAGACGTTGCCGTAGCCGCCGCTCGCCAGGACCACGGCGTCCGCGAAGTAGGTGCCGATGCGCCCCGTGACGAGGTCCCGCGCCACGATCCCGCGCGCCTTCCCGTCGATCACGATCAGGTCGAGCATCTCGGTACGCGGATGCATCTCGATGTTCCCGGCCGCGATCTGGCGGGACAGCGCCTGGTAGGCGCCCAGCAGCAGCTGCTGACCTGTCTGGCCGCGGGCGTAGAAGGTCCGCGAGACCTGGACGCCGCCGAAGGAGCGGGTGTCGAGCAGGCCGCCGTACTCACGCGCGAACGGCACACCCTGTGCCACGCACTGGTCGATGATCTCGACGGAGATCTGCGCGAGCCGGTGGACGTTGGACTCCCGCGCCCGGAAGTCGCCGCCCTTGACGGTGTCGTAGAAGAGCCGGTGGATCGAGTCGCCGTCGTTGCGGTAGTTCTTCGCCGCGTTGATGCCGCCCTGCGCGGCGATGGAGTGGGCGCGGCGCGGGGAGTCCTGGTAGCAGAACTGGACGACGTGGTAGCCCTGTTCGGCGAGCGTGGCGCCGGCGGAGCCGCCGGCGAGGCCGGTCCCCACGACGATCACGGTGTGCTTGCGCCGGTTGGCCGGGTTGACCAGCTTGGCCTCGAAACGGCGCTTGTCCCAGCGCTCGTTGATCGGTCCGGCGGGAGCCTTGCCGTCGACGACCGGCTCACCCGTCCTGTACTCGGTGTAGGTTGTCATGTTCAGCTCACCACTCCGGTCATGACGCCCACGGGTACGGCGATGAAGCCGGCCGTGAGCAGCAGCGCGAGAACGGCTGCGATGGTCTTCAGGGCGCGGTCGCGGGTGCGGCTGCCGACGCCGAGGGTCTGGGCGGCGCTCCAGAAGCCGTGCTGGATGTGCAGTCCGAGGGCGAGCATCGCCACGATGTAGATGACGTTGCCGTACCACGTGGAGAAGGTGTCCACGACGTTCTGGTACGGGTGGCCCTCCTGGAAACCGCCGGAGTGCACGGTGCCGGTCGTCAGGTCGAGGAGGTGCCAGACGATGAACAGGCCGAGGATGATCCCGCCCCAGCGCATGGTGCGCGTGGCGTAACTGGCCCGCGGCTTCCTGTGGACGTACTTGCTCGGGCGCGCCTTGATGTCGCGGCGGCTGAGCTGGTAGGCGGAGGTGGCGTGGGCGACCACGGCGACGACCAGCACGATCCGGATCAGCCAGAGCGTCCACTCGTAGTGCATGAACGGTTCACCGACGGTGCGCAGCCAGTGGGCGTAGTGGTTGAACTCGCCCGCCCCGAAGAAGATCTTCAGGTTTCCGATCATGTGGGCGACCAGGTACAGCAGCATGATCAGGCCGCTGACGGCCATCACGGCCTTCTTGCCGACGGTGGAGTCCCACACGGTGCGCGCCAAGGACGGCCGTCGGTCCGTCCGCGTTGCCAGTGCCATGCCACAGCACGCTACGGACGGATGTCCGATCGGTCCAAGACATGGTCCGGCTTGATTCCATAGATTCTGGCTATCGTCGGGCTATCGTGAGGGTATGCAGTTCCAGCAGCTCCAGTACTTCGTGGCGGTCGCCGAGACCCGGCACTTCACCCGCGCCGCCGAGCTGGTCCATGTCGCCCAGCCGTCCCTGTCGCAGCAGATCAAGGCGCTGGAGCGGGAGTTGGGCGCGGATCTGTTCCTGCGGGCGCGCGGCAACATCACGCTCACCGACGCGGGTGAGGCCCTGCTGCCGCTGGCCCGGCGGATCCTCGCCGACGCGGACACGGCCCGGCACGAGGTGCTGGAGCTGGTGCAGCTGCGCAGCGGCCGGATCCGGCTGGGCGCGACCCCGAGCCTGTGCACGGGCCTGCTGCCGGATGTGCTGCGCGCCTTCCACGACCGCTATCCCGGCATCCGGCTGCTGATCGAGGAGGGCGGCTCGCACGACCTCGTACGGGAACTCGCCCGCGGCGCCCTCGACCTGGCCCTCGTCGTCCTCCCGCTGCCCACGCCCTCCCCGGCACTGACCACGGTGGAACTGCTGCGCGAGGACCTGGTCGTGGTCTCCTCCCCGGACGCCCCCAAGCCCGGCCAGGGCCATCGCACCGTCCGGGTCGCCGACCTGGAGGGCGAGCGCCTGGTGATGTTCCGGCACGGCTACGACCTGCGCGAGCTGACCGTGGCCGCCTGCCGCGCCGAGGGCTTCGAGCCGGACTTCGCGGTGGAGGGCGGGGAGATGGACGCGGTGCTCGGCTTCGTACGGGCGGGGCTCGGCGTGGCCGTCGTACCGCGCATGGTGGCGGCCCGGTCCGGGCGCGGGCTGCGGGTCACACCGCTCGCCCGGCCCGGCCTGAACCGTACGATCGCCCTCGCTCATCGCAGCGACGTGGCACCGCCGAGGGCCGCCCGGGAGCTGCAGCGGATGCTGCTGGAGCGATGAGCGCGGCTCAGTTCTGGGACTGGAGGACCGCCGGCTCGAGGACCTCCTCGCACCACTGGCGGAAGGTGGTGGCGGCGAGGTCGGGTGTGGTCGGCTGGGACGCGCCGTAGAAGCCCTGGTCGTTCTGGGCGTCCACCATGTCGGCGTACGCCTGCGCCCACGCCTCGGTCGCCCCGAAACGGAGCATCCTCTCCTTCTGCTCCGCGCTGGAGGAGAACTCGGTACGGACGGGCCGGCCGAGCACCTCGGACAGGACGCCGGCCATGCCCTCCGGGGTCAGGTCGTCGGGACTGACCAGGGGGACGTCCTCCTGTCCGGTCCAGGAGTCGTCGAGGAGCAGGCGGGCGGCCGTGGCGGCGACATCGCGGGTGGCGCACAGGCGCAGCACACGGTCGGCGGCGAGCGCCATGGAGAACACCCCCGCGTCGCGGATCGACGCCACCTGGTGGAGCACGTTCTCCATCAGGAACGGCGGACACAGCGCCCGGTAGTGGACGCCCGTGGCGGTGATCGCCTCGTCCATCGCCAGCGACGCCGAGACCAGCCCCGCGTCGCGCGCGATACCGCGCCCCAGGGTGGAGACGGCCACCACCCGCTCCGGTCCCTGCGCCGCGATGACCTCGCAGAGGGGCTCGGTGAAGGCCCGGAAGTGTCCCTCGACGCTGTCGGCGCCGGGGGTCGGCGGGACCAGCCAGAACACGCGGTCGGCGCCCTGGCAGGCCTCCTTCAGTACGGCGGGGTCGGCGTGCGATCCCTGGACGACCTCCACGCGGTCGCGCACCTGTGGGGCGAGCGTGGCGGGGTCGCGGGCGATCACCCGAACCGGTGGGGAGCCCTCGCCGGCGTCGAGGAGTCGGGTGACGACCTCGCGGCCGATCTGGCCGGTCGGGGTGGTGACAACAATCATGAACTGCTCCTGGGAGACGGCTTGTCGGGATGTCCATGAGCCTGCTGCCTCCCCGTCCGGAACTGAAGGACCGGTTCGCTCCCGCTTGTTACCCTCAGGGCAATACCGATCGGAGGGCAGGCCCATGGAGTCCCGTCCGCTGCGCTACTTCGTCGCCGTCGCCGAGGAGCTCAACTTCGCCCGCGCCGCTGAACGGTTGGGCATCTCGCCGCCGCCGCTGTCGCGGTCGATCCGCCAGCTGGAGTCGGAGCTGGGGGCCGTCCTCTTCGAGCGGACCACCCACAGCGTGGCACTGACCCCGGCGGGGGAAGTCCTCCTGACGCAGGCCCGGTTCGCACTGGAGGCGTTGGAGGCCGCCGGGCGACGGACGCGCCGCGCGGCCGCCGCCGAGCCGAAGCTGGTGCTGGCCGTGAAGGCCGACGGGGACGCCGGCCTGTTGGAGCCGATCCTCGCCCGGTACGCGGCCGACCCCGCGGCGCTGCCGGTAGCCGTCCGGCTGTGCGGGTGGCAGGAACAGACCCGGCTCCTGCGTCAGGGCGATGCCGATGTCGCCCTGGTCTACGAGCCGTACGAGCGCACCGGCCTCGACACGGAGTACCTGGCCACCGAACCGCGCGTCGCCGCCCTCGCCGCGCGTCATCCGCTCGCCGCCCGGGCCGGGCTGAGCCTCGCCGACCTGGGGCTGCGTCCCGACGATGCGCAGCGGTACATCGACGAGATGCGTGCCAAGGGCCAGGACCTGGCCCAGCTCCTCACCCGCGTCGGCCTCGGCGAGGTCGTCGCCCTGCTCCCCGTGTCCGTGGCCGACCGCTATCCCCGGCCGGGCGTCGTCTACCGCCCCGTCCTGGACGCACCCCCCGCCGTCCTGGCCGTCACCTGGCCGCAGCAGTCCCGCTCGACGGCCGCGGCGGCACTGGTCCGCGCGGCCGCGGAGGTGGCGGACGCCGTACGGGAACGGCAGGCGAGCTGAACGCTCCGCTCAACGGCGCAGGTGGTAGCCGGTTCGCCGCCCGGCCGAGGCTGATCACGCCCGCGCTGCGGAGCCGCACGGGCACCCGAGCAGTCGTACGGCGACCAGGAGCGGCGGCAGGCGAGCTGAACGCTCAGCCGAACAGCGCGGTGAACGACCCACGGCCCGTCGGGGGCCGGTCCCGCCCGCGCTGCGGAGCCGCACGGGCACCGGGCAGCGGTACGGCGACCGGGAGCGGCGGCACGCGATACGGCCCCGCCGCCCCTGGTGGTGGGGTCGCCCAGGCCGCTCGGCGACCCGCGCGTCCCGCCCAGGGCCCACGCCCGGTACGCCCGCCGCGCCTCACCCCGTGGCGTCCACCAGCGCCAGTTCGTGCAGCCGCTCCGGTGGGCCGGGGCGGGCGTAGTACCAGCCCTGGGCGGTGTCGCAGCCCAGTATCCGCAGTTGCTCGGCCTGGGCGCCGGTTTCCACGCCCTCCACCGTCACCGCGAGGTTCAGGCCGTGGGCCAGTGAAACGATCCCCTCGACGATCTTGAGGTCGACGGGGTCGGCCGGGAACTGCTGCATGCTCTGGGTGAAGGAACGGTCCAGCTTGAGGACGCTCACCGGCAGGCGGCGCAGGTTGGCCAGGTTCGAGTAACCGGTGCCGAAGTCGTCGAGGGCGATGTCGACGCCCATCTCGGCCAGGCGCCGCAGCGGTTTCAGCAGGTCGTCGTCCGCGCCGATGAGCGCCGACTCGGTGACCTCCAGGCACAGCGCGTCGGGTGTGACACCGGCGCGCTCCAGAATGTCGATGGTGTCCTGGACGAGGCCGGGATGGGTGAGCTGGCAGGGCGAGAGGTTGACGTTGATGCGCAGCGGCCCGGCTCCGTCGTACCGCTCCTGCCAGGCACGGGCCTGGCGCACGGACTGCTCCAGGACCCAGCGGCCCAGCGGCACGATCAGCCCGGTGTGCTCGGCGAGCGGGATGAACCGGTCGGGGCCGAGAACGCCGTGCTGCGGGTGCAGCCAGCGCACCAGGGCCTCGGCGCCGCGTACGCTGCCGTCGCCGAGGTGGACCAGGGGCTGGTACTCGATGAAGAACTCGCCCCGGTCCAGCGCCGTCGGCAGGGCCGTGGTCAGTCCGTGCCGGGTGATGGCACGGGCGTCGGCCTCCGGGTCGGCGAGCTCGTAGCGGTTGCCGCCCGCCGACTTGGCCCGGTACATGGTGATGTCGGCGCTGCGCAGCACCTCCGCCGGGCTGCGCTCACCCGCCGGGCCCTCGACGATGCCGATGCTGCCGCGCACGGTCAGCTCACGGCCGTCGATACTGACGGGGGCGAGCAGTGCGTTCATGATGCGCGCGGCGAGTTCGTCGACCTCGCTCTGGGTCTCCGGTCCGGTGGTCAGGGCCACGAACTCGTCGCCGCCGAGCCGGGCGACCATCTCGCCGGGCGCGGTCGCGCAGGACTGCAACCGGTCCGCGATCTCGACGAGCAGCCGGTCGCCGGCCGCGTGACCGAGGCTGTCGTTGATGGTCTTGAAGCCGTCCAGGTCGAGGTAGCACAGCCCGAACCGCTGGCCTTCCCCGGCGCCCAGCGCCTTCTCCAGGCGTTCGAAGAAGAAGGTGCGGTTGGGCAGACCGGTGAGCGCGTCGTGGGTGGCCTCGTAGCGCAGCCGGAGGTTGAGCAGCCTGCGCTCGGTGGTGTCCTCCATGAGGGCCAGCTGGTACTGCGGGTTGCCGTCGGCGTCGCGCAGCAGGGAGACCGTGAGGTTGGTCCACAGGACCGTTCCGTCGGGGCGGTAGAACGCCTTCTCGACGTGGTAGTGCTCACGCTCTCCGCGGACGAGTTCCTCGTAGAGCCGCCAGGTCTGGGGCGCGTCGTCGGGATGGGTCCACTCCGGGACGCGGCGCCCGCGCAGCGCCTTGTCGGTGTGGCCGAACATGCGCAGCAGGGCGCCGTTGACCTGGAGGACGTTGCCGTCGAGGTCGGCGATGCCGATTCCTATGGCAGCGCCCTCGAAGACCGCGCGGAAGCGGGCCTCGCTCGCGTGCAGCGCCTGCGCCACCACGCCCTGCGCCCGCAGCGCGGCCTGGGCGATGGCCTCCTGCTCGGCGAGCGTGCGCTCACGCAGCGCCTGCGCGAAACCCGCGGCCATGGCGTGTTCGATCCGTGCCGCTCGCGCCCGCAGGTCCTCCTGCACGCCGCCCTCGCCGCAGTACAGCACCAGGTAGGCGTCGACGCAGTCCAGGGTGCGGGAGAGCGCGTCCGGGTCGGTGCAGTGCGCGGCGACCAGGGCGGCCCCCACCGCCTTCGCCTCGTCCGCGTCGAAGGTCCTGGCCTTCAGGGCCTCACTCAACCGCCGTGCCAGCGGGAGGAGTTGCTGTTCGAACTCGGGTCGGGTCGCGGACGTCGAGGTCACCGGGAACACGGCCCGGCTCCAGATCGTCGCGAACCGCCGCAGTCTGTCCTCCGGCCCGTCCGGTTCCGCGCTCACGCCGTACGCCCCACGCCCGCGAACCCGGAGAACGCATACGGATCCTCGTCCTCCAGTGCGGTGTCCGGCCGCCAGAGCGGCATCGGCACCAGTCCGGGTTCCACCATGTCGTACCCCTCGAAGAACCGCGCGATCTCGTCGCGCGAGCGCATGATCAGCGGGTTGCGGATGTCCTTGTACACGTCCACCGCCCCCTCGGCCCGCTCGGCCGACAACGGAATTCCCTCGTACGAGGCGTGCGTGAGCAGCAGCAGGCTGCCCGGCGCGAGCGCGTCGCGCAGTTCGGCCACCGCTGAGTACGGGTCGTCCGCGTCTTCCACGAAGTGCAGTATGGCAACGAGAAGCAGGGCCACCGGCCGGTTCAGGTCGATCAGGGCCCGTACTTCGGGGCTGGAGAGGATCTCCTCGGGCTTGCGGAGGTCGGCCGCGACGACGCCCGCGTCCGCGTTGCCGGCCAGCACCGCCTCGCTGTGCGCGACCGCCACCGGGTCGTGGTCCACATACACCACGCGGGCGCCGGGGTGCGCCGCCTGGGCCACCTCGTGGGCGTTGCCGAAGGTCGGGATACCGGAGCCGATGTCGAGGAACTGGGTGACACCCTCGTCGACGGCGAAGCGCACCGCGCGGCGCATGAACGCCCGGTTCGCCTGCATGATCTTGGGAAGTCCCGGCATGAACTCCATGGCCCGGCGGGCCGCTTCCCGGTCGACCTCGAAATTGTGCGATCCGCCCAGGTAGTAGTCGTAGATGCGCGAAACGCTCGGCACCGCGATGTCGATGCTCCGTGGGGCCCAGGCGGGACGCTCCATCTATCTCTCCAGGCGTAGGCGATCCGGTGTTCGAGCTGAGGCTACTGATCGCCCGCCAAAGGAGCGAGCAGAAACGGAAATTGACCGTCCGTTCCCGGTCACTGCCTGCGGCACGTGCCGAAGTGATTCCCCCGCGCAGTGCCCGTGAAGCCCCTGTGTCGGCATTACCGGAATACGCTACGAAAAGTACGCACTCGGTTCCGGAGTGTTCCGGAACCGAGTGCGAATCGCGGGGAGTTGTGGTGAATGACGGCAAACCGGTCCGCCCCCTCCGTGCGGCGCGGAGGGAGCGGACCGGTGGACCGGATGCGCCGTCGTTACTTCGCGGGCGCTCCGATCGGCTTTCCGTCGGGTGCCGCGGCATACCAGGTGCCGCCGACACCCTGGCCGTTGGTGTCGCCCGGGGCCTTGTCACCCGAGAAGGTGTAGATCGGCCAGCAGTTGATGGTCTGCTGCTGCACGCCGTCGGGCCGGGTGAAGTTCATGTAGCCCTTCTTCTGGATCCCCTTGGTGTCGTTGATGTCGACCGGGGCCACGGCCGGCCACTTCTCCAGGCAGGCGCCCTTGCAGGCGGAGATCGGGTCGGGCCAGGCGGTGTCCTTGAGGAACCGGTAGACCGTGTGGCCGTTCTTGTCCACGACGATCTCACCCAGCTTGGGGTCCTTACGGGTGGAAAGTCCCGGAAGGTCGGCCAGGCCCGCCTTCTTCGCCTTCTTGCCGTCCGGGGCGAGCGCGAACCACTTGCCGCCCACGCCCTGGCCGACGACGTCCCCGGCCTTGGTGTCCTTCGCGTAACGGTAGGCCGGCCAGCCGCCGATGGTCAGCTGCTTGGTGCCGTCCGTCCGCGTCACCTCGCCGAGCAGCGCCTTGTCGATGCCCGCGCCGGCCGTGGCGTCGTCCGCCGGGACGGGCGGCCAGGTCGTGGCGCAGGCACCGTCGCAGTTCGACTTCGGCGGCTCGGCCGTGTCCTCGTCGAAGCGGTAGAGGGTGAGGCCCGCGCTGTCGGTGAGGACGTTGCCGAGCTCGCCGTTGGTGGACACGTTCAGCTGGCCCGCGGCCGCGGTCTGCGTCGCGGGGCTCTGACTGGCCTGCGCATCCGCGCCGGCGCCGGTGTCGGTGCCGAGACCGGCGCCCGGGCTGCCGTAGCCACCGGCCCCGGCCGCGGCCGTCGCGCCCACGTTCTGACTGCCGGTGGACGGGGCGCTTTCCTGGCCGCACGCCGTCGTCAGCACCAGCACAGCCGCAGCGCTTGCCACGAGTGAGGCGCTCCGCCAGGAGGTCTTCATCGTCAACTCCCCATAAATTCCAAGGGTGTTGCAGCGCCCTTCTGCGCCGCCGCACGACCATGGGTACGCACGGGGGCCACGCTTGCGTTCAATCGCGCCAGATATTTCTTTCCGAAACCTGTGACATCGGGCTCCGAAACCCGCGGCACCCGGGCCGTACGCGGTGACACCGGCGTTCGCTCTTTCGGGGCAATCCCCCCGCACTCGGGCGTGCCGCGGGGCGCCAGGCCTCATGATCTCCGTCGTGCATCGACCCGAACCGACCCGATCCGCCCCGGCCATACGGGTGTTCACCCTGTTGACGCTCACCTGGATGCTCGTGGGCGCCCCCGTCGGCGCGGCCCGGGCAGACGCCTGCGCGTATGCCTCGACGGGCCCGGACGGCACCCGGGCGGTGGCGGTCGCCGGCAGCCTCACCTGGCCGACTCCCCCGCCCTGCCCGCCGCCTCCTCCGCCGCCGTGCCCCACTCCCACCCCGACTCCTCCTGCTCCTACTTCTGCCCCTACGCCCATCCCCACGCCCACGCCCACGCCGACACCACCTCCGCCCGAGCCGTCCCCCACTCCCCGTCCCGCCCCGCCGCCGAAACCGACCCCGACGCCCGAGCCGCCGCCCGCACCGCCCCCGTCGCCACCGTGGGCACGGCCGGCCCCGCCGCACCCCGCTCCCGCACCCGCTCCCGCACCCGCACCGGCACCGGCACCGGCACCGGCCCCTCCCCCATCCCCGGCCCCCACACCGTCGGCGAAGCCAGCCCCGCGGCCCACCGTCACCCCGGTGACGTATCCGCGCTACAAGGCGCTGACCCGCAAACGGCAGCCTCACGGCACCACGTCGCCGGTCACCTACGTCCTGCTCATCACCGTGCCCGCGGTGATCGCCGTCGCCGCGCTGCGGCCGCGCTAGCAACCCGATCCTGGAGGCATCCCTTGCCGGAATGGCTTGTTCTCACCCTCGCGATGCTGGCGGCCTGTGCCGTGGTGGTCGTCATCACCCTGGTACGGCACCGCAGGGCGCCCGAGGACGAGGACCCCAGCGAGACGCCGGACGTCATCGAGTACATGACCATGTGGATCGGCGTGGTGTACGCCATCGTCCTGGGCCTGGCCATCGCGGGTGTCTGGGAGGCCCGCAGCAGCGCCCAGGACCACGTACAGGCGGAGGCCCAGGCGCTGCACGAGATCTCGGAGCGGGTCCGGGTCTACCCGGCCGACGTCCGCTACCGCATTCGGGACGATGTCAACGCCTATGTCGGACACGTCGTCCACACCGAGTGGCAGCACATGGCGGACAGCGGCGAGGTCACGGAGCGGGGCACCGAACTCCTCGACCGGGTCCGCGCCGACGTCACCGACTACCGGCCGAGGACGGACTTCGAGGCCCAGGCCTATCAGCCGGTCCTCGACCAGCTGGCCACCGCGGACCAGGCCCGAGGCGGCCGGGCGGACTCGGCCAAGCCCACCATGCCGGGCGTGGTGTGGTTCGGGCTGCTGGCCGGAGCCGCCGTCACCATCGGGATGGTCTTCACGCTGCAGATCCGCCGTACCGCCCGCGAACTGATCCTCGCCGGGCTGTTCTCCGCGCTGATCGCGTTCCTGCTCTTCCTGATCTGGGACTTCGACGCGCCCTACAGCCGGGGCATCACGGCGTCGGCGGACCCGTTCCTGAATCTCTTCCCGGGCATCAAGGGCTGACGTCCCTCACCAGGGGCACGGCTCGGCCGTCTGCAGGCCCTCACCCCGGGGCCCGCCCGACCCGCCGGGGGACGCGCGACACACCGGTCCCGTCCCCCGATCGCGGGAACACGATCCCCTGACCGGCGCACACGCATGCCCCGTTCGCACGAGTGGGATCGCGCGGCCGCCCCCGTGTTCCTAGCGTTGCGGTCATCGAGGTGCATCGACAGCGGAAAGGGAAAGGGTCCGCGGCTGCTCCTCGGGGACCGGAGGAATCACCATGGGCGCGATACCCGCCGCTCGGGCCGCATCGCTGGGCGTGGGCCCTCGCCCTCGCCGCCCCCGCCGCGCACGCGAGCGGCGAGAGCTCGGGCTTTCGCGTCAGTGTCCTGTCCGAGACCGTCGTGGCCGCAGGACAGGTGACGCCGCGCGCCACCGGCTGCCGTCAGGACGTGTTCGTCTCCTCGGGCGGGATCACATCCGCCGCTCGGCACGGCGGCGCATCCAGAACACCCCGCCGCCGATGGCGGCCGCGGCCACCAGACCGCCGCCGATGGCCATGTCGGCCGGGGTCGCCCCCGTGGAGGTGCTGCCGCCGAGGCCACCGCGGACACCGCCGATGACGGTGAAGGCGGCCGGGTTGGTCAGGGTCTGGCCGGAGCAGTCGACGGTGATGCTGTGCGAACCGGGACGCGCGTTGCGGTCGACCGTCGCGGTGCCCCTGGAGACGCCGTTGGTGCCGGGAATCGGCGTCAGGGGCGCGCTCCGGAAGGCGTCCGAGGTCATGGTGCCGCCGGCGGGGCAGCCGTCGACCGTGACCGTCAGCTGGCCGCCGCGGGCGATGACGCTGGGCTGGGCGACGATGTTGCTCGGTCGGGCGCCCATGCCGTCCCGCGCGACGGCTGCGGGGGCGGCGAGCCCGAGGAGGGTGACGGCGGCACCGGCGGCCGCCAGGGCACGAGTAGTACGCATGTGATCCTCCGCGGGAGGCGCCCCGGGAACGGTCCCCGGTGGATCGGCGAGAGAACGCCTCCCGGAAAAACCCTCAGATGCCCTGCACGGACCCGCATTTCGGCAATGGTCCGTCCTGGTGAGAGGACACGCCGAGGAAAAAGCACAGAAGCGGATATCACCGCAGGTCACGGACCGTCAGAAAATTCCTGTGCGCGGCAACTCGGATGGCGCACCGAAAGAGGGGCGGGCCACCCGTTCGCTTTCGCCCCGTCGCCGGTTTCCCTGGCGCGACTTAGCGTTCTGCTATGCGCGAATGACGTGGCGACGGCCACGTCGAGAGGGGAAGTCGAATGTTTGCGTCCGAACCGGCCGACTGGGCCGAAGAGGAGGAGCGGCCGAGGAAGCGCGCTCCTTGGGGCGTGATAGCGCTTGTTCTGCTGACCGGTCTCGCACTCATTCGCAACGGCTCGGGGGAGTTCGACGTCGGACCCCCGCAGCCGGCCTCGGCTGCCGCCGCCGAGAGCCCCGCCACGCCCGGCACCTTCCTGGCGGCCCCGGCCCCGCTGCCGTACTCCGTGCCCGACCGGGTGCGGATCCCGTCGATCCGGGTCGACGCACCGGTCCTGCCCGTCGGTCTGGACGCGGACGGCTGGGTCGGCGCGCCGCCGCCGGAGGACCCCAACCTGGCCGGCTGGTTCACCGGCGCTGTCTCCCCGGGCGAGAAGGGCACAGCCGTCGTCGTCGGGCACGTCGACAACCTTCAGGGCCCCGCCGTGTTCTACGGACTCGGGGCCCTGAAGAAGGGAAACCGCGTCGAGATCGCCCGCAAGGACGGCAAGACGGCCGTTTTCGAGATCTACGGCATCGAGGTCTTCGAGAAGAACAACTTCCCCGGCGACCGCGTCTACGGTTCCAAGGGCTCCCCGGAACTGCGGGTCATCACCTGCGGGGGCGGTTTCTCCAAACAGAGCGGCTACGCCGGCAACGTCGTCGTCTTCGCCCGCCTGGTCGAGGTCCGCTGAGCGTTCCCCGACCGGGCGGGCCCGGCGCCGGCGGTCACACGGGCTGCCGTCGTGGGACGGTGATGTGGTAGCCGCAGTCCAGCAGGTGCGGCAGATAGTCGCGCAATGCCCGGACGCTCTGGGTGCGGTCGCCCCCGGCGTCGTGCGAGAGCACCACGACACCGGGGGCGGCTCCGTGCTCCACCCGGCTGACGATGGCGCGGGTGCCGGGTCTGGTCCAGTCGAGGGTGTCGATCGTCCAGGCCAGCGGTTCCATGCCGAGTTCGGCGCCGAGTTGGAAGGCGGCCCGGTTCCAGGCTCCGTAGGGCGCGCGGAACCACTGGGGGCGTTCGCCGTACGCGTCCTCGATGACGTCGCTGGTGCGTTCCATCTCGTAGCGGATCCGGCCGCGGCTGAGCCGGGTCAGCAGCGGGTGGGACCAGGTGTGGTTGCCGACGACATGGCCCTCGTCGGCCATCCGGGCCAGCAGGTCCGGGCGGTAGGAGGCCATCTCCCCGCACACGAAGAACATCGCGCGGACGTCGTACTCGGCAAGGGTGTCCAGGATCTTCGGGGTGTAGCGGGGGTCGGGCCCGTCGTCGAAGGTCAGCACCATGGTGCTGCCGCGCCCGGACAGGCGCAGGAACGGTTCGCGCCGTACCTGGGCCCGGGCGGGCTCGACCCGGGGCGGGCCGTATCCGGTCAGGGGCTGGAGGCGGTAGGCGGAGGGTTTGAGCTCGGGACGCGCCTGGGAGCCGGCGGCGGGCGCGGGCCGGACCGGTTCGCCGCCCGAGCCCGGCGCCAGCAGACCGGCCGTGCCGGCCGCACCGCAGGCCGCGGCGCCCGCGAGCAGGACCCGGCGCCGCGTGAGCACCGCCGCCGCCGTCGACAGCCGTGTGAGCAACTGATCCTTCGTCATGACTCATCAGTCGCCCACCGCGCACCCGACGCACTACACCGACACCGGAGCGGCGGCATGAAAACACCCACTCGGCCCAGCCCGTGGGGTCAGCGGCGGCGTGCCAGGGCCACGGCAGTGTCTCGCGGATCGTCAGGTGCCGGATGCGGACCTGTTCGGGCAGGTCCGCATCCGGTGCGCCGGAGCCGGCCTCGTCCCCTCCGTCGAGACCGAGCGCCGAGAGCGACGGCAGGCCTTCGGTGGCGGCCGGCCGGAACCCGCCCTTCGGGTGCCCCTTTTCCCCGGAGTTTGCGCAACGACGGTACGGAGACGAATCCTTCGGCGATCCCGGAGGTCCAGGCCGAAGCGGGCGAGGGCGCCGGTGTCGCCGTAACGGATGAAGCGGGGCTACCGCAGGGGCTGCTAGGGGGCGTTGGAGCGGTACAGGGGCTCCAGACGCCACCAGCGGGCGAAAAACAGAAGGAGCATCCGCCGGAGCCTGAGGACGGGCCGGGGCCGGCGCCGGCGCATGGGCCGTTGCGGGCGCCCTCCTCGAGGGCCGAGCGGAACATGGGGGAAGTTCAGGGAGATCCTGCGGACGTCCGGTTCGGGTGCGGTCGCGCACAGTTCGGCGACGTTGAGCGGGGCGAACGCGCCGGACAGAGCGACGGCGACACAGGCCGACGACTCCGAGAGCGTCGGCCAGGCCGGCCCCGTCCGACCCCTGGTGTCCTTCGCGGGCGCGGCCTCCAGGCCGGCACTCATGTTCCGACCGCAGGAACACCCGGCGGCCCTGCCCGTCGAGGGGCCCGCGGCAGGGCGGGACCTGCGGTTTCCGATAGCCTCGCTGCCGTGACGGAACAGCATGCGCAACAGTTCGAGCGGGGCACGGACGGGCCCAAGGTCATCGTGGTGGGCGTGGACGGCTCCGACTCCTCGCTGCGTGCGGCGGCGTACGCCGGTGGCCTGGCCCGGCGCCAGCGCGCCCTGCTCGCCGTCGTGTACGTGCAGCCGGTGCTGGCCGGTGGAGCGGCCGTCGGTGCGCCGGTCGCGGAGACGACCGACGAGATCGCCGAGGGCCTGGTGGCGCAGATCCGGGAGGCGACCGAGCAGAACCGGGGGATATTCGACGTGCGCTGGGAGTTCCACACCTTCCGCGGCGATCCCTACGGCGGCCTGGTGAAGGCGGCGGACGAACTCAAGGCGGACGCGGTGGTCGTGGGCGCCTCGGAGCAGGCCGGCCACCGGATCGTCGGCTCGGTGGCGGTACGGCTGGTGAAGGCGGGGCGGTGGCCGGTGACGGTGGTGCCGTAGCCGCTGGGTGCGGGGTCCGCGTCCCCTCGGCCGCAGAGCGTGCGGAATCCCGACGGCCGTACCGGCGGGCGCGACGCAAGGCGGAGCAGGCGGTACCGGCCGACGGGCTGTCCGTGGGAGTGCGGGCGGAGCCGGCACCGCTGACTGACGCGGACCATGACGGCGCCTCAGGCGGAGCGGACCACGGCGGCAAGGACGACGATCACCGCCGCCCTCGCCCGTGAGCACGCAGCGCCGGCGGCGGGCGGCGGTGGGCACGCCGGGGCTGCGGGCGGGCGGCGGTGGGCACGCCGGGGCTGCGGGCGGCCGGCGGTGGGCACGCCGGGGCTGCGGGCGGTGACCGCGCCGGCGCAGAGGGCGGGCGGCGGTGGTCCGCAACGCCCGGTTACCGTCCCATGGTGAGGCCGTCCTTCGCGGCGCCCCGGCTCAGCACCACCTGCCGGATGCGGTCGCGCACGGCGCGCACGTCGGCGCCCGCGGCGAGCGCCTCGTTGAGGTTCACCACCCGTCCCGCGTCGACGTCGAACCACTGCGGCACGAACTCCGCCTTCGTCACCCGCCAGCGCTGTCCCGCGCGCGCGGGCGGGGCGAAGGTGAAGCGGCCGAGGGTGGACTGGTTGCCGCGCGGGTCCTGGGCGCCCTGGTAGTTGAACATCTCGCCGGCGATCTGGTCGCCCATGCCGTAGATCACCCAGGTGCCGTTGACCTTCTCGTACGCCTGCGGAATATGGGCGTGCGTGCCGAGGATCAGGTCGATGTCGGGGCGGCCTCCGGTGCGGGCGGCGGTGAGGTCGCGGGCCAGGGTCAGTTGCCGCTCGTCGGGGGCGTCCTGCCATTCGGTGCCCCAGTGCAGGGACACGACGACCACGTCGGCGCCGGCCTTCCGGGCGGTGCGGGCGTCCGCCAGGATCTGGTTCTCGTTCATCAGGTTGACGGCCCAGGGCTGCCCGGGCGGGAGCGGGAAGCCGTTCGTGTCGTAGGTGTAGGCGAGATGGGCGACCCGCGCCGTGCCCGCGCGCAGCACGGTGACCGTGCGGGCCTCGGCCTCGGTGCGGGCCGAGCCGGCGTGCCGTACGCCCGCGCGGTCGAGGGCGTCCAGGGTGCGGCGGATTCCGCCGGCGCCGTCGTCGAGGGTGTGGTTGGAGGCGGTGGAGCAGCCGTCGTAGCCGGTGGCGGCGAGGGCCTTGGCCACTTCGGGCGGGGACTTGAAGGTGGGGTAGCCGGTGTAGGCGCCGTTGGCGCCGTATACGGTCTCCATGTGGCACAGCGCCAGGTCGGCGCGGGAGACGACCGGTTGGATGCCGGAGAGCATCGGGCGGAAGTCGTAGCCGGTGCCGCCGCCGTCGTAGCGGGCCCGGTCGATGATGGAGCTGTGCGGGAGGACGTCGCCGGAGGCGACGAGCGTGAAGCCCCGGGAGCCGTTCGCGGACGGGGCGGGGTGCCCCGGCGCCTCGTGCTCGTGGGCCTGGCAGGCGGCGCCCGCGGCGAGAACGGCCGTGAGGGCCAGGGCCACCTGTCGACTGCGTGCAATCATCAGCTCACCCCTTGTGGTCATATTTACCCACCAATAGGTACGAAGCTGTAGGCGCCCGCAAACACCGCGGCCCTCGCCGTTAACCCGTCCGGAGCCTCAAGGCGGCGGAAGGGACCGTTCGTCGAACCGTTCGTCGACGCGATCGACCGTCCGCCGCAGACCTGTGCGCCCACCCTGTCCAGAAACGGCCCCCTGTTGTGGCATACGGCCATGACGGCCGGAACCACTCTCACGAACGGGACGACCGCCGAGCACGAGCTCGCCGCACTGCAGCGCGAGCACGGCCGGCCCCTCTTCGCGCTGTTGCTCCGGCTCTGTGACGGCGACCGACAGCGCGCCGAGGACCTCGTCCAGGAAACCCTCGTCCGCGCCTGGCAGCATCCCGAGGCATTGCGCGCCGACGACTTCGAGTCCGTACGGCCGTGGCTGCTGACCGTGGGCAGGCGGCTCGCGATCGACGCACGGCGGGCCCGGCAGGCGCGCCCGGCCGAGGTCGGCGACGCGATCCTGGAGAACGCGCGGGTGTGCGCGGACCACGCCGAGCGGGCGGCGGCCACGCTCGACGTCCGGGAAGCTGTGAAGACACTCACTCCGGAGCACCGTGAAGTCCTGGTGCTGGTGTATTTCCAGGGGGCGAGTGTGGCGGAAGCCGCGGGGATCCTCGGAATTCCGCCCGGTACCGTGAAGTCCCGCGCGTACTACGCACTGCGCGCCCTGCGCCGGGTCCTTCCGGGATACGCGGCCGACCTGCGGTGAAACCAATGGCTGAGTCAAGCCTCCGTAAAGCGCCTTGCCGCTGACCCCGGTTGAGTAATCGGCTGTCCTCATCCGTGTTCCGGACTGAGGACCCGGCGACGGGCGACGCGCACGCAACCGGAGGAAGGCAGGAAGGGATGCTGCACAGAGGTCAAGAGAGCACGGGCGGGGGCGGCGGTAGGGAACTGATCGTCCCCATGGCCTGGCTGTACGCCGAGTACATCGCCGACGAGCTGCTGCGGTCCGGTGATCTGATGCCGCCGACGTCGTTCGAGTTCCGCGCCGGACGGGACGCGCTGGCGCTGACCATCTACCTCTCCGACACCGACGGTGAGCTGTCCGGCATCCAGGTGGTCTCCCAGCTGGAGAACTGGCTGTCGCTGACGGCGTACGACCAGCCGTGGCAGGACTGGGTGTGCGAGCGGATGGCCGCGCTCACCGCCGAGACGGCCCTGACCGGCGGCCCATGGCCCGATCTGGAGCTGGCGCGGGCGGCCTGGCGCTGGCTGGAGGAGACCGAGCTGCTCGCGCCCGATCTCAACGCGGTGCCGGGCGGTGGTGCGGCGGTCGGCGAGGACGACGGGCCCAAGGTGTGGACGCCTGCCTGGCAGCTGGGGTTGCCCTTGGGGCACCTGGCCATCCACCTCTTCTAGATTCTTTGGATTCGTTTCGCCTTGGACCAATCCTCGGCTCGGGCCGCTCCGAATCCCTTGGTTACGATTCGGTGTGCGGCTTGAGTGATTCGGCTGGTTGGTGCGTACCGGTGGGGGCAACGAGTAACCCCACCCGCACCCAACGGCACGAGGATTCGGCATGAGGTCCCTGGAGAGGCATCGCGACGTCGGCGCGTACGCGCTCGGCGTGCTGGACGAGGCGGAGGCCTTCCGCTTCGAGGACCACCTCATGGAGTGCCCCCGCTGTACGGCACACGTGACCGAGTTCGGGCCGGTGACCCGGCAGATGATGCTCTACCGGCGGGCCACCCCGCGGGTCGTGCATCCCATGACGCAGCCGGGCCCGCGGCTGCTGGACCGGCTGCTCGGCGAGGTCGCCACGCGGCACCGGGCGCGGCGTCGGCGGCTGTTGTACGTGGTGGCCGCCGCGGTGGTGTTCGCGGTGGCCGGGCCCGCGATCACGATGCTGGCGAAGGGCGCCGACCCGCGGCCCCAGGACGTGCGGGTGACCGCGACCGACGAGCGGTCGGGTGTGTGGGCACAGCTGACCACCGAGGACGAGGCCTGGGGCAGCGATGTCGAGATCACGGTCAAGGACGGGGCCGGCCCCCGCTCCTGCCGGCTGATCGCCGTCGGCGTGGACGGCACCGAAGAAATCCTCACCACCTGGAACGTGCCCCGGCACGATGCCCGGCCGAACACCATGCACGGTGGCTCGACCCGGCACACCGACCAGATCGACCACTACGAGGTCCGCACCAGCGCCGGTGAGCATCTGGTGACCCTCAAGCCCTCCTGACCTCTGGCAGGTGCGCTCAGCCGCGGGGCTACTTCAGCAGCCGGGACAGTCTGCGGTCCGCGAGGGGCTTGCCGCCGGTCTGGCAGGTCGGGCAGTACTGGAGCGAGGAGTCGCTGAAGGAGACCTCGCGGATGGTGTCGCCGCACACCGGGCAGGGCCGGCCGGTGCGGCCGTGGACGCGCAGGCCGCTCTTCTTCTCCGACTTCAGGCGGCCGGCCGCCACCCCGCGGGAGCGTTCGATCGCCTCGGTGAGGGTGGTGCGCAGGGCCTCGTACAGCCTCGTGGTCTCCTCCGGGGTGAGCGAGGAGGTCGGTTTGAAGGGGGACATCTTCGCCGCGTGCAGGATCTCGTCGCTGTACGCGTTGCCGACGCCGGCGATCAGGCCCTGGTCGCGCAGCGCGCCCTTGATCTGGCGGCGCTCGCCCTTCAGCAGGGTGGCGAGGCGGGCCTCGTCGAAGTCGTCGGCGAGCGGGTCGGGGCCGAGGCGGGCCACGCCGGGGACCTCCTGCGGATCCCGGACGACGTACACCGCGAGGCGTTTCTGGGTGCCCGCCTCGGTCAGGTCGAAGCCGGCTCCCGTCTCTAGGGCGACGCGCAGGGCCAAGGGGCCCTTTCCGGGGCGTGGCGGGCCGTCGGGGAGCTTGTCCTTCCAGTGCAGCCAGCCCGCGCGGGCCAGGTGGGTCACGACGTGCGGGCCGCCGTCCATGACCAGGTCGAGGAACTTGCCGTGCCGGTGCACCGCGGTGACTTCGCGGCCCTCGACGGCGGTGAGCGGGGGGTCGAACGTCTTCAGGACGCTGATCGCGACGGGCAGCACCCGGACGATCTCGTGCCCGACGACGTTCTCGGTGAGGAAGTCCTTGAGCGCTTCGACCTCGGGGAGTTCCGGCATACGTCCAGAGTGCCACCGAAGACCGGAGTGCTCAGCTCAGTGCAGCGAGTTCGCATTCCCTCAGCTCCGCTGCGGTACGACGAACTCGCACCACACCACTTTGCCGCCACCCCGCGCCTCCACGCCCCACGCGTCGCCGAGCAGGTCGACAAGGAGCAGGCCCCGGCCGGACACTCCCGACTCGCCCGCCTCGCGGCGGCGGGGCAGGGCGCTGGAGGAGTCCTCGACCTCGACCCTTACCCGGCGGTCGCTGCCGGTGAGGGCCCTGAGGGTGACGATCGCGGGGCCCTCGGTGTGCATCAGAGCGTTGGTGATCAGTTCGTCGGCGACCAGTTCGATCTCGTCGGAGAGCGGGTGGGCGCCCCAGGCGTCGACCGCGGCGCGGATCATGTGCCGCGCCTCGGCGAGGGCCTCGGGGTCGCCGGACGCCACATGCTGCTGGAGCCGGCCGCCCGACTGGGGGGCGTCCAGGCCGCGGCGGCGCAGCAGGAGCAGGGCCACGTCGTCGTCGCCGCCGCGTTCCTCGGCCACGTCGATGAGCCGGTCGGCGAGGTCACGTACGTCGTCCGGGCCGGTGGCGATCATGGCGATGAGGGTGCGCATGCCGTCGTCGAGGTCGGCGCCGGGCTGTTCGACCAGGCCGTCGGTGCACAGCAAGAGAGTGTCGCCCGGGTCGAGTTCGAGGGTGGCGACCGGGTAGGCGAGGCGCCCGAACTCGGCGGACAGGCCGAGCGGGAGGCCGCCCTCGACGGACACCCGGCGGCAGCTGCCGTCGGGCCGCCGGATCAGCGGGTCGATGTGGCCCGCCCGGACCACCTGGACCACTCCGGTCAACAGGTCTGCCTCCGCGTACAGACAGGTGGCGAAACGGTCGGTGTCGAGTTCGTGGAGGAATACGGAGGCCCGGGCCATCACGGCGGCCGGGGTGTGGCCCTCGGCGGCGTAGGCCCGCAGGACGATCCGCAGCTGACCCATGACGGCGGCGGCGTGGGTGTCGTGGCCCTGGACGTCGCCGATGACGGCGCCGACCCGGCCGCCCGGCAGCGGGATCAGGTCGTACCAGTCGCCGCCGATGTCCCGGCCCAGGGAGGCGGAGCGGTAGCGGACGGCGACGTCGGCACCGGGGACGCTGGGGATGGTGCGCGGCAGCATGGCCTGCTGGAGGCCGGTGGCGAGGTCCTTGTCCTGCTCGTGGAGCATGGCCCGCATGAGGCTCTGCGCGATGCTGCTGCCGAGGGCGATCAGGACGTTGCGGTCCTCGGGTGAGAAGCCGCGCCGGTCGCTGTAGAGCAGGCCCACGGCGCCGATCGGGCGGGCCTCGGCGATGAGCGGCAGATACGCGGCGGCGGTGATGTGCAGGCCGGTGATGTGCGGCCACAGCAGCGGATAACGCTCGGCGAACTCCTCCGGCGACTCGATGAAACGGGGGCTGAGGGTACGCACGACCTCGCTCATCGGGTACTGCTCGTCGATCCTGGTGACGCGCGTGCCGGGTACGAAACTGCCCGCGGGGCCCTCGGCGATCAGCCTGATCCGCCCGGCCTCGACCAGCCCCATGACCAGGCTGGTCGCACCGAGGTGGATGAGGCCGTGGGTGTCCTTGAGGACGTCGATCACGTCGTCGACCGTGTGGGCGTGGGCGAGGGCGGCGGTGGTGAGCTGCACGACGTTGGTCTGGCGGCGCCGCGCCTCGTCCTGGGCGGCCTGCTCCTGGCGGGAGTCGAGTTCGCGGAGCTCCTGGGTGGCGTCGCGGAGGATGCCGACGATGCGGCGCGGACGGCCCGTCTCGTCGCGCCGGATGTAGCCCTGGGTGTGGGTCCAGCGCAGGGAGCCGTCGCGGCAGCGCAGCCGGAAGTAGGCGCCGTAGTTCTCGCTGCCGTCCTTCATGGCCTGCGCGACCAGGGCGTCGAGCCGGTGGCCCTCCGCGCGCGGGACCCGCACCGCCAGGGACGACGGGTGGCCGTCGTATTCGTCGGGGCGCAGGTCGAAGACCTCGTGGGCCTGGGCGTCCATGTGGAACAGCCCGGCGTCCAGGTCCCAGTCGAAGCTGCCCATGCGGTTGAGCGCCAGGATCGGATCCGGGTGGGCGGGCCAGTCGTCCGGGAGTGACAGGGCGCTCGCTCCCCGATCAACCATGGGGCTACCTTGCCAGGATTTGTCTGATTCTTCGAGCGGGCTGACAGAGTTTGTATGCCGGGGCAAGGCCGTCACCCGTCGATTCACCGGTCGTGGCGAGGTCCCGGGTGGATGTCCGCACCACAACCATCGTCCGCTCCACTCACTCGGGTTACGGAACCGGAGGCGAGGTACACGGAGAGTCACGCAGGCGTCCGGGCGCAAGCGTGTTCGGCGAGAGAGCCGACAGAGTCGAGAGAACAGAGAATGCCGACAGAGTCGAGAGAACAGAGAATGGGGACAGGAGCACACCGCCGTGGACTGGTTCACCGCACCCGAGTACTGGATGAGCCGGCTGGTCTTCCAGCGGGCTCTGGCGGCCGTGTACCTCGTGGCGTTCCTGACGGCGGCCCTGCAGTTCCGGGCGCTGCTGGGTGAGCGCGGCATGCTGCCGGTGCCCCGGTTCACCGAGCGGGTACCGTTCCGGCGGGCGCCGAGCCTGTTCCACCTGCACTACTCGGACCGTTTCTTCGCGGCCTGCGCGTGGGCGGGCTGCGCGGTGTCGGCGGCGCTGCTCGCGGGCCTCGACTCCCGGCTCCCCCTGGGCGCCGCGATGCTGCTGTGGTTCGTCCCCTGGGTGCTGTACCTGTCGATCGTGAACGTCGGCCAGACCTGGTACGGCTTCGGCTGGGAGTCCCTGCTCCTGGAGGTCGGTTTCCTGGCGGTGTTCATCGGCAACGACGAGGTGGCGCCGCCGGTCCTGGTGCTGTTCCTGCTGCGCTGGATCCTGTTCCGGGTCGAGTTCGGCGCGGGGCTGATCAAGATGCGCGGCGACGAGTGCTGGCGCAAGCTCACCTGTCTCGACCATCACCACGAGACACAGCCCATGCCGGGCCCGCTGAGCTGGTTCTTCCACCACCTGCCCAAACCCCTGCACCGGACGGAGGTGGCCGCCAACCACGTCACTCAGCTCGCCGTGCCTTTCCTGCTGTTCACCCCGCAGCCGATCGCCACGGCGGCGGCCTCGCTGATGATCCTCACCCAGCTGTGGCTGGTGCTGTCGGGCAACTTCTCCTGGCTGAACTGGATCACCATCGTGCTGGCCCTGCCGGCGGTGGCGTTCCCGAGCGATCCGCCGTCGCCGGGTCCGGGGCCGGCGCCCCTCTGGTACGAGGTGCTGGTCCTCACGGTCGCGGCCCTGCTCGTCGGCCTGAGTTACCAGCCGGTCCGCAACATGATCTCCCGCCGCCAGATCATGAACCGCTCCTTCGATCCCCTCCATCTGGTCAACACCTACGGGGCGTTCGGCAGCGTCAGCCGGATCCGCTACGAGGTGGTCGTCGAGGGCACGGACGACGACGTACCGCGCGAGGACTCCGGCTGGCGGGAGTACGAGTTCAAGGGCAAGCCGGGCGATCCCCGGCGCTGGCCGCGCCAGTTCGCGCCGTACCATCTGCGGCTCGACTGGATGATGTGGTTCGCCGCGCTCTCCCCCGCGTACGCGGGGACCTGGTTCAGCGCCCTGGTGGAACGGCTGCTGGAGAACGACCGCGACACCCTGAGGCTGCTGCGCCGCTCCCCGTTCCCACCCGACGCCCCGCCCCGCTACATCCGCGCCCGCCTCTTCCGCTACCGCTACACGACCTGGCGTGAGCTGCGGGAGACGGGGGCCTGCTGGCAGCGGACGTATGTGCGCGAGTATCTGCCGCCGACGCGGCTGACGGGGGTGGCTCAGAGGTCGTAGAGGCGGATGGCGGGGGTGCTCAGAGGCCGTAGACGCGCGTCGCGGTGGTTTCGAAGATCTGGGTGCGGTCGGCGGGGGAAGTCAACTCGCGGGCCGCGCCCAGCACTTCGCCGTAGGTCGCGGCGAGCGTGCACACCGGCCAGTCCGAGCCGAACATCAGCCGCTGCGGTCCGAAGGCGTCCAGCACGGCGTCGGCGTACGGGCGCAGGTCGTCGACGGTCCAGGTGGCGGGGTCCGCCTCGGTGACCATGCCGGAGAGTTTGCAGACGGTGTTGGGCCGGGCGGCGAGGGTGCGGACGGCCGTGGCCCAGGGTTCTCGCGCGCCGGACGCGATGGGCGGTTTGCCCAGGTGGTCCAGGACGAAGGTGAGGCCCTCGTGGTCCGCCGCCGCCCTGGCGCAGGCCGGGAGCTGGTGGGGCAGCACGACCAGGTCGTAGACGAGCCCCGCGTCGGCCACGGCGGCGAGACCGCGCCGTACGTCCGCCCGGAGCAGCCACTGAGGGTCCGGCTCCCCCTGGACCTGGTGACGGATGCCCTTGAGGTACTGCCCGCCGGGCAGTTCCCGCAGCCGGGCCAGTTCGTCGGCGACGTCGGGGCGGGTGAGGTCGGTCCAGCCGACGACGCCCCCGATCAGGTCATGGGCGGCCGCCAGGGCGAGGAACTCCGGGGTCTCCTCGGGCACCGTGATCGTCTGGACCAGGACGGTGCGGTCGACTCCGGCCGCCAGCGCCTCGGGTGCCAGGTCCGCCACCGTGAAGTCGCGCCGGATCCCACTGCCCTCGGCGATCCAGTCCTGGTCCCGTACGGACAGGTCCCACACATGGTGGTGCGCGTCCACGGTCACGGCAGCTCCCATACGACGGGCAGGCCGGCGTCCGATCCCTCGCTGGAGTAGTCGTGCACCACGTCCAGCAGCTCGGCCATGCGGGCCTGCCAGGCCACGTTGACCGGGAGCTTCTCCAGCTCGGCGAGGAGACGGCCGTAGTCCTCGCACTCCAGGACGTGGAAGAGGTCGGTGCCGCTGCGCCAGATCGTCCAGGAGGTGGCGCCGGCGGCGCGGATCGCGTCGGTGAGCTCGGCCGGGACCTCGCGGTGGGCGGCCTCGTACTCGCCGATGCGGTCACCGCGGACCTTGGTGTGCAGGGCGACTCTCATGACGGCTCCTGCGAGGGCTTCTCGGCGGGGACGGGGGCCTCGGCGGGCAGCAGGCCGGTGTCGCGCAGCTCCTGCCAGAAGGCGGCGGGGACGGTCGCGGTGAACTGGTCCGCGCAGTCGCGGACTTCGGCCGCCGATCGGACGCCGACCAGGACGCTCGCGACCGCCGGGTGGGCGGCGCAGAAGGCCAGGGCGGCGGCGCGCAGTGTTGTGCCGTGGCGGTCGGCGAGGGACTTCAGGCGCAGGGCCCGGTCCAGCAAGTCGGCCGGCGCCTGGGCGTAGTTGTACGTCGCTCCCGGCTTCGGATCCGCCAGCAGGCCGGAGTTGAAGGCGCCGCCGATGATGACGGACGTGCCGCGTTCCTGCGCCGCCGGCAGGAGTTCGGCGAGAGCCCGTTGGTCCAGGAGCGTGTACCGGCCGGCGCACAGCACCACGTCGACGTCGGTGTCGCGGACGAAGCGGGTGAGCATCTCGGCCTGGTTCATGCCCGCGCCGATCGCGCCGACCACGCCCTCCGAGCGGAGCTTCTCCAGCGCCGGATAGCCCTCGTGGAAGGCCTGTTCGGCGTGGTCGTCGGGGTCATGGAGGTAGACGACGTCGACCCGGTCGAGGCCGAGCCGTTCGAGGCTGGCGTCCAGGCTGCGGCGTACGCCGTCGGCGCTGAAGTCCCACACGCGGCGGTGGGTGGCGGGGACCGCGAAGCCGTTCGCGAGGTCGTCGCCGCCGCCGTCGGTGGGCTCCAGGAGCCGTCCGACCTTCGTGGAGATCGTGTACGCCGGGCGCGGACGCGCACGCAGGGCGCTGCCGAGGCGGCGTTCGGACAGGCCGAGTCCGTAGTGCGGCGCGGTGTCGAAGTAGCGCATGCCCACGGTCCAGGCGGCCTCGACGGTCGCCCGGACCTGCTCCTCGCCGATCTCGGCGTAGAGGTTGCCGATGCCGGCGGCGCCGAAGGACAGCGCGCTGACCTCGACGCCGCTGCGGCCCAGCCGGTTCACCGGCCCACCGGCCGCAGTCGCAGCCCCTGCATGCCGCCGTCCACGGCGAGGGACGTGCCGGTCGTGGCGCCGGACAGCGGGCTCGCGAGGTAGGCGACCGCGCCCGCCACCTCGTCGGCGCTGACCAGGCGGCCGGTGGGCTGGCGGGCCTCCAGGGCGGCGCGTTCGGCGGCCGGGTCGGCGGCCTTGGACAGCAGGCGGCCGACCCATGGGGTGTCCGCGGTGCCGGGGTTCACGCAGTTGACGCGGATGCCCTCGCGGACGTGGTCGGCGGCCATGGCGAGGGTGAGGGAGTACACCGCGCCCTTGGTCGCGCTGTAGAGGGCCCGCTGCGGGAGACCTGCCGTGGCCGCGATGGAGGAGGTGTTGACGATCGCCGCGTGCGCGGATTCCCGCAGGTGGGGCAGGGCGGCGCGGGCCACCCGGACCATGCCGACGACGTTGACGTCGAGCACCCGGTGCCACTCGTCGTCGGGATTGTCCTCGACGGTGCCCTGGGCGCCGATGCCCGCGTTGTTGACCACGATGTCGAGCCCGCCCAGGTCGGCCGCGGCGGCCGCGACGGCCTCGCGGACGGAGGCGTCGTCGGTGACGTCGGCCCGGTAGCCGAGCAGCGGCTTCTCGACCGACGACAGGTCCAGGTCGAGCACGGCGACCTGGGCGCCGCGCGCGACGAGGAGTTCCGCCGTCGCCCGGCCGATGCCGGAGGCACCGCCGGTGACCAGTGCCTTGAGTCCCGCGAAGTCGTTCATGCCGCCTGTCCCTTCTTCTGCTCGGCGAGGTCGGCCACCCAGAAGGCGCCGTCGGGGTATGTGTACCGCGCGATCGACTCGGGGCGCATGGCGGCCGAGAAGCCCGGCGTGGTGGGTGCCGTGTAGTGACCCTCGCGGATGACCACCGGGTCGATGAAGTGGTCGTGCAGATGGTCGACGTACTCGATGACCCGGTCCTCGGTGGTGCCGGAGAGAGCCACGTAGTCGAACATCGACAGGTGCTGGACGAGTTCGCACAGGCCGACACCGCCCGCGTGCGGGCAGACCGGGACCCCGAACTTGGCCGCCAGCAGGAGGATCGCGAGGTTCTCGTTGACTCCGGCGACCCGGGCCGCGTCGATCTGGACGATGTCGACGGCGCCGGCCTGGAGGAGCTGCTTGAAGATCATCCTGTTCTGGACGTGCTCGCCGGTGGCGACCTTCACCGGGGCCACGGCCCGGCGGATGGCCGCGTGGCCGAGGATGTCGTCGGGGCTGGTGGGCTCCTCGACCCAGTAGACGTCGAACTCGGAGAGGGCCTTGGTCCAGCGGATCGCCTCGCCCACGTCCCAGCGCTGGTTGGCGTCGATCGCCATGCGGATGTCGGGGCCGACGACCGAACGGGCGACGCGGCAGCGCCGTACGTCGTCGTCGAGGTCCGCGCCGACCTTCAGCTTGATCTGCCGGAAGCCGTCGGCGACGGCCTCGGCGGCGAGGCGCGTCAGTTTCTCGTCGCTGTAGCCGAGCCAGCCCGGCGAGGTGGTGTAGGCGGGGAAGCCGGCGGCCAGCAGGTTCGTGGTGCGGTCGGCGGCGCCGTCCCGGCCCTTGCGCAGGAGCTCCAGCGCCTCCTCGGGGGTGAGCGCGTCGGTGAGGTAGCGGAAGTCGATCTGGCCAACCAGCCACTCGGGGTCGGCCTCGGCGAGCAGCCGCCACAGCGGCTTGCCGGCGCGCTTGGCCGCCAGATCCCATACGGCGTTGACGACCGCGCCGATCGCCATGTGCATCACGCCCTTCTCGGGCCCGAGCCAGCGCAGCTGGCTGTCCCCGATCAGGTCCCGGAAGAGGGACCCGGGGTCGGCGCACACCTCGTCGACGGACCGCCCGACCACATGGTGGCGCAGTGCGTGGATCGCGGCGACCTGGACCTCGTTGCCCCGCCCGATGGTGAAGGTGAAGCCGTGCCCCTCCGGTCCGCCCGGGCCCTCTGGGGAGTCCGTGCGCAGCACGACGTACGCCGCCGAGTAGTCGGGGTCCGGGTTCATCGCGTCGGAGCCGTCCAGCTCGCGCGAGGTGGGGAAGCGGATGTCGTAGGTGTCGACCGCGGTGATGCGGACGGGCGTCGCGGACACAGAGGACCTTTCGGTGGGTGGCAGGGACGAGGCGGGTCAGTCCTGGGCACGGCCGGTGGTGACGCGGGCGATCATGAGGGCGACCAGGATGATTCCGCCGTAGATGGCCTGGATCCAGAACGACGGCACCTGGGCGAGCGTGAGCAGGTTCTGTACGACACCGAGCAGGAGGACGCCGGTCAGGGCGCCGAACATGGTGCCCTTGCCGCCGTCGAGGCTGATGCCGCCGATCACCGCCGCCGCGAACACGGTGAAGATCATGTTCTGACCCTGGTTGGCGCTGATCGCGCCGACGTAACCGGTCTGCAGCAGGCCGCCCACGGAGGCCAGGACACCGGCGACGACGAACACCCCGAGCATCACCCGGTCGACGCGGATGCCGGCTGCGCGGGCCGCGTCCGCGTTGCCGCCGATGGCGTACAGCGCGCGTCCGACGCGGTGGTACTTGAGCACGAACCCGGCGATCGCGAAGGCGGCCGCGGCGAGCCACACCGACATCGGGACGTTGAGGAAGGTGGTGGTCGCGAGCGAGTAGAAGCTGTCCGGCATGCCGAACAGTGTCTTGCCCTTGGTGGCGCCGACGAGCAGGCCGCGCAGGACGATCAGCATCGCGAGCGTCACGATGAACGCGTTCAGCTTGAACTTGACGACCAGGATCCCGTTGAACGCGCCGATCACCGCGCCGACGACGAGGATCGCCAGCAGCGCGAGCGCGGCCGGGAACTCGGTGCCCCAGCCGGACTGGGCGGCGGGCAGCACGAGCAGTGCCCCGACGGCCGGCGCGATGCCGACCACCGACTCCAGGGAGAGGTCGAACTTGCCGGTGATCAGGACCAGGGACTCGGCCAGCACCACCATCGCGAGGGCGGCGGAGGCTCCGAGGATGGAGATCAGGTTGCGTTCGGTGAGGAACGAGTCGTTGACCACCGCACCGAGCACCATCAGCAGCAACAGGGCGGGGACGAGGGCCAGTTCGCGGGCCCGCCGCAGCAGTACGGTCCTGGCCGAGCTCGGGCCCGGGACACTGGCCTGTGTGACCGGCGGTGCCTTCATCTCAGTCACCCCGGCTTCCCCCTTCCCGGCCGGGGGTCCGGGGGTCGTCCCCCGGGGAGACGCTGTAGCCATGGTCCACTCCTTCGATGGAGGCGATCAGCTCGTGGTCGCGCCAGCCCGCCGGATACTCGGCGACGACGCGGCCGTGGAAGAGGACGAGGACGCGGTCGCAGCGCCTGAGGTCGTCGAGTTCGTCGGAGACGACCAGTACGGCGGTGCCGTCCTCGCGAGCGCTGTCCACGCGGGCCAGCAGGGACTCCTTGGACTTCACGTCCACGCCCGCGGTGGGGTTGATGAGGACCAGCAGGTGCGGGTCGGAGGCGAGGGCGCGGGCCATGACGACCTTCTGGGCGTTGCCGCCGGACAAGTCGGAAACGGGCTGGTCGGGTCCCTCGGTGTGAATGTCGAGTCGTTCGATCAGCTCGGTGGCGAAGCCGCGTTTGCGGTCGGTGCCGACGAATCCGTAGCGGCCGAGCCGGTCCAGGACGCTCAGGGTGGCGTTGTCGCCGATGGTCATGCCGACGACGAGCCCCTGGACATGACGGTCCCGGGGCACGCAGCCGACACCGGCCTTCAGCGCGGCCGTGACGTCACCGAACGGCAGCGGTTTCCCGTCCAGTCGAGCGGTGCCGCCGTGCGGGGTGTGCAGCCCGGTGAACGACTCGGCCAGCTCGATCTTGCCGCTGCCGCTGGACCCGGCGAGTCCGACGACCTCGCCGCGGCGGACGGTCAGGTCGACGTTCTCGTACGCGTCCGAGGTGAGCCCGCGGGCGTCCAGGATGACGGGGGCGGACTCGTCGACCACCCTTTCCTGGACGGACTGTTCCGCGAGGGTCTGGATGCTCTCCCCCGCCATGGCCTCGACCAGGGAGGTCCTCGGCAGGTCGGCGACCGGGGCCGTGGTGATCCAGCGGGCGTCCCGCAGCACGGTCACGGTCTGGCAGACCTCGTACACCTCCTGGAGGTGGTGCGAGATGAACAGGAAGGTGACGCCGGAGTCCTGGAGTGACCGCATGCGGGTGAAGAGCCGCTCGATCTCGCGGTTGTCGAGCTGGGCGGTCGGCTCGTCGAGGACGATGAAGCGGGTGCCGAAGCTCAACGCCCGCGCGATCTCCACCATTTGGCGGTCCTCGACCTTGAGGTCTGCGGTGCGCGCCTCCGGGTCGACCCGCACGTCCCAGGCGTCGAGCAGTTCGGTGGCCTCGGCCTTGAGCCGCCGCCAGCTGATGAAACCGCGTTGCAGCGGCTGCCGGTTGATGAACAGGTTCTCGGCGACCGTCAACTCCGGGACGACCGTGGGCTTCTGGTAGACGCAGGCCACCTTGCGGCGCCAGGCGTCCCGGTCGGCCAGCGGGGGCGCGGGCTCGCCTTCGAAGCGGACCGTGCCCTCGTCCGGCGCCTGGAGACCGGTGAGCAGAGTGACGAGGGTGGACTTGCCGGCACCGTTGCGGCCGACGAGGGCGTGGGACTCGCCGGGCAGGACGGTGAGCCTGCCGTCGGCGAGGGCGGTGGTGGGGCCGTAGCGCTTGACGACCCCACGCGCTTCAACGAGTGGCGTGCTCATTTGACCGTGTTGCCCCAGAGATTGGAGTCGTCGACGTTGTCCTTGGTGACCAGGGGCGCGGGCAGCTGGTCCTCGAGGATGCCGCTGGGCAGCTTGACGATGGTCGAGTCGTGGTCCGTCGGCCCCGGCTTGAACGTCTTCCCCTCCATCGCCGCCTCGATGTAGTACATGCCGTACTTGGCGTAGGCGTCGGCGGGCTGGGAGACGGTCGCGTCGATCTCGCCCTTGCGGATGGCGTCGAACTCCTGCGGGATGCCGTCGTTGGAGACGATCGTGATGTGGCCCGCCTGGCCCGCCTTCTTCAGCATGCCCTTCGACTTGAGGGTCTGCAGGGTCGGCGCGAGGTAGACACCGCCGGCCTGCATGTAGATGCCCTTGAGGTCGGGGTTGGCGTTGAGCAGCGTGTCCAGCTTGGACGCGGCGGTGTCGGACTCCCACTTGGCGGGGATCTCCAGCACCTTCAGCTTCGGGAAGTTCTTGCTCACGCAGGCGCGGAAGGCCTCGGAGCGCTCCCGGCCGTTGACCGAGGCGAGGTCGCCCATGATCTGCACGACCTTGCCGGAGGGGATCTGCTTGCCGAGATACTGGCAGGCCTTCTCCCCGTAAGCGATGTTGTTGGCGCGCACGACCATGGCGACCTTGCCCTTGTCGGGCGCCACGTCCACCGCGACGACCGGTACGCCCTTGCGTTCGGCCTGGTCCAGGCCGGCCTCGATGGCGGCGCTGTCCAGCGGCGCGACGACCAGGCCCTTGACGCCCTGGTTGAGTTCGTTGTTGATGTCGGTGATCTGCTGGGACGGGTCACTGTTGGAGTTGACCGTCTTCAGCGCGTCCACGCCTTCGGACTTCGCCATCTTCGGCACGTAGTCGTTGTACGACTGCCAGAAGGGCGAGGTCAGCAGGGGCAGGATCACTCCCACCTTTCCCTTGCCGTCACCTCCGGCACCTCCCGCGCTGGAGGCACCACCCGTGTCCTTGGTGCTGCCGCACGCGGCGAGCACGAGAGAGGCGCCGGCGGCTACCACCACCGCGCCGACACTCCGCATCTTGTTCCGCTTCCCCACTGTTCTGCCGGGCATCTGGTGGCTCCTCGTCGAGCGTGTTCGAGCAGATGACCGCATACTTATCAGACCACTCGGCCGGAAGAACACCCTGTGACGGCATATTTTCGGGAGTTGAGACCGTAGTGGTATGACCACTCCCGTGGTTAGACTGCGGCGCACCTGGTGATGTGGAGGATGGCGTGGACGAGACAGCCCCGCAGAAGGGCACCGTGACGCAGCGCGCCATCGAGCGGATCAAGGCGATGATCGGCGAGGGCCGGCTGGAGCCGGGGCAGCGACTGCCGACCGAGCGCGATCTGGCGGTCCAGCTCGGCATCTCCCGCAGCTCGATGCGAGAGGCGATCCGCGCGCTCACGGTGCTCGGCGTACTGGAGGCCCGGCACGGCTCGGGCATCTACGTGACCCAGCTGGAAGCCGGTGACCTGCTGGAGACCTTCGGCGTGGTCGCCGATCTCTCCCGCGGCCCGCGTCTGGTGGAGCTGCTGGAGGTGCGGCGCATCCTGGAGTCGACGGCGACCGCGCTGGCGGCGGCCCGGATCACCCCGGACCAGCTCGCCGAGGTCGAGAAGCACCTGACGGCGATGAACGACACCGACGACCCGGAGATCATCCTCTCCCACGACCTGGCCTTCCACCGCGAGATCGCCACGGCCGCCGGCAACGAGACCATGGCCGCGATCCTGGACGGCCTGTCCTCCCGCACGTTCCGCGCCCGCGTCTGGCGCGGATACCAGGAGGAGGGCGCCTTCGCCCGCACCCGCCGCGAACACGCCGCCATCCACCGCGCCCTGGTGGCCCACGACCCGGAGGCGGCCCGCGCTGCCGCCGCCGCCCACGTGGGCGAAGTCGAGGAGTGGCTGCGGGCGCAGATCGGGAGTTGAGGGCTCCGCGGGGCGGGGCGGGGCGGACCGGCAGCGAAGCCCGGGGTGCGCGAGCGGGGCGTCTTCGCTCCGGGCTTTTCGGCTCGATGGTGCGCGGGTCGACTGCTGCTCCTGGGGCTCCTCCCGGTAGAGGCCCTCGGGGAGGCTGTCACGGTCGTGCGGGAGCAGAAAGAAGACTTCGCGCTTGTACAGTCCGCTGTCGGGGTCGGGGGTCGGCGTCGGCTTCGTCGTCAAGTTCGGTGAAACCGACCATCCGGCCGTCACGGGCGTAACGGGGTTCCAGCTCCCCCACCTGCCCGGCGGCCCGCGGCCCCTGCGGGACGCGGGCGCCGACGACGACCGGTAAGTCGATCCGGCTCCGGGCGCGTTGGTGCTGGGGCTCAGGAACCCTCACGGGTTTCGGTGTTCACCGGTGTGCGCGGAAGAACTCGGTGAGGTCGTGCGCGAGGAGCTCGGGTTCTTCGTGGGCGGCGAAGTGTCCGCCGCGGGGCATGCGGGTGTACCTGGTGATGTTGTACGTGCGCTCGGCCCAACTGCGGGGCGGCTGGGTGAGGTCCGCCGGGAACAGAGCGAGGGCTGTGGGCACGGTCACCCGCTCCACCCGTCTCGTCAGCCGCTGGGCGTGTTCGTAGTAGGGCCGGAAGGAGGTCGAGATGCTGTGGGTGAACCAGTAGAGCGACGCCTGCGTGAGGAGGAAGTCGTCGCTGAACCGGGACGACAGGTCGCCCCCGCAGTCGCTCCACGCGCGGTACTTCTCGACGATCCAGGCGAGCAGCCCGGTCGGTGAGTCGGCCAGACCGTAGCTCAGGGTGAGAGGACGGGTGCTCTGTTCGTGCAGGTACCCGCCCTCTTCCGCGGACCACACCGCGACGGAATCGAGGTACTCCTGCTCCTCGGGGGTGACACCGGCCGCGTCGTAGGCGACCGGGCCGGCGATCGCCATCAGATGGATGCCCACCACGGCCTCGGGGTGCGCTTCGCCGAGCCGGGAGGTGATGCCGGCACCCAGGTCGCCACCGTGCGCGGCGTAGCGTTCGAAGCCGAGTTCGTCGTGCATGAGCCGGTGCCAGATCTCATGTGTCTGCGGCGGCTCCGCGAGCGAGGGCCGCTGAGGTGAGAAGGCGAATCCGGGCAGCGAGGGGACAATGACGGTGAACGCGTCGGCGGCGTCACCCCCGTACCGCGACGGCGTGGCCAGCCGGCGGGCGAGAGTGGTCAGTTCGAGGAAGGAACTGGGCCATCCGTTGGTCAGGACGATCGGCAGGGAGCCGGGATGTTCGCCGTCGAAGCGGAGATAGTGGACGGGGGTTCCGTCGATATCCGCCAGGTGGGACGGCAGGGCGTTGATGGTGGCTTCGTGGGCACGCCAGTCGTATGCGGAGGCCCAGTAGGCGACGAGGCGTCGCAGTTCGCCGGAGTCGGTGCCGGCCTCCCAGCCGGTGGCGGGCCAGGGGGTCGGCCAGCGTGTGTTGAGCAGCCGTGAGCGCAGCTCGTTCAGCTCGGTCTCGGGAACGGCGATCACGGGCGCGTGGTGGGTCATGGGGGTCTCCAAGGTTTCGTTCTCACATCACAGCGGTGCGTGCCTGGCTGTCGGAGCCGCTCCGCGTGCGGTTGGCGGGGGACCGGCGGGTGGTCCCGGCGATCACGACGGACAGGGCCATGAGGATCGCGATGACGAGCAGGGCATGCCCGACAGTGGTCCGGTTGCCGAGGAACCCGATGAGCGGCGGACCACCGACGAAGCCGCAGTAGCCGATCGAGACGATGACGCTGACCCGGCCGGCGGCACGAGCGGGCTCGTCGGCCCCGGCGCTCATGCTGACCGGAAAGCCGAGCGCCGCGCCCATCCCCCAGAGCAGACTTCCAGCGAACGCCAGTGCGGTGGACGGCCCGAGCGCGAAAAGGGCGACGCCGGTGGCGGTGGCGGCGGCTGCTGCCCGAAGGACGGTGACCCGTCCGAACCGGTGGAGGACCGCCGGCCCGAGCCAGCGGCCGGCGGTGAGCGCGGTGAGGAACGAGGCATACGCCAGCGTGCCGGTAGTGGCGGTGACGTGGTGACGGTCGATGACCGAGACGCTGACCCAGTTACTGCCCGCCCCTTCCGCTACCGCGAAGGCCAGTGCGACGAGCCCGACCGCCACGGTGCGCGGTTCTCGCCACGCCCCCAGACCTCGGCGGGACGCCTTCACCGGCGGTGGCACTGCGGTGGGGCACGCGGCGTGCTCAGGAAGGAAGTGCCGTGCCGCCGCGGGTATCGCCCCGGCGATGACCGCCGCGACCGCGGCCACATGGATGCTTACCGGGACCCCCAGTGCGGTCATCGGTACACCGGCCGCGGCACCGGCGACCGTACCGAGGCTGAACGCGGCGAAGAAGCGCGGCATGACGGGGCGGCCGAGCTGCCGTTCGACCGCCGCGGCGTGCACGGTCATCGCGACGTCCCAGAAACCCGTGGCCGCGCCGAGCAGGAACAGCCCGGCCACCAGGAGGGACGCTGAGAGGGCGTATCCGAGTGAGATGACGCCGAGGCTCGCGCTGACGAGCAGGGCGACGACGGTGACGGCCCGGCGGGGACCGATGCGGGTGACGACCGTCCCCGACAGCGGCAGCACGATCACGCCGCCGACGGCGATGGTGAGCAGCAGGAGTCCCAGTGACGCCGAGTCCAGCTTCAGCTGCGTGCGGACCTCGGGGAGCCGGGAGGACCAGGTCGACCCGGCGAGGCCCAGACCGGCGAAGACCGCGTAGGTCGCCCTCGCGCCCGCCGTCACCTCCCGCGCCGTCGGCGCCGCCGGGACGGCGGCGGACGCTCCGGTCACGATCCCGGCCGACCGGCCGGGCCGAGCGTCTGGTCGATCGCGTCCCGTGTCCTCGCGCGCGACTGTGACGCAGTCGTGAGCAGAGCATGCATGATCATTCCCTCAAGCAGGGGGTCGAGGCGGGCAGCGCTGTCCGGGCCGACGAAACGGGCCAGGACGGTGCGGCTGTCCTCCGTCCACGTCTGCGTCAGGGCTCGTAGTCCGGGGTTGCGGAGGGCCGCCAGGTGCAGTTCGAAGCCGAGGACCGCGCTGCGGTGCCTGGAAGGACCTCCGTGGACCAGGTCGACCAGGACATCGACGAATTGCTCGCGCGTTCCGACCTTCTCGAACAGATCCCCGAACGCAGCGGACTGCAGTTCGACATGCCGGGCGAACGCCTGCGCCTGGAGATCGGTCAAGCTGGCGAAGTGGTAGGTGATCGACCCGAGCGGCACGCCGGCCCGGGCAGCGATGTGCCGATGTGTGGTCCCGGCCACCCCGTGATCCGCAATGACGTCGAGAGTGGCGTCCAGGATGCGCGTCTTGCGGCCAGGATCGTTTCGACGGGTCCGTCGCCGCCCGCCATCCGATCCGGCGGGGGTCCGGCGCTCACCACCGGCCGTCTCCTTGGCCGTTTCACCTTCGGGCGGGTCCGCCGACGGCGGTTCGATGTGCATCACACACACAAACGTACAAGCCTTAAGAACAGATGTACAAATCAAGGGGCGCTCATCGCCACCAGGACGCGGCAGCACACCCCCGCCTACGAGAGGCTGTCGGCACCTCGTGCGAGGGGCCCGGCGGTGCGCCGGCGAGGTGGTGGAGACGGTCGCGCTCGGCGTCCGACAGGCGCGGGGCCCGAGCCGGCCCGGCGGGCACCTCGTGTGACGGGCTCGGAGCGCGGGCCTGCTCCAGCCGCGTGCGGTACTCGGTCGAGATGAACGCCGGCTGCGCCGTTTCCTGGCGGCGCAGTCCCGGGGTGCGGTGGCGCGGGTCGGCGGGCAGGCCCACGTCCGCGGGGGTGATCCGCTCGCGTCTGCCGCGCAGGAAGGCCGCCGACTCTCGTCTGTCCGCCCATCCAGGGTGCCCAGGTGCCGAGGGGCCGATCCAGGTACCGCCGGTGCCTGGATCGGCTCAGCGAACCGACGCAGGCTGGCCGCATGGACAACGCAGCCATCGACAACACATCCACCACCGACATGTCCATGCCCGGCACCCTGGGCCTGCTGGCCGGCAAGGTCGCCTTCATCAGCGGTGCCGGCCGGGGGATCGGCGCCGCCGCGGCGCGGCTGTTCGCCCGGGAAGGCGCCCGGGTCCTGCTCGCGGCCCGCACGGAGGCACAGCTGAAGGCAGTCACCGAGGAGGTCCGGGCAGCGGGCGGCACCGCGGAGTACGTGGTGTGCGACCTGGCCGACACAGCCGGCGTGCGCGCCGCCGTCGACCGCGCCGTGGACCTGTACGGCCGGCTCGACGTCGCCTTCAACAACGGTGCGACGATCCATCGGCCCGGCCCGATGGACCAGATGCCGGAGGCCGAGTTCGACCACGTCTACGAGGTGAACCTCAAGGGCGTCTGGCTGGCCATGGTCGCCGAGGTCGCTGCCATCCGGGCCACCGCCGGAACGGGAGCCATCGTGAACAACTCCTCCGTCGGGAGCCTGATGGGCAATCCCGAGCTGCCCGCGTACGGGGCGATGAAGCGGGCGGTCAACAGCCTCACCGAATCGGCAGCGGTCACCTACGGTCCCGAGGGCATCCGCGTCAACGCCATCGCCCCCGGCAACACGGCGACTGAAATGATCCGCACCTGGGAAGCGGATTCCCCCGGTCTGCAAGAGCGGCTCAACGCTCACACTCCTCTGCGCCGAGCCGCCGACCCCGACGAAATCGCCCAGGCAGCCGCCTGGTTGCTGAGCGACCGTTCGTCCTACGTGACCGGCACGGTCCTGCGCGTCGACGGCGGCACACGGACCTGAGCCTGAGCCGGGACGCCGGACGAGAGGCGGGAATCGCCGGTGGTGGTGCGCGGGTTGAGGCGGTGGATTTCTGCTTCCCTGCGGCACGCGGTCCCGAACGCCGCATCCGCACCCTGCGCGCCGAGGCCGGACGGCGCGGCCTGACCGACGGGGAGTCGGTGACCACGGAACACCCGGACGCGGCGGGCGCGGCTCGCCGGGGACGGCCCGGGAGGCCTGAAATACCCCGGCGAGCCGCCCATGTGGTCAGGTCTGCTCAGACCCGCGACCGGTACAGCCCGAACTCCGCGATCCGTACGGTGTCCCGGGCCTCGGTCACCCGAACCCGCCACCGCCGGGCCCGCACCGGAGCGGCCAGCAGCAGGATCCGGCTCGCGCCGATCGTGCCCGCACCGGTCACCTCGGTCCACGCACCGTCGACCAGCGCCTCGACCACGAAGCGTTCGACCTGCTGCCCGTGCCGCACGTCCTCCGCCAGCCGGATCCGGTCCGCCTCCCGCTCCGCGCCCAGGTCCACGGTCACCCTGCCCGGCACCACAGTGGTCCGGGCCCCGCGCGCCAGGTCCTCGGGCAGCTCCCGGTCGACCCGCTCCCGGAACTCCCGCAGCCGGGCCACGTCGGCGGTGGGCAGCAACCCGTCCGTGTCCGGCGGGACGTTGAGCAGCAGCACCGAGTTGCGGCCCACGGAACGGAAGTAGATGTCCGTCAACTGCTCGACGGTCTTGGGCTGTTGATCGGCGTGGTAGAACCAGCCGTCCCGGATGGACACATCGCACTCGGCGGGCCACCACTGCAGGTAGTCGGCCACCGGCCGGGCCCGGACCAGCGCGTCGCGGCTGCCCATGTCGGCGGCGTCGTAGGAGAGGGCGTAGTCGGTGCGGCCGTAGTCCTTCTCCTGGACCGGTACGACACTCCACTCGTCCTCGCGGGCCAGCCCGCCCTCGTTGCCGACCCAGCGCACGTCGGGGCCGGACACGGCGATGGCGGCGTCCGGGGCGAGGGAACGCACGAGGGTGTACCAGCTGTCCCAGTCGTACTTCTCCACCTTGTCCGGCGGGATCCGGCCCTGGGCCCCGTCGAACCACACCTCGTCGATGGGGCCGTACTCGGTGAGGACCTCGTGGAGCTGGTTGAGCATGTGGGCGCCGTAGTCGGTGGCGGGGAGGCTGTACGTCCTCGGCGGTGTACGGTCGTCGCCCTCGACGGGAGTGGGGACGGTGCGGGTCGTGCGGGCGCTGCCGTTGGCGTACACCCCGTGCAGGTACTGGTTCTCGTCGGCTGGCGAGATGTACACGCCGACCTTGAGGCCGTACCGCCGCATGGAGTCGGCGAAGGAGCGCAGGACGTCACCGTGGCCGTCCCGCCAACTGCTCGACGCCACCGTGTGGCCGGTGTAGCGGGAGGGGTACAGGACGAAGCCGTCGTGGTGCTTGACGGTGAGGATGGCGAGCTTGAATCCGCCGTCGCGCAGGGCTGTGGCCCACTGGTCGGTGTCGAGGCCGGTCGGCTGGAACACGTCCGGGTCCTCGTCTCCGGTGCCCCATTCGAGGCCGGTGAAGGTGTTCACCCCGAAGTGCAGGAACGCGGTCCTCTCCAGCCCCTGCCAGGTGATCTGCCGTGCGGTGGGCCGGACTTGGGAGGCCTTGCGGACCAGGTCGGCTTCGGTGTCGTCGGGAGAGACCGGGATGCGGTAGTGGGGGTCGGCCGGTGCGGCGGACGCCGGAAGGGACGGGAGTCCGGTCACGGCGAGTGCGGTGGCGGCGGTGACGAACAGACGGCGCGAGACGGTCACGAGGCAGGCTCCTCAGCTCAGGTGCCAGACGGCGGGCGGGTGTTGGTCGGGCGGGTACTGGACGAGCCGGCCCCCGTTCGGGCTCACGGTCATCTGCGTGATGACGTTGACGAGCCGGTAACCGCCCTCGACGGGCTCCAACTCCCAGCGCTGCAAGGTGTTCGTGGCGTCACAGGTCTGCCAGGTCGCCTCGGCTCCGGGCTGGAGCGGCACGTTGAGCGTCAGCTTTCCGCCCCGCACCTCCAGACAGCCGTCCGCGGTCCGCAGGGTCACATAGCCGTCCGCCGTCCGCCGCACCTCGACGTCGAGGGACCGGCCGTCCGTGGTGAGGGTGTACGTCCCGTCCGCCACCGGCACCCGGGTCAGATCACGCCATCCGGGCGCGTGTCCCACGGCCGTGCCGCGTGCGGTGAACTCGGCGTAGGTGGCGTCGGGGTGCGGGTCGCCCCAGGTGGCCTGGGCGATGTGGCGCAGGGCGGGCCACAGTTCGCCGGAGACCTCGTTCTCGGTCTCGCCGCGGCCGTTGTCGGGCCAGAGGCTGATCTTCGCGCCGGTGATGCCCTCGGCGGACGCGAGTTTCTCGCCCTCGAAGCTACGGGGGTCCCAGCTCTGGTCGTACAGGCCCTTGGTGTCGCTGTGGAAGCCGCCCCGGACGAGGTAGAGCGAGTAGGCCGCGTTCATCAACGGGTAGCCCTGGGCGAGGAGTTGACTGGGCCTGGTCGCCACGTTCAGCCAGTGCTCCACCGTGGTTCCGGCGGCGACCGGCACAGTGTTGGCGCCGGTGAGGCCGTCGTTCCAGATGCGGAGCTTCTTGCCCTTGGCGGCCGCGTAGGCGTGGACGCGGTTGACGAAGTCGATGAAGGCGTCCTGCGGGGTGGCGTCCGGGCCGTACTTCTCCCGCGCGTACCGCAGGATCTGGGGGTACTTGGCGAAGTCCGAGCCGAGCATGTACTCGTCGGCGCCCATGTGCCAGGACGTGGACGGAAAGACCTGCGCGTACTCGTCGATCAGACCGGTGTAGTAGGCGAAGGCGGCCGGCTGGGTGATGTCGAGACGCGAGGGCTGCTTGGCGCCGTCGGCGTCGGTCAGCTGGAGATCCGGCCGGTTCTCGATCCACGGGTCCATGTGTCCGGGGGAGTTGATCTCCGGGATGATCTCCACGTGGTAGCGCTCGCCGAGAGCGACCAGGCGACGGATCTCGTCCTTGGTGTAGTAGCCCCAGGTGTTGGCCTCCGGATGGGCGTCGCTCTTCACCTTCAGCTCGACGAGCAGCTGGTTGAGCTTGTTGTACGCCATCTCGCGGACCAGGTTCTCCAGCCAGGGCAGGGAGATGTGGACGTAGCAGGCGCAGACGCCGACCCCGCGTTCCTTGTAGCGCGGGACGTCCACGGTACGTCCGGCGGGGATCCGGTCGCCCTGGGCGAGGAGTTGGAGGAGGGTCCGGGTGCCGTAGAAGGCACCGGTCTCGGTCGCGCCGGTCACCGACAGCCGCTTGCCCGCGTGGAGCTCGTAGCCCTCGGTGCCGAGGGAGGCGTTGGCGGGCTCGACGTCGATGACGATGTCACCGGTGCGGGCGCCGCCGGGAACCACGGGCACCCTGCCGTGGCCGGCCGCCTTCAGATCGTCGGCGAGTGTGCCGGCGACCCGGCGTTCGGCCGCGCCGTCCGCCACCAGACGAGCGCCGGTCCGGTAGACGTAACTGCCGGACTCGGGCGTCCAGGCGCTCAGCGCGGGCACGGTGACCGGCGGGCTCTGCTCCTGCCGCGCGATCGCCGGAACCGGTGCCAGAAACAGCGTCAGCACCGCCATGACAGCGACCAGTCTCAGCCGTTTCCTCATGAGCGACCTCCCCATTCATCGGAGGCCTGATACTTGGCTCGACCTCTGGGCCTGTCAATGGGACTCGATGACATGGAACTTGGCCCATTGATCGGATGACCTGCCGACTAGTTCACAGCCGCCGACTCCCGGGCCGCCAAAAGTCCAACAAGACCGGTCCGAATGTCCAAGCGCGAGCGCTCTCGACGCGGTGGCCGCTGCCGGGCAGAGTTCTCCCTACGTACCCGCCAGTAGCCTCCAGGGAGCGCCCGTGACCAGCTGGGTCGGCCGGACAGCCGCCGAGATCGCCGCCGCCGTACGCGAGAAGCGGGCCACGCCCCGCGAGGTGGTGGCCGAGCACCTCGCCCGGATCGAGCGGCTCGACGGCCGTATCGGAGCCTTCCGCACGGTCCGGGCCGAGGCGGCGCTCGCCGAGGCCGACGAGGTGGGCGCGCGGGACGACCTGGGCGAACTCCCCCTGGCCGGGGTGCCGGTGGCCGTCAAGGACAACCTCGCCGTGCGCGGTGAGGCCAAGCGCGTCGGCTCGGCCGCGACCCCGGACACGCCCGCCGACGAGGACCATGTCACGGTGGCCCGGCTGCGGGCGGCGGGCGCGGTGGTCGTCGGTCTGACCAACGTGCCGGAGCTGTGCGTCTTCGGCACCACGGAGGGTGTCCACGGCACCGCCCGCAACCCGTGGGACCCCTCCCGCACGGCGGGCGGCTCCTCCGGCGGCAGCGCGGCCGCGGTCGCCGCCGGACTGGTGCCGATCGCCCTCGGCAACGACGGCATGGGCTCCCTGCGCATCCCCGCGGCCAACTGCGGCCTGGTCACCATCAAGCCGGGCCATGGTGTGGTGCCGGCCGGCGTCAGCGACGGCGACTGGTTCGGCATGTCCGAGAACGGGCCGCTGGCGACCACAGTGGAGGACGCGCGCCTGATGCTGTCCGTCCTCGCGGACAGCACGTCCGTACGACCGGACGCGGAGGCGACCTACCGGGTCGCCGTCTCCCTGCGCAGCCCGCTCGCCGGTATCGCCGTCACCCAGCCGTACACGACGGCGGCCCGGGAGGCGGCCGGGGTGCTCATGAAGGCCGGTCACCAGGTCCGCCGCGCCGATCCCCCGTACCCGCTGTCGCTGAGCTTCACCTCGCTCACCCACTGGACGGCGGGCACCGCCGAGGACGCCCAGGGGCTCGACCGGCGGCAGCTGGCCCGGCGCACCCGGGTCCACGCGGCCGTCGGGCGCCGTTTCGCGAAGTCCGTGCGCACCGGCGAGGGCCGGCAGGCACTGCGCAGGCGCCTGGAGCCTTTCTTCGAGGAGTACGACGTGCTGCTCACCCCGGCACTCGCCCGCCGCTCCCCCAGGTCGGCGCCCTGGCACGAGCGGGGCTGGCTGCGCAATGTGCTCGCCAACACGAACTACTCGCCCATGACCCCGCCGTGGAACCTCACCGGCTGGCCCGCGATGTCGGTCCCCTTCGGCCTCCTGCCCTCCGGCGCCCCCTGCGCCGTGCAGTTGGTGGGGCGTCCGGGATCGGAGGCGGACCTGCTGGAGGTGGCGGCCCAGTTGGAGGAGCGGCGTCCGTGGGAGCGGACGGCACCTGTGGACTGACGCCTTCCTCGCGGCGGGCCGAAAGACCTCGCTTCACGGTCTTCCATGGTTGGTGGCGTGGGGCCGGCCTGCGGTTGTTCGAGCCGGGTGGTCGGCCGGTCCCGGACTTGGGAGGGTCGGGGTACGCCGACGGGAGGGGCGGTATTCGCGGGGAGGTGGCCGAACCCCCGGCGGACTCGGGCCGGGGTTACCTCCATGCCGCACATCGTGCCCGGGGGCCGGGGCGGGCTCCGGTTCCGGTGCGGTGAGCCTGAGCCGGCTGCCCAGATTGTGGCGGCCTTCGCGGTAGGGCTGGGGTTCATCCACAACAGCGGGGTGAGCGGTGCTCACCAGCTGATCCGGGCCGCCACCGGCAGGTGGTCACTGCCTGTCGCCGGCAGCGACCACGAGCTCTCCGGCTTCACGCCGCGGACCAGGATCTGGTCGATCCGCGCCACCGGGAACTTCGCCGGCCAGCTGAAGCCGAAGCCGTTCCCGGCCACGTCCTGGGTCGAGCGCAACTGCGAGGTGATGGCGGCGAACGCGCGGTCGTCCATGGTGCCGTTCAGGTCGCCGAGCAGTACCACCCGCTCATTCCGCTCGGCGGCGACGGCCTTGCCGAGCGCCTGCGCGCCTCTGTCCCGCGAGTCCGTCCAGAAGCCCGCCCTGGGATTCACCCGTACGGACCCCAGGTGGACCACATACACCGCCAGCGGCCCCCGGTCCGTGGCCACCGTGGTGCGCAGCGCCCGGCTGTCCGCCATCCTGACGTCGACCGGCTTGGTGGCCGCCAGCGGCCCGACGTCCTGTTCGATGTCGACCGGCCGGGTGTGGGACAGCGGCAGCTTGCTCCACAGTCCGACCGTGCCCTGCACCGTGTGGTACGGGTACGCCTTCGCCAGCCCTGTCTCGTACGTGCCCCTGGCCTGCGGGGTGATCTCCTCCAGGGCCAGCACGTCCGCGCCGGAGGCGGCCAGGTCCCGGGCGGTGCCGGCCGGGTCGGGGTTGTCGGCGCCGACGTTGTGGCCGGCCACGGTGAGGTCGCCGCCGGGGTGGGACTTGTCGCCGAGCAGCCCGCCGAAGAGGTTCAGCCACACCAGGACCGGCAGCAGCAGCGCGGCCACCGCGGAGACGGAACGGCGCCACAGCGCCCCGGCCAGCAGCACCGGGATGAACAGGCCGAACCACGGCAGGGCTGTCTCCACCAGGCTGCCGAGGTTCCCGATCCGGTTCGGGATCTTCGCGTGCGACAGCATGAACAGGCCCAGCAGCAGCGCCAGCGCCGCGAGCACCAGGCCGCGCTTCCAGGGCCCCGGCCGGGAGGCGACGCTGATCGCCCGGCGGATGCCCGCGCGCCCGGTACCTGGGCCGGTGTCCCGAGGACCGGCGCCGCCCTGCCCGGTCTCCTCCGTGTCCACCTGCGTCACCGTCTGTCCTCGCTCACTGCCGGTCACTGCTGCATCCTCGGGTCCTGGGTGGGGTCGGCATACATACGCGGGCAACGACCGTCGATCGCGTCGGTGCGCAGTTCGTAGTGCCAGGGTTCGTTCCGGTAGATCGGGCACAGTCCGTACTCGGCACCGTGTTCGGACAGCCACGCCGCCGCATCGGAGTGCCCGATGTCGACCGCGTCCCCCGACACGTGAGGAGACGTCTCCGCGGTGGCCACCCATCGGGCGGCCTCCTCTTCGGACCCGTACTTGGAGACCGCCTCGCGAAGGAGCTGCTCCTGGTACTCCCGGGAACGCCAGCCGCTGTTGACGTAGAACTCGACTCCGTCGTCCGCGGCATCCGTCGCAGCCTGGCGGAGGGTCCTGAGCAGATCTGGATCGAGGTTGGCCACAGCCGGAATCGCGTCGTCGAAGACCGTCACGCCGTCGGGGACGGCACCGTCCGCCTCGCCGAGCGCACCACGGTCCTCAATGCGAAGAGTGTTCAGGGGTGATGCGGCCGAGGACGACGACGGTTTCGCTACCTGGTGGACGAGGGTTGCGGTGATCGCCGCTATGACGACTGTCAGTCCGACGAAGAGGAGCCAGCGAATCCGGCGGCTCGTTGTTCGTGCTAATGGTGGGATTCGATTCATACCGCAAGTCAAGGCAGCGCGGTGTTGTCGGCACGTATCCGGTTTTCGATATGCCGGCGATACGCGCCGGCTCCTAGCATCAGCAGCATGCGTGTGCTGATCGTCGAGGACGAACCCTATCTGGCGGAAGCCATCCGCGATGGCCTGCGTCTGGAAGCGATCGCGGCCGACATCGCGGGTGCCGGCGACACCGCTCTGGAACTGCTGAGCATCAACACCTACGACATCGCCGTCCTCGACCGGGACATCCCCGGACCGTCCGGTGACGAGATCGCCCGACACATCGTCGCCTCCGGCAGCGGCATGCCGATCCTCATGCTCACCGCGGCCGACCGTCTCGACGACAAGGCCTCCGGGTTCGAACTCGGCGCCGACGACTACCTCACGAAACCCTTCGAACTCCGAGAACTCGCGCTCAGGCTCAGAGCACTCGACCGCAGACGTGCCCACAGCAGGCCGCCCGTGCGGGAGATCGCAGGTCTTCGGCTGGACCCGTTCCGCAGAGAGGTCTACCAGGACGGCCGCTACGTGGCGCTGACCAGGAAGCAGTTCGCCGTGCTCGAAGTCCTCGTCGCCGCCGAAGGCGGTGTCGTCAGCGCCGAGGAACTCCTGGAACGCGCGTGGGACGAAAACGCCGACCCGTTCACCAACGCCGTGCGCATCACCGTGTCGGCACTGCGCAAGCGCCTCGGCGCACCCTGGGTCATCGCCACCGTGCCAGGCGTCGGCTACCGCATCGACACCCAACCGGAGGCCGGACACGAAGGAGGCGGGCGTGGATAGGGAACCCGGGCTGAGCGTTCGCCTCAAGCTCACCCTCAGCTACGCCGGATTCCTCATGCTGGCGGGCGCCCTGATGCTCATCACCGGGTATTTGTTCCTGACTCGTGTGAAACACGTCGGGCTTGTCTTCATGCCCGACTACCGCCTGTCCGTCGCGCGTGACTTCGCTCCGATGGCGGCCATCACGATGTCGTGCCTGCTGATGTTCGGTCTCGGGGGAGGGTGGTTCCTCGCCGGCCGCATGCTCGAGCCGCTGAACCGCATCACGCACGCCACCCGCACGGCCGCGAACGGATCGCTCTCGCACCGAATCCGGCTACCGGGTCCCCAGGACGAGTTCCGCGAACTCGCCGACGCCTTCGACACGATGCTCGCGCGGCTGGAAGCACACGTCGCCGAACAGCAGAGATTCGCAGCCAACGCCTCTCACGAGTTGCGCACCCCGCTGGCGATCTCGAAGGCGCTTCTCGACGTGGCCCGCACCGACCCGAACCAGGACTCCGGCGAGGTCATCGACCGCCTCCACGCCGTCAACACCCGAGCGATCAACCTCACCCAAGCACTGCTCCTGCTCAGCCGCGCCAACCAGAGGTCCTTCACCCGAGAACCCGTCGACCTGTCCCTGCTCGCGGAAGAGGCCACCGAAACACTCCTCCCCCTCGCGGAAAAGCACGGCGTCACCGTCGAGACCTCCGGCGACATCACCCCCACGATCGGATCGCAAGCGCTCTTGCTGCAGCTGACCACGAACCTCGTGCACAACGCGATCGTTCACAACCTGCCTGAACAGGGTGCCGTGTGGGTCAATACCAGCGTCCGCCCCAGCAGTGTGGTGCTCACCGTCGAGAACACCGGCGAGAGGCTCACTCCAGAGCTGACCTCGACACTCACCGAACCGTTCCAGCGCAGCACTGAGCGTGTACACGCCGACCACGCAGGTGTCGGCCTCGGCCTGGCGATCGTCAAGACCATCACCCACGCACACGACGGAACACTCACCCTCACCCCGCGCTCCGCCGGCGGGCTCCGCGTCATCGTGGAACTGCCCGCGACAGCCCCCGCGCGCCCGCGGGTGACGCATCAGGGAAGGGACGCGCCGCCACTGCCGTGAGCAGGCGGTCATTGACCGATCGGCTTGTCCGTGCGGGCTACAGGGCTTTGTACATGATGTGCAGCCCCACCCGGCCGTGCCGGGGGTGCTCGTACGCGTCGGGGACCGTGCCCAGGATCGTGAAGCCGAGGGATGTCCACAGCCTCACGGCCGCGTTGGTCTCGACGACCGCGTTGAAGACCATGCCCCGGTAACCCGCGGCCCCGGCGGCGGCGAGGAGGTGCTCGGCGAGGGCCCGGCCGTAGCCACGGCCGCTCCGGTCGGGGTCGACCATGAAGCCGGCGTTGGCGATGCGGGCGGCGGGGCCGCCGTAGTTGGGGGTCAGGAAGGCGGAGGCGACGACGGCTCCGCTGTCGTCCTCGACGACGTAGACCCGCTTGGCCGGGGCCATCCACAGGGCGCGGGCCGCTTCCTCGGAGGTGTCCGGGTCCCAGGTGTAGGTCTCGGCGGCGGCGACGATCCGGTGCCAGAAAGGCCAGATCCGTGGCCAGTCCTCGGCCACGGCTTCTCTGATCAGCATGGGCGTGAGTTTCGCACGCCCATGCGGTCGGCGATCGCGACGGGTCGCCCCGGGGTCAGTCCACGCTGGGCAGGATGTGGGGCTCGGCGAGGTCGTCCTCGTAGCCCGCGAGACGGATGGGGGCGGACCGCGCCCACACGTCGAGGCTGCCGAGCTCTCCCGGCCTGCGGCCCGCACGTTCCGGGCGTTCCTTGGGGCGTTGATCGCGATTCGTCTTCTCCGGTGTCACCGCGCACTCCTTATGTGTCGGTCACCCTCGGGGCGCCCTGCCCAGTCTGCGACCTGGTTCCCGACGCCCCGCTCGGGTCTGGTTAGAGTCAGTTCGGACGCGGTGGCGCCGGTTTCTCGTACGAGAGCAAGCCGTGGTGAACGGGCGTGTCCCATGACGGACCGTGGGTGTGGGTGGGAACCCGTACTGCTGTCCGTCCCCTACAGATTAACCAAATGAGCGGCGCTCCGCTCGATAGGGCTGAAAACAAAGGGTAACTATCCGGAGTCAACCCGTGCACAGCCGGGAATACTATGTCCCGCTTTGCCACCTTCCGCACGTTTGCCTGTCGCCCGTTCGGCCTACGTCCGCGAACAGACGACGCAGTTCAGTTCCCGTTGGCCGAATCGCAAGCCGGCCATGATCTGCTGGCGCCCTGCAAGGCTCGTCCGGCGGGAGGACTGGCGCATGGAGCTGCGCAGTGTCGAAGAGCTGATGGATCTGCTGTACGCCTGTCGGGGCACGTTCGACGCGCCCGGCCTCAGGAGCGGTCGCGTCGACCTCCACCACCACGCGCTGCGGACGGCCGCGCTGCTGCGCCGGTCCCGCCCCGCCGACAAGGAACTCCAGGTGGCGGGCCTGGTGCAGGCGATCGGCCCCTTGCTGCGCCCCGGTGAGCGGACCGCCCACGCGGACTGCGCCGCCGACGCGGTCCGTTCCCTGCTCGGCGAACGGGTCGCCGGCCTGGTCCGCGGCGTCGACCCCGCCGATGACGATCTGCTACGCCTGCGCCAGGCCGACGAGGAGGCCCGCTCCCCCGGGTTCGACGCAGGTGTCCTGGAGGACTGGCGCACGGTGCTGGAGCTGGTCGCAGCGCGCAACTCCCGTCTGGGGGCTGTTGACTGACGGACCGTCATGAGACGGTACGGCGATGAGGTCGTCGTACGGACTCGAGGGCAGGGCCGCCGTCGTCACCGGGGCCACGCGGGGTATCGGACGGGCCGTCGCCGGGCGGTTGGCGGCGGCCGGGGCACTGGTGTGCGTGACCGGGCGGAACGCCGACGACGTGCGACGGACCGCCGAAGAGCTGGGCGGTATCGGTGTCGCGGGCAGCGTCGCCGATCCGGACCACCTGCGGGAGGTCACGGAGTCGGTGCTGGGCGCGTTCGGACGGCTCGACGTGGTGGTCAACAACGCGGCGACCAACCGGCCCTACGGGCCGCTCATGGACGCCGACCCGGGCGCCTGGCGGGAGGCGTTCACCGTCAACGTCGAGGCTCCGCTGCGGCTGGTGCAGTGTGCGTGGCGGGCCTGGATGCGTGAGCACGGCGGGGCGGTGGTCAACATCTGCACGGAGGGCGCCACGCACGTCGGCCCCAACGTCGGCGCGTACAACACCAGCAAGGCGGCTCTCCTGCACCTGACGCGGCAACTCGCGGGCGAACTCGCGCCGAGGGTCCGGGTCAACTCCGTCTCGCCCGGGCTCGTCCGCACCGAGATGGCGCGTTTCGTGTGGGAGCGGGGCGAGGACGAACTGGCCGCCGGGCTGCCGCTCCGGCGGATCGGGAAGCCGGAGGACGTGGCGCGGGCCGTGGTCTGGCTGGCCTCGGACGCGGCGGAGTGGGTCACCGGGGCCGACCTGCTCGTCGACGGCGGGACACGGGTCAGGACGGCGTACCCCGGCGGGTACGCCGTCCATGATCGTCTGCGGTCGTCCGCGCCGCCTCACGCCTGACCGTGACGGCACGCTCCGGATCGCTCAGGGGAACAACGCGATCCCCACGAGGACCAGCAGGACGATGCCCACCACGAAAGCGGCCGTGGCCCAGGGCCCGCGGTGCCTCAGCGGGGTCACGGGCCCCCCGCCACGGGGCCGGTCCTCCGGCAGAACGGGGTCGGCCGGGCGGTCGCTCGCGTAGAACTGCTCGTCGGACGGATAGTGGTTGCGCGGATCACCGAGGGCCCGGGGATCGACGCTGTCGCGCGGATCACTGCTGTGTCGAATGGCCATGTCACCTCCCGGCGCAGTACTCGCGTTCCGTGAGTACCCCGCTCGTGCCACGGCATGCGTCGCAGGCGGCGGGTCACCACTTCCCGGGGGCGTAGTCCTTAAGGAAGACGCCGTACAGGTCCTCGCCCGCCTCGCCGCGCACGATCGGGTCGTAGACGCGGGCCGCGCCGTCGACCAGGTCGAGCGGGGCGTGGAAGCCCTCCTCGGCGAGGCGCAGCTTGTCGTAGTGGGGGCGCTCGTCGGTGATCCAGCCGGTGTCGACGGAGGTCATGAGGATGCCGTCGCTCTGGAACATCTCCTGGGCGCTGGTCCGCGTCACCATGTTCATCGCGGCCTTGGCGGCGTTGGTGTTCGGGTGGCCCGCGCCCTTGTAGCCGCGGCCGAAGACGCCCTCCATCGCCGAGACGTTCACGACGTACGAGCGCCCGCTGGCCGCCTTCTTCGCCGCGTCGGCCATGACCGGGCGGAGCTTGCTGATCAGGATGAACGGCGCCGTGTAGTTGCACAGCTGGGTCTCGAGGAGCTCCACCGGGGAGATCTGCTCGATGGTCTGCACCCAGGTGTTGGAGTCGACGACGTCGGGGACCAGGCCGCCGGCGTCGATGGCGGTGCCGTCGAGGTGCCGGGCGACGCTGGCGTTGCCCGCCACCAGGGCCAGGTCGGCGACCTGCTGTGCGTCGAGGCTGCTGATGCCGACGGGCAGCGCGGCCAGCCCGTCGACCGCGCCGGAGTTGAAGGCGCCGATGACGTGGTGGGCGGGCAGTTCCCCGGCGGGCAGCGGGGCACTCTCGCCCTCGACCAGGGCGGCGTACGCGGAGGGCAGACGGCGGACGGTCTGCGTCGCGTTGTTGATCAGGACGTCGAGCGGGCCGGCCTCGGCGACCTGGTCGGCGAGGGCCACGGCCTGCGCGGGGTCGCGCAGGTCGATGCCGACGACCTCCAGGCGGTGCAGCCAGTCCGCGGAGTCGTCCATGGCCTTGAAGCGGCGGATGGCGTCCTTGGGAAAGCGCGTGGTGATCGTGGTGTGCGCACCGTCGCGCAGCAGCCTGAGCGCGATGTACATGCCGATCTTGGCGCGGCCACCGGTGAGCAGGGCGCGCTTGCCTGTGAGGTCGGCGCGGACGTCCCGCTTGGCGCGGTTCACGCCGGCGCAGTCGGGGCAGAGCTGGTGGTAGAAGTAGTCGACTTCCACATACCGGGCCTTGCAGGTGTAGCAGGAGCGGGGGCGCTGGAGTATCCCCGCGATCCTGCCCTCCTCGGTGACCGACGACGGGAGGATGCCCTCGGTCTCGTCGTCGATGCGCTGGGCGGAGCCGGTCGCCGTGGCCTCCGTGACCGCCTTGTCGTGCGCGGTCTTGGCGGCCCGGCGCTCCTGGCGGCGGCGCTGCTTGACGCTGCGGTAGATGCCGGCGGTGGCCCGGCGTACGGTGATCGCGTCGGGGTGGTCGACGTCCAGCTTGTCGAGTTCGTCGAGCACGCTCAGGCAGACGGCCAGCCGCTCCGGGTCGATGCCGGGCCCGTACACCTCCTCGTCCGTGGTCGCCGAACCGTTGTCTGTCACCGTCATGGCCGCTGCCGTTCCCTGGTCTTCCGCGCGGCGCTCCGACGGCTCCGCTTTCGAACGGCGAATTTTACGTCAGCGCCGGGCCGCACCGCCAAACCGCGCCGATCACGACTCGCAGGCGGTGATCAGCGTCTCCACCTCCTCGGTCAGCGCCCGGGCCAGCCGGTCGAGGTCCGGGACGGCGTGTCCGTCGGCGACGAGGCCGTAGTGGACCTGCCCGCGGTACGTCGAGACGGCGACGGCGAGGGACTGGCCCCGGGCCAGCGGGGCGAAGGGATAGACCGCGGTGAGCGGGTCGCCGCCGAGCTTCAGACCGATGCCCGGCAGGGGCACGCTGGTGACCAGGATGTCGAACCAGAGCCGGGCGGCCCCACTCACGAACGGTCCGCCGAGCCGGTGGCCGAGCGCCGGGACGTGGTCCGCGAGCAGGGCGACGGCGCCGGCGCCCCGGTTGGGCCCGGCGTCCTTGTTGCGGTCCATGGCCAGGCGGACCGTGGCGAGGCGGCCGAGGGGGTCGGGATCGGCGACGGGCAGCCGCATGAGGTAGCCGGAGAGCCGGTTGCCCTGCGGGTGCGCGGTGCGCGGCCGGCGTTTGGAGACCGGGATCAGGGCACGGGGTGCGACGCCCTCGCTGCCGTCGCCGCGCTCGTCGAGCCAGCGGCGCAGGGCGCCCGCGACGACCGCGATCAGGACGTCGTTGACGGTGCCGCCGACGGCCTTGCGGACCCGGTGCACGTCGTCGAGGTCGAGGACCACCCCGGCGGTGCGGCGGGTGCCGGTGGACGGTGCGGTGAGGGCGGTGGAGGTGCGCACGTCCAGGGTGGAGCGGGCGACGGAGGCACCGATGTCGAGCGCGCGCCCCACGTCCGACAGGGCGCCACGCACCCGTTCCCGCAGTCGGCGGACGTCCGGCAGGAGGCGGCGCGGGGGCTGTTCCGGCCGGGGGCGGGGCGCGGGCATGTCCATCGGGTCCAGGATGGCGGCGGCGAGCGTCAGCGCCCGCAGTCCGTCGGCCAGGGCGTGGTGGAACTTGAACAGAACGGCGAAGGAGACGCCGTCCTGCCCCGGCAGTACATGCGCCTCCCACGGCGGCCGGCCGCGCTCCAGCGGGCGCTGCATGAGCCGGCCCGCCTCGGCCTGGAAGTCCGCGGTGGGGGCGTGCAGGGTGACGTGGTCGAGCGGGTCGAAGTCGGGGGCGGCCTCCCGGGCGGCGCCGCCGAAGGCCGCCGGGAAGCCCAGCGGCCACACGTCCCGGATCCGCATCCGCAGTCCGGGCACCGCGGCGGCCCGGGCGGCGAGCAGGTCCGCCGCGTGGGCGCCCGCGGTGGGCGAGCGCGCCGAGAAGACGCCGAGCGCGCCCAGGTGCATCGGGTGCTCGGCGGATTCCATGTTCCAGAACGCCAGGTCGAGGGGTGCGAGCAGGTCAGCAGTCAATGGCTTGCCTCGCGTCGAGGAAGTGGGTGCCGGCAGTCAATCGCCCGCAAGCGATTACGGTCAAGTGCGATCAAGCTACGCACAGTTAACACCAGATTAAAGGGTCTTTGCAGAAGGCTCCCCCTGTCAGCTTCGTGTCTTGGGACGCCGCGCAGGAGAGGGGGGGCATCCACCGCGAGGTCCCGCCTCTCGGTGGAAGAGGCGGGACCTGTGAGCCGTTGCGGTCACATCAGCGGTAGGTCAGGGCGCCGGGCAACCCGTCGGCGTGGCCCGGGACGCGTCCCGGATCAGCGCCTGCTGTGCGGCCCGTACCCGCCGCACGTCGGGCTTCAGGACCTCGCGGTCGTAGGTCAGCAACCCGTTCAGTTCGCCCTCCACGTCCGAGATCTGGGTGTAGACGGCGCCGTTGCCGCCCCGGCAGACCAGGGCGCGCACCTCGTCGAGCTTCGCCAGGTAGTCGTCGGTGTAGGTCGCCGGGTCGACGTCGACGTACGACTGCTGGACCGACCAGGCGTGCCCGGGGACCGCCAGTCCCAGTCCGCCGTACTCGCCGCTGACCAGGGCGCGTCTGCCGTCCGGACGGGGCGGCAGGGCGGGGCTGGGATAGCCGTGCTCGTCCATGATGTCGCCGGCGTCGCCGTCGGCGCCGAGGTTGAGGCCCGACTGGTTGTTGACCAGGCGGGTCGGGTCCCAGGCCTTGGCCTGCTCGGCGACGCGTCCGACGTCGTACTGGCCCCAGCCCTCGTTGAAGGTGACCCACATGACGACCGACGGGCTGCTGATGTGCTCGTCGATCATCTGCTTCATCTCGCGCTCGTACCGGGCACGGGCCTCGGCGCTCGGGTCCACGCCCGCGGTCATCGCGGGCATGTCCTGCCACACCATCAGGCCCAGCCGGTCGGCCCAGTAGAACCAGCGGTCGGGCTCGACCTTGATGTGCTTGCGGACCGCGTTGAAGCCGAGTTCCTTGTGCACCTTCAGGTCGTAGGCCAGGGCGTCGTCGGTCGGCGCGGTGTGCAGGCCGTCCGGCCAGAAACCCTGGTCGAGGGTGGCCATCATGAAGACCGGTTTGCCGTTGAGGACCGTGCGCGGGGTGCCGTTCACCTGTTCGACGGCGATGGAGCGCATCCCGAAGTAGCTGCCGACGCGGTCCGCGCCGACGGTCACCTTCAGGTCGTAGAGGAACGGGTCGTCCGGCGACCACAGGCGCGGGTTGTCGATGGTCAGGGTCAGCGGACCGCCGGTGCGCCCGCGCGCCGTGGCGACCTTGCGCTTCCCGTCGTACGCCGTCGCCGTGATCGGTACGCCCGCCCGGACTCCCCGCGCTTCGACGGTGAGCCGCCGGCCGGGGACGTCGGGGGTCAGCTTGAGCGAGTCGACGTGGTCGGGCGCGACCGGTTCCATCCACACCGTCTGCCAGATACCGGAGGACGGGGTGTACCAGATGCCGCTGGGATCCAGGCGCTGCTTGCCCAGGGGCGGGTTCTCGCCGCTCGCCGCGTCCGTCGGGTCGTACACGCCGACGATCAGCTCCTGGGTGCGGCCGGGCCCCAGCGCGTCGGTGATGTCGGCGCTGAACTTGTCGTAGCCACCCTCGTGCGCGGCGACCCGGGTGCCGTTGACGTACACCTCGGACCGCCAGTCGACGGCGCCGAAATTGAGCCGCAGGCGCTGGCCGGAGCCGATGCGCCAGTCGGCGGGGACCGTGAAGGTGCGCCGGTACCACATGCGCTCCTCGTGCCGCTGGATGCCGGAGAGCTGGGACTCGACCGGGTAGGGGACGAGGATGCGCTCGGCCAGGGTCCTGCCGACGGGCGGCTGCTCGCCCGCCCTGGCAGCGGCGAACTGCCAGCGGCCGTTGAGGTTGCGCCAGGCGTCACGGGTCAGCTGCGGGCGCGGGTATTCGGGGTGGGCGTTGTCCGGGCCGACCTGGTCGGCCCAGCGGGTGCGCAGTTCGTACGTGGAGTGGTTGGCGCCGCTGCTCCAGAACGCCCCGACAGCGTTGCCCTCGGCGTCCGTGAGGCCGCCTGCTCCGTCGTAGCGAACGTCGGCCGTGCCGCGCGCGGTGCCGGTCTTGTTGCCGACCACGGGTTGGTCGAGGGCGACGAGGAGGGTTCTCGGGTCGGCGGGGTCGGGCCTGGCTGCTCCGAGCGGCCAGGTGGCGCCGCCGATCACCGCTTGGAGGTGGTCGGTGAGACCGGCCGGGGGCCCGCCGAGACGCTGGGCGAAGTCGAGTTTCAGGGTGCGGCCGTCGCCGAGGACCGTGGTGGCGATCGGCCCGTCGTAGTCGAACCCGGCGGGGAGCCGGAACGCGGACTGCGGGACGGCCTCCTTGCTGCCGCCGGGCTGGGTCCAGCGCAGGTGCAGGTTGGAGCCGCCGTAGTGCTCGAAGTACTCGACCTTGATGTCGTAGGCCGTGCCGGCGGTCAGATCGACGGGCTGCGCGGTCTGTTCGCGGTCCCAGTCGTCGACCCAGTGGTCGATGAGGAGCCGGCCGTCGATCCACAGCCGGAAGCCGTTGTCGCCGATGACCGAGAAGGTGTGGGCACCGGTCTTCTCCGGCACGATCCGGCCGGTCCAGCGGACGCTGACGTCGTCCGAACGGCCGGTCGCGGCGGCCAGCCGCGGCTCCAGGGTGTCGAAGTCGAGGACGGGATCGAAGGTGGTGGCCTTGAGCTCGTGGAAGTCGAAGGCGCCGGGAGCGGACTGGGTGAAGTACTCGCCCTTCAGGCCGTGGGCCTCGGCGGGGTCGTCGGCCGGCGCCGGGCCCGCGGTCAGGCCCGTGAGGCCGGTCACGCCCAGGAGTACGGCGAGGAGTAAGGAGAGTCGGTTTCTGAGGCGGGTGAGGTGCACAGAACCCCCATAACAACGTTGTCATGGACCGGAGTTGGCATGACAACACGGATTCCGCCGCGCGTCCAGGGACATGACAACAGCCCCGGTGGTCACGCGGCCACCGAGGCCGTGGTCAGCCCTACGGGACCCGCTGCCCCTTCCCGAGCGCGATGACCCCGCCCTTGGAGACCGTGTACAGCTCCGCGTCCCGCTCCGGGTTGACGCCGATCGTCGCGCCCGGCGGTACCTCGACGTTCTTGTCGAGCACGGCACCGCGCACCACCGCACCCCGGCCGATGTGCACGTTGTCGTGCAGCACCGAGCCCTGCACGACCGCGCCCGGGTCCACCACGACCCCCGGCGAGAGCACCGACCGGGTCACCTGCCCCCGGATCAGGCAGCCCGCGCTGATGATCGACTCGCTGGCGATGCCGCCGGAGTTGAAGCGGGCCGGGGAGAGCTGGCCCGAGTGGGTGTAGATGGGCCACTGCCGGTTGTAGAGGTTGAACGCGGGGCGCTCGGCGATCAGGTCCATGTGGGCGTCGTAGTACGCGTCCAGGGTGCCGACGTCCCGCCAGTAGCCCTGGTCGCGGATGGTCTCGCCGGGGACGTGGTTGGCGCTGAAGTCGTACAGCTGGGCCTCGCCGCGGTCGGTGAGCTGGGGCAGGATCGAACCGCCCATGTCGTGCACGGATTTCGGGTCCTCGGCGTCCCGCTGGAGGGCCTCGATGAGGGCCTTGGTGGTGAAGACGTAGTTGCCCATCGAGGCGAACACGGACTCCGGGTCGTCGGGCAGGCCGGGCGGGTCGGCGGGCTTCTCCAGGAACCGCTCGACCGTCAGGCCGTCCGAGCCGGGGGTGATCACGCCGAACGAGGACGACTCGCCGCGTGGGACGCGTATCCCGGCCACCGTCACACCCGCGCCGCTCTCGATGTGCTGGTTGACCATCTGGCGCGGGTCCATGCGGTAGACGTGGTCGGCGCCGAAGACAGCCACGTACTCGGGCTGCTCGTCGTAGATCAGGTTCAGGGACTGCAGGATCGCGTCCGCACTGCCCAGGTACCAGCGCGGGCCGAGGCGCTGCTGTGCCGGGACCGGGGTGATGTAGTTGCCGAGCAGGCTGGACATCCGCCAGGTGGTGGTGATGTGCCGGTCCAGCGAGTGCGACTTGTACTGCGTGAGCACACAGATGCGCAGGATGTCGCCGTTGACGAGATTGGACAGGACGAAGTCCACGAGACGGTACGTGCCGCCGAAGGTGACCGCGGGTTTCGCGCGGTCCGCGGTCAGGGGCATCAGACGCTTGCCCTCTCCGCCCGCCAGCACGATGCCGAGCACCGAAGGACCACCACGACGCATGGCCGCTCCCCTCACCCTGGTTGACCCATGCCTGCCCCTGAGCAGGCCGTACTAAGCCTGTCGAGGATCATCACGCCGCAGCGATCACGTTTCCGTGTCCGCGTGTCGCCGGAATGACGTGTCTACGTCTGTTTGAGGATCTCCTCGTAGAGCCGGACCGTGCGCCGGGCGACCGCGTCCCAGCCGAACTCGCCCACCGCCCGCTCCCGCCCGGCCTCGCCCATGCGCCGCGCGGCCTCCGGATCACCGAGGACCGAGTCCAGCGCCCGCGCGAGGCCCGTCTCGAAGTCGTCGTCCACGGGGACGAGTATCCCCGTCCTGCCGTCGTCCACGACCTCGGGGATGCCGCCGACCCGGGAGGCCACGACGGGAGTCCCGCAGGCCATCGCCTCCAGGTTGACGATCCCCAGGGGCTCGTAGACCGAGGGGCAGACGAACACCGCCGCGTGGGTGAGCAGTTGGATCACCTCGGGGCGCGGCAGCATCTGCGGGATCCAGTGCACGTCCTCGCGGACCCGGCTGAGCTCCTCGAACAGGTCCCGGAACTCCTGGTCGATCTCCGGCGTGTCCGGTGCGCCCGCGCACAGCACGACCTGCGCCGCCGGATCGATGTGCCGCACCGCGCGCAGCAGGTGGGGCACGCCCTTCTGGCGGGTGATGCGGCCCACGAACAGGACGAAGGGGCGCTCCGGGTCCAGGCCGATGCGGCGCAGGACGTCGGTGCCGTGGTCGGGCCGGTAAAGACTGGTGTCGATGCCGTTGTGCACGATGTGGACCTTGGCCGGATCCAGCGCCGGGTAGCAGCCGAGGATGTCCTCGCGCATGGCCCCCGATACGGCGATCACGCCGTCGGCGGACTCGATCGCGGTGCGCTCCGCCCAGCTGGACAGGGCGTATCCGCCGCCGAGCTGCTCGGCCTTCCAGGGGCGCAGGGGTTCCAGCGAGTGCGCGGTCATCACGTGCGGGATGCCGTACAGCAGCTTGCCGAGGTGGCCGGCGAGGTTGGCGTACCAGGTGTGGGAGTGGACCAGTTCGCGGCCTTCCAGGCCGGCGGTCATCGCGAGGTCCACGGAGAAGGTGCGCAGCGCGTCGTTGGCGGTGTCCAGCGCCGACCAGGGACGGTGGCGGATCACGCCGTCCGTCCGGCCCTCGCCCCAGCAGTGCACGTCCAGGTCGACCAGGGACCGCAGCTCCCGGGCGAGGAACTCGACATGGACACCCGCGCCGCCGTACACGTCCGGCGGGTACTCCCGGGTCAGCAGGCCCACTCGCACCCGATACTCCCTGTCTCAGCGGCTTGTTGTCTTCATGGTCACCCAGATGTGGCGTGCGGGGAAGAGCGCGGGGGGCGTGGGAAGCAACAGTCGCCGCAGAGGCCTCCGCCGGGGACCCGGTAGTAGAGGCAGCAGCTGCGGCGCCGGAAGGCGGTTCCGGTGAGGGTGCCGGTGCCGGCGAGGAGGGGGTGGGCGAGGACTTCGGCCGTGATCCGCCGGGCACGGGCGCCGGCGTCGGAACGGCCGTGCGCCCGCGCCCACGTCTCCAGCTGACGTGCGGTGCCCGCCAGCGCGGAGGCCGCGTTGCCCCACAGCAGGCCCCTGGCGACGCGGTGGCGGGCGTGCAGGGTCTCGGTCAGCGGCCGGAGGTGGCCGTGCAGGACGACGTCCGCGAGGGTCTCCGAGTCCGCGGGCAGGGGGCGCACGGCGGACAGCCACAGGTCGTCGGGGGCGCCGGCGTCGGGGTCCCAGTGCAGCAGCCCCGGGTCGAGGTCGGGGACGCGGTCGTAGAGGGCGGCGCAGCCGAGGGCCACCGACCACAGGCGGGCGGCGAGTCCCTGCTGGGCGATCGAGGCTGCGATGCGCAGTTCTGGGGCGTGCAGGGCATGCGCGACCTTTTCGATGCGGAAAGCCATAGAATATGCGTATTCAACCGCGGCTTTGTTCCCGTGGTTCCCGTGGTTGTGGTGATTCTCGTGGTTCCCGTAGTTCTCGTACACCTGTGCGAGGGTCGGTAGCGGCGGCGGTGCTTCGGTCGGTGCTCCGGTCGTGCGGAGGGCGAAGAAGCCGCCGAGCGGTCCGAGCGCGGCGAGATCAGGGTCTAGGTCCACGAGGAGCAGTAGTACCAAGGCCCCTCGGGGTCTCAACCAGGAGGTGTCCGCCCCGGGTCACCCACCTTGGGGATGATGGGGACCGATTCGTACTCCATCGGCAGTAGGACCCATTGCCTGCTCAGGTACGACGACGGGAAGAACTTTTCGCGGCATCGTGTTGGCCATGGAAGCCGACCGTTCGTCGCACCGGGCGACCCGCCCCGGTCTCACGCAGAGGAGCCGTTCATGAGTGCCCTCGCGGTGTCCGTGCTGCTGTCGCTCGTCTCCGCCGTCGCCTACGCGGGCGGTGCGATCGTGCAGGAGCAGGTCGCGGTGTCCTCCCCCGCCGAACAGTACGCGCCGCTGCGTCGGCCGGGCTGGTGGGCGGCGGTCGCTCTGAACGGCCTCGGCGGACTGCTGCACGTGGTGGCGCTCGCCTTCGGCCCGCTGAGCCTGGTGCAGCCGCTGGGCGCGCTGACCATCGTGTTCGCCCTGCCGATGGCCGCTCTGTTCGTGGGCCGCCAGGCCGGGGCGACCGCCTGGCGCGGCGCGGTCATGGCGACGGTGGGTCTGGCCGGTGTGCTCTCCCTGGTCGGCGCGTCCGACGCGCAGTCGCTCAGCAGTGCCCAGCGGGTGCTCGTGGCCGTGGTCACCGCCAGCGCGGTGATCGCGCTGATGATCGCGGGCCGGGCCGCGCACCGGCACCCGGCGGTCCGCAGCATCCTGCTCGCGACCGGCTCCGGCATAGCCTTCGGCATGTCCTCCGTGTTCACGAAGACGGTCGCCGTCGACTGGACCGGCGGGGTCTCCGCGGCCGACATCCCGTCCCTGGCCGTGATCGGTGTGCTGGCCACGGCCGGCATGCTGCTGTCGCAGGCCTCCTACCGCGGCGCCGGCCTCGCGGCCCCACTGGCCACTTTGACCGTGGTGAATCCGGTCATCGCGGCCGCGGTCGGCATAACGATGTTCGACGAAACCTTCCGCTACGGCACCCTGGGCACGGCGCTCGCGCTGGGCTGCGGTGTGGTGGCGGCGGGCGGTCTGATCCTGCTGACCTCGGAGCGGATCGCTCGCACCCACGCCGAGGAGGCCGCGGCGTCCGCGCTGCCGGTGCCCGCCACCGCCGAGTCGGCCGAGCCGGTACCCGCCCGGGCGCCGGCCGAGGAACTGCCGGCGTGGCTGCCCGAGCAGCAGGTCGTGGCAGTGCCGGGAAGCGTGCTCGTCCCGGCGGTCCCGGCCCCGGAGGTCGTCCTCGTTCCGGCCCCGACCGCGGCCCTGGAGGACGTGCTCCTCGCCCCGGGGGCGGCTGCGGAGGGCGCCCCGGAGGGCGTGATCATCCCGGCGCCGGCGGGCGGACAGGACACGCCGGAGCCGTCGCACCCCGAGGCCGAAGGCGCCCTGAACCTCTACGGGCCCTTCTACGGTGGCCCGTACGTCCCGATGCCGGTCCTGGACCGGCACCGGACGCGCGTCACATCCTGACCCCGCCGGCCCTCAGATAGGCCACCGGGTCGACGTCCGTTCCGAAGCCGGGCCCCGTCCGCACCTCGAAGTGCAGATGGGGGCCCGTGCTGTTGCCGGTGGACCCCGAGCGGCCGATGCGCTGCCCGGCGCCCACCGTCTGGCCGCTCCTCACGGAGATCGCCGACAGGTGGGCGTACTGGCTGTAGCGGCCGTCGGAGTGCCGGATCACCACCTGGTAGCCGAAGGAGCCCTCCCACCCGGCACTGACGACCCTGCCCGCCCCGACCGCCTTGACGGACGTGCCGGTGGGCACCGGGAAGTCGACGCCGGTGTGGTAGCCCTTCGACCAGGAGGAGCCGGCCGCGCGGTACGCCGCGCCGGTGGCCGCGCTCACCGGCGCGACCAGGGAACCGCCCTTGGCGGCCTTCTTCTCGGTGTGCCGGGGCTCGGGCGAGGTCCGCGGGGCGGATGCGCGGCTGGTGTGGGACGTCGTGGTGGGGGCGTCCTGGCCGCGCAGCTTCAGCCGCTGCCCCGGGACGATCAGGTCGGGGTCCGTGCCGATGGTCTTCCGGTTCGCGGCGTAGAGGCCCTGCCAGCCGCCCCGGACGCGCTGGGCGTCGGCGATCGCGGAGAGCGAGTCACCGCGGACCACCGTGTACATCTCGGCCGTCCCGGCCCGCGACTGCGGTGTGGTCTGCGGCCGCACGTCCCGTACGGAGGTGCCGCCCGGCTTCTTCGTCTTCTTCGTCGTGTTCTTCGCCGTGCTCGCCTGACCGGTGTCCGCGTGGCCGGCGGGACGGATGTCCGGGGTGCCCCCGTCCCGGGTCAGCCCGGCGCGTAAGGAGCAGGTCGGCCAGGCGCCCGGCCCCTGTCCGTCCAGCACCTTCTCCGCCACGGCGATCTGCTGGTCCTTGGTGGCAAGATCCGCTCGGGGCGCGTACCGCGTTCCGCCGTACGCCTCCCAGGTGGACCGGGTGAACTGGAGCCCGCCGTAGTAGCCGTTGCCGGTGTTGACGCTCCAGTCGCCGGTCGACTCGCACGCGGCGACCTTGTTCCAGGTGTCCACGTCCGCGGCCTGGGCCGCACCGGCACCGATGAGCGGGATGGCCATGCCGGCGCCGCCCGCCGTGACGGTGAGTGACGCACGGTTGATCCTGTTCGGCTGATACCGGCGGTGCCGGCCGCGTACGGCCATCAAAAGCCCCCTCGACATGCGTCACGGAGGGGCAAAAGTAAGCGCTGCGAACAGGCCATGACAAGACGGCAATCGGCCGCGATCGCGTCGAACCGACCGGGAACAAACGCCTGTTGCGAACGGCTGAGGCAGGTGGGGCCATTCGTGCGTATCTGCCTGCGGAACGCCGAGCGGCCCGGATGTGCGGTCGGCGTACCGGCACGTCACGATGGTCAGTGGGGCGATACTGGCGGGCACGACCGGAATCCCCGACGGCCGGAATCTTTCACCGGATCCACTAGGAGCCAACCGCATGAGCAATACAGCCCAGATCGGCGTCACCGGACTCGCGGTCATGGGCCGCAACCTCGCCCGCAACTTCGCCCGCAACGGCTACACGGTCGCACTGCACAACCGGACGGCGTCGAAGACGCACGCCCTGGTCGAGGAGTTCGGCGGCGAGGGCGACTTCATCGCGGCCGAGACCGCGAAGGAGTTCGTGGCCGCGCTGGAACGGCCCCGCCGCCTGGTCGTCATGGTCAAGGCAGGCGACCCCACCGACGCGGTGATTCAGGAGTTCGCCCCGCTGCTGGAGCCCGGCGACATGATCATCGACGGCGGCAACGCGCACTTCGCCGACACCCGGCGCCGCGAGCGCGAACTGCGCGAGCAGGGCATCCACTTCGTCGGCATGGGCGTCTCGGGCGGCGAGGAGGGTGCGCTGAACGGACCGAGCATCATGCCGGGCGGCCCCAAGGAGTCGTACGACTCGCTCGGTCCGATGCTGGAGAAGATCTCCGCGAAGGCCGAAGACGGGTCGCCCTGTGTCACGCACGTCGGTCCCGACGGCGCCGGCCACTTCGTCAAGATGGTGCACAACGGCATCGAGTACGCCGACATGCAGCTCATCGGTGAGGCGTACCAGCTGCTGCGCGACGTCGCCGGGTACGAGCCCGCGCAGATCGCCGACATCTTCCGTACCTGGAACACCGGACGCCTGGACTCCTACCTGATCGAGATCACGGCCGAGGTGCTGTCCCATGTGGACGCGGCCACCGGCAAGCCGTTCGTGGACGTGGTGGTGGACCAGGCCGAGCAGAAGGGCACCGGTCGCTGGACCGTCCAGATCGCCCTCGATCTCGGCGTCCCGGTCTCCGGCATCGCGGAGGCGGTCTTCGCCCGCTCCCTGTCCGGACACGCGCCGCTGCGCGAGGCCTCGCGCGGGCTGGCGGGCCCGAAGGCGTCGGCGCTGAGCGAGTCCGAGGCGGGCGCCTTCGCGGACCGCGTGGAGCAGGCGCTGTACGCGTCGAAGATCGTGTCGTACACGCAGGGCTTCCACGAGATCGCGGCGGCCCGCGAGGAGTACGACTGGGACATCGACCTGGGTGCCGTCTCCGCGATCTGGCGCGGCGGCTGCATCATCCGCGCGGCCTTCCTCGACCGTATCCGCGCGGCCTACGACACCCGCGCCGACCTGCCCAGCCTGCTGTCCGACGAGACCTTCGCCCAGGAGATCGCGGACGCCCAGGACGACTGGCGCGAGGTCGTCGTCGCGGCGACCCGCCAGGGCGTCCCCACGCCCGGCTTCTCAGCGGCGCTCGCCTACTACGACGCGCTGCGCGCGGAGCGGTTGCCCGCGGCGCTCACCCAGGGTCAGCGGGACTTCTTCGGTGCGCACACGTATCGGCGGGTGGACCGGGACGGGGCGTTCCACACGCTGTGGGGTGGGGACCGGTCCGAGGTTTCGGCGTAGCACCCACTGGGTGGATGTTTTCGGTTGGGTGCGGGTGGGGCGCGGGTGCGGGTAGGGCGCGGGTGCGGGTAGGGCGCGGGTGCGGGTGCGGGTCAGTCGGGGGAACTCGCTCCCACTCGGCGGAGCCGCATATCGATACGGCCCCGCGCCCCTGAAGTGAGTCGCGGTGGGCGGCGTTGGTTCGTCGCCCACCGCATTTGTCGTTCACGAAAGCGGTGGGCCCGGTTCCGGGTTCGGGACCGGCTCCGGTCCCGGGGGGATCGGGGACGGGTCCGGGGCCGGGGGCGGTACGGGATCCGGGTGGGGGTCCGGAGGCTGGGGGTCCGGGCCGGGGGTCGGGCTCGGTCCGGGGCCCGGGGTGGGCGGATGGACGGGGTCCGGGGCGGGTCCGGGATGGACCGGGTCCGGGTACGGGTTGGTCATGGTGTCCTCCGGCCAGTCGGTCGACTTCGGCTCTGGACTACTCCCCCGCGTACCCGACGGCGGCGCCACCACTCACTCTCCCGGGTGAAGCACCGGGCCTGGGCCGCCCGCTGCCTCCGCCCCCGCCGCCAGTCCGGGGCGAGGGCTGGACAGGACGGGGATCGTGGTGGTCGTCAAGTGCTGGGCCGGGGTCATGGACGCCTGGGCGAGGACGATCGCGTCGGCGTCGGTCACCGCGTCGGCCGCGGCGGACACCAGACGCAGATGGCCCTCCGCGTCGCCCGTCTCGAAACGCTCCCAGGCGCCCGGGACGAGACGGGCGCCGACGGCGACGGAGTGGCCGGCGCGGAGGGCCTCCTCCTCGATAAGGGCGACCGTCGGGCCGAACGTACTCTCGACGGTGGCGAGGACGACGATCCGGGGGCCGAGAGCCACCGCGGCGGACGCCATCGGACGGTCCACCCGCAGCACCGGTACGCCGATCCCGGCGGCGGCCGCCTCCGCGACCTGGCCGATGGTCGAGCAGGTGCACAGGACGGCCCGCGCCCCGAGGCCGGCCGCCCTCCGCAGCGCCGCCCGCACGTCGCCCGCGACCGCTTCGGGCCCTTCCGCACGGGCCCGGCTCAGCAGTTCCTCGTCGACGAGGTGCCGCAGTTCCAGGCCCGGGTGGTCCGCGTCGCGCAGGGCGTCGAAGACCGGGACGTGGCGGGGCGAGGTGTGCAGGAGGGCGAGCATGACCGGGGCCGGGGATCGAAGCGACCGCGGGATCAGAAGCGGCCGGGGTGCGCCGCCAGCCACTTCTTCGCCGCACGGAGCAGTTCGGGGTCGGCGGCGGGAGCCTCGTCCGGGTGGCGTTCGGCCCACTTGACGACGTACGGGCACAGCGGGGCGACGACGACACCCTCCCGCCGCGCGATGCCGTACAGCTCGCGTGCCAGGGAGCCCGCGATGCCCTTCCCCTCGTGGGCCGGCTCGACGATCGTGTGGACGGGGACGAACGCGGTCGCCGGGGCCTCCAGGACGAAGTACTCGATGCGGCCGACGACTTCACCGCCGCCGATCGCCTCCAGACGGCCCGCCGCCCGGTCGTCGCGGATCTCGATGTCACTCATGGGCACGCTCCTGGTCCGAAGATCGTCGAAAGTCAGGGGTCAGGCCACCACGGCCTGCGGGCTGCGCTGCTGATCCGAGCCCGGCACCGGCTCCGACGGGTCGGTACCCAGGGCCACGACACGGTTGTCGCGGTCCACGTGCACGACTCGGGGTGCGAACTCCCGTGCCTCGGCGTCGGTCATCTGAGCGTAACTGATGATGATCACCAGATCGCCGGGATGGACGAGATGAGCGGCGGCCCCATTGATCCCGACCACCCCGGATCCACGCTCGCCCTCGATGACGTACGTCTCCAGCCGAGCCCCGTTGGTTATGTCGACGATGTGCACGAGCTCACCGGGCAGCAGGTCGGCGGCGTCGAGCAGGTCCGCGTCGATGGTCACGGATCCCACGTAGTGCAGGTCGGCCTGGGTGACGGTGGCGCGGTGGATCTTGGATTTGAAGAGAGTACGCAGCATTTGGGTGCTCCTGCCGGTCGGCTCCCTGCCTGCTTGTGCAGGTCAAGGGCGGTTTTCACTCTACAACGGCTGGTTTCGAACTGTTTCCCGCCTGCTCGTCGGTACCGACGCTGACCGATTACTGAGTTTGCTGGTTCACAGCCGGGCGGACATGCAGGAATCGTGAGACACCCGCTTCGTCCTTGAGGTCGACAGGCCGAACCAGGCTACGGAACGGCGCTGATGACCGCACTGAGAGCCCCGTCACTGAGGATGGGGACCGCTCCTTCTCCGACACGCGCTTCACCCCCGCCCTGCTGGACGAGCTGGACCGAATCCACGCGCCGCTGTGCGTGCCCAGGAAGGGCTGGAACATCTCCGCGACTGCCGGCGGAAGCCCTATGGTCGTTCCCACGTACCACATCGGGGCCAATCACCTAGGGGGGAACACGATGCAGGCGAAGGAGACGCTGTTCGCCGATCTCGTGCAGGGGAGGGCGCAGCAGTTCCAGGTGCCTCTCTATCAGCGGACGTACTCCTGGACGGAAAAGCAGCTCAGCCAGCTGTGGAGCGACATCCTGGAGCAGGCCGAACTGCTCGAGTCCGGAGAGCGGGCGAGCGCGCACTTTCTCGGTTCCGTCGTGCTCGCGCCGTCCCCGCAGAACGAGGCGACGTTCCCCCGCTGGCTCGTCGTCGACGGTCAGCAGCGGTTGACCACGCTCTCCCTCGCCCTGGCCGCGATCCGCGATCACGTCGCGGACGCCAAGCCGGACGAGGCCGAGCGCATCGCCGAGGAATACCTGATCAACAAGCGCAAGAGCGGTGGTGACCACTTCCGGCTGCTACCGACCCAGGCAGACCGGCCGCAGTTCGCCGCGCACATTCGGGGCCCGCTCACTGCGCAGGCCGTCGCCGGCGGAAACGTCGCCGCAGCCTATGGCTTCTTCCGCCGCAAGCTCGTCGAGGCGGAGGATCCGGCCGCCCCGCAGGACGTGTTCCGCATCGAGCAGGCCATCACGTCCCGGCTGACTCTGGTTGCGGTGACCGCCGAGCGGGGCGACAACGTGCACCGCATCTTCGAATCCCTCAACAACACCGGTCTCAAGCTCAGTCAGGCCGACCTGCTGCGCAACTACCTGTTCATGCGGCTGCCCACCCGCGGTGAGCACGTCTACGAGACCTACTGGCTGCCGCTGCAGAACATGTTGAGCAACGACGAGCTCGAACAGCTCATGTGGCTGCAGCTGGTGCTCGACGGGGACGACCGCGTGCGCCGCCAGGACCTCTACGCGGCTCAGCAGCAGCGCTTCGAGCGCGACGAGGTGACCGAGGGCGAAATCGAGGCGTACATCAGGGAGTTGTACCGCCACGGCGCTCTCTTCCGTCGGCTGCTCCACCCCGACGAGGAGCCGGACGCAGCGGTCCGCGCCCATCTGCACCGCCTGGACGCTTGGCAGGCACAGGTCACCTACCCCGCGCTGATGCTGCTTCTCGAGCGGCGGGAGCGGGGAGGGCTCGACTCTTCGGAAACGGCACGCGCGATGTCGTACATCGAGAGCTTCCTGGTGCGCCGGATGGTCTGCCGGGTGCCGACGAACAACCTCAACAGGGTCTTTCAGGCCATGCCTGGACAACTCCCGCTCGACGTGCCCGTCGCCGACGGCCTGCATCAGCTTCTCTCCGCCGACAACCGCTTCTGGCCCGACGACGACGAACTGCGCGACAAGATCCGGACCGCGCCCTTCTACCAGTACGGACGCTGGCACCAGCGCAAGATGGTGCTGCAGCGCCTGGAGGAGAGCTACGAGCATCCCGAGCCGGTGGACTTCGCCGCCGCGCAGCTCACCATCGAACACGTCCTGCCCCAGTCGGCGGGCGACGAGTGGCTGCGGATGCTCAGCGAGGACGCGGCCGGCGTGGACACGGCCGAGGATCTGCACGTCCGCCTGCGGCACACGCTCGGGAACTTGACACTGACCGCGGTCAACTCGGAGCTGTCCAACCACCCCTTCGAGCGCAAGCAGGACCTGCTGCAGGGCAGCCACCTGGAGATGAACCGGCGCATCGCCGCCACCGAGCGCTGGGGCGCGCAGGAGATCCGCGCCCGCGCAGACGAGCTCGCCGACCGCGCGATCACGCTGTGGCCGGCGCCGCTGCGCGGAGTCGGCCGGGCGGAGCGCAGCCGGGACTGGCAGCTGGCCCATCAGGTGCTCGCGGCGCTCCCCCACGGCACCTGGACGTCCTACGGCGACCTCGCCGCGTTCCTCGGGTCCGGTGCCCAGGCCGTGGGCAACCACCTGGCGGACACTCCGGGGGTGGCCAACGCCTACCGGGTGCTCACCTCCGAGGGCAAGGTCTCCGGCGGCTTCCGCTGGGCATCCCCGGAGGAGGGAGGCGACGTCCGTGCCCGGTTGATCGCGGACGGCGTCCGCTTCACGGTCAACGGAGCCGCCGATCCGGCGCAGCGCGTCACCGCCGACGATCTCGCCCTGCTGGTCGCCGGTACCGAGGACGACCAGTCGGACGGTGAGGACACCGCACAGCGCGGCCGGGAAGGCCAGGACGGAGAGACGCGCGCCGACCGGTTCTTCCGCCAGCTCGCCGCGGACGACTCCTCCGAGACGGTGGGGGCCGTACATGCACTCTTCTCCCACTGGGAGGGGCTCGGCGGCTGGATCGGCCACGGGTCGGGCCACGTCATCACCAGCGCGTTCCTCATGCTCGGAGAGGCCGGTGCGCCGGGCCGCGGCATTTGGCCGTTGACGCTCTATCCGGGCGGTGGGCGGGGCGGCACGGTGGAGGTGGTGTTCCAGCACCTCGCCGCACGCGAACCGTTCACCGACCGCACACTGCGCGCCGAATTCCTCCGGCGGCTCAACGAGCTGGAGGGCGTCGACATCCCGGAAGGCAAATTGGAACTGCGTCCCAACTTCCGCCTGTCGCTGCTGGAGAAAGACCACAACCGCGAACTGCTCGCCAAGACTCTGGCGTGGTTCCGGGACCGCTGGGAGGGCCGGGGCACAGCCTGAGGGGCGAGCGCCCGTCCCTCCCCGTCATGGCCGTCGCCGCAAGGCGCTCGGCCTCCCGGCTCCTGCCGGCCGTACGCTCGACGTCGACGGGCTTGGCCCGTGCCCTCGTCAGAAGAGATCGGGTGTCTCACCGAAGTCGCTGAGGGACGGTCCCGGCCTTCCGCTGACCTCCCGAAACTCGCTCGAGCTGTATTGAAGCTGGAAGGTATGGGGGTAGTTCTCGTCAACCCAGTACATGGTGATGGCGGCGAGCAGGTTCCGCGTCATCCAGTGAGTGCGGGATCGTGTTTCCTCCTCCTGGTCCAGGATCCATGCCTCGACCTGCTCCGGCAGGCTGAAGGTCAGCCTGTAGGCAGGACCTGCGCGCGGTTCGATCAGCCACAGCGGATGCCCCACCGAGCGGTGGCTCCTGTGTACGCGGACGGCGTGAGTGGGCTGTTCGCGTGCGTATCTGACAAAGGCATTGAGATCGTCGGAGACAAGCCCGAGGACGAAAGGAGCGGCGGGAAAGGCCAGGACGAGTCCCAGCGACGACCGGCGGCGCAGGCCCGCCGCCAAGATGTCGAGCGGATCGGTCACCGAGGAAGCATCGGCTGCGGGTTCGTCCCACAGGTCCAGCAGGTGCCGACGCAAGTAGTTGCGAATCTTGTACACGGTGGGCCGCTGACTCGGCGGCATAGGCTTCATCGCGTCGTAGACCGACTTGGCCGCCACCCTCACCAGGTCGCACAGCGGCTGGAAGTCGGGCAGGGACAGGTCGATGAGAGAGATCTGGTGGGCAAGCGCGAACTCCTGAGCATCCTGGGTGAACCCTGATGTCGAGAAGATCGCGTAGCTGTAGTGATAGCGCGCCCTCGGGCGGTGCGGGCCGGAGCCGTTGCCCAAGGTGGTGACGACGTTTTCATTGAGGTCATGCACGACACCGTGGCCGTTGCGCACGGTGGCGAGACCGACCTTGGGGCGTATGAACTTCGCCTCGGCGAACAGGCGGATCGGGAGTGAGAACGGGGGCACGTACTGGAACTCTCCCAGTGTGTCCGCCTGATGCCAGGCCCCGCGCCCCCGCACCACCAGTCCGTGTTTGCGTTTCTCCAACACCTTCCACGGCGGCCTGGCCTGGTCGTCGTCCTCCGTCAGTAGACGGTACCCACTGGACCGCAGCAGCCAGGCCAGGACCTCTTCGAGAAGGTACCCCCGCAGTGTTACCAGCCCCACCATGGTGTGACCCTATGCACGTTGGTCCTGATTGGACATCAGAATGGCATATTTTCCTGCCCCCACAGCATGCGTCCTGGCGCGAGATCCGGGAAGGAACCGCCGGCATTGGCGAGTGATGACATCTGCGGGAGCGAAAATGCGGCGCCTCGCACGCACGGGCGTGCCGGTTCCGTCAGGCACGCATCCCCAGCTTGAGGGCGGCTTCGCGGGCCTTCTCGTCGGCCAGGGCGATGAACCGCTTCCGCCCTCCATGGGTCTGGAAGTCCGCCCGCGACTTGGACAAGAGGGATTCCGCCCGCTCTGTCAGCTTGTGCGCCGCTTTCAGATTCTTGATGAGGTCCTTGGTGTACCGGTTGGACGGCAGCGCGTGGACCTCATCCGTGTGCGCACGGACGCGAGTGATCAGGCGGAGCACGGTCTGTCGCTGGGTTTCCAACTCGGCGGCACGCTGAGTCGCGCGTGAGTTCGGCGCCTGGGCGCGCCCGGAAACCGCCTGGCGCCGAGCGGACAAGTCAGCCGCTGCCGCGTTCAGTGGCGTGATGTGTCCGGGTTCCTGGATGGAGAAGAGCGCGACCTTTCTGTCGTCGGCGAACTGCAGGGCACGGGCTGTATAGCCGCCGGACGCGTAGAACAGCAGGTGATGGTGCGAGTCCGCCACCCCCCGCAGTTCTCGGACGGGGCCGACACCGATCGGCTGGCTGTAGTGCTTCACCTGCGCGATTGCGTCCCGGGCGATCACGTCGACACCCCCGTCCGCGCCGGCACCCGTCACCCGCGCGTCGGTGAAGCCGAGGCTGCGCATGTGGTCGACGGCTGCGAATTCGGCGTCCTGCCATGTGCGGATGGTTCTCGCGCGGTACACCCTCTCCTGTGAGCCGTCGCCTTCTTCCGCATGCGGAGGTGTGGACGCCCGGCCGGCCCCCGCCCGGTGAGCGCCGAGCGTCCCAGAGGCACTGCGGTCGCCCTGCGCGAGGTTCGGAGGAGCAGCCGGAGCGCTGCCATCGCCCTGCCGGCGGGCGGCGACCAAAGCGCGGGCCACGGCCGCGGAAAGGGCCTTGAGCTCTACCGCGCCTTCGGGGCCGTCGAGAACGACCGTCTCACCGAACCGGGACTGGCTCCCCCTCGCCAGGACGGTGAGGGGGCGGCACAGTTCCATGTGTTCCACCTTGAAGGTGCCCCGCCAAAGGAGGAGACGCCGACGGGTCAGTGCGCCGTGGAAGCGGAGAGTGGTGAACAGCAACTCGACCCGTTCGCCCGGGCCCAGTTGGGTCAGTAACTGTTCGGCTTGCGGTGAGTTGCTGACCCAGCCGCTGCCGCGTACGGCAGCGGAGGTGCGAGGGTCGCTGCGGAGACTTGACACCATGCCATTTTGCATCAACTCCCCGTACGGCCCAGGTTTCGGTGCGGAATGCCCCGTACCACTCACCAAGGGAGTGCGAGGGCGCACACGCCTACGCGGGCAGCGCAGGGAACACGACCACCGAGCCGTCCTTGTCGCGGGCGATCTCAATCGCCACGTCTGTCGTGCGGCTGTTGACCGTGACGCCGTCACCCAGCTGGTGAATCCGGTGTGTCGCGCGCATCAGGCGATCTACTTCACCGGTCGTGAAGACGGGTCGCAAACCGTTCGGGCGTGCCAGCTCCAGCGCCGACAGGCGTACCAGGACCCCGGCGATACCCGACTCCAGTTCGTCGAGGCGCTGCTGGTCGCGCTTGAGTGCGCGGGTGAAGTTCTCGAAAAGGTTGTCAGCGTCGTTCTGGGCATGCTCGACGGCCTGCAGGACATTGACCCGCCGCTTCAGCGCAATGGCCAGGGCGGCGAGTTCGAGGTGGGCGCGGAAGGTGCCGCCATCCTCGTCGACTCCGGGGAACGACTTGGTCAGCGTGCCGATCTCGACGGCCTCGCCGTCGGGCAACTTGTCGAGTGCGCTCTGCCACTGGGCCAGGCGACGGTCAGCGCGGCCCAGCGCCGTGTTGATTGCATGCACTGCCGAGTCCAGTCCCAGCGAGACACCGAGCTTGCCTTGGTCGAGCAGAATGGCGGTGGCTTTGTCGATGGCATCGCGACAGCCGTCGAGTTCGCTGCGCTCGTCATCGAGCTTCTGATCGTGCAGTTGCTCCAGCAGTTCTGTGATGCGTTCGATGGCCTCCTGGCGCTTGGAGTCGGCATTCGCGCTCACCCCCACCGCCACAGCCATGAGCACGAGCGGCGCGGCCACGGTGAGCGCCGCGCTGCCGGCGGCCGCGACGCCGGCTGTCGCACCGGCTCCACCGACCGCGCCCGCTGCCGCCGCTTTGCCGACCGGCACGAACTTCGCGCCGGCGGCGATGCGGCCCGTCGTCGAGTTCACGAGTGCACCGTAGATGTCACCGGCCGCTCCCTTCGCCGCCATCGGGCGAACGATGCCCTGACCGAACTGGGCGGCGACCTTCGCCGGAACCACCATGCGATACAGGCCTTCGCCGGCAGCGGTCGCCGTGGAGGAACTCCGTGCTGACTGCGTGACGAGCTGCGACAAGTGCTGTGCCAGGGGACTCACGGCATCGAGCGGGATGCCTCGGCTGCGGTCGAGCTTGTCGGGCAGCGGATGTAGCTCAAGTGTGGCGATCGGCTCGTCGGCAAGGGCGGCCAGCACGCTGCGCAGTTCACCCAAGCGCTCAGCCGTCATCGGCTTGTCTCCGGTCAATGCGGGCACGCGGACGTCACCAGTCGCCAGCGTCCACACCGGAACGGTTGCCTTGCGGTAGTCAATCATCGTCTCCCCCTTGTTTTCCCAGAACAGCCTACGACTGACGTCCGACAAGACCAGGCCGGCACGTTCCATGCGGCGCATCAGGTCGGCGGCGGTGCGCAGGGAGTTGACGATGACGCCGATGCGGTCTGCCGGGTGCCGCGCCGCCATGGTGGCGATGTCGACGGTCGAGCTGGCGGCAGCCCTCGCCGACACCGAACGCCGCCGCGCCCGGCTGATCTCCGAGGTCGCCCTGGCCGGGATGTCGGGGCCGAAGCAGAGCTTCGGGGCCGGGTTGACCTCCGGACCTGTCGGGTGGAGGTAGACGTAGGCACCGCGGTCATTGAGGATCTCGTACAGAGGCGCGAAGGAAGGATCCCCCAGGTAGGTGCCCTTGTAGTTGGTGAGCAGGCAGATGCCGTCGAGATCCAGTTCGCCGAGCGCGCGGTCCACCTCGGCCACCGAGCCCTCGATGTCGGGCATCGGGGTGACCGCGAAGATCCCGAACCGGTCACCGCGGGTCTGCACGAGGTCGCGGGCGTAGTCGTTGACCGCGCGGCGGTGGCGTGCTGGTCGTCGACCGGGCCGACGGTGACCTGGAGGTCACCGAACGACAGGACGCCGGCCTGGATCCGGTACTGGTCCATGAAGGCCAGGTGCCGATCGACCGACCACGGACCGTACGCCCCGGTAATGGCCCCGAGAAGGCCGTAGCGCTTCAGGTAGTCGTTGTACACGTCGGGCGAGTAGTGCGCGTGGGTGTCGATACGCCAGTTGCCCGTCGGCATCCCCGGCCCGGACGCTGCCGCCTCCGGACTGGCCATCGCAGCAGGCACCGTGGCCGCAGCCGCCGTGACGAGCGCCGCGGCCGATGCCCCTTCGATCATCCTCCGACGCGAGATGTTCCGTCGCAGGTTCATTCCAGGGCTCCTCTTCGTTCTGAGTGCGAGTCAGATCGTGTGCGCGTGCGTCGTGGCGCGGTCGCCAGGCTGGGCAGGGCCTGCGCAGGACGGCGCTGGTTCTCCGCGGTAATGGAGGCCGCTGCCTCCACGCGAGGGCGTGCGCGCGGTGCGGGCCGATTGGAGGGTACGAGCGAGTAAGTCGCTCCTGGGCCGCGCCAGTTGCCGCCGACAGGACGATCCCGCGCTTATGCGTGGTAACTGACGTGGCCCCGTCGGCAGGCAGTCGGCCGGGGAGCGGACCCGTGAGCGACGGCACCGACCCCGGACGAAGGAACGCGCCGATCACGACGGGACCGGACAGCGTGGGGTCAACCGGCGTGGTCAGGTGCCGCGGAAAGGTTGATCAACGCTGTCCACCGGCGGGACAAGGAGTACGTGCATGACCGCCAGGCAACAGCCGGCTCATAAAGCACCTACCACTCAGCACATGAAGCTTCCATGAAGCCAGTGGCTGCTACTGGGAGTCCTGCGGTGCGTCGGCACGCCGCAGCATGGTGAGCCATTGGGCCACGACGGCGTCGATGAAGGCGTCGGTGACCTGGCCGCGGTCGAGGAAGAGCCTGGCGAGGACGGGCCCGTACAGCAGAGTGAACTGGTCTTCGCTGATCTGGACGCCCGAGGGCTCAAGCAGTCTGTTGAAGCCGATGTAGCGGTCTTCGCCGATGCGGACGAGCGCCCGGGCGCTGTCGGGGTCGTGGTCGGCCTGGGCGGTGACGGCCAGGGCCGCGGTGCGCACGGCCGGCACGCTGACGCCGGCGCGCAGGCTCTTCAGCCAGGCGGTGGCCACGTCACCCACGTCGCTGCCCGGTTCGGGGTAGGTGCCGAGGTCGGGGCCTTCGAGGACGAGGTCGAAGAGCAGTGCGGCTCGGGTGGGCCAGTGCCGGTAGAGGGTCTGGCGGGTGACGTCTGCCCGTTCGGCCAGCAGGGCGTAGGTCAGTCCGGCCGGTCCGACCTGCGGCAGCAGTTCCCGCGCGACGGCCAGTACGCGGTTGCGGGTGCGCTGCACGCGCGGGTTGCCCGGGGTCGGCTGACGGCGGTGGAGGGGCTGCTTCATGCCGCCACCCTACCCGCACATCATACGGCGCGTGTGATTGACGTCACAGGCCCAAATCATACGCCCTGCGTGATAGACCTTGGAGGGTAATCACACGCACTGGATGATTCTCGCGTATCGGCGCATCCGAAAGGCAGACGGCCATGTCACCTCGCACCCAGACCGCACCCACACCCACGTTCGCCCGCACCCGCCTCGGCTCCGGCCCCGGCCTGCTCCTCGCCCACGGCGCCGGCAGCAGCCTGGCCGGCACCTACGGCCCCGTCCTGGAAGCCCTCGCCGCCCGCCACACCGTCGTCGGCATCGACTATCCCGGCAGCGGAGACACCCCCCGCTCCACCACCCCGCTGTCCGTCGACGACCTCGCCGACCAGCTCGTCGCCGCCGCCGACGCGGAGGGCCTCGACCGCTTCGCCGTGTCCGGCTACTCCCTCGGCGGTCCGGTCGCCGTCCGCGCCGCCACCCGCCACCCCGAACGTGTCACCGCACTCGTCCTGACCGCCGCCTTCCCGCACCGCGACAACCGGCTCGCGCTCGCCTCCTCGGTCTGGAGCAAGATCGCCGCGTCCGGCGACCGCGAACTGCTCGCCGAATTCCAGCTCATGATGGCCCTCGGCACCCAGGCACTGGAGTCGATGCCGGCCGAGCAACTGCAGCAGACCCTCGGCTACGTCGCCGCCGGTGCGGCCGAAGGCAGCTCCGAGCAGACCGACCTCGTCGGCCAGGTCGACGTCCGGGACGACCTCGCCGGCCTCAAAGTCCCCACCCTGGTCGTCTCGACCACCGACGACCGGCTCGTCTCCACTGCCCTGCACCGGCACCTCGCCGAGACCATCCCCGGCGCCCAGCTCGCTGAAATAGCCACCGGCCACCTGCCGATGCTGGAGCGGACCGACGAGTGGCTGCAGTTCATCACCGACTTCCTCGACAGGCACAACGCCTGAACGCACACCAGGGGCGGGGCACAGCGGCCTGGCCCCTCACCCCGGGCCGCCCATTGATCACAACTCACCACACGCGAGTTCTTGGAGGAATCATGCTCACGTTCGGCCACCTCGACGCGTCCACCGACTTCCGCGACCAGCAGAAGGAGGAGACCGGACCGGTCACCGTCATCAACACGTTCGTCGCCCCGGAAGGCAAGGAGGACGAGGTGCTGGCCGCCTGGACGGACGACGCGGAATACATGAAGAAGTCGGGGAGCCTGCTCTCGGTGCAGCTGTACCGGGGCATCGGCGGCAGCCGGCTCTTCACCAACGTCGCGGTCTGGAAATCCACCGGGCACCTCCGTGCAGCGCTCGGTACGCCGGAGTTCGCCTCGCACCTGGAGCAGTATCCCGCCGGCACCGTCGCCCACCCGCACCTGTACCAGAAGTGCGCTGTCGAGGGCGTCTGCGAAGGGGAATGACGGCCGCTCCCCGATTCCGGGCTGCCGTTCGCCACGCAACGATGGGTGGCGAACGGCAGTCCCTGGGCCGCGGACGACTCACGCCGATGACGCCGGTCTGTTCCCTCTGTCCGACCGGCCGGTACTCGAAGTGCTTGGCCTGGTCCGGGTTCGGCGCGGCGGTCGGCCTCCGGGGCGAGGCGGGCGCCGCCCACCTGCAAAAGCCGTAGTGCGAGAGGCGGGGTGACGGCCGAAGGCCACGGCGTCGGTCCGGCACCGAGCCGCCTGCTCCATGCGACACCCCCCAGCGGCGGGCCGCGACTTCATGCACTAGACCGCTGTTAGAGCCGCTTTAGGCGTCTCCCCAACGATGGCCCGCGTCGTATCCGACGTATGGGGGAAGCTGGGGATGGTCGAGAAGGCCGGGCAGGAAACGCTGGACGCGGAGCCGGACGACGGCGGGGACGAGTCGTTGCCGTCGCTGCACGCGCGGGGACTGGTGGCCGCCCGCTATCCACGGGTACGTGGCCTGGTCGAAGCCCTGGTCGACAGCGGGAACCCGGACGAAGTGCGGCGCGCCGGGAACCTGCTGGCGCGGGTCGGCGTCGACGACGTGCTCAAGGAGCATCCGGACACGCCGGTCCTGAAGGTGGCGCTCACCGGACACAGCACCGTGTCCGGCCTCACCGCACCTTTGACCGTCGAACTGGCCCGCCACGGCGTTCTGTTGAGTCCCCAGGTCGCCGACTTCGGCAGCTATGTCTTCGAACTGTCGGATCCCCGCAGTGAGCTGTACGCCGGCCGCCCGGACGCGGTGGTGTGCCTGCTCGACGCGTCCATGGTGTTCGACGAGGTGCCGGTGCCGTGGACGCCGGAGGACGTACAGCGGGTGTTCGCCGAGAAGCTCGCGCTCCTTGAGCGGATGGCCGCCGTCTTCGCCGACACCGGCACGGGAGCCCTCGTACTCAACACACTGCCGTTGCCACGTGCCTGGTCGGCGCAGTTGGTCGGGGCGCACGACCGGGCCCGGCTCGGCGCGGTCTGGCGGGAGGCCAACGCGCGGCTCCTGCGCCTCATGGAGGAGCGGCCCGCGCTGACCGTCCTGGACCTCGACCCGCTGCTCGGTGCGGAGCTGCCGCTGCGTGACGCGCGGCTCGGCGTCTACACCAAGACGCAGCTGTCGCCCCAGCTGCAGGCGGCGTACGCCCGTGAGGTGGCCCATCTGCTGCGCGGGCTCACCGGGCGGGCGAAGAAGTGCCTGGTGCTCGACCTGGACAACACGGTCTGGGGTGGAGTGCTCGGCGACGACGGCATCGAGGGGATCGAGGTCGCCGACAGCTACCGGGGCGAGGCGTTCCGCGCCCTGCAGAAGGCGGCGAAGCAGATCGCCTCGCAGGGCGTACTGCTCGCGGCGGTCAGCAAGAACGACCTCGACCCGGTGCGCCAGGTGCTGCGCGAGCACCCCGCGATGACGCTGCGCGAGGACGACTTCGTGCGGGTCGTCGCCAACTGGCGTCCCAAGCACGACAATCTGCGCGAGCTGGCGGCGGAACTGAACGTGGGCGTCGACAGTTTCGTCTTCGCCGACGACAGCCCCTACGAGTGCGGTCTCGTCGTCCGCGAGCTGCCCGACACGGCGGTGGTACGCCTCGACGACGATCCGGCGCTGCACGTCGAAAAGGTGCTGCGGGACGGCTGGTTCGACGTACGGGACATCACGGCCGACGACCTCAAGCGGCCCGCGCGCTACCGCGAGGAGCTGGACCGCAAGGATTTCCTGGACGGCTTCTCCTCGCTCGACGACTACCTGCGCGAGCTGGACGTGCGGGTGCGGCTCGCGGACGCCGAGGGACCCGACATCGGTCGGGTCTCCCAACTCACCCTGCGTACCAACCAGTTCAACCTGACGACGCGGCGGCTGCAGCCGGCTGCCGTGGCCGAACTGGCGTCCACGGCGGGGGCGTTGGTGCTCACGATCCGGTCCGCCGACCGGTTCGGTGACAACGGCATCGTCGGCGCGGTCCTGGCCCACCGTGAGGGCGACGAGCTGCACATCGACAACTTCCTGCTGAGTTGCCGGGTGTTCAGCCGCGGCATCGAACAGGCCTGTCTCTCGGCCGTCCTGCGGCACGCGCGCGAGCAGGGGCTGCGGGCCGTACGGGCCGAGTACCGGCCGACCGCGAAGAACGGGAAGGTCAGCGGCTTCTATCCCGGGAACGGATTCCGGCCGGTGGGGACCGCTTCGGCCTCCGGGGCGTCGGCTTCCGGGGCATCGGACTCCGACGGATCGGCCTCCGGCGCTTCTGATGCTGCCGGGGTATCCGGGGCTGCCGGGGCCTCCGGGGCGGTCCGTTTCCGGCACGACCTGGCGGAGATCGCCGAACCGCCGGAGCACATCCGGCTGACCCTGAGCCTGGGAGGGCTGAACCAGTGAGAAACATCGACGAATTCCTCGCACTCGTCCACGGCGAAATCGGACTCTCCCTGACCCCGGAGACCGTCCGCGGCGGCTTCGACGAACTGCCCGGCTGGGACTCGCTGCACCTGCTGACCCTGCTCACCGCCATCGAGCGGGAGACCGGGCACCGGGTGTCCATGCCCGGGGTCCTGGAGGCGACCAGCCTGCACGACATCTACGAACTGACGGTGCAGGGGGCCGGGACATGACGGGAATCGTGGGGCACTCGCCCTACCTGCTGCCCCGGCAACGGGACCCCGACCCGGCCGCGCTGCGGTTGCTGTGCTTCCACCACGCGGGCGGCGCCGCTTCCTCGTTCGCCCAATGGCAGACCGCGCTGGGCAGTTCGGTGGCGGTCATACCGGTGCAGCTGGCCGGGCGGGAGCATCGGGCCCGGGAGCCGCGAGTCCACGACTTCGACCAGCTCGTCGACGACCTCGACGACGCCCTCGACCCGCTGCTCGGTCAGCCGTTCGCGCTGTACGGCCACAGCCTGGGCGGGATGATCGCGTACGCCCTGACCCGGCGGCGGTTCGTCCTCGGGCGGCGGCTGCCGGAACAGCTCCTTGTCGGGGCCTGTCCGCCTCCGCACGCGCCGCGCCACCAGGTCCCCGCCGCACAGGTCTCCGACGACGAGCTGACCCGGTGGATGCGCGACCTCGGTGGGATGCCCGACCAGATGCTGCAGTATCCGCAGTGGCTGCACCGCATGACCGCGCTGCTCCGTGACGACCTGCGGCTCGCGCAGAGTCGTCCCGCCTCGGAGTCCGGGCCATTGTCGGTGCCGCTGCCCGTTCCGCTGCGTGTGCTGACCGGGTCGGCCGACTCGCTGCTGACCTCCCAAGAGGCGCATGAGTGGGAGCGGTACACCAGCGCGGACTGCCGGGTGTTCACGCTGCCCGGCGGCCACTTCTTCCACCGCGAGTCCCCCACGTTCACCCTCCGCCTCGTCGGGTCGCTCCTTTCGGCGACGGCCGGGGTGGGGCGGAGCTGACGGAGCGCGCCTCCCGACGCCGGGATCGCGGAGCCCGGGGCCCATACCCCGGAGCCCCGGAGTCCCGGACACCCGGACACCCGGACACCGAGACCCGACTTTCAGGACTCCGGGACCCCAAAACCCAGGGAGCCCGGGACTCGGCCCCGGGACTCCGGGACTCCGGGGCTCCGGGACTCCGGGACTCCGGGGCCCCAAGGGAACCCCTGCCCGGGCCCCCTCCAAGAACTCCTCGACGCCTCAACACCCGTATCACCGAAACTCGGAGACGGTAGACGATGACTGCTCAGCCCCTTCCCGTCGTGCTGTGGCCGGTATCGGCGCCCGGACCGGCCTCGCTCAGGGCGCGGGCCGCCGCCGCGGCCGAGCTGCTGGACGCGTCACCGTCGCTGTCCCCCGCCGCCGCGGGTGCCTCCCTTCGCGCGGCGGACACGGCCGCCGGCCACCGGGCCGCGGTCGTCGGCCGGAACCGCGACGACCTCCTGGCCACACTGCGCGTGCTCGCCGCGGGCGGCACCGCCGACGGGCTGCACCTCGGCCTGTCGGCGGACGCGGGCGGCGCCGCCGGGCCCGTCTTCGTCTTCCCGGGAGTCGGGGCCCACTACGCGGGCATGGCGGCCGACCTGCTCGACGAGGACCCGGTCTTCCGGGAGTCGGTCGAGGCCTGCGAGGCTGCTCTGACGCCGCTGGTGGACTGGTCGTTGACCGACGTGCTGCGGGGCTCCGAGGGGGCACCGCCCCTGGAGTCGGCCGCCGTGGTGATGCCCGCCCTGGTCTCCGTGATGATCTCGCTCACGGCGGTGTGGCGGTCCCGTGGTGTGGAGCCGGCCGCGGTGGTCGGGCACAGCATCGGCGAGATGGCCGCCGCCCACGCCTGCGGCGCGCTGTCGCTGCCGGACGCCCTCCGGGTCGCGGTGGTGTGGGGTGCCGCCCTGACCGAGGACCGTTCCGGCCGCTGGGGCATCGTCGCGGTGCTGCTGCCGGAGGCCGAGACGCGGGCCCGGCTGGCCCCGTGGGCGGACCGCGTGGACATCGCGGCGGTCAACGGCCCCGGCTCGGTGACCGTCTCCGGCGACGCGGACGCCCTGGCCGGACTTCTGACGGCGCTGGAGGAGGACGGTGTACGGGCCCGGCGCATCCCCGCCGACTTCCCCGTGCACGTACGCCAGGTCGACGCGATCATGGACCGGCTTACGGCGGGCCTGCGCACGGTGCGTCCCGAGGCCGAGGCCCGGATCCCCTTCTACTCGTCCGCCACCGGCGGGCCGCTCGACCCGGAACAGCTGGACGGCGCTTACTGGGCCCGGCAGTTGCGCACCCCGGTGCGCTTCGAGGCGGCGGTGCGGTCGCTGCTCGCCGACGGACACCAGGTGTTCCTTGAGGCGGGACCGCATCCGGCACTGAGGATGGCCGTCCAGGAGATCCTGGAGGACGCCGGGACCCGCCGAGGCGCGGTGATCGGTTCACTCACGCGGGGACGGGACGCCGAGGCCGCGTTGCAGTCGGCGTGTGCGGAACTGTACGTCCATGGTGTGCCGGTGGAGGCGGCCGCTCCGGCTCCCGACGCGGCGGTGGCCCCTTTGGCTCTGCCCGAGTACGGGGCCGACGACGAGCGCGCCGACCTGACCGAGGTCGCGGCCGGTGCGGAACCGGTCCCGCCACTGCGGAGGGAGCTGGACGCGCGGCCGGCCGAGCAGCGGCGGCGCGCGCTGCTCGATCTCGTACGGGCGCAGACGGCCGACGTCGCCGGGGACGGGACGGATCCGGGCGATGCCGTCGCCGGGGACCAGCGGACGTTCCGGGATCTGGGTCTGGAGTCGGCGGCGGCCGTGGAACTGCGCAACCGGCTGATCCAGCTCCTCGGCGTACGGCTCCCCGTGGCCGCCGCTTTCGACCACCCGACCCCGGAGGCGCTGGCCGACCATCTGCACGGCTTGCTCTACGAACCCGGGTACGGTTTCGAGTCGGGATCGGGGGCGGAGTCGAGGCCGGGGTTCGGGTCCGCGGGGGCTTCCGCCACGGCCCGAGCGGCGGCGACGCCCGGTGAGCCGATCGCGGTCGTGGGGATGGCCTGCCGTTATCCCGGCGGGGTCTCCTCCCCCGAGGATCTGTGGCGGCTGGTCTCGGAGGGCACGGACGCCATCGGACCGTTCCCGCGGGACCGCGGCTGGGACGACGACCTCTACGACCCGGACCCCGCCGCCATCGGCAAGTCCAGCACCCAGCACGGCGGATTCCTCTACGAGGCCGGCGAGTTCGACCCGGCGTTCTTCGGTATCAGCCCCCGCGAGGCCCTCGCGATGGACCCCCAGCAGCGGCTGCTGCTGGAGACGGCCTGGGAGACGTTCGAGCGCGCCGGGATCGACCCCACCACCCTGCGCGGCAGCGACACCGGCGTCTTCGCCGGCACGTACGGGCTCGAGTACGGGCCGAGGCTGTCGGATCCGGCGGAGGGAGTCGACGGGTATCTGCTCACCGGGCAATTCAGCAGTGTGGCGTCCGGGCGGATCGCCTACACGCTGGGATTCGAAGGACCCGCCTTGACGGTGGACACGGCGTGCTCGTCGTCGCTGGTCGCACTGCATCTGGCGGCGCGGGCCCTGCGGAGCGGCGAATGCTCGCTCGCCCTCGCCGGCGGCGCGACGGTCATGTCGAGCCCCGGTATGTTCGTGGAGTTCAGTCGGCAGCAGGGGCTGTCGCCGGACGGCCGGTGCAAGGCCTTCTCGGCCGACGCCGACGGAACCGGCTGGAGCGAAGGCGTCGGGCTGCTCCTCGTCGAGCGGCTCTCCGACGCCCGCCGCAACGGCCACCCCGTACTGGCCGTGATCCGCGGCACCGCCGTCAACCAGGACGGCGCCAGCAACGGCCTCACCGCACCCAACGGCCCCTCCCAGGAACGCGTCATCCGACAGGCCCTCGCCGACGCCGAACTGACGCCGGACCAAGTCGACGCCGTGGAGGCCCACGGCACGGGCACGGTCCTGGGCGACCCCATCGAGGCCCAGGCCATCCTCAACACGTACGGGAGGGCACGGTCACCCGAACACCCGTTGTGGCTGGGCTCGTTGAAGTCCAACATCGGACACGCCCAGGCCGCCGCCGGCGTCGGCGGCGTCATCAAGATGGTCATGGCCCTGCGCCACGGTCTCCTGCCTCGCACGTTGTACGCCGACCGCCCCACCGAGAACGTCGACTGGACCGACGGCACGGTTCGGCTCCTTGGGGAGGAGGTCGAGTGGGGGCCGGGTCGCGAGGAGGGCCGGCCGCGGCGGGCGGGCGTCTCCTCGTTCGGGATCAGCGGCACCAACGCCCACGTCGTCATCGAGGAAGCCACACCCGACGAACACGACACACCCGAACTACCGCCCCTGCCCTGGCTGCTGTCCGCCAAAAACACCGGCGCCCTGCGCGACCACGCCCGACAACTGGCCGCGTTCGTCCAAGACCGGCCCGACACCGACCTGACACGGACAGCACACCAACTCGCCGCCCGCACCCGCTTCGACCACCGCGCCGTCATCTCCAGCGGCTCACCCCAGGACCTGCTGACCGCACTGACCGCCCTGGCCGACGGCGACGGCAGCCCGCACCTCACCACCGGCACCGTCACCACCGGCAAAACCGCCTACCTCTTCACCGGCCAGGGCAGCCAACGCGTCGGCATGGGCCGCGAACTCTACGACGCCCTCCCCGAATTCGCCCGCGCCTTCGACACCGTATGTGACCGCTTCGACGAGATCCTGGACCGGCCGCTGCACGACGTGATGTGGAACAGCGCGCCGGAACTGCTGCGGCAGACCCAGTACACCCAAGCAGCACTGTTCACCCTCCAGATAGCGCTCTTCCGCACCCTGGAACACCACGGACTGGCCCCCGACTACCTGATCGGGCATTCCATCGGCGAGATCTCCGCCGCCCACGCCGCGGACGTCCTCGACCTCGACGCCGCCGTCAGCCTGGTCGCCGCCCGCGGACGCTACATGAACGCCGCCCGCACCGACGGGACCATGCTCGCCCTCCAGGCCACGGAGAAGGAGGTCCGTTCCCTGCTCGACGGTCTCGGCCAGGGCCTGGACCTCGCGGCGGTGAACGGGCCGCGGTCCGTCGTCGTGTCCGGTGACGCGGACGCCGCCGACGCCGTCGCCGCCCATTTCGCGGCCCAGGGCCGCAAGACGACACGTCTCGACGTCAGCCACGCCTTCCACTCCCCCCACATG